>NZ_CALSBP010000002.1:3323811-4017889 GCF_943373825.1 Aquimarina spinulae | reverse complement strand
CATATTATCTTACATCACAGTCTTTTAAAAACTGGAGAGGTATGATGAATTCTGGCGGAAGGAGAATTAAAAGAGCATTATTAATCAAAACATCGAGTATTTCATTTTTATCTGAAGATGATCTCAATAAATTAAAAAAAATTGAACTTATTGAAGGGTATCTTACTTCAACTCAACAAAAAATAGACTCTTACAATCAACAATCTAAGATTGATAAAAGTATATTGATGAACGGAAGAAACCTGACTAACATGGGGGTTTTTAGAATGTATGTAGAGTTATATCTAGAAAACCACCCGTTTATCAATAAGGAAATGACAATTATGAGTCGTCAATTACCACCTTCTGCACAAGGAACACCTTTAGAAATATATGCCTTTAGTAATAACAAAGTTTGGAAAAACTATGAACAGATAATGGCAGATATTTTTGATCATTTACTATCTGCAATACCCTATTTTAATCTAGAGGTATTCGAACTAAATTATACTCCAGAAAAATAACGTAACACCAATAATTTTATGATTTCAAGCTTTAGACTAATTAGCTATCTTGAGGGTATTTCATACCTACTCATTCTCTTTGTAACCATGCCTTTAAAATATATTTTCGAATCTCCGGAGCCTAATAAAATAATAGGGATGGCTCATGGGTTTCTTTTTCTAATTTATATTGTATTTGCATTTCTTGTGAAACCAGAAAAACAATGGAACACCAAAACACTTATGATTGTTTTAGTTTGTTCTATTATCCCTTTTGGAACTTTTTGGATGGATCGAAAATACCTAAAGAAGACTGAGTAATTGAAGAGTGAAACTTCAGTAATTACTATTACATACATAATCAATATTCATATCTAATAATTACTCTGGATACTCTATCCTAAGGTGGTAAATATTGGTTAGTTTACGTTTAAAGACTTTTTTGATCTGTTGGATTTCTTTAAAAGTAATATTGGCATTCAGAAACTGGTTATCTTCCATTTGTTTGCTTACTATTTTTTCTACAAAAGAATCGATTAAACTACTTGTAGGGTCTTTAAGGCTTTTTGAAGCAGCTTCTACACTATCACTCATCATCAAAATAGCAGTTTCTTTAGAAAATGGTTTCGGACCGGGATACCTAAAATCCTCAATATTCACATTTTCATTAGTTTCTTTTTCTTTGCTATAAAAATAGTAAACAGTACTAGTACCGTGGTGAGTTCTAATAAAATCGATAACACGATCAGGTAAGTTATTTTTTTTAGCAATCTCTATTCCTCGTATCACATGATTAATAATAATTTTTGCACTCTCTTTTGGAGATAACACATCATGTGCATTACCAGAAGCAGATTGATTTTCGGTAAAATATGTAGGGTTTGCCATCTTACCAATATCATGATATAATGCTCCTACTCTTACCAGCATAGCATTAGCTCCTATTTCATTAGCGGCAGCCTCTGCAATATTAGCCACATTAAGTGAATGGTGAAATGTTCCTGGTGCTTTATTAGATAATTCTTTAAGTAAAACCGAATTTGTATCACTAAGTTCTAATAATGAAACATCAGAAATTAATCCAAAAACCTTTTCATAAGCATAGATTAAAGGGTGTACTATAAGAGTTGCAAATCCACTTATTACAAACAACCCAACTGTTACCCAGTCTATATTACTTATACTTCCTTCATGAATAATATGAAATGCAATATATGCCAGAATATAAATTAATGTGATCTGGCCCACAGAAATAAACAAATTAGCCCGCTTAAAAGATTCTGAAATTGTTAATATTGTTACAATTCCTGCAATAATCTGCAAAAAAGTATACTCGTAACTATTAGGAACAACAAACCCCAGTATAAGTACTGTAATTACATGAGTAAACAATCCCAATCTCGAATCAAAAAATGCTTTAAGAACCAAAGGAAGAATACACAAAGGAACAACATAGATATAATCTGATCGGTATTTAACTACTAAGGTAGTTATCAATACCAGAAAAAGAACATTAAAGAAAATAAAAGTTACCTGAGTATTGTTTTCATATATATCTGTTCTATATTTTTTAATAAACAATAGGAGCATCATAAGTGCTAATGAAACCAATAAGCAATACCCTAAAACAATCCAATAGAAGTTTTTATCGCTCCATACCTGGGATTCATATTCTGCTTTTAACGAATTTAATATTTGCAATTTATTTCCTTCTACTACCTCTCCTTTGGCTATAATCCTACTCCCCCTGGATACTCCTCCTCTTGTAGTAAGAACTTTCTCTAGTTCAATTTCCAAAGTACTCTCTGTTAGCCTTTTGTTTAGCCTAACATTTGGTTTTATCAAATCATAAAACAAGGCAACGTAATCGCTTTTAAACTTTGTATATTCACTTTTATCGATACGGGAATTAATGGTTTTAGTTAAGACATCAGAAGTTAGAATTTGACCATATGTTATTGCTTCTGCAGTATTTCCTTTATTTAAAAAAATTTGTCTGTCACTGTCATAAGAGTATTTTTCTTGCAGCACTCCATGTCTATATATATCATTTAACAATATTCTACCAAAAAGCTTTGCTTCATCCCTACTACTGCTTTGATCAAGTGATTTTAAGTAATTAGAAAATGCGGTATCATAAGATTCTTTTGCAGAATTAGCTATTATAGTGTCGTATTCAAAATAAGGAATTACATTATCATTAATTCGTTTTTTCTCTTCCTCTATTTCTGCTTCGGTTTTTGCAATTGCAAAATCAAAAGGAGCGTATAAATTTTCATATTGCCAGGGTTTACCTTTTGTAAATTCATATTTAAATATCCCTCCTTTCGGAAATAAGTATACAATTAGTGCTGTCGTACATATAAAAAGAAAAATCCTATATATAGAGGATTGTTTTTTATATAATTTGTTCAAAAAACTTTTCATATTTTAGAAATTACCCAAAAATACTAAAAGAACTTATCTTGAGTAATTCTTTTTTCTTCAAAATTTATCTTCTTCAATTATATTTATATGAAATGGTTAAAACGAGTTCTTTGATGTGATTATAATTATAACCCGAAAAGATATAAGATATAAAACAAAAAACGATGATCTGGGATCATCGTTTTTTGTTTTATATGATTTTTACATTATACTTATAAAGAACAATTACTAGAATATACCGCTGTATCATCTTTAGACCAATTATAGTTTGCAGTAGGATCATCAACCTCTACACATGTAAGAGAGGGGTTATTGCGAAAACTAGCTGTTAAATTCGCATTGTTACCATTCTTCAAATTTAGAGAGGATAGGTTGGCTCCATTACAGGCTAGATTAGTTAATGCAACATTATTACTTAGATCTAATGTATTTATAGTACATGCCAGAAAATCCAGATGAGTTAGTGCTGTATTATTACTTAAATCCAGAGTTGTCATATTACTAAAAAGAAAAGCTAGTCTAGTTAATTCGGTATTATTGCTCAAATCTATAGAGGTTAAGTCAGTATATCCAATAAACAAAGTGGACAATTTTGTGTTTTTACTTATATCTAAAGTAGTTAACGGGCTATTTTCATCGCCATAACCTAACGTCTCTAATACTATGTTTTTACTTATATCCAAATCTATTAATGGATTTTGAGAAGTATTCAAAAAATTTAGTTTTACGTTTTTACCCACATCAACAGAGGTTAAATCATTATCACTACAATGTAGTTTAGTTAATTCAATGTTTTTGCTTACATCTAAGGTAATTATGTCGTTACTACTACAATCCAGTTCGGTCAATGCTATATTTTTACTTAAATCTAGAGTAGTCAAATTATTATTTGTGCTACAATCTAGTGTAATCAATGCTGTAAAATATTCAATTCCAGAAAGGTCAGTAATACTTTTTAGTTTTACATTTAGTGTTGTAATAATTTTAGCTTCATCTTCGGTTATTTGCCCATCATCATTAGTGTCAATTACAGGATCGGTATGCTTTAATAAAGCCTTTTTAAAATTGAGGTCAGCAAAATTAATATCCCCTACAATATCATTTAGTTTCACTGTTATAGTTACTTCTTTGCTTGTTTCTCCATTTGTTACCAATACTATAGCAGTAAGTTCTGTTCTTTTTTCATAATCAAATAAACTAATATCTTTTATCTCTATATGAAAGCCATTTTCTCTTTCTTCCCCTTTTTCACTAGGGAATATCATAAATGCTCCTTCGGGATTCTCTTTTTTAATACTATAGGTTAGTTTACCTGTATTGGTGGTTACTTTTACAAACCCTAAACCTTGTCTTTGCTCTGTATTTTCATCTATAGTGGTTTCGAAATCTTTTACAGTTATAGTTGCGGCTCCATCAATATTATTAAGATGTACAGTTATTTTTGCCTCTTTACTTTCTTCTCCACTCTTAATCAACACTATAGCTGTAAGTTGATCTCGGGTTTCATAATCAAACAGGGTAACATCTTTTACTGTTAGTTTTCCTGTTTTATTATCAATAGCAAAAGCGCCTGTGGGTTCTTCAGTTTTGATAATATATGCTAATTCCCCTTCATCGGTAGTTGCTTCTATAGTACCCAACTCTTGCCCTTGATCAGGGTTCTCATCTATAATGGTTTCAAAATCTTTTACCGTTATGGTAGGCTTATCAATATTGATCAAATCTACTGTTACCGTTACTTCTTTACCTTCTCCTCCTACCTTAATCAACACTATAGCTGTAAGTTTAGGATTAGTTTCATAATCAAACAGGGTAGCATCTTTTACTGTTAGTTTTCCTGTTTTACTATCAATAGCAAAAGCACCTGCAGGATCTTCTGATTTAATACTGTAATCTAATGTTCCTAGATTGGTACTCGCCTCTATAACACCCAATTCTTGATCAACAACCGGATTCTCTTTTATAACTGTTTCAAAATCTTTTATGGTAATTATAGTTGCTACAGTATCATCATCATTAGAACATGCTATAGTTAGAATACTCATAAACAAAGTAAAAGTATATTTTAAATTTCTCATTACTTTTTTTACGCAAAATTATGCTCTAAAAAATTTGTGAAACACCCTGAAAACAGTGAAATCATTTATAGACCAGGTAACAATAGAATCTTTTTGTAATTCGAAATCATCACTCAATGTAGCATAAAAAATAAGTCAGTACCCCATTATAACTCTTGTTAGTAACTTCACTATGCATATCCTTTAAAAATCACTAAATTCGCAAAAAACAATACACACATTTTTAAAACATAAATAATGAGTAAAGAAGTAGTAATCGTATCTGCAGTACGTACACCAATAGGAAGTTTTATGGGAAGTTTATCTACTGTTCCGGCTACCCAATTAGGAGCTACTGCAATCAAAGGTGCATTAGATAAAATAAACCTGGATCCTTCACTAGTTCAGGAGGTATATATGGGTAATGCAGTTCAGGCCGGAAATGGACAAGCTCCTGCCAGGCAAGCTGCGTTAGGAGCAGGTATCAACGATACTGTTCCTTGTACAACTGTAAATAAAGTATGTTCGAGTGGTATGAAAGCTGTTATGCATGCTGCACAAACCATTGCTTTGGGTGATGCAGATATTGTAGTTGCCGGAGGGATGGAAAATATGAGTTTAATACCTCATTATGTGCGATTAAGAGCAGGGCATAAATTTGGGCCTCAGACTATGGATGATGGTATGCAAAAAGATGGATTAGTAGATGCTTATGACCATAATGCAATGGGAGTTTGTGCAGATCTTTGTGCTACAGAACATAATTTTAGCAGAGAAGATCAGGATGCTTTTGCTATCCAATCATACGAGCGTTCTGCAAAAGCTTGGGCAGATGGTAAATTTAATAATGAAGTAGTTCCTGTAGCAGTACCACAACGTCGCGGGGAACCGGTTATGATTACAGAAGACGAAGAATATAAAAACGTAAAAATGGAAAAAATACCTGCTTTACGTCCTGCTTTTTCTAAAGAAGGAACAGTTACTGCTGCGAATGCTTCTACAATTAATGACGGTGCAGGAGCTGTTGTTGTTATGAGCGCCGAAAAAGCTCAGGAACTTGGATTAGAACCTCTTGTAAGAATAAAAAGTTATGCAGATGCTGCGCAAGAGCCGAAATGGTTTACTACTGCTCCTGCAAAAGCATTACCTAAAGCAATAGAAAAAGCAGGAATCTCTCTTGATGATGTAGATTTCTTTGAATTTAACGAAGCTTTCTCTGTTGTTGGACTAGCAAATCAAAAAATTCTGGGACTTAATGACACCAATACCAATGTAAATGGTGGTGCTGTTTCTCTAGGACATCCACTAGGATGCTCTGGTGTACGAATATTAATTACCTTAATCAACGTATTAGAACAAAACAACGCCAAGATCGGTGCTGCAGCTATCTGTAATGGTGGTGGTGGCGCATCGGCTATGGTAATCGAAAGAGTATAGTTGTACATTAGAAAATCGAAGTTAAGGGTCGAAAGCTGTTCCCTTAACTTCGATGTTCTGAATTTCAATCTAATCATATAATAATCTGACGTTTATTCGTCTTTTTCCTATAAAAAATTCATGCAATACGGTATTTGTAATTTAAGTATTGTCCCGTTACGTTTTGAACCTCAAGACCCTAGTGAGATGGTTTCCCAAGTATTATATGGTGAACATTTTAAAGTGCTAGAAAAACGTAAAAAATGGAGTAAAATTCGATTGGCTTTTGATCGTTATGAAGGCTGGATTGATAACAAACAATATGTAGAAATCACCGAAGAAGAATATACTAATTTCGATAAAAAACCGCTTTGCATGGTGGGAGATATGGTCGAATTTGTAAGCTGTGATGAGAACCAACTAATGCTTATTCCTCTTGGATCTTCTCTCAAAGCATTAGACTTTTTTAAGCATCACTATGAAGGGACCCGAATTACAGAAAAACAACCTAAAGATAATATCGTAAATACCGCTTTTCTATTTCTTAATGCACCGTACCTATGGGGAGGAAAAACAAATTTTGGTATTGATTGTAGTGGATTTTCTCAAATGGTATATAAACTTAATGGGTATAAATTATTACGAGACGCGTCTCAACAAGCAACACAAGGAGATCCGTTAAGTTTTATTGAAGAAAGTGAACCTGGAGATCTGGCATTTTTTGATAATGAAGAAGGTGCAATTACCCATGTAGGTATTATAATGAAAGATAATTACATCATCCATGCTCATGGTAAAGTACGTGTAGATCGTATAGATCACACTGGGATTTATAACCCCGAAAAACGTACACATACTCATAAATTAAGAGTGATCAAACGTATTATCTAATTTAAAAAAACCGAAATGATACATTCACTTTGGTCTTTTATGCTTGTTAATTAACCACTGCAATCGCAATCTCTATTTTCTAAGTTCCCAGAATTTGGCAGCTGTAAATGTAGTGATGATCTTGTGTATAGGTTTTTAAAAAATTAATGTCCAATTAGTTCAGTATCAATATGGAATTACCAGAAGTTCTAATCAAACCAGTGCAACTAAAAGATAACCGTAAGTTATTGGATATAGGGCGTCAGACATTTTACGATGCCTTTGGTCCTCCTCATAACACAGAAGAAAATATCAATGGGTACCTTAATGAAAAATTCACCTTGGATAACATTACACGAGAGCTTCATAACCCAAACTCTAAGTTTTACTTTGCGTGGATAAATAATCAAATAGCTGGATATATTAAAATAAATTTTGATAGTGCCCAAACAGAACCCGTAGAAGGTAACACTCTAGAAATAGAACGAATATATGTCGTAAAAGAGCATCAAGGGGAAAAAATTGGGCAATCGCTATTTCAAAAAATCTTACAAATAGCAAAAGAAAAATCTATAGAATTTATCTGGTTAGGTGTCTGGGAGAAAAATCCTGGAGCTATCAAGTTTTATAAAAGAAATGGTTTTAAAATCTTTGATACTCACAATTTTATGTTAGGAACAGATCTTCAAACAGACATGATGATGAAACTCATTTTATAAACTTTATGATTTTTATAACAATACACATTGCCAATTTTAATTATTTTTGAAACGATCATTTCATATTAAGTATGCCAAAAGTAGAAACATTTAACAGAAACACGGTGTTGCAAAAAGCTACCGAAGTATTTCATAAAAAGGGATACAATGGTACTTCTATGCAAGATTTGGTAGATGCTACTGATTTAAATCGATCGAGTATTTACAACTCTTTTGGAAGTAAATTAAATATGTTTCTCGAAGTTCTTTCACATTATCAGTCTACATATGGAAACAGTTTTAGCCAAAAGTTAGCACAATCTTATAATGCAAGCGAGGCTATTGAAGCTATTTTTGATTTATATATTCATGAAATTATTAATGATAATGATCGTAAAGGTTGTTTGGTTATTAATTGTAAATCAGAAATGACAAACCAGGAGCCTTTGATTAAATCCTTTATGGAAAAAAATCAAGACCGAATGATTGCGATGCTTGAAGATATTGTGACCAAAGGGCAAATGGAAAAGATATTTAATCAGCATCAGACGGCTGGTCAATATGCATTATACCTCTTTTCGTCTATACAAGGACTTAGAATGACGGGAATACTAAATAAAAATGAAAATGATTTAAGAAATCTCACTCGTACTGTACTCAAAGTACTATACTAATTTTTTTTAACCTATTTTGAAACGATTGTTTCAAATAAACTATTTATAAATACAAAAATAATACAATGAAAAAGTTACAAAACAAAGTTGCAGTTATTACCGGGGCCAATAGCGGAATTGGATTGGCAACAGCAAAGCTGTATTTACAGGAAGGAGCCAAAGTGGTACTTTCGGGAAGACGCCAAGAGGCACTGGATCAAGTTTCAGAAGCACTAGAAGGTGATTTCATTACCATAAAAGCCGATGTAACCAACGCAGAGGACAACAAAAGATTAATTGAGGAAGCAACCACTAAATATGGAAAAATTGATATTCTCTTCCTAAACGCAGGAATTGCACCAGTAGCACCTGCACATGAAATAACAGAAGAGCATTATGATACTTTATTTAATACCAATGTAAAAGGACCAATATTAGCTACCAAAGAAGCATTGCCTCATATCAATGACGGTGGAGCTATACTATTTACAAACTCTATTGTTTCTCAAAAAGGGTTTGATGGATTAGGTGTTTATTCTGCAACCAAAGGAGCATTACGAGCTTACCAACGTGTTTTAACCTCTGAGGTAAAGTCTAGAGGTATTCGTGTTAATTCTATTGCGCCAGGGCCTATAGAAACACCTATATATGGTAAAATGGGATTACCAGAAGATGTTGTTGAAGAAATGGGTAAAGGTTTTGCTCAACAAGTGCCATTAGGTCGTTTTGGGACTTCTGAAGAAGTTGCAAAATCCGCTTTATTTCTAGCCTCAGAAGATGCATCTTTTATTAATGGCGTGGATTTAGAAATTGATGGTGGGCTAAGTCAAATATAAAATACTTCTCCATAAAAAAGGCTGATTTTGATAGAAATCGGCCTTTTTAAATGCGTCTCAATTCTTTTATCGTTCTTTTTAATATCAAAATTCTATAAAACTCAAAATATTAGGTTTTGCATAACACATTGATTATTTGTATATTATACTCTTAAAATTAATTATACGCATAAAAAAACTTACTTTTTTTGCGTAATTTCCAGACAAATCCCATCTGGTATATACTTCTTAAAACCACTATACTATGGGAGAAAAAAATGATACTCACAAATGGTTCTGTCAAACAGAATTATATAGAGATTTCTTCAAAAAAATAATACCTGTTACTACAAATAGACACTATACTTATCATAAAGCAATAGTACTTCAGAATAATAAATCAACCTCAGATATATTCCTTTCGGGATATCGTTTATTCTTCAATTCTAAAAATTTCTTAACACATACACATCATTCTAATGATATACATCGTGTGTATCACTACAATGATGATTTCTACCGCATATTCGATAAAAATAATTCTATTTCTACTTCCCCAGTAGAAACCTTATAAGGGAATTATTGGATTGTCAGATGTATCGTTTAGCATATTCGAAATAATTGCCTCAAGTAAAATTTATTAACAAAAAATCAATTAAGATGAAAAAACTGCACAACAAAGTAGCCGTTATTACAGGAGCAAACAGCGGAATCGGATTAGCAACGGCTAAGCTGTATTTACAAGAAGGTGCCAAAGTGGTACTCTCAGGAAGACGCCAGGAAGCATTGGATGAAGTTTCAAAAACACTTGTAGGGGATTTTATAACCGTTACAGCAGATGTAGCCAAACCAGAAGATAATAAAAGATTGATTAAAGAAGCCATAAATAAATATGGTAAAATTGATATTCTATTCCTTAATGCTGGCGTTGTTTTACGCCCTACTCCAACCCATGAAATCACAGAAGCACATTATGAAGAGATTTTTAATATTAATGTAAAAGGACCAATATTAGCGGTTAAAGAAGCATTACCACATATTAATGATCAAGGAACAATCCTTTTTAATAACTCTGTAGTAACACATCGAGCCTTTGATGGTCTAGCGATATATTCTGCTACCAAGGGCGCCTTACGTGCCTACCAAAGGGTTTTAACATCAGAAGTAAAGTCCAGAAGTATTCGCGTTAATTCTATTTCCCCAGGACCTATTACAACTCCAATTTTTAGTAAAATGGGGCTACCAAAAGATGTTTCAGAAGAAATGGGAAAAGGTTTTGCCAGGCAAGTACCCTTGGGTCGTTTTGGGACTCCAGAAGAAATAGCTAAATCTGCTTTATTCCTAGCATCTGATGATGCATCCTATATCAATGGTATAGAATTAGAAGTTGATGGGGGAATGACTCAGGTTTAATTTTCTATATCTATCCTATCACAACATAAACTACATTAAATCAAAATCGAAAAGTTTGTTGTTTACTGGTCAATATATCTGTGAGGTTTTTAAATTTAAAATGATTTATTTATAAAACCTCACAGAATTTTCCAATGTTAGTAATATAATTTTTTAAAACATCAAACTCAGACGATCCTGATCAGATAATTGTTTCCATTGCTTACATAGCACATCAAAACTGAATTTGATTTTTTTAACATCGGATAACTTCATTTTTGGAGGTTGAATTGACATCGTATTTGTTTCCCAGGTAACCAAAGAAATAAATTCTTCTATTGTACTAGAACCCGAACCTAATGCTTGAAGGTTTCTAGCCAAAATCTCAGCAAGCCAGGATTCTTTTCCTAAGGTTTTAATAATTTCTTTATTAGAAAGGTCTTCTATAGTCATCCCTGATTTTATCATTCCATAAAATCCTTGTTTTAAACCAAAATAAGATTCTACAACAAAATGTGCCATATCATGGTTAGGAAGGTCAGGGCCTAAACCAGTACTGGTTATACTACCATCTTCTCTAATACAAGACAATACATTTCTTCTATTATCTTTTATGATTCGTATTTCCATTATTCTTTACTCAATTAAAGAAACACCATTAAGGTCTGTCGTAAGCACATCGCTCATATAATCAAAAAATGGTCTTAGTAATTCATAATGGTATACTACTTTATCCAGAAAATCAGGCGCAAAAACCTCTGTATCTGTAAAGTTATGTGCTACAAAAAATGATTTATTTTTGATTAAATCAATATTAGGATGATCTTTACTAAATCCTTTTGGAGCTGTCTTTACCTGGTTTGAAGAGTCAAAACCATTAAATGCTTTCTTGAAATCTGCATTTGATAATATTTCACGAATCTCTTGATCATCCATTTCGAATTCTTTCCTAACCCTTAATAAATCTGCTGGTTCTGGGCTAAAAAAACCTCCTGCCATAAGTGAATTACCCGGTTCTAATCGCAAATAATATCCTCCTCTCCTATGTACTCCTGCCCTGCTAAAACTTGCGCTGCGATGTACATTATACGGTGTTTTATTTTTACTAAAACGAACATCTCGATTAATTCTAAATACTTTAGTTTTTTCGATCTCATCTTTCTCATTTAATCGTTCTGCGACAGATGCATAAAACGCTTTGAGTATTTTTTCATTACTCTGATACTGTTTCTTATTTTCTGTCATCCAATCTCGATGATTGTTTTCTTTTAGATCTTTTAAAAATTCAAATATTGTTTTTGGTATGGTACTCATATAATATACTTTGATCTTAAAAATACTAAAATCTGTTTTCTCTATAGAAGTTTAACTAAATTTTATGGAATACGGTAGATCAAACTTTACTTTATTTCAACAAAAAAGAGAAGCACATTACTTCCCTTTTTTGCATTTTCTAAAAACCGAGTTATTAGAATTGATCTAATAAATAATTTATCAAATCTGTTGTGGTTACTATACCTACCAGTTTATCATTATCTACTACAGGTAATGCATGAAATTCTTTTTTCGACAATATTTCTGCAACTTCCTTGATTGTAGTACTAGAGCTTACACTTACCAGGTTTTTTGCCATTACCTGTTCTATAGTAAACATTTCGTAAACTACTGTGTCAACATCTTGCTCTTCTATTTCTACAGCATCGGCAAAACTTATACGTAGTAAATCGGTATAACTTAACATACCAATAATAGCATCGCCACTAACTACAGGAATATGACGGATATTATTTTCTTTAAATAGCTTTTCCGCTGTTTCTAAACCATTAGTGTGATTTAAGGTAATTACATCGGAAGTCATAATTTTGGAAACAGGTGTTCTTTTTTTCATTCTATTAGGTTTAAATTCTATACTAAAGATAGGATCAAACTCATAAAAAAATTATGATAAATATCAGTTCATGTATTCAAAATTTGTGTCAATTTTTCAATACATTATTCATATCTATTGCGGATCGATTTGCATTTACAAAACAACGACATCATTAAATCATCAAAACAATGATAACCAATGCTATAGCATACCCTATTATAATAGATTTCCAAAAAGTATGTGCTTTTTTTAAGTCCATAAAATAAAACGATACGCCAATAAATTTTAATGCAGATAACAGTAAAATGATAAAAGAAATATTTTTATTTATTGCACCAGATATTATTCCCGAAATAACGGTTAGCAATATTAAAAACACGTAGGTAATAGTTATACTTTTTTTCATAGGATATCTTTTAAAATTAGTGTGCATCACTTAAAACAGACATGTCTTTTTTTTATCAAAAAAATAGATAAATGATAGGAAAGATAAATAACCATATCAAATCACACATATGCCAAAATGAAGCACTTGCTTCAACATCTTCTATATTTGTTTTCTTATTTCTTAGTCCAAAGTAAACAGAGCCTAATATCACCAAGCCAACAATAACATGTATGACATGAAATAAAGTGAGTAACCAATAAAATGTAAAAAACAAATTGTGATTAATATCAAGGCCCAGATTTATTTTTTCGTTGTATTCAAAGGTTTTTATTATTAAAAATAACATCCCAAACAGCATTGTTGCTAACAACAGTATTTTAGATTTTTGTGGGATATTAATTTTTAGATAATGAACCGAAATTGCCATACAAAAACCGCTGGTAAGCAAAAGAATAGTATTAATAATTCCATAAACTGGATTTAACAGCATCCTTGATTGATGAAAAAGATCAGGCTCTTGTTTGCCACAGTATACCATTGCTATTATAGCCATTCCAAAAGTTATTAATTCTAAAGAAATTATAATCCACATAAGAATTCCTCCTGGCGGGTAGTATATATTGCTATAGTTAATAGGTGTTTGTTTCATTTATCTTCTTTAATCCTTTTCTATGTGTTTTTTTAATCCCAATCCAACAGTCGTTTTTCTCCATTTAGTTTTTGAATTTCGGTTACATCCTGAGACATTTCGATAACTCCTTTATAATTTTTGTGCTTATCTCTAATGGCAAAGTATCGGATATGAATTACCTGACCTCTATAATTAAACCAGAATTCTGCCACATCTTTTGTACCTGCTCTAAATTCATCTACTATACGTAGTACCATATCTACACTTTTGGGAGGGTGACAAAAACGAACTTCTCTTCCTATAATTCCTTTGCTTCTGGGAAAAACACGATCTTCTCCCCTATTATAAAAAATGACTTTGTCGTTTTCATCTACATAAGTAATATCAACCGGTAAATAGCGAAGCAATAGGTTTACCTGATTTGGGGTCATGTAGCCCTCATCATAATGAAAGGTATCTTCTAAAGAAAATGGTAAATCACGTTCGGTAAAATCTTCGCTTGGGTGAATATATGCTGTTTCTATTGCGGGATATGGTTTAGGTTTCTGAGATAACATCCATCCCATTTCTTCATCTCCTTCATAAAATTCTTTCCAGTCTTCTTCACTAAGTATTTGCATAGCTATAGGAAACAATCTCATATCTTCAATAGTGAGAAGCCGCTTTATTCCTTCTATCAAATACGGAAGGTTTTCTATGATTTTAGTAGTATTTCTCTCTGCATTATGTGTATTTAACAGCCTAATCTGGTCTCTTAAATTGTCATGAAAAGACCACATTCCCCGGCTGGGGCCATTCCAACCATGTTTCTCTAAATATGGAAATAGCTGGTTCTCTTTTCGAGCAAATCGTTTTTCTATGGTTGTTAACTGATTAAATATATTGAAATACTGTTGAAAGTCTGCTATAGCGTCTGCTTCATATAATTCAGATAATAATTCCTGGATGAGTTCACTTTCCTGATAATACACTTTTACCGGGTGTCCCTCTGGTAATTTTTCTACTTCTGGCAAAAAAGAGTTCATTTAATTTTGGTGTTTAATCTTCTCGTAGAGTTTTACTAATGATTGTAATAGCTCTACTGGTGTTGTTAAAATTTGATAATGGTTTTGTCCAAACATTTGCGGTAAATAATATTTTGCCTGTGCTTCAATTGCCAGGGCATACGAATTTATTTGACGTTCATTGAGTTCTCGTAAGGCTTGTTTTATATCATTGATACCATATTTTCCTTCATATCTGTCATAATCGTTTGGTTTTCCATCAGAAATAAGAATAATCCATTTATTCTTAGTATTTCGTTTATCCAACAATGCCCCCGAATGTCGAAGTGCGGGTCCAATACGAGTATATCCTCCAGGTTCTACGGCTCCTATTTTAAATTTTGCTTTACTCCAGTGATCATCAAAACCTTTAATCGTTATGTAACTAGAATGATTTCTGGTTTTAGAATAGAAACAATTGATCGAGAAATCGATATTAAATTCATCTAATATTTCACCAAAAAGAATGGAAACTTGTTTTTCTACATCGATAACTCGATTACCGGCAGCATAACCATCGCTAGATAAGCTAATGTCTAACAACAGTAAAATAGATAGATCTTTTTCTTTTTTTTGTTTTGATAAATATATTTTCTCTGATGGAGTTATACCAGAATGTACATCGACAAACAAATCGGTTATGGCATCTAAATCAAACTCCTCTCCTTGTGTCTGTCTGCGTTGTTGTTGATATTTATTATTAACTGTTGTCAACATTTTTCTTAGTCCAAGCAGTGTAGACCCATTTTTCGATATTGTTTTTTTATAATATCCAACATCTGTTTTTAGGATGGTTTTGGGATATACTTTACAAAAATTGTCTTTATACGTACGCTTTGCATAATTCCATTCATCATAAGGGATAAAATACCCTTTTTCATTTCTTTCGGCACTTTCTGCTATAGTTGTATTTTCAATGAAATCTGCCTGATAAACAGAATGTGCTGTGTCATCAACTCGCACAGTGTACTTCATATTTAAATCTTCTAAAGCATTAGCATGATCATCTAGCTCATCATCTCCATCCATGTCTTTGAAATTCCCTCCAAATTCATCTGCCGTTTCCACCTTTTCAAACTGATGTTGCAAAACAGCATCTTCTACTTGTTTTTCATCTACTTGAATCGAAATTATTTCTTCTACAGCATTAGCTTTCAAAGTTGTTTTTGGCTGCTCTGGGTTGGCAGTTTTTATTTTTTCAGTAAAATTATTCAAAGTTTCATTAAGCATTTCTTCAGGAATATTGCGCATCCACTTTCCATAAATAAATGAATAATCTATTTGTGTGTCTTTTTTAGTTTTTCCAGCATAATACGCTATGAATTTTTGGAAATAATTCTCGGTGATCGGGAATTCTTCAAATAAATGTTTTAACACTTTTGATGAAGTATCTGAGGCTAGTATTCGGGATTCTTCTACTGAATGTTCTAAAGTATCATTCCAGTTCAAATCCAAGTTTTTTTGAGTAGCCAGGTATAATACTCTAAATAGATAAAAAGAAATATTTTCTTCGATCGTTAAAAATTCAGCATATTTTGAAGGCAGAAAGAAGTTATTATTTTTATAACCACCTTCTCTTTCTGCTTCATAAATTTCTATAGACTTACCTGTAATAGCTCTTGCAAAAATGGTCAAACGAGGTTTTATATCGTTTAACTTTACTGCGTAAGTCAAATTTGCTTCTTTTTTCTTTCTGCGACGCTTGAAATAATGGGCAAATTTGGTAAAGATGTATTCATCTGGTTCAAACTCAAACATGATTTTAGTATTGATATGTTACATTTTGGTTTAGAGTAACTAAACACTCATTACCAAACATTCTGCATTTTAAATTATATCATCAAATCACACAGATCTTTTAAAGCACTTATCACCTCTAGATCATCTGTGAGAGGTTCTACAATAGCTACATGTACTGCAAGACGTTTTGGTAACCCAGAATGGATTAATTTTGCTGCATCAACCAGCAATCGTGTCGAAACAGTTTCGGTTAGACCTAACTCGGTTAAGTTTCTTACTTTGTTTGCAATGTTTACCAATTTCTTGGCTTCTGCCGGAAGAACATCTGTTTCATTTATCAAAATATCGGTTTCAATTTTGGCCTCTGGGTAATCAAAAGATACAGCTACAAAACGTTGCCTGGTTGAAGGTTTTAATTCTTTAAACCCTCTTTGATACCCGGGATTAAAAGAAGCGACTAACATAAAATCGGGATGTGCTTTTATGGTTTCTCCTAACTTATCAACGAACAACTCTCTTCTATGATCTGTAAGTGAATGAATGGCAACAATTACATCTGGTCTTGCTTCTGCAATTTCGTCCAAATAAAGAATTGCTCCTTTTTTAACTGCTGTGGTTAGTGGGCCATCCAGCCAGATGGTCTCGGCTCCTTTGATAATATACCTTCCGATTAAATCGGTAGAAGAGGTTTCTTCATGGCAACTAACTGTAATTAGGGGCTTACCCAATTGATATGTCATATATTCGATAAATCTTGATTTACCGGTACCTGTAGGCCCTTTTAATAAAAATGGGATTTTGCTTTTATAAGAATGTTCAAAAACTTCTATCTCTTTGGCAATGGGTCTATAAAAAGGAGGACTAAGTGGTACTTCAGTAGTCATTTTGGATAGTGCTGTTTTGTTTCCGTTGGGAGCAATATGGTCCATAATGTTATTGTTTTTAAATTGAAAAAGGCCTAAAAAGTTATGAGTAGTAATAAATGAAGTCTTGTAAATCACTTTATCACTGTAACATCAATCGTACATCTACAATATATGGGGGAAAGGTAGATACATAAACGCAACATGTCTTTTTAGACCTTATCTTGAAAAAAGAAAACTATATTTTATATCAATTAGACTTCTCGAACTTCCATAGCCTCATCATTAGGGCGACCATGTTTTATAAAATCAATTATATATAATATGATTCCGATAGTGAATAATGATGCACAGAGAATCAATACAACGAAGTGAATGCTAATTTCTTTTTGTACAGCCATAAATTCCATTTTAAACTTACGTTCTAAATATACCTGAGCAACACCAGCGACACCAAAAGCAACGGTCATACCTATCATACCAATATTTGATGTCCAGAATGAAGTTCTTCCTCTTACACTATTGTACAATTTTCTCCCTGTTAGATTTGGTAAAGAATAACTAATAATTGCAAGTACAATCATTGCATATGCTCCCCAAAAAGCAAGGTGACCATGCATGGCAGTAACCAGAGTACCATGCGTATATAAATTGGTCTGAGGTAATGTGTGAGCGAAACCTAATAGCCCTGCTCCTACAAAGGATACAATTGCCGACCCTATAGTCCAGAATAGCGCTATGGTATTAGGATGTTTTTTCTCTCCTTTTCGATACATATTTACTGCAAAAAGGGCCATTGCTAAAAAAGCCAGAGGCTCTAGAGCAGAAAATATACCTCCAACAATTAACCATATCTTATTAACTCCTATATAATAATAGTGATGACCAGTACCTAATACTCCTGATAAAAAAGTTAACCCCACAATAACGTACAACCATTTCTCTATAACCTCTCTATCAACTCCGGTAAGCTTAATTAACAAGAAAGAAAGTATACCTCCCATAATAAGCTCCCATACTCCTTCTACCCATAAATGTACAACCCACCAACGAAAAAATGAATCAGTCACCTGGCTATCGAATGGTAACATCCCAGGCAGATACAATAGAGCAGCAAACAATAGTCCCATAGATAGCACTAATGATGTAGTAGTTCTGCGTTTTCCTTTAAAGAGAGTCATGAGTATCAATCCTAAAAAGAGTAGTACATTAATAACAACCAAAAAATCTAATTGTCTTGGTATTTCTAAAAACTTACGTCCCTCCCACCAATTAAAATGGTATCCAACGATAGCGGTAACACCAACCAACGCAAGTGAAATTAATTGTACATAAGCCAATTTTACATTTACAAGTTCACGTTGAGCTTCTTCGGGAATAATATAATATGCAGCCCCCATAAAGCCAGATAACAACCAGACTACTAATAAATTTGTATGTACGGCTCTAGCTGTATTAAAGGGAATAAAATCATGTAACCCATCCATACCAATACGGGCAAAGCCCATAATAAATCCATAGGTAATTTGTAAGACCAATAGTAACATGGATAAGGCAAAGAACCAGTATGCTACTTTTTGAGATTTGTATTTCATCTATTTATATTTTTAAGTTATTTAGTTTTCATCTTTTGCTAATGGCGACACAACTCTATCAAAACCATTTAGATCGATATCATCAATCCAATCAAAAAAGGCGATCAGATCTTTTGCTTCTTCTTCAGAGAAACCATAAGCTACCATCTTTCTGCCATTTGGTGCCCAGGGAACAGGAGTCATTAGCACTGCTTTTACATACCCTTCTCCTCTTCTATCGAGAACCTTGGTTAGTTCTGGAGCATAATATCCTCCCTCTCCCAGAAGAGTATGACATCCCATACAATTGTTGGTTTCCCATAAGTGTTTTCCACGCACCACTTGTTCTGTTATATTGGTATAGTTAGATTGATCTTGTTCTTCACTAAAAGAATAGATCGTTAACCCAATAAATGCCAAAAAAGTGACCAATGTTCCTCCCAGAAAGAAATTTCGCGCTTGTTTTTTAGATAACATAGTGATAATTAGTTTAATTTATTATAAAAAGATCTTTTTATCTTTTATTGATGTAAAAATAGATAAACACTATGCTCCCAAATATGATTTAAATCATAAACCGATCAATAATGATTCATTATCCACATATCCTATGCTCATGAAAGCTTAACTAAAAATTACAGAATACAAGCAATTATTCCCTCCTAATGTTATTATTATTTTAAAAATGTAAGTATTTATGGTTTAAAAAGACTTTTATACCTTTTATTCTATATATTTACTAGAGTTTTCAAATAAACTACAATGACTAAAGAAAGAGATCAAATTATCGATGAGATAAAAGAGCTGAAAAAGAATCCGAATCTTAAACTTGAGCTAAAAGAAAAAACCGAATATTTTACGAAATTACTTTTCTATACATTATTCGATACAGATACAGAAGTAGCCAAGAATATAGATCGTCTTGAAAAAACTTTCGAAACGCTTGTTGATCTTGCGTGTTGGGAAACCGATAAACCTTGTAGTAAACTTTGGCAATCTTATTTAGAGAAGTTACCTGGCATACTAAAAAAACTAAATCTGGATGCTCAGGCCTTTATGAAAAGTGATCCGGCAGCAAATTCTATAGAAGAAATATATATGGCCTACCCTGGGTTTTATGCTATAGCAATCTATAGATTAAGTCACGAGCTTCTTAAATTTGGTTTACCCCTTGTCCCTCGATTAATGACAGAATATTCGCATCGATTAACAGGTACCGACATTAACCCGGGAGCAGAAATCGGAGAATCGTTTTTTATAGATCATGCAACAGGTATTGTTATCGGAGAAACGGTAATTATAAAAGACAATGTTAAGATATATCAAGGTGTAACTCTTGGAGGGTTATATGTAGACAGAAAACTTCGTAATGTAAAACGTCACCCAACTGTAGAAAACAATGTAACTATCTATGCTAATGCAACAATACTAGGTGGAAGTACTGTTATTGGAGCCAATAGTACTATTGGTGGTAATGCGTGGATTACCTCTTCGGTTCCCGAAAATTCGATTATTTCAAATACAGCAGAAATTAAGATCAAAAAAGTTATCTAATGTCACATAGTATTTTAGACCTGATAGGAAATACCCCTTTGGTAAAGGCTACTTCCCTAATAGACAATCCCAATATTACATTATATCTAAAACTAGAAGGGCATAACCCAGGAGGAAGCGTTAAAGATCGCGCTGCTTATAATATGATTAAATCTGCACTGGATCGTGGTGATATTAATCAAAATACTAAGCTTATCGAAGCAACAAGTGGTAACACAGGAATTGCTTTGGCGATGATCGCAGGAATTTTTAAACTGGATATTGAATTGGTAATGCCAGAAAATTCTACCAAAGAACGAGTACAGACTATGCGTGCTTTTGGTGCAAAAGTAACACTTACCTCATCAGATATAGGAATAGAAGGTTCTAGAGATTATGCAGAAGATAAAGTTAATAAAGAAGGGTATGTTATGTTAAATCAATTTGCTAACGATGATAATTGGCGTGCCCATTATAAAACTACCGGACCAGAAATCTGGAAAGATACGCAAGGTAAAATTACACATTTTGTATCCTCTATGGGAACTACAGGAACGATTATGGGAACATCGACTTATCTCAAAGAACAATCAAAAGATATACAAATTGTTGGAGTACAACCTACCGACGAATCCAGAATTCCCGGAATACGTAAATGGCCAAAAGAATATCTTCCTAAAATCTTTAATCCAAATAAAGTAGACCAGGTTATCGAAGTAAGCCAGGAAGAAGCCACTGATATGGCAAAACGATTAGCAAAAGAAGAAGGTGTTTTCTCTGGCATGAGTAGTGGTGGAGCTGTTACTGCTGCTATAAAATTAGCAAAAACACTAAAAAGAGGTGTGCTTGTTGCTATTATCTGTGATCGTGGAGATAGGTACCTAAGTTCTGATTTATTTGAGTAATACCTGTTTTTTCTTACCATATACTTTATAATTTCTTTTATGTTAGTTTTTTCTAATTTAGATGCTTATCATCCCCAATTTCTTTAGTTTTTATAAATAAGAAATACAGTTCAAAAAATTAGAATTTTGACATACTACATATACTTCTCTTTATTATCTTAGATTACCCTTAGGATACAATATTAAGAATGGATACTATTGATATTTATAATTTCAAAAATTCAAATTATTTATGGATGATCGTTTAGAATTGTTCTTGAGTGAATTAAAAGAAAGGTGTTCTGAAAATAATAGTAGTGAATTTGAATATTTTTGGGAAATGTGGGGCGTGTTGTGGATACCATGGTTTATTGAAGTAAATGGAGAATCGATGTATTTTACTGCAAACGATATTTCTCAAAATGATTTAGATCGATTGTGTAAAGATGGCTTTATTGAACTTTTGAAAGTATATGATCAAAATGAAATGAAAGATGAATTTGACAGAAAAAGATATCGATTAATAGAAAAGTGAGTAATCTTCATCGTGAATAGTTTTTTTATTTCAAAAATCTATTTTCAATACATTTCTTCTAAAGTTGCCCCCTTCTAATCGACGAATTTTAAAATGTAAAAACAGAGTAAGTAATACTTTGTATCAAGTATATCGCCACTCATGAACACAATAAAGTAAAAAATGAAAATTGATTTAAACAATAAAAAATTCAAGACACAATCTAATACCAATAATGGAGAAGTATCAGATGAAACTATTTTTAGATATAACCAAAATGAAAACATCATTTGGGCTAATTATGACGGTGGGCAAATTATAAAAGGGCATTTGGTAGGAAAATGGGTCAATGATCACTTAGAATTTGTATATCAACACATAAACGAAGAGTATGAATTAATGACCGGGAAATGTAAATCATACATTGAATATATGGAAGGTGGAAAAATAAAAATAAACGAATTTTGGCAATGGACTTGTAACGATTTTAGTTCTGGAGAATCTACCATAATCGAAATTTGATACAAAAGTATTCATCATGTACTTCTAAAAAGGAAAAATGGATAGATATCAGGAAACATTTAAAACTTGGGATAAAATAGCTCAGATTTATGAAGATAAGTTTATGAATCTGGATTTGTACAATGACACCTATGACATATTCTGCGAATTAATTCCTAAAAGTAATCCCAATATTCTTGAAGTTGGTTGTGGCCCAGGGAATATAACTCAGTATCTTCTATCTAAAAATCCTAATTTTAGAATAACAGCCATAGATAATTCGGTAAATATGATCGAGCTGGCTAAAAAAAATAATCCAACAGCCAAAGTACAGCTAATGGATAGTAGAGACCTACATATCATACCAAATAAATTTGATGCCATTATTTGCGGGTTTTGTATCCCCTACTTATCACAATCAGATTGCTCGAAAATGATAATGGATTGCAATAAATTACTTAATGATTTAGGAATGTTTTATATAAGTTTTGTTGCTGGAAACCCAGGTAACTCCAGATATCTATCAGGAAGTAGTGGAGATAGAGTTTATTTTTACTATCATGATTTAAAAAATATTGAAAAAGATTTAATGACAGCATCTTTCGAGATCAAAGAAACATTTCAAAAAAAATATAAAAAAACAGATGATATTGAAGAAATTCATACCATACTTATCGTAGAAAAAATAAACAAATAACATTGTAGAATACTGGCACAAATAAAATTAGATGGAAATAAAAATCTCAGAAACAAAAAATATAGAGTTAAATCAAATCATTGATTTATATAAAGCTAATAAATGGAGTTCTGCAGATAAACCTAAAGAATTATATAATGCCTTACTAAATTCTCATTCATTAGTTTCTGCCTGGAGCGGAGATCATCTGGTTGGACTGGGTAATGCTATTTCTGATGGATATTTAGTTGTGTATTATCCTCATTTACTTATTCATCCTGATTATCAGGGAAAAGGTATTGGAAAAATGATAGTAGATAAAATGCAGGAAAAATATGGCCATTTTCATATGCAAATGTTAACAGCAGATGGCAAAGCAATTAATTTTTATCAAAAAGTAGGATTCGTTAGAGCCGGTGAAACCGAACCCATGTGGATTTATAAAGGCAGTGAGCATTGATGGAAAAACTAACCAATTATATTAAGAGTTATGTATGCATTACAGAAAAAGAATTAGAAATAATACTCTCCTTTTTCAAACAGAGGCATATATCAAAAGGACAATTTGTTTTAAAAAAAGAACAATTGGTAACAGATTACTATTTTGTAGATTCTGGAGGCCTCATCATATATGATATAAAAAATGATGTGCAATCAACAAGATATTTTGCTTTTGAAAATGAACTTATTACCGATATTTCAAAAATAAAATCCAAGGCACGATCTGATTCATATATTCGAGCTATAGAAGATACTATTATATATACAATTACATATCAAAAGATGGAAGATCTCTACGAGCGTTTTCCTGTTTGGCAAAAATTCGGAAGACTCGTTTGGGAGGATTCTTTTGCCAGTGTACTCTATGGTATTCATAATTTTCAATCCCTCACTGCCAAAGAACGATATCTAGATCTCCTAAAAAGATCAGACCTTATTAATAGAGTCCCTCTTAAAGATTTATCTTTGTTTTTGGGTGTTACTCCTTCTTCCCTTAGTAGAATTAGAAAAGAAATCTGTAGATAAACTCATATCTGTTATACTTTGTAGACACATTATTGTCATTTGGTAATTTCTTGTACTTTGATAACAGATAGCTTTGTAATAAATTTAAAAATATACAATGTATGATTACAAAGAGTTTATTTTTCGCTGTAAGCCTATTTCTAGGAATTCTAAGTATTAATAGTACTGGTGAAATTCTGGTAAAAGTTAAAGGGATTAAAAATTACAAAGGGTATATCCAGGTGGATATATACAAAACAAATAAGGGTTTCCCTACCTCAGAAGAATTTGCATTTAAAAAACTGCGATTTAAAGTACAAAAAGGAGAAAATGACTTAATCATAAACAATTTACAACACGGTACATATGCTATTGCAATATATCATGATGAAAATTCTAACGAAAAATTAGACACTAATTTTATTGGAATTCCTAAAGAAAAAACAGGCGTATCTAATAATCCAAACTCAAGGTCTACCCCTTCGTTTAGCGATGCTAGATTTGATTTTTTTAGTTCAAAAAAAGTATTAGAAATAAATATCAAATAATTTAGACCAATAACATATTACCCATTTATAAAGCATAGTAAGGTTCTTTCCTTTCTATGCTTTTTTATTTATACCATTTCATCATAAGTATTAAAATCATTTATTGTCATTTGGCAATTTTAAGAGTGTATATACAGTCGACCTTTGTATAAATTGTAAACCCAAAATAATGATTAAAAAAATATTGATACTATCGCTACTGTTAATATTCAAAATCAATGGTCAGGTAAATGGAGAGGTATTTGTTTTAGATGAAGATAGAGATATTTTTTATCTATATTACACTCCTTCGATTATAGAAGATGACCTATTCGAATATCAAAAGGCCAACATGAAATTAGGCCTCCCTCCTATCAAAATGAATAGGCTAACAATATATAACACTATTGGAGCCGATTACCACCATTATAAATATCAATCGAGTGTACCTGTATTTTCAAAAAATATAGAACAGTTTTATAATATAAATTATAGCCTATTATTAAATTATAAAATCTCAAAAAACTGGTCTTTTAATGTGTTGGCAATGCCCCATATAATATCAAATTTAGAAGGAAATATGGAAGCAGATGATTTTAATATTAACGGTATTGTTTTTATCGAAAAAAAATTCGGAAAAAAGAATGCTACAGGGTATTACAAATTAACTTTTGGAGCCGGATATCTTACAATGGCAGGTAAAACGAGAATTAACCCTACCATAAATCTTATGGCAAAAGTAAATGATAAACTATCTTTTGTTTTAGGAGTTCCAAATACATATATAAAGTACAATCTTAATGATAGACATTCTATAAAACTTCTGGGAGATCTAAATGATTTCTCTGCCAACCTAAACACTCCTATTCATCTAAGAAATACTGAAATTGATCGGGCAATATATACATCCGTTTCTGCTGGTTTAGAATATAATTACTGGATGACCAATAATTTAGGGATAATGGTACGAGCATTGTACTCTGTGTATGATAATTATGATTTACAAGATCCTAATGAGAATACTGTTTATGATTTTAATCCAAAGTCAAAATCTTCTATTGCTATCGGAATCAAATTTAATCCTTTTCGCTAATTCAAAGCTCTAATCTACAAAGAACTACTTATACATATTATAATGAAAGATAACCTTCATAAGTCAACTAATTTTAATACCAAAGCATTTCTCTTAGCCAGTATTCCATCATATATATTTCCAGCAGCTATGTCCTGGATCTCGGGATGGTTTATGAATAATTCTGAAGTAATGCAAGCAAGTTATACAACAATCGCTTTTCCTTCCCTTATTTCTTCTATACTGAGTTATATACTATTGTGGTATATGGAAAAACTTCAATTTTTCCCTACAAATAAATTTATAAGAACCATATTGCTAGTCATCATTATGGTATGCTTGGCTTTAACTACAATAGAATTAACTTATCTAAAACCTGAAACATTTAATATTCTTTTTTCAACTACCCTTGGAACTACTATCACAACTTGGCGACAACCAATATTTAAAATCAAAAAATAATCATGAATACAATAAAACCAACCATTGTTGTTTTTGGATGTACAGGAGCTGTAGGATCAGAAGTAATGCGTCAATTAAACAATCAGGGCTATATTGTTCGAGGAGTACTACGAAATCCTGATCGGGAATATCCCATCAAACTAAATAAACAATGTACAAATGTGAGCTACATTAGTGCCGATTTAAAATCAAAATCACAACTTAAACACGCCTGTAAAAAAGCAGATATTCTTTTTTTACTAACAGGAACTTCTCCCGATCAGGTTGAAAACGAAGTCAATATAATCAATATGGCTATAGAAACTGGCATTACCCGAATTGTTAAATTATCAGCACCAGTAATTCCTTCTGATATAAAGGTCGAAGTTAGTAACTGGCATCGTGAAATTGAAGAAAGGCTTGCCAAAAGCTCAATAGATTACTGTTGTTTAAGACCACATTCATTTATGCAAAATTGGGAACGAAATACTTTTACTATCAGACGATTTGGTAAAATTTTTGGTGCCATGGGTAATGCTTCAAGAAATTATATTGATTGTCGCGATATTGCAGAAATTGCTGTACATTATTTAATATCAAATCGAGCTCTACATAAAAAATCAGTTATTCTTTCTGGCCCCGAAGCTATTACAAACTATGATATATGATATGGCAGAACGGTTATCGTTTGTAACTAACAGCAAAATTGAATATATAAATATCAGTTCAGAAGAATTCTATCATACCTTAACAACACGAGCAAAATTACCTAAATGGTTAGCACGCCACATCGTAGAGCTTGACGAATTAGCAATTAATGTTACCGAACCCACAACTGATACAGTCGAAAAAATATTAAACCGCAAACCTCGGATAATGAATACTTACTTACAAGAATCCCGTCATCTATATACTAAAAAGCCTATTTGGGGTTTCTGGAATAAATAAAAGCTTTATTTTATTTATAATTAAATAATTGCAACCAACACAAGAATTACAAATAAAACAAATTCATTTTCACATGCTATTTTCTTTTCTTTGTAGTTATGCCAGATCAACAACTCATTTCACATACCTTAAAAGAATATTTTGGGTATGATAGCTTTCGTCCATTACAACTAGATATCATTACCTCTGTTTTTGCCGGAGATGACAACCTTGTTATTATGCCTACAGGAGGTGGTAAATCTATATGTTACCAGCTACCAGCGCTATTATTACCTGGGGTGACTTTGGTTATTTCTCCTTTAATTGCTTTAATGAAAGATCAGGTAGATGGCTTATTGGCAAACGGTATTAAAGCAGCTTTTATCAATAGTAGCCAAACTGAAACCGAGCAGCAGGAAATTTATCAACAATTATCGGATAAAGAAATCAAGTTATTATATATCGCTCCAGAGAGTTTATCTTTTTTAGATGTAATATTCTCACAAATAGAAATTAGCTTAATTGCAATAGATGAAGCGCATTGTATTTCTGCCTGGGGTCATGATTTTAGACCTGCATATACACAACTGGGGTATCTTAAAAACAGATTTCCTAAAACTCCGGTTATTGCACTAACTGCTACAGCAGATAAAGCGACACGTCAAGATATTTGTGACCAGTTAAACATTTCGAATGCCAAACAACATCTTGCTTCTTTTGATCGTAAAAATCTTAGCCTCGAAGTACGACCAGGAAACAAAAGAATTGAGCAAATCATTGACTTTCTAAAAGATAAACCTAATGATAGCGGAATCATCTATTGCTTAAGTAGAAAAACCACTGAAATGCTATCAGAAAAACTGCAAAACCAGGGATTTAATGCAGAAGCATATCATGCAGGGGTAGATCATCAAAAGCGATCTCATGTTCAGGAAGGTTTTATTAATGATACCGTTCAAATTGTTTGTGCTACCATCGCTTTTGGTATGGGTATAGACAAATCTAATGTACGCTGGGTGATTCATTATAATTTACCAAAAAATATCGAAGGGTATTATCAGGAAATCGGACGTGCCGGTCGAGATAGTTTACCTTCTTCTACTCTACTCTTTCATAGCTATGCAGATGTAGTACAATTGCAAAAATTTGCTAACATGTCTGGTAATCAAGAAGTACAATTAGCTAAATTGGATCGCATGAAACAATATGCTGATTCGCTAAGTTGTCGACGTAAAATTCTACTTAGTTATTTCGGAGAATTAATCGAAGAAAATTGCGGTAATTGTGATGTGTGTAAGAATCCTCCAACTTTTATAGATGGAACTATTATTTCCCAAAAGGCATTATCTACAGTAACCCGAATCAAAGAACAAGAACCTATCGGGACCGTGATTGATATATTACGAGGTGCACAAAATGCTGCTGTATATGATAAAGAATATCAAAATATAAAAACATATGGTATTGGTAAGGATTTAGCGTGGAGAGATTGGCAACAATATATTATACAATTAATCAATCAAGGATATCTGGAAATTGCTTTTCATCAAAACAACAAATTAAAACTTACTTCGCTTTCTAAAAAAGTACTATTTGAAGGAGAAAAAGTAAGTCTGGCACATTTAAAAGAGTTTGAAAAAGCAAAACAAGCGGCTGTTGTAAAGCAGGTAGATCAGGGAGCCGCACCTAACCTATTTGAGAAATTACGCCAACTGCGATTAGAATTAGCAAAAGAAGCTGGTATTCCTGCCTACCAGATTTTTAGTGATGCAACTCTTAAAGAAATGGAGAAGTTTCGCCCAATGAGTGATGAAGAATTTATGCAGATTAATGGGGTTGGACGACAAAAGATGCAAAACTACGGATACCAATTTATTAAAGCCATTATTGATTTTTCTGCCGAAAAAACAAAAAAGAAAAAAAAGAAAAGTACTAAAAAAGGAAATACGCATTTAGAAACTTTAAGCTTGTATCAGCAAGGGCTTTCTATAGAAGAAATAGCACTGCAACGTCAATTGGCACAATCTACTATCTTCTCACATATAATGAAACTCTATGAAAATGGTGAGAGTATTGATTTAAAACAATTTGTAAATAAAGAAGATATTAATGCCGTAAAAAATGCAAAAAAAGAATTGGACAATCCAGAAACCTTAAAACTATATTTTGAACATTTTGAAGGGGCTATAGCGTACAATACTATTAAATTGGCACTAACAATTTTGGAAGAAGAAAGCTCAAAGTCTTAATGTTATTCTGCAGATCGTATAGTATTATGAAATAAATCTGCTAATCGTATCTCTAAATAATGAATTACTTCTTTTTGCGAAGTTTTATTTTTGTACATCTCGAATGTCTCTGCAATATTACGATCTTTTAATATCTTAAAATCATCAGTAGAGTTTTGAAAATCTTCTAACTTCAAATTCCAATCCAAGAGCGTCTGTAATAGTTCTTTATGGGATGTATATTTTTTTTCTAAAACTACCAGTTTTTCTACATCTACAGAATCTTTAACGGTACTGCTATTGATTCTCCCATATACAGCATTGTATTCTTCTTCTATCGAATGATCAAGTTGTTTTGCTTCTATTACCAATTTTAAATATGCATCGTACAATCTTTCATTATAAAATTCTACAAATTTTAAATGATTGTCAATTTGTGCAAGGTAATCAATCGCTATATCCTTATACACTTTACCACCAATATCTTCTCTGCTTATTAACTTTTCTTCTAATATTTCTAATGTTGCTTCTTGTTGTTGTATCAACCTGTCAAAGCCTTCTCTTTTGGGTAGCGTTACTATTTGATTGGTGACTTCTTCTGGTAGTCCAATAAAATGATATCTTCTATATTTAATTTCGATAGAATCACTATCTATTTCTTTCTTTACGTTCTTCTTTATTTTTTTATTTTTTTCCTTTTGTTTTTTTCTAGGAGATTTTTCTTTCTTTACCGTTATAGAATCTTCTTTTTTTAAGACACTTGGTTTTATTTTAACTTTATGTACCCCTGTAATTATATAATCATCATTAAGTATATATCTTAAAAAGGTATCATCATTTGTTTTTTCTGCATAATTATTCGTTAGTCGAACACCACGAACATATTTATCGTCTAAAAGTTTATCATCATTACTACAGGATAGGAAAATAGTATAAACTAAAATTAGTATGTATAAGCCCCTTTTCAAAAGTACTGAGTTTGTGTTATTACTTTTTATAGCCTACCATATAATCATTACAAAAATAGAAGCGCTGTAATGTATCATAATTAAGACTCTTGAAATAGTTAAACTAAAATATTAACAATTATAGAGCGATCTCTATTATAAAATTTTGGGGCGTTAATAAAAACTTAATTTTTTAAGAATCAACTCTATAGTAACTAAAATTTTATGAATTAATTGTGTTTTACTGTGCAAAAAAATATTGAAGGGTATTATCAAGAAATCGGACGTGCCAGTCGGGATAGTTTACCATCTTCTACTCTACTCTTTCATAGCTATGCAGATGTAGTATAATTACAAAAGTTTGCTAACATGCCTGGTAATCAAGAAGTACAATTAGCTAAACTGGATCGCATGAAACTCGGAGAATTAATCGAAGAAGATTGTGAGAATTGTGATGTATATAAGAACCCTCCAACTTTTATCGATGGGACTATTATTGCTCAAAAAGCATTATCTACAAGTAAACCGAATCAAAGAACAAGAACCTATTGGCACTGTGATTGATATATTACGAGGGGCACAAAATGCTGCTGTATATGATAAAGAATATCAAAACGTAAAAATATATGGTATTGGTAGTGATATGGCATGGAGAGATTGGCAACAATACATTATACAATTAATAAATCAAGGATATTTGGAGATTGCTTTTCATCAAAACAACAAACTAAAACTTACTTCGCTTTCTCAAAAAGTATTATTTGAAGGAGAAAAAGTGAGTTTTGCTCATTTACAGGAGTTTGAAAAAGCAAAACAAGCTGCTGCTGTAAAGCAAGTGGATCAAGGAGTAGCGCCTAATCTATTTGAGAAATTACGTCAACTGCGATTAGAATTAGCACCTGCTTATCAGATTTTTAGTGATGCAACCCTAAAAGAAATGGAGAAGTTTCATCAAATGAGTGATGAAGAATTCATGCAAATTAATGGGGTGGACGACAAAAAATGCAAAACTACGGATATCAATTTATTAAAGCTATTATTGACTTTTCTGCAGAAAAAACAAAAAAGGAAATACGTATTTAGAAACTTTAGCCTTGTACCAGCATGGACTTTCTATAGAAGAAATAGCGCTACAACGTCGACTGGCACAATCTACCATCTTCTCGCATATTATGAAGTTATATGAAGACGGTGAAGATATAAACCTAAACCAATTCATAAGTAAAGAAGATATTTCTTCTGTAAAGCAAGCAAAAAAAGAGCTAAATGCCCCAGATACATTAAAAGCTTATTTTGATCATTTTGAACAAGTACTTGATTATAATACTATTAAAATAGCATTAACAGTTATAGATACCTTAGATACATAAACTCTATTGTATAAAAGAAAAAGTTTCTAAATTAATTTCAAAACATTCTATCCTATGATTCCTAAATAGATTAGTTAATAACAACAATTTATTATATTCTTCTGTATACTCTAAATCACTGTTTTCAGGTATAAATATGTAAACCTACACATCTAAATTTGCCATAATGTATACAATCAATACCTTAACGAAACTTTTAAATTTTCAAAAGGATTTAAAACAAAAAACTTATTCTCATGCTTTTTTTTTATGGATTAAATTCCTCTATACTAAAGAGTAAAAAATTAAACAATACTAAATGTCCCTATTGTCAAACAGAAAACTCTTTTACGGTAACTATTTTTGGAAAATACTTCCATATTTTTTGGGTTCCTGTTTTTCCTATATCAAAAACATCTACTGCAAAATGTTCTCATTGTAAAAAGAAATATTCAGAAAGAGAATTTTCTTCAGAAATGAAAACCTCATTATTTAAAGAAAATCAATTAAACCCTGTGAAAACACCTATTTGGCATGCTATAGGTTGCTTGGTGCCAGTTCTGCTAATTTTAGTTTTTATTTTGTTTATTGTGTTTACGATAATGTTTCATTCTAATAATAACGTTGCACCAAAACCCGAAGATACGGATCCTCGAAAAATACTTTTGCAAAGAGATATGAATACACTTATCGAAAATAAAGCATCCGAATTAGACTCTACATCTTTACTTCTTAAAAATTGCGCTACCCATTATTTAAATAAAGGAATCAATACTGATAAAATTAAATACTTTACTAAACAAAATATGGATAAGCTTTTAGTTTTACTAGAAATAAGAGATCTAAAAAAAATAAAAGTAAAGTCAAGAAAACAACTAATTACATTAGTAGAATATTGCCTTGAAGATATTGACCTCAATAAAGTTAATCATTATTACATTGGTATTGAAGGTAAATATAATACAGTTCTTGTAAAAACACCATTTTATGAAGGCCTTGGTGGTCGTATTGCAGATCAATCTAAATTATTAGATTTTTATGATTCTCCTACTCTATTAGATAGCATTAGTAATAAAACTATAGACAGTACTACAATTTCTAATGAATTGATAAAACGAAATAGTAATGAGTAAATTTCATGGAATACCAGGTGGTTTAAAAAAAATAACAATATCCTTTGTATAATAGAAAAATCAGATGAGTAAAACGATTTTTAATTCAAAATTTTATCACATACACTAATAAACCTTATGATACAGAAAATATTACTATTATTATTTACATTTTTCGCATTTCAAGTTAATGCTCAAAATATTAATAAAAAAATAGAAAAGTTTTTGAAATTAAACGGAACTATTGGCCAAATGGAAAAAACAATAACTAAAATAATTGAACAAGAAGTGCAATATTATTATGAAGTTTTTGGCAATAATGAAGAATTGGTTAAAAAAAAAATTACGGAAAAACTTCTCACTAAATTTAAGTCAATCATTATACCAATATATTCTAAAACCTATACAGAATCTGATATAGACAACTATATAACTTTTTACAGTTCTGAAGCCGGGAAGGCAATTACAGAAAAAACATTAATGATATCGGAACAACTGGATGCTGCCAAAATGCAAATGGTAAGAAATTTAGAGTTTCATATTACCAAGGAAATAAAAAATTTGAAAAAAGAAAAGTTTGAAGAAAAGAAGAATGAAGTCATAAAGGATTTTTCTAATTTTAAATCTTATGAATTAACAGATTTAATTCCTTTTAGAATTGAAGATTATTGGGGATATATTGATCGTAAAACCAATAATATTGTAATACCTGCTAAATATGGAAATTTAGAGTTTTTTCATCCCAACATGACAGGACATTACAAAGGAGAAGTAGGTTTTGATATAAATAGACATGGAGATATTAGCTTTTTTGAACATCAAGAAATTGTTGACATTCCTTTCGAAAAGATATGTCGTGCAAAAATTATTTCTTCACACAACAAAGGCTATAAAGGGTTTAAAGTTGATGAAGAAGGTTCCTTATCCGAATATTCAGATATATATAAAGAAGTAAAACCTTTTAAAAAAGGTGACAAATACTATGCAATTGCAATACTTAAAACAAACGGACAATATGGAATCATAACAACCTCAGGTAAAAGGGTTAAAGGGTTTGATTTTACTCAAAAAAAAATACTGCTTAATAAAGATGCAAATGACGAAAAAAATGTTTGGTTTTTTGTTCAGAACGATTATGACCTATGGAGTTTAAAAAATTTTAATGGCAAAATAAAATTTAAAGATGAAATTCTTTCAAGTCCAAGTCCTATTACTACTTTTGGATTATCGATAATGAGAAAAGACGAAGTATTTGCAATATTTGATTGTTATAAAATGGAATGGGTAGTAAAACCTCAAATAGAAATAATAGAAAATATTACCTATACCAGTAAAGCGGAGTTAAACAAGTTTAAATATGGATATTCTCATTCAGATAGAGAATATGCCACTATTTATTATTCGATAGAAGAAAATGATCTAACATATTTTGTTGATTTAAAAGGTAATAAATATAAGCCAGTAGAATAATACTACGATACTACAGATAGCAAATAGGTGTCTTATCTAAAGATGTAAAATTAATTAATCAAGAAACTGCACCTGATTTTCATGTATCTATAAATAAACCGAACCTTCTCTAATAATTATATTTTCAATTTTTCGAATTTTCAAGAGGCCGATGCTGAAATGATAACTTCATATTTTTCATACCCCGAACTATAATCAAACCCTGTATGTAGTTTATGTACAGGAACGCTCGCAGGATAAAAAGTAATAGGTTCTATACAAACCATATTTGTTACTTCACTCCATAGCATGATATGTCTAAAACCATTTGTTTTTACATTAACAGCAAGACTACCATTATTGGTGACAGCTATTTCTTTACAATCTTCTAATAAAAAAGCAGATGCTCCTGCTTTTAAAATAGTATCTAAAGAAATATGTTGATCTGCAGTTTTCAATATGATATTCTCATTATAAATTTTAAATGCAGGATGAAACCCTAACATCAATGGCATATTTTTTTCTGATTTTATCTCAAAGACAATTTTTAAAGCTTCATTCGATAATTCAAAAGTTTTAATAAACTCAAAATCATATGGCCAATTAAGCCATTGTTGCGAAGATTTATTAGGAAATTTATGATTAGGCAACTGGGTATTCGCTATGTATTTTTTATGAAAACAAGCACTACTTTTCTCAATTACTATAGGAAGATAATCCATAACTCTTAAAATCCCGTGCTGATCTAGTTTTGCATCTCCTTTTGGAGTTTGTACCGAAAATTGATTCTCTTTAGTCGAGCCAATCGTAGGAAACATTTCGATTTCTGTATTTCCCCATCCTAAATCTCCTTTTTGATGCATTACTTCTATATCATCTATCAAGTAACTTATTAATTCACCTTTATCAATAGTAACTATAGTTTTTTTATCAGGACTATACAATTTTGTCTTATCTGGCATATGCTAATACGCTTTTATTTTTTTTCTAAAATATTTTTTATCACTATCAGAAACCAAAGTATCACTAAGTGCTTTTTTAGCAAGTTCTAAGTGTGTGTTTTCATCATAATGAAATAATAATGTATTTAATTCGGCAATAGATATTCCATCATCATTTTCCTTTGTTAGCTGTAATTCATCACCAGCAACAACAGATCCCGGGTGGATAACTCTTACATAAACTCCAGAAAGCAGTGAATCTATCATTTGCTTTAACACCGCTTGATTACCAAAACGAATACCTAGTTTGTAACAAGGTTGTCTGGGACGTGAAATCTGTATTGTAGCACTTCCTAGTTGATAAACAGCTCCAATTTTTATATTTTTTTCATCAAACCCTTCTACCGTAATATTCTCACCAAACATTCCGTAATTCCATTCTAAATCAGGATATTTTGTTTTCCAATAGGGATAATGATCAGCCGAATATAAATAACAAGCTTTATCAACCCCACCATGATATTTCCTATCTATAACATGATCATTTCGAACATCTTCTTTCTCTAAATATATAGGGTCTTCTACCGGAAGTTTATAGATTCCCGTTTTTTCTTCTCTTCCTTTCCAAAGTATACTACGTGGCGTTGCGATATTAGTAGATAAAACTTTCATAATTTATGTTTTAAATTCAACAGAGTTTAATATTAATCCAGAACCAGGCACTATATGTTCTAATACAATTTCTTCTGATTCAGGATCCAGGGTTTGCCTAATGAAATCAAGATTTATTTTTCCTTTTCCTAAATCCAATAATACCCCCATCATTAAGCGAATTTGGTTTCTTTTAAACCCTTCGCCTTTTACTCGTAAAAGATAACTTTCTTTTGGAAAAAAACTAGCAGTATACGCTTCATTTTTTTTAATTTCACAATGTGTTACTTCACCTTCTAAAATTGTATTTTTTGTTGGCCTGTGGCAATACGATCTAAAATTATGTTTTCCTACAAATAGCGAAGCGGCTTCTTGCATTAAATCTATATCAAGTTCTTCTGCAATATTGTACATAAACGGAGCGCAAAATGGATGAAATTTCTCCCCAAAGGAGAATAAATACAAATATTCTTTACTCTTCGGAGATTGAATAATATTAAACTGCTCATTAGTTTCTTCAATACCCAAGGCCCTAATATCCTGAGGAAGGTTTTGATTCAATAAAGGATAAAATACTTCAATATCCAAAGGTTGATGGTCTACAAACAACTCAATATAAGTTTCATTAGCCGATACCTTAGCATCTGTTCTTCCTGTTGCCAGGACTTTAAAATCTTTATGTTCCAGAACATAAGCAATTGTTCGCTCTACCATTCGCTGAAGAGTATTTACTGTAGGCTGTTTCTGCCAACCATGATATCTAAAACCAAGGTATTGCAACTGAATGATATAATAATAACGTTTACGGAACATTGAATATAGTATTAAAAAGTGTCCGGATATAGATAAATCATGTATTTCAACGATAATTGATCAATTTTTAATCCTAAAATTATGTGAACACCATTCTATTATTTGTTATATTTGGGTAAAGCTAATTAATAATTTAAAATCAACTTAGTTATGGTGAAGTCAAAATATCAAAGTGTTCTGGATTTAGGACAAGAATTAAATATCCAGGATGGTAATGTATCTGAAGAAAATGGAACTCTTAAGATAAAAGGTACTGCAAAAACGCAGTATGAAAAAAACCAACTTTGGGATAAAATAAAAGAAATAGGAGGTAATTCTCCTTCTGATATTATGGCGGATATTAAAGTTGCTGATACGTCTATATATCATAGACATACAGTAAAAAGTGGTGAATCATTAAGCAAAATTGCAAAGCACTATTATGGTGATGCAATGAAATACAAGGCTATTTTTGAAGCAAATACAAATATTCTTAAAAACCCTGACGTTATTCACCCAGATCAGGAACTTGTTATTCCTAATTTATAATATTATATATATTTAAAATAAAAAAGACCACTAATTAGTGGTCTTTTTTATTCCCACATTTAAAATTTACTGCTCTAAAAAATTCTCCTCCCCAAAACAAATTTTTCCAAATTTTACGTACCAAAAGCCTATTATCGAATCGTATTTATCGTAAAACTCTTTATTAAAACCGTTGTTTTATTACGTAAAAACCATAAATAATAACAAAATACCAACAATTCCTCAAACATTTAGCAAAAAATTAGATAATATTTCTACTTTTGCCGCCTAACTCAAACTCAACTTATATGAAAACGCGATTATTTTTATTCGTGGGCTTATTTATTGTGGCCCACGTATGCGCACAAGGTAATAATCCTTGGCAAAGAACTAATTCTTCAAAAAGTCTTAATGTTATAAAGACAAAGACCGATTTACCATCAAACACTCTTTTTGATCTTAATATTGAAGCTCTGAAAAAAGCACTTCAGGACTCTCAGTTGCGAGGAAAATCAACCAATGGCTCTGCTGTCGTTATGCAGTTTCCAAATGCGCAAGGTACTATGGAATCTTTTAGAATAGTAGAGGCTCCTGTAATGCATCCTGATCTTGCTGTTAAATATCCTGAAATTAAATCGTATGCTGGTCAGGGAATCGATGATCCAACAGCTACAATCAGATTTAGTGTTGCTCCTTCTGGATTGCAAAGTATGCGTCTATCTGGTAATTCTAAAACTGTATTTATAGAGCCCTATACAACAAGTGGTTCTGTATATACTATTTACTCTAGAGATCAGAGATCAGGTACTGTTGATAGGTTAAATTGTTCTGTTGATAAGGATACACCTAATTTTTCTGGTGGTGCAATCAATCAAAAAAATGCTGATGACGGTGTTTTAAGAACGTATCGATTAGCTGTTTCGACTACTGGGGAGTATGCTCAATTTCATGGAGGTACTAAGGCAGGAGCCATGGCAGCAATTAATGCTACTATGACTCGTGTAAACGGAATATATGAAACCGATTTTGGAGTTACAATGGTTCTTATTGCAAACAATGATGATGTTGTATACACAAACGCAAATACAGATCCATATACAGGAAGTTACAACAGCCAATTACAATCTACATTAACCAGTGTAATCGGAGAAGCTAATTATGATATTGGTCATGTATTTGTTCTTGCTCCAAAAAATGGTAATGCAGGATGTATCGGATGTGTATGTGTAGATGGAAAAAAAGGAAGTGGTTTTTCTTCAAGAAATACGCCTCAGGGAGATATTTATGATGTAGACTATGTAGCACACGAAATGGGACATCAATTTGGTGGAAATCACACGTTTACATTTACCGGTGATGCTAATAGCAATATTCAAGTAGAGCCAGGAAGTGGAACTACAATTATGGGATATGCAGGGATTACAGGAGCTAATACAGATGTACAGCAAAATAGCGACCCCTATTTTCATGCAGTAACAATCGAGCAGATTACAAATTATGTAAAATCAACTAGTTGTCAGACCAATACCAATACAGGTAATGCTATTCCTACGGCAAATGCAGGTGTTGATTATACCGTTCCAAAAGGAACTCCATTTGTATTAACTGGCCAAGGTACTGATGCTAATAATGGAGATGCGCTTACCTATTGCTGGGAACAAACGGATAGTCGTGTTGGAACAATACCAAGTACTACAGCTACTTCTGGTGTTGCTTTTAGATCTTATACTCCTACTGCATCTAATCAAAGGTATTTTCCAAGATTAGAAACTATTAAAACTGGTGCTACCTCTTGGAAATGGGAAGTTGTTCCAGATGTAACAAGAGCTTTAAACTTCAGATTAACTGTTAGAGATAACAGAGCTGGTGGTGGAGCAAATAATAGTGATAACATGAAAGTTAATGTCACTGCTTCTGCTGGACCTTTTGTAGTTAATACTCCTAACACTAATGTTAGTTGGTCTGCTGGTTCTACGCAAACTGTAACCTGGGATGTTGCTGGTACAACTGGAAATGGGATTAATGCTGCCAATGTCGATATTTTACTATCTACAGATGGTGGAAATACTTATCCAACGGTTATCGCTACAGCGGTACCAAATGATGGTTCTCATAGCATAACGGTTCCAAATTCTCAGGGAACACAAAACAGAATTATGGTAAGAGGATCTGGAAACATATTCTTTGATATCTCTAATGCTAACTTTGAAATTACTGGAGGAACAGGTGGAGACACACAGGCACCTACAACTCCTGCAAGTTTAGCTACCTCTAATGCAACACAAACTACTATTGATCTATCCTGGAGCGCTTCTACAGATAATGTTGGAGTAAGTGGATACGATGTTTATCAAGGTAATACAGTTATAGGAACAGCTACAACTACAACTTATCAAGCTACTGGGTTATCTGCTAATACATCATATTCTTTTAGAGTAAAAGCTAAAGATGCTGCAGGAAACCAATCTGGTTTTAGTAATACTGCAACTGCAACTACACTACCAGGAAATACTGGTGGAGGATGTACAGGAGAGATTTCTTCTTTCCCATATACTGAAGGATTCGAAAATACGCTCGGAGCATGGTCTCAAGCCACTGGTGATGATATTAACTGGACTATAGATTCTAATGGAACTCCATCAAGAAATACCGGGCCATCAAGTGCTGCAGAAGGTACATATTATGTATATACAGAAGCTTCTGGAAATGGTGCAGGATTCCCTAACAAAAGAGCAATACTAAACTCTCCTTGTTTTGATCTTAGTACTGCATCACAAGCAACATTTACTTTTCAATATCATATGTATGGTACTAGTATAGGAACATTAACACTAGAGGCGAGTACAGATAATGGATCTAATTGGACCTCTTTATGGACTAAATCTGGCAATCAAGGTAATTCTTGGAAATCAGAAAGTGTAGATTTAGCATCCTATACCGGAGCTACAGTAAAATTAAGGTTTAATGGTATTACCAGTACATCCTGGAGTGGTGATATGGCTTTTGATGATGTTAAACTAACTACAGGAGCGGTTAATCCTTCTTGTACCGATGTAAACTTATCAATTACATTTGATGACTACCCAGAAGAAACAAGCTGGCAAATTACTAATAGTAGTAATCAAGTTGTAGCCTCTGGAGGAACATATGGTTCTCAGGCAGATGGTTCTACACTAACTCTTACAGAGTGTTTGGCTGCTGGTTCTTATACTTTTACAATGAGTGATGTTTATGGAGATGGGATTTGCTGCCAATATGGTAATGGATCTTACTCACTAACAGCAGGTAGTACAACACTAGCATCTGGTGGTTCTTTTGGTAGTTCAGAAAATACTTCATTTACAGTAGGTGGTACTGCTAGAGGTGTAACAGTAGAGAGTTTTAATACGACAAAAGCTTCTCAGGTTTCAATAGCACCAAATCCAGTAGTAAGTGGTACTAACACAATGCTTAGAGTTACTGCTCCTACAGATAATATTTCGGTTATCATTTTCGATCTATTTGGAAGAAGTGTATACAAAAATGATAATGTAAGTAATAAATCATTTAACCCAGGTAATCTTGCGAATGGTGCATATCTGGTTAAGTTAAAAACTGATCATAAAACATCTGTTCATAAACTAATTATGAACTAGTTATGAATTGATTTCAGTAATAAAACAAGAATAAAAAAGCTATTAAAAAATATTTTTTAATAGCTTTTTTTCCATTTTAAGTTAGTTTAAAGGTAAAAATCGTGTATTTCATCGAAAAAACAACGATCTAAACACTACAAAACCTTGTTATTTTACGGTTTTACCGTATTTTTGCTTTCCGAATCTATAGAATATTTATATGAAAAAATTATTACTTTTAGTCTTCTTATTTATTTCATTACATAATTACGCACAATCCTTATCCAAAACAAGGATTATATATGAGCATAAGGATCAAATAGTAATGAATAACGGAAAACAATATAAAATCCTGGTTAACAAACCATTTTATTCAGTTTCTGACACTACGATAAAAAAATACAAGCAATACGCTAATCATCATCTTTTACGATTAAATCGTGTCCTTATTCTTAGTAATGATGAAGAATATATACAATTAATCGAATGGGTAAAAGAAGAAATGAAATTATACGAATCTCGTGAGCTTTCTGATTTTAATTTAGACGAAAATAATATCTCAGATTCTCTTGTTGCTCCAAAAAATTAAGTTGCAGTAATAACAGAAGTTTTAGCAAGTTGTAAAATTTGCTCAAATTGTTCTTTTAAGGTAAGATTAGAATTATCTATCTTGATAGCATCTTCTGCTTTCTTAAGCGGCGAATCTTTTCTTGTACTATCTATGTGATCTCTATTTACTACATTTTTTAAAACATCTTCATAAGTTACATCTTCTCCCCTTTCTCTAAGCTCTAGAAATCTACGTTCTGCGCGATCCTTAGCAGTTGCAGTCATGAATAGTTTAAGTTCGGCATTTGGAAAAACAACAGTTCCTATATCTCTCCCATCCATAACAATCCCTTTATCTATCCCCATTTTTTGTTGTTGTTCTACTAATTTTTTACGAACACTCGAGATTGCAGCAATTTTACTTACATATTTAGAAACGGTAAGCGTCCTGATTTCTTTTTCTACATTTTCTCCATTAAGTAAGATTTCTGCCAGGCCAGTTTCTGGGTTTATCATAAATCTAAGATCTATCTCAGAAAGGTCTTTTTCTAGTGCTTCCTGATCAAAATGAAACTCGTCAATAATTTTTTTCCTCATAGCATATAAAGAAACCGCTCGATACATAGCTCCAGTATCTACATAAATATACCCTAATGCTTTGGCTAATTGTTTTGCGACGGTACTTTTTCCTGTAGAAGAATGTCCATCTATAGCTATTATTATCTTATTGTCTTCCAAATTTATGAGAAATGCTATTTGTATTAAAAACCAAAAATAAACCAAACTATTTGGAAAATACAGATTATGTAAAAAAAGTTATTATCAATGAAATAATTACATCTAATAAATCACTTACTAAAATATAGAGGTTACTTCACTACAACAAAGGCGTCCAATCATTTGTCGTTACAAGAAATGATGCTAAAACTTGTTTAGAAATACAATAATTACGTTTTATCGAAGTTATCTACCTTTAGACCCCTACTGCATGAATATAAGCTACTTTATTACACCTTAAATCAACACACATTAACCTAAGTACACACAAATCATGGGCTTTTTTGATTTTTTAAACGAAAAAATAGCAATAGATCTTGGCACATCAAATACGCTTATTACCTATAAAGGAAAAATAGCAGTAAACAACTCTTCTATCATATCAATTCATCAAATTACCGGAAAAATTATTGCAGTAGGTAAAGAAGCAGGTATGATGCGTGGCAAAATTAACAAGAATATAAAAACAATATCTCCATTTAATAATGGTGTTATTTCTAATTTTGATGCAGCAGAGAAAATGCTAAAGACATTTATCAAAAAGTTATCAGTTTTTAATACTTCAGCTTTTGCAACTTCTTATAATATGATTATTGCTATCCCTTGCGGAAGTACCGAAGTTGAAATGCGAGCCGTACAAGAATCTGCAAAACGACTCAATGCAAAAAATATATTTCTAATACCAGAACCTATAGCAGCAGCAATAGGTGGCGGGATAGATGTTCTAGAACCTAAAGGAAATATGGTTGTAGATATAGGTGGAGGAACTACAGAAATTGCTGTGATCTCTTTAGGGAGAATAATTAGTGGCCAATCTGTAAAAATTGCTGGAAATGTTTTTAATGAAGATATTACTCAATATGTAAGAGAATCTCGAAATCTACATATAGGAGAGTCTATGGCAGAGAAAATAAAAATAAAAATTGGTTCTGCAATCGATACCTTAGCATCACCTCCAGAAAAAATGATGGTAGAAGGAAGAGATATTCTTACAGGAAAACCTAAACAAATACAATTATCACATAAAGAGATTAAAAAAAGTTTAGATAAGTCTATTATACAAATAGAAAATGCAATTATGGAAACACTTTCTGAAATTCCTCCAGAACTCTCTGCTGATATCTATAATTCTGGCATTTATTTAACAGGTGGTGGATCAATGCTAAGAGGGCTTGATGATCGATTATCTATAGCTACAGAACTTCCTGTACATCTAGGAGATCAACCACTAGAAACTGTTGTAAAAGGAAGCGATATTGTTTTAAAAAACCTGGAATTATATAAAGATGTCTTGATTAAAAAGAGAAGATAATTTAAAAACAAAGCAGCATTTAAAAATGCTGCTTTGTTTTTGTAATCATGTTAAATTATATTCTTATAATTTCTTTGCATTCTTAACCTTGGTACTTGTAATTGCAAGTTTTAATACATCTTCCATATCCTTAACATAATGAAATTTAAGCCCTTTTAAATATTCAGATTTAATTTCATTAATATCTCTCCTGTTATCTTCGCAAAGTAATATCTCTTTTATATGTGCTCTTTTTGCAGCAAGGATTTTTTCTTTAATTCCACCAACAGGTAATACTTTTCCTCTTAATGTAATCTCTCCTGTCATGGCAAGACTTTTCTTCACTTTACGTTGTGTAAATAAAGAAACCAGAGATGTCAGCATTGTAACTCCTGCGCTAGGACCATCTTTTGGCGTAGCCCCTTCTGGTACGTGTATATGTACATTATAGGTTTCAAAAATATCTGGATTAATACCTAATTCTACAGCATTAGCCTTTATATATTCCATAGCAATGGTAGCAGATTCTTTCATCACTTTCCCTAAGTTTCCGGTAATAGTCAGGCTACCTTTTCCTTTAGACAAAATAGATTCTATAAATAGAATATCTCCACCTACACTTGTCCATGCAAGTCCTGTTACTACACCTGCGACATCATTATTTTCATACTTATCACGTTCTAACTTTGGTGCTCCAAGAACCTCAATAATATCTTCATTACTAATTTTCACATTATACTCCTCTTCCATTGCTATATTCTTCGCAGCATAACGTACCATTTTAGCAATTTGTTTTTCCAGGCCTCGTACTCCAGATTCTCTGGTATATCCTTCAACTATTTTTTCTAGTTGCGTCTTCCCCATTTTTATATGGGATTTATTCAACCCGTGTTCTTCTAGCTGTTTTGGTAACAAGTGTTGTTTGGCAATCTCTATTTTTTCTTCAATCGTATACCCTGTAACATTAATGATTTCCATACGATCTCTAAGTGCAGGCTGAATTGTTCCCAGGCTGTTAGAAGTAGCAATAAACATTACTTTAGAGAGATCAAATCCCATCTCAAGAAAATTATCATGAAATTCTGAATTCTGCTCGGGGTCTAAAACTTCTAATAACGCAGATGATGGATCGCCTTGATTACCTACTGATAATTTATCTATTTCGTCTAATACAAATACAGGATTACTGGTTCCTGCTTTCTTAAGACTTTGGATAATTCTACCTGGCATTGCTCCTATATATGTTTTTCGATGCCCTCTTATTTCTGCTTCATCACGCAATCCTCCTAATGATATCCTTACGTATTCTCTTCCCAGAGCTTCTGCAATAGATTTTCCTAATGAAGTTTTACCTACACCAGGAGGGCCATATAGACATAATATCGGAGATTTCATATCATTACGCAGTTTTAATACTGCGAGGTATTCTATAATTCTGCGCTTTACTTCATCTAAACCATAATGATCTCTATCCAAAATCTTCATAGCTCGTTTTAGATCAAATTTATCTGTACTAAACTCATTCCAGGGTAAATCCAGAAATAGATCCAAATAATTACGTTGTATAGAGTATTCTGCAACCTGAGGATTCATACGTTGCATTTTGGATAGCTCTTTATCAAAGTGTTTTTTTACTTTATCATCCCATTTCTTATCCTTACTTCGTACACGCATTTCTTCGATTTCATCTTCATGTGAAACGCCACCAAGTTCTTCTTGTATGGTTTTCATCTGTTGATGTAAGAAGTATTCTCGCTGTTGCTGACTCATGTCATGCTGAACCTTACTTTGAATGACATTTTTGAGTTCCAGTTTCTGAAACTCTACATTCATATATTTTAGAGTAGCTAAAGCTCTTTTCTTAAGGTCATTAATCTCTAGTAATTTTTGTTTTTCCTCTACAGGAAGGTTTAAATTAGAAGACACAAAATTGATAAGAAAAGAATTACTCTCTATATTCTTTATAGCAAACGAAGCTTCAGAAGGTATTGTGGGGCTTTCTTTTATAATTTCTAGAGCCAAATCTTTGATCGAATCGATTATAGCACTAAACTCTTTATTCTCTTTTGCCGGTCTGGCTTCAGGAACTTCTCTAACTTTAGCTTTAATATAAGGTACTTCTTCTACAACTTCGTCTATATGAAATCGCTTTTTCCCTTGTAATATTACTGTAGTATTACCATCTGGCATTTTTAAGACTCTTAGAATACGAGCTACCACACCTACTCTATTAATATCTTTTAAGGATGGGTTTTCTATACCCTCTTCTTTTTGAGAAACTACACCAATTGTTTTATTACCATTATTAGCTTCGTTAAGAAGTTTAATAGATTTATCTCTTCCTGCAGTAATAGGAATAACAACTCCAGGAAATAGTACGGTATTTCTTAAAGGTAATATCGGTAATATGTCGGGTAAATCTTCTTTGTCTATTTCTTCTTCATCTTCTGGCGTCATTAAAGGAATTAATTCTGCATCTTCATCTATCCCTTGAAATGACAAACTGTCAAGTGTCGTAAATTTGGTTTTAGCCATAAGTATATATCAAAGTCATTTTGTCATCACGACAAAACAACATTTTTTTTTAGAATTTAATGAAACTGATTAAAAACCATATAAAGCCCATTAAAACAAGGCCTTTATAATAGATTCACTATTTATATTTCAATTGTTATGCCACAAGTTTTAAAAAAAAAATTAAAAAACTGTAACAAAGCAATGCAATATATATCTTTATGTTAAAGTAAATTATATTTTTTGTCACTAACCCAACTAAATACAGAGCAATTAATTGCGAAATGTCGCGAGCAAGATCAAAATGCGCAGCTCGAAACATACAATCGTTATTATAAGGCAATGTACAATACAGCATTGAGAATCATAAAGGACACAGCAGAAGCTGAAGATATTATGCAAGAAGCTTTTTTAACAGCTTTTACAAAACTATCAATGCTAGAAGATAATAATATGTTTGGGGCCTGGTTAAAAAGGATTGTTATTAATGCCAGTTTAACCGCTACACGTAAAAAAGATGTTCATCGTGAGGTAGCCCTAGAAACTGTTGAGTATGCTCTTACAGATAGCAACGGAATTGTAGAAGAAGATCTTGCTTCTGTAAAAGTAAATACAGTACTAAATACACTAACTCAACTTAAAGACAGCTATAGTACTGCATTATCATTACACCTTATAGAAGGTTATGATTATGAAGAAATCTGTCAGATCATGAATATATCATATTCTAATTGTCGTACGCTTATTTCGCGCGCAAAAGAAAGCTTACGAAAAAAATTACAATTTGTATGAGTACCGATAAAATAGAAAAGTTATTTAAACGTATGCAAGATCAATTAGACATACATGAACCTTCTGCTAATCACCAAATGCGGTTTTTAGAAAAGTTGCAGCAACAAAACAAAGTTGTACAATTGCAGCCTAAAAAGGTAAATTGGTATAAACCACTTGCAATAGCTGCTTCGATTGCTATAGTATTTGGAATGGCAGCAATGACTTTTATGTTTAGTCCAAAAGAAGAAGTAGATCTGGCAAATGTTTCTCCTCAAATGGAGGAAACTCAAAGCTTTTTTACCTCTGCTATTCAATTGCAACTCGAAGAAATCGATAAAGTTTCTTCTATAGAAACCAAAGAATTGGTTTTGGATGCAATGAATCAATTAGAAAAACTGGAATCTGATTATGAAACACTTAAAAAAGATCTTTTTCAAAGTGGAAACGATAAACGTGTAATTAGCGCTATGATTAAGAACTTTCAGAAACGTGCAAATTTATTAGACGAAGTACTTCAAAAAATTAACAGCATTAACGAATTTAAATTATCAGAAAATGAAAACTTTATACTATAATATAATCCTCTTATTGATGATTCCTGCTTTGGCATTAGCCAATAATGGAGATCTGAAAGGAAAATATACCAAAGAAAAAACATTAAAAAAAGACTTCTCGGTTAACGCAGATGCGTTATTAAAAATTAGTAATGATTATGGTAACCTGGATATTACTTCCTGGAATGAAAATCGAATCGTTATGGAAATTACCATTAAAGTAAGTGGAAACAATGAAGAAAAAGTGATCAAAAAACTAGAATCTATCGATGTCGAGTTTGATTCTTCTTCTCAAATGGTTACTGCCAAAACCACTTTTAATAAAAATAATAGCTCCTGGTGGGATAAATGGACTAGCGGATGGAACAACAATATGAATATGAAAATCAATTATACCGTAAAAGTTCCTGTAACTAATAGTGTAGATTTTAATAATGATTACGGAAGCATCACTTTGGATAAGATAAAAGGTAATGCTAAAATTAATTGCGATTATGGTCAAATTATTATCGGAGAACTATTAGGCGATAACAATTACATCAACATAGATTATACTAATAACAGTACTATTTCTTACATGAAAAATGGAAAAATCAATGCAGACTATTCTGATTTTGAAGTTGGCAACGGTGATAAGATTGATCTTAATGCAGATTATACACAGTCAAAATTTAAATCGATAAAAAACTTAAACTATAACTGCGATTATGGCGGGATTCGAATAGAAAATGGCGGTAAAATCATAGGACATTCAGATTATGTTAATACAAAATTTGGGAGTATTTCTGAAGAACTAAGCATTGATTCTGATTATGGGTCTATCGAAGTTCGTTCGCTACAGCCAACCTTCAAAAACGTAACAATTAAAACAGATTATACCAGCGTTAATATTGGATATGAAGATGGATGCACCTTTGATTTTGCAATTAAGACTTCATATGGAGGTATTAAACTAGATGAAAGTATAAACGTACAAAAGAAATACGTTAAGGATTCTAAAAAAGATTATCAAGGGTATAGTGGCCAAGCTAATAGTGGTAAAGCAATTAATATTACCTCTAGTTATGGTGGAATCAAATTAAGAAAAAACTAATATATACAAAACATTAATACATCAATACAATGAGAACAGCAGCATTTATTATAGGACTTACATTATGCAGTATAACTTCTTTACAAGCACAATGGTGGGGAAATGGGAAAAAAATTAATGGTAATGGCAATTCTATTACCAAAAACAGATCGACATCAGACTATGATCAAGTAAAAGTAAAAGGAAGTTTGGATGTATCCTTAATATCTGGTACAGAAGGAAAAATCACAATCAAAGGAGAAAGTAACCTTATTGATTATATAGTAACCGAGATCCAAGGAGATGCTCTTAGAATTTATGTGAAAAAAGGGTTTTATCTAAAACCTTCTGTAGGAAAAAAACTAATTATTACTGTTCCTTTTAAAGATCTAACTCAAGTTACATTATCAGGATCGGGAGATGTGTATAGTTCTGATACAATTAAGGCTTCTGATTTTAAAACCGGAGTATCTGGGTCTGGTGATATTCAACTTGTTGTTGATGCCGAAAACATATGGGGACAAGTATCTGGATCTGGTGATCTGGTATTAAAAGGAAGTACCGGTAGTTTTAACGGAAATGTATCTGGTTCTGGAGACCTTTCTGCGTATGACTTAAATGCAAAAAATGTAACAGCAACCGTATCTGGGTCTGGTGATATTGAAGTAATGGCTACTACCTACTTAAAGGCTCGTGTATCTGGATCTGGTGATATATTTTATAAAGGAGACCCTCAAAAAGAAGATAAAAAAGTATCTGGATCAGGAGATATTACAAAAAGATAGTATTAAGATAACTATTAAATACATCAAACTGTTTAAGAATCTCTATTCTTAAACAGTTTTTTATGTATAATAAATCTATATTTTTACATTTTATTTGTTATAATGCACTAATAATGTTATTATAACAGATATATTTTATTTTACGTTCACCCCAAAACAAAAATCAAATTGCGGTTCTTATCAAAAAAAGAGGTTCCTTTTAAAGAAATTGTACCCGATGGTTACATTGATATTCATTCACATTTACTTCCGGGTATTGATGATGGAGTAAAGACAATTTATCAATCGGGATATATCCTTGAGCAATTTGAAAATTTTGGTTTTAAAAAAGTAATTACTACTCCTCATATAATGCAAGATATATGGCCAAATTCTTCGCAAACTATAACTAGTAATTTAAAAAAGCTCAAAGATGTTCTTGTTCCTTTGGGAATAACAAAAATCGAATTACAGGCAAGTGCAGAATATATGATGGACGATTTGTTTTATAAGCGTATAAAAAACAATGATATTTTACCATTACACCAAAATTATATCCTGGTCGAAATGTCTACTTTTGCCCCTCCTATTAATCTAAATGAAATCTTATTCGAAATTAAATTAGCAGGATACATTCCTATTTTGGCACATCCAGAGCGATATACTTTTTATCAAGATGATCTAAAAAAATATGATGAGTTAAAAGCATCAGGGTTTCTATTTCAGGTTAACCTATTATCAATATCTGGATATTATGGTGAGCAAATCAAATCTTTTACAAAAAAAACTGATAGATCAGGACTATATTGATTTTACGGGTACAGATATCCATAATTATCATCAATTAGAAGTTCTTGAGAAAGGATTTGATTTTAAAATTGCTAAAAAGATTACTTCATTAATGAAAAATAATATCGAATTTTCTTAATTCTTTTTTCCATAACCGTATCCATAGTTATAACCAGTCTTATTACCAGCTGCATTAAGTAAAACTGCAATATTTGGTAAACGTTTTTCTCTATAGAAATTTTCTGGAACCTGTAATACTCTTTTATCAGAGTAATTTTCTCTTACTATATAAATACTTAAATCTGCGTGTTTTGCTATTAAAAGCGTATCGGTTACAAGGCTAACAGGAGCAGTATCTACAATAATATAATCGTAGTGTTCTTCTAGATACTTAAACATTACATTTACTCTTTCTTGCATTAAAAGTTCTGCAGGGTTAGGTGGTATTGCTCCAGATGGTACAATATCAAATGCATCTTCTTTTTTATATTTATATATGATATCTTCTGGAGTTAATTCATCATTCATTATAAAATTAGTAAGTCCTTTAGAATCTTTCCCATTAGGTAGATCAAAAAACTTATGAAATTTAGGATCTCTTAAATCCGTACCCAAAAAGGCTACTTTTTTTCCTGAAATGGCTAAAGTTTTAGCCAAGTTTGAAGAGATTAAAGTCTTTCCTTCTCCAGAAATAGTAGAGGTAACAAAAATAACTTTTCCTTTAGTTTTGTTAATTCCTGCCATTAAGAAGTCTAAATTTGTTCTTAAGATCCTAAATGCTTCTGCTATTCCTGATCTATCATTTTGCGAAATCATTATTTTATTTTTGGATTTCACCTTTGGTATAGACCCAATAATTGGCATAGAAAGTACTTTTTCGAGGTCTTCTCTAGAACTTACTTTTACATTTAACAAATCTGAGGTATAAATAATAAGAAAAGGCAATATCAAACCAAGAAAGAAAGCTCCTGCATATATTGTTTTCTTATTTGGAGATACTGGATATGATCCCAATGTAGACGCTTTATCGATTACTCTGGCATTAGAAAGCGTAATATGACTCTTTATCTCTGCTTCTTCTCTTTTTTGAAGTAGATAAAGATATAATTGTTCTTTTATGGTCTGTTCCCGCTCTATAGCTCTAATATCTTTCTGTCGTGTTGGTGCGCTATATATTTGACCTCCAAAATATTGATTCTGGGTATTTAAGCTTCGTAATTGCCCATTGATAGAGTTTTTAAGGCTATTTAAACTTCCTGTTAGAACTTGTCTTAATCCACCAATTTGTTGATCTATATTTACAACAACTGGATTCTTTATACTCGAAGTTTTTAATAAACGTTGTCTCTGAAGAATTAATCCATTATATCTTGATATCGTAGTAGCAACTGTTGGATCACTAAATCCAGAATTAGATTGTGGTACAAGATCAAACTTACCATCTTGGCTAAGCACAAACTTTCGCATCGATTCTATAAAATATAGCTGTGTGTTTAGCCGTGCTATTTCTTGAGAGTTTTTTGTATCTAAATCTGAAAACTGTTGAGCTTGAACTGCCACATCACTACTAGTTAATCCTCTACTCGATTGATACGTTGCCGCTTGATCATCTACTTGGGTCAAATCTCCTGAAATAAGCTCTAAACGATCATTTATAAAATCAGCAGTTCTTGCCGAAGCTTGTTTTTTATTTTCTATAGTTGCCTTGTTGTATTCTTCTACAAGGTTATTAATAATATCTTTTGCTTTTTCCTTGACCGGGTCGTTTAACGACAATCTAACAATTGCCGAATTTTTAACCGAAATAATAGATAATCTATTTCTATATGACTCGGCAACAAACTTTACTGGCGTTACTACAATTTTGATGATTTTACCAATACTAGCATTCATAGTATCCATACTTGGAGTAATAATAATATCACCAATACTAGTACTAATAGTATTTCCGAAGGAATGGTTACTTACTTTTTGTTTTTTTTTCATCTAAAAACGAGAAAGAGGTGTCAGAATCAATTTGCACATGAAAAACTTTTGATTTTTTATGTACAATAGAATCATCTGATAAAAAATTAATTTCAATAAGTGATTTTGGGTAATTCTCTACTTCTAGAATTCTTCCTTCACTAAAATATCGAACATTAAGTTTTAAATTATTAACTACATTAGTTAATAACGTTCTTGATTTTAAAATTTGAATCTCATTTTCAATTTTATTCTGCCCATCATCCAATAAACCAAGATCTTTAAATGCCGACAACTCTGATTCACCCATACTTTCATCCTGAGAGATCACAATACTAGAAGACACATTATATTGAGGAATTGTATACCTTACTTTAAGATACGCCAAACTAACAAAAATAAAGACACTTAATACAAACCAATACCAACGTTTAAGGTATTTTAAAATTTGATCTCTAAGATTAAAACTAAATCCAGAAGATGAATCAAAATTAGTATTCTTCGTAGGGGTATTATTAGTATTAGAAATCATATACTTATTATCTTACAACTAGAGTTACTACAGATATAATTACACCAACAATACTAATAATGACACCAAGGGTGTTATCACGTGTTTTGGATTCTTTTATTCTTGAGTTATTTGGCTCAACATAAACAACGTCATTTTGTGCCAGATAATATACAGGGGATTCAAAAATTGATTTAGAAGTAAGATCTACACGATGATATGTATTTACTCCTTCATTTTCTCTAATCACCATTAGGTTTTCTCTTCTTCCTTTAATAGTCATATCTCCCGCTAAACCAAGGGCTTCAATAATAGTAATTCTTTCATTGGGTATTGTATAAGAACCAGGTCTTGATACTTCTCCCATAACGGTAATCTTAAAATTTTTAAGCCGTACACTTACTATAGGATCATTGATATAAATTTTTAGCTTTTCTTTAATCATTTCCTTAACCTCGATTCGAGTTAGGCCAGCAATTTTTAGCTCTCCCAAAACAGGAAAATCAATATTTCCTTCTTCGTTTATTAGGTACGTAGGTTCACCTGATCCTGCAGAACTTACTGCATTTCCTCCTCCGCCTTCTCCTAGTGACATAGAAGAACTTTGCATTAAATTAAATGGTCTTGCTGCATCCATATCTGCTGCAGAAACCAGTATCCCAACGATATCATCAACTTTAAAAATAGAGGTGAAAGAATTTGTAGAAGAAATCTTCTCCAAATTTGCAGAATTTTGAAAATAAACCACATTTTCAGGTACTTTACAGGAAAAAACTGATATTAATACCACAAATAATAACAAAAATCTACATCGCATATTTTAATACTTTATAAGTAAGCCTATTAATAGAGTTACAAAAATATAACTTTATTTAGTTTAGCAATAAGATTTTGCTTTATCTATACTATTTTCCTTTCACGCGTTCTAAAAGAACACCATAAAACATTTAGGCAAGTTTATTCCCCTAAACAAGCCTATCTCTTCTTACTAAAATGTTTTGAAGGTATTTTTTCCCTTACTATATAATACCTACTATTTTGTTACATCAAGCTCTATGCAAGAACTTCTCGCTTACCTTGAATACTTTTCTTATTAATTTTATCAATACTTTCGAAGGTAGAATTATTGGAGATAAATTCTGGAACTATCTCTTTTAATTTTCCTACAATTTGATGATCCTGGCTTAGTAAATTCATAATACAAAGGTCATCAATTTTATCTTTTACCAATACACAATCATTATCATCAAATCTACTTATCATTATTTTCTTGTGATAGGTTGGTAACGTATTTTCTGTATCAGCCAGGAGTTCTTCATACAATTTCTCTCCAGGTCTAAGGCCTGTTATTTTTATATCTATATCTTCTGGATATCTAAGGCCAGATAATCGTATCATTTTCTTTGCAAGGTCAAAAATCTTTACAGATTCTCCCATATCAAAGATAAATATTTCGCCTCCATTACCCATTGTTCCTGCTTCTATAACCAATTGAGAAGCTTCTGGTATAGTCATAAAAAAGCGAGTTACATCTTTATGAGTAACTGTTAATGGCCCTCCTTTTTGGATTTGTTTTTTAAATAATGGAATAACAGATCCATTCGATCCCAGTACATTTCCGAATCTAGTGGTAATAAATTTAGTATTACTGGTTCCATTAATACATTTTATATACATTTCGGCAACTCTCTTGGTTGCTCCCATCACATTGGTAGGGTTCACTGCTTTATCTGTAGATACAAAAACAAACTTATCTACACCAAACTCAGATGACAAATCTGCAAGTTTCCTGGTTCCAAGTACATTAATTTTAATTGCCTCACAAGGATTATTCTCCATTAGAGGTACATGCTTATATGCTGCTGCATGAAAAACCATATTAGGTCTATACTTTTCAAATATAGTTTCTACTCTTTGATGGTCTCTTATATCAGCAACAATAGGCGTAAAATTGGTTACTCCTTTACTTAAAAGCTCTTGTTGTAAATCATATAAAGGGGATTCTGCCTGATCAACCAAAACAAGATGTCTATAGCTATAATATGAAGCTTGTCTTACTATTTCACTTCCTATTGATCCAGCTGCTCCTGTTATCAAAATCACTTTATCATTAAGTTCTTGTGTGATATTCTGATTATCCATACTAATAGGAGCTCTTTCTAATAAGTCTTCTATTTGAATTTCTTTAATTTGAGAAACCTTTAATTTACCATCAATCCAATCATTTACTGCGGGTATTATTTTAACGGTAACCTTTAGCTTAAGCAAGTTATCAGAAATTTCTGAGAGTCTTTTTTTACTTATATGTGGAATAGATACAACGATCTCCTTAATATTGTTCTTTGTTATAAAGCTTTGATTAATCATTCCCGAAGGATATACCTTAATCCCATTAATTGTCTTACCAATTTTTTGAGAATTATCATCAACAAAACCAACTACAGATAAGGATCTGTTTGAATCATTAGTAACCGCTGCAAGGGTTATTAATCCAGAATCTCCTGCCCCATAAATCAATATTCTAGAAGTTTCTCCTATTTTTGACTTCACATAGTAGTAGCAATATTTAAATATCAAACGACTTGTAGTAAGTGTTATAATATTTAATAAATAGTGCACGCAAATTATAGACACAGGAATATTTAACAATTCTGGCAATAGTGCTAATCTACTGGATGCCATAAAAAATCCCATTAAACTAATTAAGATAGTTACAGCAACAAACAGGTTATAAGCATCTCTCATTCCTGTATGTCTAACCACTCCTTTATAGGATCCTATCATTAAAAAGCTTAAGGTAGATAAACCTGCTATAATTGGTAATTGGTATATTAAATTAGTGGTATCAAAATTTAACGTGATTCCAAATCTAATTACGTACGCCAAAAAGAAATTAAAGATCGTAATTAACACATCAATAGATAAAACTAGCCATTTAGATGCGTGTTTATGCGAATTATTTATAAGGTAGCTCTTTATCATCTCAATACATTTTTAATTACTGATACAATTCTATATAAATCATCTTCTTCAAGATTAGACCCGCTGGGTAAGCAAAGGCCGCGATCAAATAGGTCATCAGAAATTCCATTGAGGTAAGCATCACAATCTGCAAATACAGCTTGTTGATGCATGGGCTTCCATAACGGTCTTGATTCTATGTTTTCTTCTGCCAGTGATAACCGTATTCCTTCTCTTAACTTATAAGAGCTGGTTTCTATACAGGTTAACCATCTATTAGAATGATATCCAGAAGGTTCTTCTAAAAACTTTATTTCAGAGGAATCTTCAAGGTTCTTTTTGTAAAATTCAAAATTACTACGTCTATTATCAACATGGGCATCCAAAACTTCCATCTGCCCTCTTCCTATGCCTGCAGTAATATTGCTCATTCTGTAATTATATCCTATTTCAGAATGTTCATAATGAGGTGCATTGTCTCTGGCTTGAGTTGCCAAGAAAATGGCTTTATCTTTATGTTCTTGTTTTTTAGAAACAAGTGATCCACCTCCAGAGGTAGTAATAATCTTATTCCCATTAAAAGAAAGGATAGCAATATCTCCAAAAGTTCCACAGTTAATTCCTTGATAAGAACTTCCTAAGGCTTCTGCACTATCTTCTAATATAGGGATTTTGTATTCTGAAGCAATATTATGAATAGCCTCTACATTATATGGCATTCCATATAAATGTACAGCAATAATTGCTTTAGGCTTTTTACCTTTTGCAATTCTGTCTTTTATTGCTATTTCTAGTTGATCTGGACATAGATTCCAGGTACTTCTTTCGCTATCTATAAATATAGGTTTAGCACCAAGATATACTATTGGATTGGCCGAAGCAGCAAATGTCATACTTTGGCATAATACTTCATCACCAACCGTAACACCAAGTAGTTTTAACCCAAGGTGTAATGCAGCTGTACCAGAACTTAATGCTGCAGCATAAACATCTTCTCCAAGGTAACTTTCAATATCACTCTCAAATCCATTAACGTTTGGACCCAAAGGTGCTACCCAGTTTGTGTCGAATGCTTCTTTTACGAATTTTTGCTCTGATCCACCCATATGCGGTGAAGAAAGCCATATTTTTTTTGAATCAATTATATTCATAATTTTCCCATTAATAATGAACAATAATTTCCTATTGACATAACAATTACGCGACATGCATAACAATTAGTCAAATCTTTTTGATGACAATCTAAAAAACGCTGGAAGAAGGGGGGTAGAACTTCCTTTTTTGAACTTACTTTACATTTGTTTTCCAAAGCTAAAATAGTCTAGTTAAATCAATTAACAATTCAAAATTTAATTTTTTAGACAGAATACTTAAAAAAAACGTTCAATGACTCACGTTTGCCTAAATATTGCCTTACAATACGGAAATCCCGTAAGAAAAGTATTATAGATACTCCATAAAACTACTTGTAATAAAAAACGAATTTAAACCTAAAATCATAATTTACCGCAAAATTAAACATAATGCATCACCAAAATTCATTTTTCGTATTACTTTTTTGTAAACTATTTTGGGTAGTACAAGTATAGTTTAATAATAAATTAATTTCATGGGGATAACACCTATTTCTGAACAGGGGCATTTCCCCCACTTATCATCATTTTTTTTTATAACAAAACCTAGTATTTAGTATCAAATAAAAAATAACTTCATAAATATTTGATTTATAAAATTAAATACACAAAATTTATGCCCTTCAATAGCAATGAGATATTTTCGCTATATTTCTTTGTGTAACCCTTCTCCGAATTTTATAATTATATACGGTATAGATGTTATTCAATTCTTTAGATTTTTTTATATTCCTGCCAGTCGTTTTTGTTCTTTACTGGTTTATTTTCTATAAAAAAATTCAAATTCAGAATTTGTTTATACTTATCGCCAGTTATATCTTTTATGGCTTATGGGATTGGCGATTTCTATTTCTTATACTCGCAAGTACTGTTGTTGATTTTTTTATAGGTCAAACTATTCATGCTAATGATTCTGCTTCAAAAAGAAAAGCCTGGTTATGGGTAAGTGTAATTTTTAACATCGGTCTTTTAGGCTTCTTTAAATACTACAATTTCTTTATAGGGTCCTGGGTAGATTTTCTTTCTGTTTTCGGATATGAGCTTAAAAGCACATGGACATTACAGATTATTTTACCTGTAGGCATATCTTTTTATACGTTTCAGACCATGTCGTATTCATTAGATATTTATTACAAAAGATTAACGCCTACCAAGAATTTTATTGCATTTGCTACTTTTGTTAGTTTTTTCCCTCAATTGGTTGCTGGCCCCATAGAGAGAGCTTCTAATCTCTTATCACAAATCACCACCAAAAGAATTTTTAATTACACACAATGCACAGAAGGCCTAAGGCTTATACTTTGGGGGTTATTCAAAAAAGTAGTTATTGCAGATTCTATTGCTCCTATTGTTGATGATATCTTTCTTAATTATAACGATTATTCTGCTTCTACTTTAATCCTTGGCGTATCGCTTTTTAGTTTTCAGGTTTATGGAGATTTTAGTGGGTATTCTGATATCGCTATAGGAACAGCCAAACTATTTGGAATAGAATTAATGTCTAACTTTAAGTTTCCTACATTTTCTAGAAATGTTGCCGAATATTGGCAGCGATGGCATGTTTCTTTATCCACCTGGTTTAGACATTACGTATATATCCCTCTTGGCGGAAGCAGAGTAAGCAAACTTAAATCGGTTAGAAATATTATTATTATTTTCTTAGTGAGTGGTTTTTGGCATGGTGCAAACTGGACTTTTATCGTATGGGGAGCAATTCATGCTGCTTTATACATTCCTGTTTTTTTAATGGGACGAAATCGTATTTATATGAATACTGTGGTAGCAGAAAATCGCTGGCTTCCCTCTTTAACAGAAATCTCACAAATTTTACTCACTTTTTTATTAGTCACATTTTCTAGAGTATTCTTTAGATCTGAGTCCATTACAGATGCTTTTGGTTTTTTAGAGCAGATATACGCCAATTTTTCATACGAAACCTATCAACATCCTTTAGGGTATCGCATGGTAGATTATTTTATTTTGTTAGGTCTTTTTATTTTATATGAATTTAGAATCAGAAGAGACGAGCGCGCTCCTTTTAAATTTAAGTCTAGAATCGTGAGATTCGTTGCATATACTTTAGTAATTTTAGGAATGTTACTGTTTTTTGATGATAACATAGACAGATCATTTATTTATTTCCAATTCTAATTAAAAATAGATAATGACAATAAAAAAAGCATTATGATATAATTTTAAAGTCACATGAAAAAACTTATAATCAAAAGTATCTTATATGTTTTTTTAATACTCATCGTATTAGAAGGCTTAGTGCGTGTTTTTCATTTAGGAAAAGACACTCCTACCCGATTTCTCGACGAATACAAAGTAGAAAAATGGAAACCAAACCAAAATGGTTTTTCGGTTACTGGAAACAGAAGGCAAAATTTTTCAGAATATCATATTAATACGACAGGGTATAATTCTTATAGAGAATTTATCCCAACAAAAGATAAAATCGAAGTAGCATTGGTTGGGGATTCATTTATAGAAGGGTTTCATCAAAACTACTACAACTCTATTGGTAAAAAGATTGAAAATGCTATTCCTGAAATTGAAGTATATGAATATGGCTATGCCGGTTATGATTTTGCAGACCAACTACACCTGATACATTCGTATGCTTCTCAATTCGATCTTATTGACCACGTTATTTTGGGTATAAAATTCTCTAACGATTTAACGCGTGCAGAATACCGGGTTGTTAATAGTCGATTAGCTTTAGAGTCTCCCATGAACAAAATGCTTAAAAAAAGTAAACTAATAGTATACTGTAAAAGCATTGGGATTTTAGATCCTCCTCAGGAACTTATGTATCGATTCCTTAATATGCTTAAACCCAAAAAAAAGACAGTTTCGATAGATGATGCCGAAATTTTGAGAATTAAAAAAGAAAATGAAGAGAAATACCTGGCCAACTTCAAAAGCTTGATTTCTAAATATGGATATGATAAAAAACGATTTACGCTTCTTTTAGACTCCAAAATAACAAGTCCTCTATTTTTATCGTATTTAGAAAAAAATGAATTTAATTACATCGATTTCTCTGCTTCTTTTGAAACCTCTGATCGTTCTACTACTTTAATCTATGACAGACACTGGAACAATCATGGTAGAGATATCATAGCAAAGGATATTACCCAATATTTAGGAGATATCAACTTTGTAAAAAACTAATACCTTTCTGGTGCTTTTATTGATTTATCATAAAAATGATGATCATAATTCTTTGTCACAAAATAGTTAGAAGGCTTTTCTTCGGTAAAAAACTGAAATTCGTTGATAAAATGGCTTTGATCGTAATAGCCATGATCTAATGCAGTAGACAAATACCCAGGGTTTCTGTTTAATAGTATTTTTTTTACCGTAGCTTCAAACCGTATAATTCGTTGGATTTTCTTTGGCGTAATCCCAAATTGAGATTTAAAATTTCTTTCAAACTGGCGGTAACTCAAATTAGTATAAGCAGCTAATTCTTTTAAAGAAATTGAATTATACTGCTTATACAAAGAATGCATGATAGTGTCCCATTTGTCATTTTGTTTATTATGGTAATCATACAAACATTTAAGCAAAAAGGACTCTATACATTTAATTTTGTCATTAATAGTATGGTGCTCATTTAGTTTCTCTAAAAAATATTTACCCTTAACCCCCCAAATATCCTCGACAGAAGCAAACTGATTGTTTAGTTCTATAAATGGAATTGAAGAAAAGTGACGAAAAGCCCCACTTTTAAATCGAACCGATATAAAAGAAACATCACTAAACTCATCTATATGTAATATTGAATTTCTAGGACAAATAACATGGCCATTATCACATTTATGATTATTTATTAGCAATGGTTCATGAGTATGAAACAACAATTCTAAACCTGTACCAGGCAAAATCGCAGGCAATTTAAATGCTCCCGAATGTTTTAGCACATAAATTCGATCAACATATGTCGCCAAACTTTTATTAGGTTTATATGACGTTTTATTGATTAACAATTAGAAAACTTCTATTACTGGTTCTGATGTAAGTATTGAGGATACCAGTGAAATAAATTCTTTAAAATGATTCGAAGAATTATGAGCATCCACTGCATTCATATTTGTATATTCTTCATAAAAAATAAACTCTGTATCAACATCTATTTCTTGATATAAACGATAGGTTATACAACCTTCTTCTAAATTACTTTCCCGAACCATCTTTTTTGCTTGTATCAAAAATTGTTCGGTACTTTCTTTCTGCACACTTAATCGTGCTGTAATTGTTTTTTTCATATCACAAATATATACCGACATACAATGCCAGGATTGTAAAAAAACGACATCATTTAAGACATATGTAAATTGGTCTCAAAAACAATTTTTTGCATCTTCGATTTCCCGATAATCAAATATGTATTTTCTTCTTCCAAAACTTTTAATACGCTAACATCTGATACTTTTTCAATACTAGTATACAAAAAGTCAAACACAATTTTTCTTAAAAAATTATACTCGACACTATTATAATCTATTATAGGGTATTGTTTTTCATACTGTGCCTCTATTATAGGTAATGCTTGGTATTCTGGCTCCTGTAAGACAACAGTGCTCTTTTTTCGTTTTGCTTTATATTTTTTATATCGAACATAAGCTATTTTAAAAACAAATTCTTTAAAACTTACTTTCAAATATTCGATAGTGGCACTAATAGCGGCAGAAATAGATTTTTTGGGATAGATTATTTGGTGTTCAAAATTATAGATATGATTGCACCATTCTCGTTTGTAAGTAAGATCTCCCATCCCCATCTCATATGACTTATGATTATTTGCGATACACCAATCTAATTTCTTATAAATTTCTACACTCCCTAAACTAAATTTTCGGTAATCAATATCATATGATGATATTGCACTAAATAATTGTCCGTGAAAATGATTATTAAGTGATATAACTATTGGATTATCATTGTCATAAACAACAAACAATGATGCTTTTTTTTGATTAATCAAAGAAAAATATATGCTTTTATAGTGATCCCATCGAATAAGACTTTGACTCACATCATTACGCTGTTTAAATCTTCTGATCAACATTTTTTCTAAACAATCCATCAATAGATCGTATTCCTCCTCTTCTATTGCGCCATAATATGTTTTATATGAAATCTGAAAACATGATTCGAGTCGTTTTACTCTCCTTCTTATTCCTTTTGCATTACTTCGGAAACGATATTTTACATAAGCATCTGCACTAGCAAAACCATCCAGTAAAATAGCATAGCCCTTAAAAAACTGATTAATTTTTTTTAGATTAAATACTCCTTTATTAAGTTCTGGTTTTAGATAATCAGCTATAAAGAAAACCGAGTAAACCGTATCGGGATTATTTATTAATTTCTCATCATAATCTGGATTAATTAATCCTTCTTCACTTTCTAAATTACCAATCTTAGGAAATATTTTTGGTATCAATCCTTTTTCAAAAAGTTCAAAAAAATAATCTATCTGGACCTTTTTCATATACTTAATCTATAAAAAGGAAAAAAATAATCTTTTACATTCTCTTTATGAACATGAGAATATTCTGGATTGGCAGAGCGACATAGCTCATCGTAAATTTTTTCATTAATAATTTTTCTTCCGGTATGAAAAATCACATCCTCATCTTTTGGAAAAAGTGATTTTTTATGTCTGTACAATCCATCACCATCTTTCATACCTCCTCCTAAAACATAACATTTGATCTTATTTTTGATCGCCCATTCTATAATTTTCACTCTAAGAAAATCATTAGGTCTATAACTAAAATACTCTGCATTTGTTCCCCCTAGAAATGCAAAAATAGTATCCTTATAACCAATGATAAGTTCGATAGAAATTGGGATACCTTCGTAATACGCAATAGCAATAGAAAAATTATCTAAATTTGATAATATCAGGTTTTCAAAATAAGTATTGGAGAAAAAATAAATACGATCTGCATTATTGCGATTCATCGTATTCACATAGATATCATTAAAGATTTTAATGATATCTTTTGTTATTTCATGCTTATGAAATATTTTAAATACTAAATTGTGATTCACTGCCTTTCTGTAGTTATTTCTAACTTTAGGTAAAAATGCCACCCATTGATCGTCAAAATTATCTAAAAGATGCCCTCTAACATTTGATAATGTATTAGTTAAACATCCTGAATATTTTTTGTGGTTTCCATTTAAACTAAATCGAATAAACTCTGTTACTACATTATGATCCATATACCATTGATCAACATTGTCCCAAAATTGAGCAATATCTTCTTCTGTAACAGTATCATTAAATAAAGGTCCACTATAGCCATATGGGCTTGTAACATCAAAATACGGATGTTTCTGATCTTTTATTTTTATTTCTCTAAAAACAAAAGGCATTAGAATAACAGGCTCTTTTTCTTTTTCAAACAAAAAGTATTTTAGCGTATCAGAATCCTTCTCAAAATGTAACAAATGCTCGGCCGAATAATATACATTGTTGTTCCATTTTTTTTGAAGGAGCGTCTTATATTCTATGATGTCTGATTTTTCATCAAGGTTTTTAATTAACAGTTTGTAATTTTGCTCCAATTGTAAAAATATTAGTTAGGTATGGTTGTTTATTAGTACTATATAGGTTTTTCTTTTAATTCAGTTTTTTTTAAAAAGTAATCATTCATTTTTTCAGATAACACTTGTGATAGCCATATAATTCTACCACAATGTTCAACATGCCACACAGCTTTCCCATCAAACACATTTCCTGCTAGTAGTGGTCCGACAATATGTAAATTATCAGAAGCTTCTAATTGCTCATTAACTTCGAATCCTATCTTAGAATCGTTAGGTTTGCAATATCCTTTCTCTATTAATTTCTTTAATAATTCTGGGATATTTTGTTTGGTTAGATTTGTACTACCTACACAATTAATCACTATACCTACAGAATCTTCATGGGTCTTATTTTTCCCAGATTTTGTATCTAAATATTCTAAAGAATATTCTCCTGTAGTTTCGTTATTAATATCTCTAAATCGTCCTGCAATATGATCAAAACGATTTTCCTCCTTCAATTCATCAACGGTTTTAGAATAATGAAAACCGGCACATCGTTGTCTTCTTCCTATTTCATTACCATAATGGCAAGCAAACTTTTTTAGTTCTTCTGGGTCTAACTTATTTAACAAAGTGCCAAAAGCTTTTGATATAATATCTACTGTAGACGCTGCTCCCAGATGAATCTGATCGGCATAATCCAAATCTTTAAATGTTGCTTCTGCTATAATTTCTGCAGTTATATTTTTTTCTTTGGTTAATGCCTGTAAGTTAAAAGGCGTGTATTCTTTTTTTCGTTTTTCATCGATAACGGCATCTGGCAATAATCCTTGAGTAGAAAGAATAATGAATTTATTAATTCTAGATTTTATTTTTTCGACATCATTTAATTTATAAAGCAACTCTAATCCACTTGCATTGGCTCCTACTATAAGCACATTAGTTTTCTTTTCTGATTGTTTTTCAAGAAAGCTATCGATTTTCTCTAAAGTTGTCTTTAACTCAGAACTGTAAGGATCATTTACAAAAAGTAAATTATCCTCTTCTATTATATCTTCATTTTTCCAAAGGTGATTAACAGGTAGAGAACCAACAGATAAGATTACTTTTTCAGAATAAACAGTGTCTTGGTTATCTAGAGACAATTCATATGTATTTTCTGATTTTTCTATATCAATCACTTCTGCATTGATGTAATTAACATCAATAGCACCTTTGATTTTAAATTCTTCTAATCTGTTTTTTACTTTTTCATTGATATACCATCCAAAAAAGCGGCGAGGGATAAAAAGATCTTCCCACTCATTATTTTTAATTTTATCCTCATGTTTGGTAATCCATTCAGAGGATAATGTACCTCCGTCTTTTTTTAATTCGTCTAATAACCAATTCTTATTATTATTAAGCCATTTAATAAATTTTCCCAATTCTGGTTCTGGCAAAAAGTTTTTTAAAGACGTTATAAGATGTACCGAAAAACCAGATCTTGAACCGTATGGTATCCCAGAGTGAAATTCTCTATATTTATCAATTATATTGATATTGATCTTTCTTTTTGTTTTATGGCTTTCTATAAGATCTAAAAAATGTAAAATCGTAAAGGATGATGAAATTCCTGAACCAATAAAAGTGATATCTGACGATTTTGGTTTGTTATTAAGCTTCAAGTCTGTGAGTTTTGTTTTTATTATTTTACCGGGATTACCAACAACTGTAGAATAATCAGGAACGTCTTTTAAAACTACGGCTCCTGCGCCAATGGTACACCATTTCCCTATTTTAACCTTTGGTATTACAACAGCACCAACTCCAACATGTGAACCTTCTCCAACCTCAACATGACCACATAAAGCAGCTTTTGGTGAGATGTGTGCAAAATTCCCTATAATATTATCATGGTCTATGCTTGCTGCTGTATTTATAATTACATGTTCTCCGATAACCGTATTGGGTTGAATTATCGCTCCTGCAAAAACAACGGTACCTTCTCCTATTTTTGCTGTTGGGGCTATAATCGCCGAATGATGTATTGCCTTTTCAAAATCACTTTTTAGAAAACCAGCTATCTCTGCTCTTTCTGCATTTATACCTACTGCCACAATTACAGGATATCCTTTATGTGGAAATTCTTTTAGATTTTTTCTTGCCCCAGAAGTTACATTCTTAGACGCATAATGACGTCCAGATGGTTTATCATCAAAAGTTTCGGTTACTTCATAACCGTTCTCTTCTAGTACTTCTCGTATGACTTGAGAATGCCCGCCAGCTCCATAAATCCTTATTTTTTTAGGGTCGTCAGTTATTTTCATTTTACTCATTACTAAATTTAAGTTGATTTGTTGGTTGTGTGAATTATAGTGTTCTATAAGAACTTTTATAAAAGTTTTTTTTAATTAGTTATTTCCTTTCCAAGCAGGCATAATGGTATTTTGATCGATGTTTACACCTTCTTTCTTAATTACTTTCTTTATGGTTAAAAATAAAATTTTTATATCTAACCTAAAACTTAGGTTTTCTACGTACCATACATCATATTCAAATTTCTGACTCCAGGATATTGTATTTCTACCTTTTACCTGTGCCCATCCTGTTATACCTGGTCTTACATCATGTCTTTTCTTTTGCGTCTCATTATACAAAGGTAAATATTCGACCAAAAGAGGTCTTGGCCCCATTAAACTCATATCTCCTTTTAAAACATTAATAAGTTGTAAAATCTCATCTAAGGAGTACTTTCTAATAAATGCTCCTGCTTTGGTTATACGAGAAACATTGTGTACATCATCTTTATCCACTAATCTTAAATCAGACATTGTTTTAAATTTAATGATTTTAAAAAGTCGACCATTTTTTCCCGGTCTTAACTGAAAAAAAAATGGCTTACCGCTATTAACCACAATTAATATTAGAACCAGCACTAGTATAATGGGAGATAACATTACTATACCCAAAAAGGAAAGCACAAAATCTAATAATCGTTTTACATATGGGTTGTACATATATTTTTTATCGCTTTTATAAATTTAATTAACAACGCTTTATATCCGTAAGCTTACCATTATTTCTAAAATTATAATCTTTGTTCTTAGGACTTAGACAAATAGTTTTCTCCTTTTACAACAGTTCTTATTTCTTTTCCGGGAACTCCATAAACGAGTTTAAAATCATCTACATCGTTTAGAAGTAAAGCTCCTGCTCCAATAATACTATGTTTCCCAACTGTAATACCCTGAATAATATTTGCGCCCAGTGATATTGCAGTACATGTACCTATACTAACATTTCCTCCAACAGTAACTCCTGGTGCTAAACTAGAAAAGTCCTGTATATCACTATCATGATCAAAATTAGCATCGGTATTCATAATACAAAAATTTCCAATCCTTGCATGCGCATTAATAGTAACCGAAGCTAATATTATACTTCCCTTGCCGATCACAACACTTGGGCTAATTATTGCAGATGGATGAATTACTGTAATAAACTCAAAATCCGGAGATATTTTTTTTATTCTCTCTTGCATTAAAAACCTAGTCCAGTTATCTCCTATTGCTATAATTCCTTTATTAATCCCTTTTTCTACAAGATCTTTAATATAATCTTCTGTACCAAGCACTTCATAATCAAGTAGCTTTTCACCTTTTGGTTTAAACGTATCTATAAGACCATGAATTTGATAATTTGCATTCAACTCAATAGTTTCTATAATCACCTTAGCGTGACCCGAAGCTCCAATTATCAAAACTTTATCCATCCACGTTTTTTTTTTACAAATTATTTCTTGATATACCTACAAAAGTACTTTATATACTTATAATTCTGATTCTATGGTTCTTATTAAATCCCCGACATTATTCATATTCATTAAATCCATTAGTTTAAATTTAATACCAAAAGATTTTTCGACTTCAGAAATAATCATCATATGCGTTACAGATTCCCACCCATCAACATCATCTGCTGTAGTTTCATCGGCAAGTTGAAAATTATCATGCTCTAATACAGATACAAAAGCTTCTTTTACTTTTGATAAAATCTCTTCTTTACTCATTATTGATTATTTAATTTATGTCAAAATATGTTCTTAATTCTTTTCTGCTAATTTTTCCGTTGATACTATGCGGAAACTCTTTTATAAATCGTACATGTCCCGGAATCATATAATCAGGCATTTTAGTTTTCATATACTTGAATATCTCTTCAGTATCAAATTCTTCAGATTCTATAGCTAAGCCTAACTCTGCATTACCTAATGCATTGGTAATATCCAGGGCAACCATATTGACTTTTTTATCTGATTTTGTCTTTGCATGAAATTCAACTTCTGCCAGTTCTACCCGATATCCTCTAATTTTTACTTGAAAATCTGCTCTACCTACATATAAAAAATCCCCTTCTTCATCTTTAAAACAAAGATCTCCGGTTTTATAGTAACGTTGTTTTTTTCCATTTTCTTCTCTTACAAAAAAGCTTTGAGCATTTCGTTCTTCATTTTTCCAATATCCGGGAGTTATCTGTGGGCCTCCCAAAGATAGCTCTCCTGTTACATTTACTGGCACTTCTTCATTATTCTCATTTACCACAAGATACAACGTATCTTCTTGCGGTGTTCCTATGGCTATTATTCCATTATGGGCTTTTTGATGAGTTTCTTTATGATATGGATAAAAGCCACTATAAACAGTAAACTCTGTAGGGCCATAATAATTAAATATTTTACAATTAGGAAGGCATTCGCTCCATTCTTTGGCAATATCACTATGCAATGCTCCTCCTCCAAAACTACAATATCGCACATCGGGAGCATTAATTTCGGGGAAATAAGGCCTTAGATAATTTATGATCGAAGGCACCATTGTAAGAACTGTAAGCTTTTGTTCTTTAATAAGTTTAAAAATATAAAAATACTTAATTGCTCCTTTTGGTATCGTATAAATACAAGAACCTGATAAAAAAGGAAATAAATAGGTTACTACAGAAAAATCAAAAGTAAGTTCGAACATTTGTAAGCATCGATCCGAAGGAACCAGATTAAATTCTGGTTCTACATCTACTGCATTTACCAGCGCATTAACGTTATCAAAAGTAATAGGAACTCCTTTAGGAAGCCCTGTAGTACCCGAGGTAAATAATATATATGCTAATTGATCACCAGAAACATGTTTAGGCTTCAGGTTAATATCTGTAGTATCTAATGCTCCCGAAGCAATAACTTTATACTCCTCATAAATTGAAGTTTCAGAAGAATCAATAACATATCGTGTTTCTGTTAATTCAAAAACTTTATGATTACGCTCAATTGGTGTTGATGGATTTACAGGAACGTATGCTTTCCCCTCAAGCCAAAGTGCAAGGATACTTGCATAGGTCTGAAGATCATCATTGGTTACTAAACCAATTAGTTTTTCAGAATCTTCTACAGTAGTTGCTATAGCATCTCTAATCTTAGATATTTCAATAGCAAAATCATGATATGTATAAAATGTATTGTTTATACATAAAGCATTACAATCAGAATGGCTTTCTATCGAATCTTGTAGTTTTTTTACAAATTTCACACGTTTAAATTTTGGATTTAATAAAAATGTCCATCTCTATTCAACATATTTGAGTTTTCAAAATCGAGTTTGGTTTCATTATGAGCCAGTCCCTTTTTTGTCACTTTATGTGTAAAAACAGTACTATATCGTTTTGTTATACAATCTGATAACTGAGTATCATCTGTAAAAATAAACTTAGTTCTCTTTTGGATAAAATTCTCAATAAGAGCATCTACACACAAATTATAATTTTCTTCTTCTTTTACCAAAAAGTATTTAACATTAAACTCATTATAATTTATTACATAAGATAAAAAACCAATAATTTCATTTTCTTTTATAATTTTAAGATTATGAATGTAAATATTATTACTGGTTCCTGTTTGTAATGATGTATATGGATGTTTTGTTGCAATTGGGGTTTGCATATACTGCATCCCGTTAATCTGCCAGTTTATATATTCTTTTGTTTTATAGATCAGGTCATTTTTGCAAAGCGGATCTATAAACTCCCAGGTTTCATCATCCATCTGGTTGATATAATCATAAGAAAGTGTTTTTGTTCTTTTTCTAGCTTTAGGTCTATTTAGCATCCTAATACATGATGCTACCGTATTATCGATTCTATCCAGAACAAATTTAATTGATTTTAAAAATCGGAACCTTCCTATAAGCATCGATGCATCGAGACTAAAGAAGATGGTATGTCTTAATCTTGATGCGATTACAGTAAAAGGTTGTTTTTCGTAAAATGTAGTTACATTTTCTGCATACGATTTTATGAGAATTTGTTTCCCTGTTAGATTCACAGCTTCATTATAAATATAGGTTCCCAGAACTGTATCTTTATAATCTTTATGCACCCACCAGGAGATCATCCAATATACTTTTGATGGTTCTCTGTTTCCATTATTAAGCAGATCGGGAAACATAAAAACAAAAGAGATCATTTTTTCGTCTTCATAGCCAATAACTCCACAATAGTCTTCCTCTTCTATTCTCGAATTCGAAACTAGCCATAATGCTTTACTTTTGGGTAATGGGGTAAGATTTCCTTTCCAATAGGTATTTTTTTCTATACCTTCTCTAAGCATTTTTTTGGTTAAGGCTACTATGTTTAAATTTTTACTCATCTATTCTTCCTAAGAAATATAACTAGTTTGTACCGTCAAAATATTCTGATGTCAAGTCATTTGATAGATTCACATCTTCTTTTTGTATTACTTTTTTTAATGTTAATCCGATGATTTTCAGATCCAATAAAAAACCATAGTTTTCTACATACCAGACATCATATTCGAACTTTTTTTTCCAGGTAATAGAATTTCTTCCATTAACCTGAGCCCATCCGGTAATACCTGGTCTTACATCATGTCTCTTTTTTTGAACATCATTATACACAGGTAAATATTCTATGATCAAAGGACGTGGCCCTATCAGGGACATTTCTCCTAGTAATACATTAATCAATTGTGGAATTTCGTCTAAAGAAGTTTTTCTAACAAATGCTCCTACTTTGGTTATTCTATCCTTATCCGGTAGTAAATTTCCCTGTGCATCTTTTCTATCATTCATCGTCTTAAACTTTACGATGCTAAAAATCTTTTCATTTTTACCCGGTCTTCTTTGAACAAAAAAAGGTTTACCCTGATTTGCAATAGCCAGAAAAAGAATCAATAGTATAAATACAGGTGAAATAAAGATCAGTAATAGTAGCGAAATACTAAAATCAAGACTTCTTTTTATAAAAAATTTATACACCTTTTTTTTAAGTTTAAATGGCCATAAAAGGGACTCTATTATTTAATCCAACAAATGTATAAACCATTTGTTAAAAAGTGAAATAAAAGAATTACTATCTCCTTTACAATCATTAATATTAACAACCAAATGATATGATCCTAAGATTTATCCAGGATTATCATATAACACTAAAAATTGGGGGAATAAACAGACAAATATTATTTATACTACCAGGGAATGAAGCTAATAATTTGTCTATGATTCTATATCTAAAATCGAGAGTAAATATACAATCAATATTTTGGTTTTTGCTTTATTAAATTAACTTTTTTTAACAAGAAATTGTTATTAAAAAATTATGTATAAAAACAGATACAAACACATATTAAAAAAGTATATCTGTTGCCATAATTACAACGCGCGATACTCTTCTAAAAGCGCTTCCCACACGACTTTTCGTTCATACCGACTGGTGATCGATTCTCGTGCATTACCGGCCAAGGTATCTCGTTGGGTCTTGTCCTCTACCAGCGTTTTTAAATTCTTAAACAACTGTTCTGCATTTTTTACTGGGATGATTTTGCCATTTATACCCTCTGTAATAATCTCATTACAACCATTAATATCGGTAACAACACTAGCTAATCCCATAGATGCTGCTTGCATCACTACATTAGGAAACCCTTCGCGATAACTGGGAAATGCCAATATATCAGAAATGGCAAAATAAGGCCGTACATCATTCTGCCAGCCTACCGTAATAATATTTGGATTGGTATTAATTTCTTCTTCGGCATCTGGGGATAATGGATCCAAATCCTTTTCATAAGTACCTACCAATAGTAATTTTGCAGTAGCAGATGTTGTATTCAATTTCTTAAACGCATCAATAAGCTCATGTATACCTTTATCTTTTACCAGTCTACCAACATATATAATTACAGTGTCTGTGGGTCGAATACCAAGACTCTCAGATAATTTCAGGTTTTCTTCTTCAGTATAAAGTCCAGGATCAAAGAAAGAGGTATCTATTCCGTTAGAACTCCCATTGGCAATAACTTTTAACTTTTTTGGTGACGTATATTTATTAGTAATAATAATATCGTTAAGCCCAGATGAATTTGGGTAAATTTTGGTAGCACAGGCATAAGTGGCTTTTTCTACCGTATCCAACAGTATTCTCTTTGCTCCAGTAGCTTCGAGTAGTGGTAATCCGGCAATAGTATGTAAACGATGTGGAACTCCTGCCAGTTTTGCAGCTAACATAGATAATGTTCCTGCCTTAGGGGTATGACTGTGTACTATCTGTGGTTTTTCTTTTTTAAACAACTTGTACAGGGCATATACCGCTTTTAGATCTTTGAACGGAGTAATCTTACGAGTCATCTCTACCGGGATCACACGCACTTCTTCGTTTTGCGACACTACATCTAACTGTCCTTCTCCTTCTCCCGATACCCCAATGATATCATAATATTGAGACATAAATTTTAATTGTCCCTGTAATAATTTCCCCAATGATATAGGTACGGTAGTAACCCTAATTATTTTTTGCATTTTTCCCCAGGCTTAAAAAAGTATAACTAGTAAACTCATTATCTATTTTTGATTAACAATAACAATGAGTTGATTCTAAAATATTTTCGGATACAAATATAGTTATATGCGAGTGTTTGAAAACTTTAAATTATGGTTTCTTTTATTTTTTAATCGCTAAACAAAATAACTAGTAAGAATCTTGTTGTTTTCTGCGGAAAATCAACAAAAAAAGTAAGGTTTGCCCTAGTAAAATCAAGTATTTTCGTTTTTTGAAGAAAATTTAACATTTCCAAATAAAATTTACACAATTAATTTCCCAATCTTACGTTAGTGCACATAATAACTAACTCAAAAAAGTAACAACAAACTCAAAAAACATGGTAAATAACTCAAATCAGAATAAATAATTAACCCAAATAAATATCCCCCCAAATGAAAAAGTTACCTTATTACCTACTTATTTTTATGAGCTGTATTGCTATTTCCTGTAGCAAAGAAAATGTTGATCAAGTTGCTCCGCCAGATACTGAAGGAGAAGTTCCTGTTATTGATCCAATAGCAGATACACCACCAAATGTAGTGACTACTCCTTGTGATTTTGATTTATCTACTGTCGATCCCAATTCTACAATTATATTTAATTGTGTTTTAGATCTTAAAGGAGAAACGATTACACTACCTGCTAATGTTAAATTTGAATTTGACGGTGGTGATGTTAAAAATGGAAAATTAATTTTTGCTGGTGGTACTATCGCTGGTGAACTCCTAAGCTCTGACTTAGAAATCGAAGGAGATGTACAACTTAAAGAACCTACCTTTAAATTTTTTGCTTCGAGATGGAAAGGTATTGTCGAAGGAACTACTACTTCTGACATTGCCCAAGAAAACACTTTTGAGTTAGAACGATTATTTGAGTACACAAAAAGTTATGGAGCTAAAACTTTTCAGATTGGTAAGTTTGATGCTTTTTTCCAGATACACAATCCGACACCTCCATATTCTACAGTTCATCATAAAGGTATTGAAGCCATAAATGTGCCTTCTGATTTTAACCTGGTCATGTCTGATAATACTAACCTACGTGTTTTTCCTGGTACTGCAGAACATGAAAGAGGAGCCCTGTTAGCTGTGCGAGATGCAGAAAACATTACTATATCTGGAGGAGTTTTATATGGTGATAGAGATCTAAGAGCTTATCCTCCTGGTGAATTAGCAGGACAGTATGGTTCACATACTTTGTTAATCCGTTCTGGAAGAAATGTTACCATAGATGGTGTTCGATTTGTTGACGGATCTAGTGGTTCTCTTAATATTAACTCTATTGGTTTTTCTTTTAATCCAGACACCTATAACCCTACAACCAATGTAACTGTACAAAACTGTAAATTCGAGAATAGTAGAAGAATGAGTATCGCTTTGACAGAAGGTAGAGATATCAAAATATTAAATAATACGTTTACCAATACTGGTAACTCTTCTACAAATTCTGATGGTGGTGAAGTAAAATATGCAATTAATATTGAAGCTACAAGAAGAAGAGATCCTGATACAGGAGAGCTTAAAGAGTTCGAAAGAGTGTTTGACGTTCTTATCAAAGGAAATACTGAAACTGGTAGTGGTGGTGGATCTGTATCTATAACTATTGGTCAGACCGTAACTGTTGAGGAAAATAATTTTGAAACCCAATTAGTATATACACATACCAACGGTACAAAAATCATTAATAATACGTTTAAAGCATTATCTGAAAAAGCTAAAGAGCGATTTGCCATATTTGCAGCAGATGGTGGTGAAACTGCTTTCAACAATCTAATTTCTGGTAATAACATCTCTGGATATGATTTGGCAATTGCTACCAATGCCGATGATACCGATATCACTAATAATACAATAACCAATTGTGCTATAGGATTACAGTTTGGAAAATCTAAGAATTCAGAATTTAATGATAATAACATTACCACAACTGGTAATGCTATAAGTGCTACAAATTCTTTTGCAAAAAATATCTCCTTAAAACGTAATACAGTTAATGGAGGTCGTTTTCACGTATATTTTGCACAGCTTAATAATAAGCCAGAATATAGTGATTATCGTATAACCCTAGAAGATAATACATTTACAACTTCTAAAGCTGTAAACTTTACAAAAACCCATGGTGTTATATTTAAAAATAATAAGGTAGATGGTGGTTTACAAATTGGAGATGCTTCTAATATAGAAGTTTCTGGAAATACTAAAATTAGCCCTACAGAGAGTGATGGAATTCGATTATTCGGAGATAACTCATCAGTAACGTTGCTTAATAATACCATCTTTGAACCAACTGGTGCAGCGAGATTTGTATGTATAAATAACAATTCTACTAATCCAGGTGCGATAACCGATACAGGTAATACATGTAACTAATTAGTTTAAAATATTCTATAAAAAAACCAGAGTTGTTATACTCTGGTTTTTTTTATTGTATGATCAATTTTAATACTATCATAATAGTATTAAACGTGAAATCGATATAAGGTTTTAGTTTTAAAAAGGCGCCTCACTAATATAATAACGTCGAACTCACGTTATTTAAACTTTCTGATCTGGTCTGCTAATTTTTCGGTAAATAACTTTGCACCATCATTATTTAAATGTGATGGATCATGAAACAATGTTGGTTTACCCATAAATTGTTGATCATTAAAAAAATCTACAAAAGGAATATTTTCTTTTTCGGCTATTGCCTTAATCCTATTAAAAGAAGTATTCATAGAATGATCTACAGTAAAATAAGTCGGGGAAGTAACAAAAACCAAATCTATATTATGATCCTTAGCGGTTGCAATAAACATCTGGAGCGCAGCTACAAAATTTTGATCTATATCCTCTACTCCTTTTTCAATTTTTGATTGAGCTTCTTCGTTTATATGCTTAGAAGGTTTAACTTTTCCAAATAATGGTCTGTATCCTTTATAATCCAGCTGGGGTGATGCATAATACCGAATAACATGCATAATTGTTGAATTGGTTTGGTATCCTTTGAAAAATAATTTAAAGTCTACCAGCTTAGATTGTAATCCTAATATAGGTCTTAAATCATCTCTATAATCCGAATAATAGGGATGCAGATCACTAAGCCTATCATATGCTTCTTTAGTATGATATAAAAAATCTTCATCGATATTTAAGATCATTAACTCGGGTTGCATTCGTTTAATAATCATTTTTTGAAGTGCCACATGATATAATAATTGCTGCCCCTCTGCCCCTGCATTATAACAAGACTTTTTTAATTCTGTTTCTATAACCTCGGGTACATAATGTCGGTGAGCATGAGAACTTCCGAAAATTAACACTTTTGCATTTGTTTCTTGTATGGCATAAGTAGATCTGGCATATTTTCCGGTTTCCTGACTAAAAAACAATTGTTTAGAGATCATTCCTAAAGCAAAATCAACTAGGAGAAAAATCACAAGAAATTTTCCAAGCTTGATTAATGATGTCTTATATTCTTTTCTAATCATATTTTAAAACTGAAAATAAATAAACTGACTTTTACCAAATACTCCAAAATACATAATTATATAAATCAGAACAGCATATCCTGTTAATCGTACAAATTCATACTTATGATTAGAAATCGAAAACAAAGTATTAAAATATTCTTTTTTCAATTCTACTAGGACCAGAATAGCAATTGCCAAGGTTGCATATAATGAGGCTGTAATATCATCTCCGCTCCCTATATATAATCTTCCTGGCACCGTACAGATTCTTTTTATAATAAAAAAAGCATCTTCAATACTATTTGCTCTAAAGAATACCCATGCAAAATTGATCAATACAAATGTCAATAACACATTAAACACTCCTTTTCTTCTTTTTTTGAATACAAGAACTTCTAAAATGAGATAGAATCCGTTTAAAGCTCCCCAAACCACAAAAGTCCAGTTTGCTCCGTGCCATAGCCCACTAATTAAAAACGTGATAAAAAGGTTAAATAACCATCTTGGTTTTGCTACTCGATTTCCTCCTAATGGTATGTATAAATAATCTCTAAACCATGTTGATAACGAAATATGCCATCTGGTCCAAAACTCACTTACCGATGCCGAAAAATATGGTCGCCTAAAGTTGGTCATCAAATCAAAACCAAAAAGTTTGGATGTTCCTATAGCAATTAATGAATACCCAGCAAAATCCCCATAGATCTGAAAAGCGAATAATACTGTTGCTGCAATAAAACTTAATCCATCATGATTTTCTGTATTGTTATATACCGCATTTACATAAATAGCAGCTCTATCTGCTACAACCAATTTCAGAAAGAATCCCCAGATCATTAACTTTATTCCATAAGAAAAAGTTTGATATGTAAATGTTCTTTTCTTTAAAAACTGTGGTACCAGATTGGTTGCCCTTTCTATAGGTCCTGCGACTAACTGCGGAAAGAAAGCTACAAATGCAGCAAAAGCGATGAAATCCTTAGTGGGTTGTAATTTTTCTCTATAAATATCTATCGAGTATGATAAGGTCTGAAAAGTGTAAAACGAAATACCAACAGGCAGAATAATCTTTAAAGTCCATGTACTTTGAAGTTCATAACCTACAGAAGCAAAAAGATCAATCCAGGAATCTATAAAAAAGTTATAGTATTTAAAAAAACCTAACATTCCTAAATTGAAAACAATACTTACCCAAAGCCACCTCTTTTTTACCAAAACTTCTTTAGACTGATGTATTCGAGACCCTGCTGTATAATCAATAATCGTACTTAATGCTATCAAAGACAAAAAACGCCAATCCCACCAACCATAAAACACGTAGCTGGCAATAAGTAATAACACATTTTGCACCTTTAGATTTTTGTACGTAATAAACCAATAGCCTATAAAAACTAAAGAAAGAAATACGAAAAAATCTATCGAATTAAAAAGCATATATCTATATGGATTTTAGCATAAAAATTAATGGTTTATTTGTTGAAGGTAAAATTCTTCAATTCGTTTTGTATTCGAAATAATATCATATCCTCCATTAACGATTTGAGTTTTATTATTTATTCTGGTATATGACATTGCTTTTACCACTTTATTTGCCCAAAACTCTGCAGTGTCTTTAATTGACAAAAATTCGATATCGTTGGTTAAACTTACTTCGGTTGTAATAGTATCTGAAGCAAAAATCTTAAGTCCGGCTGCCTGTGCTTCGATAAGTGTTACTGGTAGCCCTTCATAAAACGAAGGAAATACAAAAGAATCAAATGCTTGTAACAATTCTGGAATATCTGATCGAACTCCTAAAATCATAACATCATCCTCTACACCAAGACGTTTGGCTTCAGTAGCAATTTTCTCTCTCAAAGGCCCCTCTCCCACTAGCATCAGCTTAGCATTGGGATGGTTTTCAATAATACGAGCAAATATCTGTATTAAGAATATATGATTTTTTTGAGTATCCAATCTTCCGACATGGCCGATCACAAATTGATCTTCAACTCCCATTTCTTTTCTGTACTCTTTTCTTGTTATTGGATCGAAAACAAATTTTTCGGTATCAATAGCATTGTTCATGGTTAAAAATTCTGTGTTTTTACCAAAAAGCCATTGCCCCGCTTTATCTCCACACGAAAAATAATGTGTAGCATCCTTACGATTTTTGTTTTTTAATCGAAATTTTATCAGCTTTTTAACCGTATCTATAAGATTTTCTTTACTAGGGATTAGATCCGAAAATTTAATTTTTTCGATTGCAATATGTGCATGAACAATCCTAATTGGAATACTAAACTCTTTAGCTATTTTAATCGGAAAACAACTAAATGTATTGAGGTGAGAGTGAATAATAGTGTACTCTGTATGGGTTTTAAAAAACGCTCTTAATTCTTCATAGTATTTTCCCGGAAATATTGGATTTATTGGTGACAATCTATAAATTTTTCCTCCCAGGCTTTCAATTTCATCATCAAAATCACATTTCTCTTTTCTATGTACCAGAAAATCAAACTGAATTTTTTCTCTATCTATCTTCCTATAATAGTTCATAATCATAGATTCTGAACCTCCCCTATCCATCATCGTAAAAACCTGTAAAACTTTGATCATTTTATAATAATTATTTGTTACCGCAACAACACTACATTTTTGCTAACTATCAAATTAGATACTAATTTCTTCTTTGATGTTATTTTTTATCAATCTATATTTCCCACTTTTCTCTACTGGTATTTCGGCAACATGTTTTAGTTCAATAGCAATACTAGCCCCAACGCGATCTCTTAAGTTTTTTAAAAACACTTTTTCATACTCCGATGAGTATATCTGATCATCTTTTTCTATTAAAACCAAAAGGCTATCGATTACATTTTGCTGAATTTGGAATTTAATAATTCCTTTAACTCCTTTTAAACAATTAGAGATATTACCAAGATTAATCTTACCAATTTCTTCAGAGTATATATAATCTGAGATACGTCCCAAAACTTCTTTAACTAATGGATTATTATTTCCACAATCACATGTATCATTACTATCTCCTAATTCAATTTGATCTCCTATATCGTATCGTATTAACGGAGTACCATGAGTTGTAAAAGAAGTTACTACAAGTCTTCCTTTTTTACTGGGCTCATTATTTTCATTTAAAACTTCAAAAACTCCACTTTTTAAATCCATGTGTAGCTTTTTATTTTTGCATTCAAAAATAAACGGAGCTCCTTCAGAAGATGCGTATTGGTTGTATAGATTTGTTTTAAAATACCCTTCAAGAACATCTCTAATATCGTCTGTGATGGTTTCTGCTGTTGGAAATATTGCTGTTATAATATTTGCAGGAAAGTCTATATTGTGAGCCATTCCGTATTTTGCAATTTCATACATTGTTGAAGGAAAACCAACCATATATTGAGGCTTATACGAAATTAGATCGTTAATATAATGTTTTAGGTATTTTCCATGAATATGAAACGTAGAGTAATATCTCACTTTATGAATATGATCCGTCTTCCAGAATCTGTTTTTTTTCAGATCTCTTTTGCTTAAAAGGTTTTTACCACTAAACCATGCCGTTTTCTTACCGAGTTTGTATCCAAATTCATTTCTAAAATCATCAAGCAATGCAAATCGTTCCTGTATATCATCATGAGTATATACTACTTCTAAAGATTTCCCGGTTGTACCCCCTGTTTTAGAAAGTATACCTTCGCTTTTTTCAACTGTATAAATATCTGACAGATTATTTCTTAAGGTCTCTTTATCAATTATTGGCAGTTGTTTTATATTGGCCAGATCTTCTGGAGACTCTATCTTAGAGAAAATATTTCTATAATACTCAGAATGATTTTTTGTATGCAATATAAGCTCTTTGTATTTTTCAATTTGCAGTTCTTTCAGTTCGTCTAATGACAAATTTCTTTTTTGTAAATACGCTTTCAGGAAATATTTATATTTCCCAGAATACCTTTTTTTATATGCTAAAAGATTATAGATAGAAACAATCCAATTTTGTATAAAATGCGGAGATTGTTCATAAATCTTGTCCTGCATATTTCCCATAACTATTTATTATTTAGATAAAAGTTTTGTATTTTTTCTGTATTAGATCCGATATCATAACCTGCTTTTGCAATTTTATCGCTGTTATCTTGTTTTTTATATGGTAAAATATCGAATATTTTATGTACCCAAAAACTAGTCGGTTTTTGAATCGAAACAAATTCGATATCATCGGTTAGCTTTACTTCTCGAGTAATTGTATCGGATGCCAAAATCCTAAGCCCTGCAGCCTGAGCTTCAATTAAAGTAACAGGAAGGCCTTCATAAAATGAAGGAAAGACAAAAATATCCATCATCTGAAGTAATTCTGAAATATCAGATCTAACCCCTAACATTCTAACCTGATCCTGGATTCCCAAATCATCAATTTCTTGTTCTATAGCCTGTTGTAATTCTCCATTCCCTACAAGTACTAAGATACAGTCTGGTCTTTCTTCCAGAATATTGGCAAATATTCGGAGTAAATAGGAATGGTTTTTTGCATTATTAAGACGTCCTACATGTCCTATTAATACTTTACCTTCCAGATTCAATTCTTTTCTATATTTCTGATCTGTTTCTGGCTTATAGACAAATTTTTTGGTGTCTATAGCATTATTCATGGTGTAAAAATCATTGTTTTTACCAAAAAGCCATTGCCCTGCTTTGTCTCCGCAAGAAAAACGATGGGTAGCATAGGTACTCACCTTTTTTCTTAACCTAAATTTTATGAGTTTTTTTACCGTTTCTGTTACGTTTTCTTTGTTAGGTACAAAATTTCTAAGTTTAATATTTTCAAACGCAGTATGTGCGTGGGCAATTCTACAAGGGATATTAAACTCTTTTGCTATTTTTAGAGGAAAACTACTAAATGTGTTTAGATGAGAATGTACTATCGTATATCCTTTATGTTCATTAAAAAATGTTCTGAGTTTATCATAATATTCTTTTGGAAAAAAAGGATTAATTGGATCCATGATATAGATATTTCCTCCTAAGCTTTTGATTTCATCATCAAAAGCCGCTTTTCCTTTTCTATGCACCAAAAAGTCAAACTGAACTTTATCTCTATCTATATTACGATAATAGTTCATGATCATGGATTCTGCTCCTCCCCGATTCATAATAGTAAAAATCTGTAATACTCTAATTGGCCCCATTAAATTCCTTCTTTAGTTTTATATCTTATATATAGATTTAGTACTATTCCGAAAGGAATTGCGAGAATCGTGGTTATTTTTTTTGGAGATTCTTTTAAAAATGAGCCATTCTTAATAAACAATGAGCTTGATACATAATGAATTGCATTTTTAAATTTATCCTTAAAGTTTGTTGCCAATTGCATTCTGCTCTTTCTTGAAAATGCAAAACCTCTGGGGTGTCGTCGATATTGTTTTAACATGTTCATACTAGAACCATCAACCATATATTCTACAACACAAAAAACTTCGTTAACTGGTAATAGCTTATAATCCTGATCGATCAATTGATATAAATATCCCAGCGGGACAAAACGTTCTCCTTCAAAAATTGGATATGGAGGGTATTTTTTGACTACTTCGGTTCTATATACCAGCTTTTTATCCCCCAATACTTTATGAGTATTATACAATTCGTACAATGTTGTCTCTTTGACTCCTTCAGGGATTTTGGTTCCGATAATAGTTCCACTTTCATCTGCATCTAATCCAACCAAACCCGCATATTCTGGTTTATCTTTAATGACTTCCCAGGAATCAAGTATTTTTTGAATTGCTTCCTCTCCCACAAAGTCATCACTATCAATACAAACATTAAGTGTGGTTTCAATAAGTCTATAGGCAGCATTATGCCCCCCATGCATTCCCAGATTTTTTTGATAATGATACTGTATATCTATCTTGTTTTCATTAATCCAGGACGCTACCAATTCTTTGGTATCATCAGAAGAGCCGTCATCAATAATTAGCCATACAAAATCTTGATTTGATTGTTTTATAAGGCTTTCATAGCACTTATGTAAGCAATATGCTCTGTTATATGTAGGAGTAAATACTGTAATCGTTTTCATCTGTTCTTTTTTATTGTTTATTAGTTGTCAGATGGAATTCGCCATTGAACATTTTGGTTGGTATCAACATTGATTGTCATGGCTCATTTCATACTTTTTATTGGTTAATTTGTTATCCAGAATATACGTAATACATAGCATAGGTAAACATAAAATAAACAAGTGTTATTTTTCCTATCATAAAATGATGATCTTTAAAAAATCGTTGTTTAAGAAATGGGTAAATGACTACTAATCCCATCATAAACCATGATAAATAAGCAAATCTATTAGAGTAATTTGCTTTGATTACCAGAATCCAAAATCCATTACAAATTAGATAAGTATTTAGAAGTCTAAAATAAAAGGGGTCTTCAAAATTTTTCTTATAAATAACATACCATCCTGCAAAAACTGCAAATGCGCTATGAAATAAAAAATCCCAGCGAAAACCGGTACTGGCAAAAGTACCTTCTTCTGCTTGAGCTGTTAAATAATCAGATAGTCTATCATCAAATCCCAGACTACTAAAAATAGACACCCAAAAACCTCCCATTGCCAATGAAAGTGGAATACAGGCTAACCATCCTTTTAGAAACACTTTGGGATCATTATAGAATCTTGTTATGGTAAAAGCTATTATAGGTAGTGACATCGTTTTATGAAAAGAAACCGATAACAAAAAGCAAAGTATCATAACTATCGTATTTTTTCTAAAACTTATTCCTAATAAAAATAAAGATGTAGCAGCTCCATTTCTAATACCATTTACTCCATACGTATAAAAAGAGAAAGAAACCGCAAACATTAAAAACGCGTAATACCAATATTCCTTAAAAAGTTGCTTAGAAATTCTATATAAGGGTAATACATATATTGCTGCTGTGACAGTAAAAAATGTACGAGAAGAAGCCACATAAGACAGACTTTTCATATATAGGTGAAAAAGCACATCGGTATCCGATGTTACTACTCCTCCTAATCTATAGTAATTAAAATACCTGGTATACGTTCTCATATCACCAAAAAACTTACCGCTTAATGGTCTTTGCCCCATATATAAAATTATATATGCCATTAACACGAAACCAGCTATATTAATAAATCCAAGATTTTTGGGATCATCCATTTTTAATAGACGAGTATGTAAAAGAGTAAATAGAACCAGAAAAAGAAATAAATTTATATATACCGGAAAATATTGCTCTACTGGAATAAAATCAAACATACTCTCTTATTTTATTGTTTGTTTCATAACTTCTTACTTCTTATCCAGTATTCTAGCAGGATTACCCACTGCCGTACAGTTATCAGGTATACTCTTGGTAACAACGCTACCAGCTCCAATAACACAGTTATCTCCTATAGTAATATCTCCTATTACAATTGCTCCTGTGTAAATAGATACATTATTACCTATTGTAGGCCTTTTCCCTTTTTCCTCTCCGATGGTTACCAAATGATTTACATAGAAATTATCCCCTATCGCATCGGCGTTTAGGATTGTACAATATGGATGTCCTGTAATAACTCCTCCTCCCAGTTTGGTAGTAATATCTATAATAAAATTTTTCTGTTTTCTACAATATAGGTTAAGAATATGTGATACCAGACTTCTTGTCCTAAAATAAAATATAGTTCTAAAATCGGGTGAATTTGCCAAAAAATCAAGAAGTAGGGCATTTTTACTCATATTCATTCCTTTTACAGAGGCCCACCGCTCTATATCCATATCAATCTTATTTCTATTTTTACTCAATTTGTATACAAATATGTGTGGAATAAGAAATATTTTATAAATGGCTATAAGTATTGATTTCATATACTATCTTATTTTACAGTGTTTGCACTTCTTATTATAGAATCACAAAGTATATTAGTAAACTCTAAACCTCCATGCTTATCCAGATGGTGACCGTCATAGGTTTTAAAATTTGTATGTGTACTCGATACATTAAAATTAAAGTACTCTATTTGATTAGATATTGCTACGGTACTCATATCCTTATCAAAGTTTTTATAAAACGAATTCTCTACAGCTACAAAATCAAGATCAATAGGCATACGTACCATATAAACATTACCATGTTTCTTTAACTTTTTAATTAAAACATCCAAACTGTTTAATCGCAAAGAAGAAACTTCATAATTTCTTATCATTTTATCAAATAATCTTCCTTGTCTTTTCTTCCATTCATCAAAAACTTTTGGATTTGTGGGTAAGTTATTTTCTTCAAGCCACCCGTCTTTATGCATTGTTGATGTTTTTCTAAAAAGCGCTTTAAAATGAAAATAAGTTAAATTTTTAAAAAGGTATTCATAATTAGGATTCATGTTAACAAATCTCATATTATGAGGTGGTCTATCTGCTTCTCTAAATTCTCCATTATTATTATCATTATCCTTATCAGATCCAAACATCCACGGTGTAACCGAAATAATAAAAACTCCATTTTCTGAAGTTTCATCTAATTTCTTTTCTATACTTTTATTATATAAAGGGCCAATCGGAGTTTCTGCAATTGTCAAACTATAATTAAAAATGGGTAATTCATATTTTAATTCTTTCAGCCTTTTGTTTATCACTCTTGGTTGTATACCCTGCATACTTCTAGAATCTCCTATCACCATAGATACAGCTTTTGGAGTAGTAAATTTTTGATAAAAATAATCTACATTCCCCCCATATTGTACTAACACAAAAGTGGTTATTGCCAGACAGCAAATAAAGAAAAGACACAACTTTAAAAGTAATCGTTTCATAATCATTTAAAATTGAAAGTATATAAATGTTTCAGCACTTTTTCCAAAAATTAATATCAAAACAAAAATGGATACATAAGAAATCCATCTAAGATAAATATTATAATTACCTATCTCAAAATCATGTTTCTTTTCTCTGTTTACCCATTCTATCAACATAAAAAAACCAACTAATGCGGTGGTGATTAATGTAGTAGACGTAAATAACACAGATGGTACATCGATAATACTTAAAGAAAAAATCCCTTGCAGATACTCAAATCCTACAGAAACACTTTCTACTCTGAAAAAAACATCGGTAAGCATAATTAAAACAAACAAAAGGATCATTTTAATAATTTCTTTTATAGAGGGAAGCATTTTTCCTTTTGCAACAATTTCTGATGTATTCATTTTACCCGAAAACACTAATGGCACAAAATAAATACCGTGTAATAATCCGTAAACAACAAATGTCCAATTAGCACCATGCCAAAAACCAACTAAAACAAACGTGGTAATTATAGATATGATCAATCCCTTTTTTTGATGTCTTCTTAAGGTAAATGATAATGGAGTAAACACATAATCCATCATCCATGTTGTTAATGACATATGCCATTTTCTCCAAAAATCGCTAATATTCGTCGAAAAAAACGGAGTAGAAAAATTACGCATTAATTGTATTCCGAATAGCTTAGAAACACCTATCGCCATATTAGAGTACCCAGAAAAATCGGCATATAACTGTATCGCATAGAAAAAAGTTCCTAACAGTAATGTACTCCCAGACTCATTTTCGTAATTATTAAAAATCGGATTGACTATTAATGCACAATTTTCTGCAACGACAATTTTAGCAAATAAACCCCATAATATTTGGCGTAATCCATCTACTGAAACTTGATATGATATAACTCTTTTTTCTTGAATTTGCGGAATTAAACTCGACGCTCTTTCTATAGGACCAGAAAGAATTTTAGGAAAAAATGTTACAAATACAGAAAACTCTAAAAGATTTTCACTTGGTTCTATTTCTTCATTATAAACATCTATTAGATATCCAAGAGTCTGAAATGTAAAAAAACTAATCCCTAATGGCAGTAATATTACCAGGGAATTATATGTCGATTCACTTCCAAAAACATTTAGAATTTCATAAAACCCTTCATAGAAAAAATTAAAATATTTAAAATATAGCAAAAGCCCAACATTAAATACTAAACCGATATATAAGAAAATGCTTTTTTTACGATCTTCAGGAGTGCGAAAGATTTTTAATCCCAAATAATAATTAATAAGTGTGCTACCTATTAATAGTACCAAAAACCTCCAATCTGCCCAGGTATAAAAAAACAAACTTGCTCCTAACAAAAAAATGTTCTGATATACTTTGGATCTATTAAAAACCAACCAGTATAATAAAAATACCGGAATTATAAAGACAACAAAATCTAATGAATTAAAAACCACTTTTTATAACTTAAATTTTATTTTGAATTACCGAAACTAGTGAACCCAAATTTTTTAGTTTATTAAGATCTCTTAGCTTAAACCGAATACTAAATTCTTCTTCGATTTTGGTGATAATCATCATATGCGATAGAGAATCCCAACCATCTACATCTTTTGCTGTTAACTCATCATGCAACTCAAAGTTATCATGTTCTAATATAGACACCAATGCATCACTTATTTTACTCTTTATTACATCTACTTCCATAATAATATAATTAGCTCTCTAATGTTAGCTGAATAGTTTATTTAATTTTTTTCTATCTGTCTTTCCATTTGTATTTAAAGGAAAGCTATCAATAAATTTGATCTGCGTAGGAACCATATACTGTGGAAGTTTAGTTTTTAAATCATCCAACAGTTGTTTTGTTTCAAATTCTGTAGTCTCTATTACCAATCCAATTTCTGTATTCTGAATACTATTTGTAAAAGCAATGGCTACGACATTTAATTTATCTAAAGCTGCTTTAGCGTGAAATTCAATTTCTGACAATTCTACTCTAAACCCCTGAATCTTAGCTTGAAAATCAACTCTTCCCAAATATAGTATATCTCCATCACTATCTACAGTACACAAATCTCCTGTTCTATAAAACCTTGTTTTTTCTCCGCGATATTCTTTGGTAAAAAAAACTTCTTTATTCTTTTTTTCATTTTTCCAATATCCAGGAGTTAGCTGTATACCACTTAAGCATAACTCTCCATTTTCTCCTTCTCTCACTTCGTTATTATCGTCATCGACAATAATAGTTTTGGTATTCTTCATATCCTTACCAATCGTCAAAACGCCATTATGCGTTTTGTTATCCCCATTTCTTATATAAGTATAATCGGTACAAAATATAGTACATTCTGTAGGGCCATATACATTAGCAATTGTAGCATTTGGGACACATTTACTCCATTCTTCGGTGACATCTAAGGGTAAAGCTTCTCCGCAAAAAAGGCTGTATTTCATAGCCGGACAATCGATTTCATCAAAATAAGGTCTTAAGTAATGAAGTATAGAAGGAACCATTAATGCAAAAGTTAGCTCATGATCTTCCATTAATTCAAATATATAGCTGTACTTAATTTCGTCTTTTGGTATTGTGTATATACAGGCTCCTTTAAGTATTGGGGCCAAGTATGATACTACCGATAAATCAAATGTTAACTCAAACATTTGTAAGCACCTATCTGTATCTGTTATGGTATAATTTAATTCCCAGAATGCATCCATAAAACCAGATAGATTCTCAAAAGTAATGGGAACTCCTTTTGGGGTTCCTGTTGTACCAGAAGTAAAGAATATATACCCAAGATCATCCTTAGTCACTTCTACAGGTGTTAAGTCAATTTCAGAAGTATTACATTTTTGGGTAAGAATAACATTAAAATCGGTAAAGACTTTGGTCTCTGAAGAATCAAGAATAGTTTTAATATCTGCTTGATCGATAACCGCATTATTTCTGCTAATAGGAAATTCTGGATTTAGAGGTACATAGGCTTTTCCTTCCATCCACAAAGCAATTATTGAAGCATAGGTTTGAATATCATCATTAGTAATTAACCCTATATTAATTTCGTTTTCTTTTATTGAGGATTGAATCTCTTTTCTTATATCTGATATTACCTGAGCAAAATCTTTATAATTATAATAAGTATCACCGAAGTAAAAAGCATTATTATTATAATTATTTTCTATAGATTTTTGTATGTCAAAAACTAAATTCATTTCAATTTATTATTAGGTTAATAATAACATTACAGTGGTTCTGTTATACTGTTGTTGTCTTAACTCAAATACTCGTTAGCTACTCTTTCTAAATTAAATTTTATTAATAATTCATTTTTTTTAGCTTCTAAATTTTGTTTGTACTTAGGAGATTTTAGCACTAATTCTATAGCTTCTGCAAGTACATATTCCTCATCGATAAATTCATCATCGGTTAAAGGAATCCCAAGCTTACCTTTGTATAGGTTTGGAGTAATTATTCCGGCTTCTACTTCTACCATTTTATCTTCAATTTTTTGAGCATGAAGACTCATCAACTCTACAATACCATACGTGCAACAAGAAGAAACAACCGGAGTAGCTAAACACATTGCTTCTACAATTACATTAGGAGTACCTTCATAATGAGAAGCCAACGCTAACATTTTTGCGTTAGCTAAATATTTATAGGGATTCTTTTTTCTTCCTAAGAAACTTATATGCTCATTTATATCAAAGCTATCGATTAAGTTCTCAAGGTGTTTTAACACTCCTGCATCTCCATCACCAATAAAAATGAGTTTTGCATCTGGTATATTTTTTATCACCAAAGAAAATGCTTTTATCAAGTGCCACGGGGACTTTTGCGTAGATAATCTTCCTATAAAAAGCACAGAATTTGATGCTAATAATGCTACTTCATTTTCTTCTGTAATATCTTCTAACGATCGTTTTTGTATTTCATCGACGTCATGAGGATTATATATAACCGTTAATTTATCAGCAAATTTAAAATCACATTTTTCGATTAAATCCTCTTTAATCGCATTACTAATACAAACTACTTTATCTAAATTCTTATAGGTATACTTATAACCAAATCTGGTCATTTTACTTAGCAAAGAATTGTTACTAAGTTCTACACTTTTTAATGCGTGAATACTGGCTACCTTATAATCTTTGGTAAAAGTTAATGAACTATAGACATTGGGCATAGCACCAAATGCAATCGAATGTGTGATTTTATGTTTTTTGATTACTTTTCTAAGTTTATAAGGAATCGAAACATAGAATTTTAATCGTTCGGCTTTTGACATTTCGCTAAAATCACGATCTGAAAAATACAACTCGTCTTCATCAAAATTAATGATATCATTTTGGAGTTTTATAAATTTTACCGCTTTTACAAAATGTCCTTCTTTTTTATAAAAGTTATAAAAAGAAAATGCTAATCTTTCCATCCCTCCAACACCGCCATACGGTATGATTAGTAAAATATTTTTCATTAATTCTTACGTATTAGATTAACAAACAACTGATCCCATTCGTTTACAACAGATTCTGGGAGATATCGTTTTACTGAATTTCGGGCTTTATCACCCATTCTTTTTCTATCTTCTACATTATGTATCAAAAACATAATACCTTCTGCAAAATCCTCGATATTATCTTTTTCAATCAAAATACCATTTTCTTTATCTGAAATAATATCCGATGGCCCATGAGGACAATCAAAGGAGACACAAGGAACACCATACGCCATTGCTTCGGTTAAAACCATTCCAAAACCTTCATATCTGGAAGACATTACATAAATTGAAGCTTCCTGATATTTGTCGGCTATATTTCTTACGGGTTCGTAAAAATTTATTTTTTCTGTTATTTTTAGATCACTGGCTATTTTATCTAACCTTTCATTTGCATTGATGGTTCCATAAATATCTAATGTCCAATCGGGATATGTATCTGTAACCAATTTCCAGCTTTGCAATAATCTATCGTATCCTTTTTGGTAACTCTGTTTGCCTACAGCTAATACTTTTTTATTATTTAATGTACTTTGTCCTTCGGGATAGAACGACAATGGGTTAGGAATTACTTTAAGGTTTTTAAAATTCCATTCTTTTAAATTTCCATTAGTTAATACTACAAAATGATCATATTTTTTCCCTCCAAAATTCATAAGTCTGAATTTCAGGTTTGTAAATATCCTACTTTTCAAGGATGGGGTAACACTTTTAATTTCGATATTTTTAGACACATGTCTTTCATAAATCATCGAACATGGTTTCCCGATCAATAATGGTACTAAAAACCCTTTTAAACCATCGTCACATACAGAGATTACATCGGGATCAATCTCTTTTACAACTTTTCTAAGTCCTTTTACATAGCTTCGCAAAAATCGAATCGGATTGCTACTAGTAACAATATCATGATGAATGATATTTGGACTAAAGTCATAAAACATTTCTTCATCTTCCTGATCTAATGTTACGATATGCACTTCATAATCTAAATGATCAGCCAGATAGCTGGCTTTAATAGATAATACGCGTTCTAAACCTCCCGGGCCGAATGTTTTATTAGTTATGTAGAGTAGTTTAATCATTTATCTACTTCCTGTTAAAAGTGCATATACTTTTGGTGTTGTTTTTTGAAGCAACTTTGCACACCATACGCAAGCCAAGGTTGCCAATACAGAACTTATAAAAAATAATCCCAATAAAATAATATCATTTTCTCCAATATATTTTACATATATCTTAGTAAAATAGGTTAATGCTACACCATGAGCTGCATATATAAAAAAACGATATCCATAAAGTGGCTTATTTGTAAGTTCATACCTTTTATTAATAAAATCATACATTGTCCAAACTGTAAAAAACCCAACAAACATGGTTATTCGTTTACAGAGTATAGCAATCATATCTGTTTCTTCATAAGCATCGCGAACATAAAAATTAAGAAAAATACATATACCCCAGATAACTACCGACAGTATATGTGTTGATGTCTTAAAATTTGATATTATGTTAAGTTTTGTAATAGAAGTATATGCTCCGCAGGTAAAAGAAAATAATCCCAGGTATTGAAATAAATAAACATTATTAGCATAAAATAAGCTAGGTTGTTCTAAAAAGAGTAAGGCGCATAAAAAAATTAAAAAATAAAACTTTAAATATTTTATTGCCAGATAAATAAGTGGTGTTACCCAAATATAAAATATGAGTTCTCTAATAAACCAAAATGTATAATTTATAGGATCAACAAATGCCAGCCACGCTTGTTTCCATAAAGGCATTTGATGCAATGGTTCTTCAAAAAAATGAGACAGTATGGGGATAAATTGGATAGCATATACAATTAAAAACCACAATCCACACCACAAAAAATAAGGAATCACCAGTGTTTTAAATCTATTTTTAATCTTTCTTTTAAATGTAAATACCGATAGGTCATGATTTCTAAAAAAAAGAAAACCCGAGATAAAAAAGAACATCGGTATAAAGATGTTCGATAACTCTAAAGCAAATAAGTATTCAATATAATAAACTACCTCTCTATTGGTTTCGATGCTCAAATTCGTTAAATTATAAGCATGGCAAACCACTACCATAAAAATAGAATAGAAAGAAAGAATACGTATCTTATTACTAACACTTTTGTCCATAGCCCCTTTGGAAAATTTATTTATTTAATTGGTTTCTTACCTTTTCTTTTAATGCATTAGCTAACTCATGATGTTTTTCAAGGTTCTGCACTGAAGTATTTTTATCTATTTTTCCTTCTAAATTAAAATTGGTTGTAAACTCTCCTGTTTTACTATTGATATCAATTCGATTAAAGAGTTCTAAAATCCCATCAAATCGGCAAGAATCTACAAAGCTATCAAAGCCATTTACAAAAATCACGGGAGTACCTAAGGCTAAGCATGGTAATGCACAGTGAATTCTAGACGTAATAACCAATTTAGCTTTTGCATATTTACGTAAAAGTGCTTCTGCCATTTCGAATTTTTCTTCATCAGAATATTGATTAGAAGGTGGTTCTTGATTTATGAATTCGGCTTTATCTAAAACATCCTTACTGATAAAATTCTTAAGATGTTTATTCTTTTTGTTTAACTGAAAAGCAGTACCATTAAGGATATTTTTTATAGTATGCTTAGCACTATAAAAAACTTTTTCAGGCCTGGGGTAGCTATATAAAGGATCTACAATATAGATATCCTCTCCACGCTCACTATCATCGACCTTATAAGAATCTAAGGTTAGGGTTAAGCAACCTGTAAAATAGGCATCAATTCCTTTAGCTTTTAATGTATCTGCAGTAAACTGATCTCTACATCCAATGGGTTCGTGTTTTTTTAGGTAAGCAATTCCTTTTTCACTAAGCATTGCAGGTGCAGCTGTATTGTTCATATGAAAAGAAACAAATACTGGATCAATATCTTTTGATGGAACCCAATTATGAGTATTATGAGTAAACCAACCATTCATGATAAGCTTTACCGGCTCTCCTTTATAATCACCTAATTTCTCTCTATTTAGAAAAATATCGATGTTTGGTAAAAATTGTTTTGCGGCCAAACTTTGAATATTGTCTCCAACATTAAAAAACCGCTTATTCTCAACATATGTCAGTAGTCCGTATTTCATACGTTTAAATTTTGTTTTGTTTAGTATCTTATTTTTCTATATAACTTTTGTAACCAGGGAAATTTATTTCTTATAATAAATCTAATCCTTTGTTTTCCTTTGTTAGAGGTATTTATTTTTTGCTCTAAAAGTTGATCGATCTTACCATCTCTAATTTTATTGATTTGAGAAGTTTCTTTTTCTTTATCCTTAAAAACATAAAACTGATCTGTATTTTTTGCTTTCTCCATGAGTTCCCACCAAAAGTATTTTACTCCTTTGCTCCCCGAACCAATTTCTAATACTTGATAAAACTTATCATATACAGTCTCATCAACATTAAAACCATAATCATTAGGATTCTTTCCATTTAAAATAAGTCCTAAGATTGTTCTAAAACATTTTTCGCAATTACTACAATTAAACTCTGTTCTTAGTTCAGAATAGCATACTCTAAGTTTAAACTTATTATCAGTATTCGAAGCAAACTGTGCTATCAAATCTACTTTATCTTGCCTTTTTAGTTCATATCCGTCATGAAATACTTTTACTCCTCCTGCCCATGTAATCTTTTCATCTATTTCTGGAGTAGACCCCCAATCAATATCAATATGATCTGTATATGATGATGCAATGTAGATAGAAGAATATTTGTAGATAAAAGACAATGGTGCCAATGAACCAATTAGAGCAAGACCGTGTTGCACTTTGCCCCACCACCCTATATCTTTAAGCAGGAGTTCTACCTGATAGGTATAAAATTCTCTAAGATTTGTTTCTATATATTCTTGATTATTTTTTTCTAATAGCTTCTCTGTTTCAATAAAATTGGTAAAATCTTCCCATTGAGAATGGTCATCTATCTCAATATCGGCCCCATGAATTGTTATCAGATCAGGTTTCTTTTCAAAAATCCTTATGTACGTAGCATAAGCATCTACTCCGCCACTAAACAACATAGATGATTTATCTCCTATGATTTTGTTTTTAACCAGTTTTTTAGCTTCTAGTTTACCTTTTACCGTATGTAATGAATCTCTCTTTAGAAACTCTTTGTGTACTAATTCTAAGGCTTTATAAAAATCTTCGTCAACTTCTTCTACCTCAACTGTAAATCCTGCATACCATGCAATAGGCATGATATTAGACAAAAACGGGATTACTGCTATACTATCTGGCACACTACTTACATCAATACCATATGTAGAGTAAAGCGGTTTATCTTGCACCAAATATTTCTGGACATTAACCTCGGCAGAATAATCATAAACAATTTTTTTGCCTTCGTCAGAATATGATATTGTATGAAGTGTTAGTTTTCCCATTACAATTTATTTTCGTTTTAGTACTGCGGCTATTGGTTTTGAAAATAATTCTCTCTCATAGTTAAGCATTCCTACAAAATACATAAGTATCCCAAAAATCACAGTATATATACTTCCTTTTATCACAAAATTCAACCAGCCATCCCCAGGAACATAATTAATAAAATAACCGATAAAAATTACAACAAATACGACCAATAATGTTTTATGAAATAGTTCTTTAAAAAATCGAAAGATATTTAAGCCTATTTTTTTATGATAATAAAAATTCATCACATTTTGTACGACTAACCATCCTGCAACCAACCCAGAAATCATTCCTAATGCACTATATTTGATTGCCAGAAATCCTCCCAGTACAGCACCTAAAATCATAAACACAAGGTATAGAATTGCTTTAAAAGACAATTTGTTTTTTGCTTCGAGAATAGAATTCCCAAATGCTTGCAGTAATGGCAAAGTATATCCTATCATGATGATCAATGCAATACTGTATATCTCTCTACATTCTTGTGTATTATACTTACCATCGGTTTCTAACTCTCCTCCTCCTACCCATAAATTAATAAATTGTTCTCCATACAGTATAAAGGCACTAAGTACATACATTAGCACAATAAAAGATAACCTACCTAACTTGATCATCATATCGGTTAACTCTTCTCCTGTTGCATTTCTTACTGTCATTTGTGTTGCTCTAGGTAAAAAAACACTGGATATTGCAGTAGAAAAAGCTCCGTAATACGTTCCAAGGGCGATTCCAATACCATAAATACCTAAAACTTTTGGTACACTCATAGCCCCCAGCACCCAACTACCAGATTTCCACTGTAGCATCCCTACAATAGAAAACACAAAAATCCAACTAGAATATTTTAATATTTGTTTGATAAATGCTTTAGAGAGCTTATGCAATTTAAATCGTACATTAAGTTTTTTAATCACGTAATAAGCAGATACCGAAATGGTAAGAATATTAAATACCGAATCGACTATTACCAACGATATGGCACGACCTCCTAAAAAAAGTACAGCTACTACTGTCACCGACCTTAGAAGATATCGGATAACACTAACAGATTCTGGAAATACAAATGCTTCATATCCTTTACAGATTCCTGTAAAGATCATTCCGGGAAGTTGAATTGCCAGATTAAAAATCAAAATAACAAACATTACTTTGGCTATTCTGAGTTCTTCGGCACTAAACTTAGTAAAGTATGAGTCTATAAAGAAATAGAAAATAATCCCGAGAATAATAACGAGTAAAGAAATAACAAAATATAATATTCCAACTGTAGCTAAAAAATTTTCTTCTCCTTTTCTATCTTTCTCTGCTCTATATTTAGCTATAAACCGAACAACTGTATTGGTAAGACCAAAATCCAAAAGAGCAATGGTACCTATTAATGCTCCAATTGCATTAAATATACCATATTCATCTTTTCCCAAATAACTAACGATCAAAGGTGTAATCACAATACCTATAACATTAGTAAGGAAAATCTTTAGGTAAGTTAGTAATGCCCCTTTTTTTAATTGGCTCAAAATAATTGGTCTTAAATTGTTATTTTGTTATGCTACCAGTTGACTATTCTATTATAATCTTCCGTGTACCTTTTCTTTCAATATCCCTTTAACATCATATAGAATACCGTTTGGTGAAAGCATAGATTTTAAATCTATATCTAAAAATTCTTTATGCGCAACTGTTAATACTACTGCATCATATTTTTCTTTTGGTAAATCAATTGTTGTTTCCAGATTATATTCATGCATTACTTCATCAGGATTTGCCCATGGGTCATATACAGTAACATGGGTTCCAAAATCACCTAATTGTCTAATAACATCAACTGCCCTTGTATTACGCACATCAGGGCAATTTTCTTTAAACGTTACACCAAGCACCAATACTTTAGCGCCTTTTATATGAATATCGTGTTTCACCATAAGCTTAATCACTTCTGATGATACATACTGTCCCATACTATCATTTAATCTACGTCCTGCTAAGATAATTTCTGGATGATATCCAAATTCTTGCGCACGTTGAGCCAAATAATATGGATCGACACCAATACAATGACCACCTACAAGTCCTGGTTTAAAAGGAAGGAAATTCCATTTGGTTCCCGCTGCTTCTAATACATCATTGGTATCTATATCCATTAGGTTAAAGATCTTAGCCAACTCATTAACAAAAGCGATATTAATATCTCTTTGCGAATTTTCGATAACTTTTGCTGCTTCTGCCACTTTTATGGTTGGTGCAAGATGAGTCCCTGCAGTAATAATAGAGGCATATAAATCATCTACTTTTTTTCCAATCTCTGGAGTAGATCCTGCTGTAACTTTTAGGATTTTCTCTACTGTGTGTTTTTTATCCCCCGGATTAATTCGCTCTGGTGAGTATCCTGCAAAAAAGTCTTCATTAAATTTCAATCCACTTATTTGCTCCAGTACAGGAACACATTCTTCTTCGGTAACTCCTGGATATACAGTAGATTCATAAATAACAATATCTCCTTTTTTTAATACTTTTCCAACAGCTTCACTAGACTTATACAAAGGTGTAAGATCTGGCCTGTTATTTTTATCTACCGGAGTAGGCACTGTAATCACATAATAATTACAACCTTTTATATCTTCTATATCAAAAGAACAATAGAGTCCGTTTTTATCCAAATCATTAGTATCTTTCAATACTGATTTTAATAACTCATCTTCTACTTCTAAGGTAGAATCGGTTCCTGAACGTAATTCTTTGATTCTTTTTTCATTAATATCAAAACCTATTACGGGATATTTGGTTGCAAATAATCTGGCTAGAGGTAACCCTACATATCCTAATCCAATGATGGCAATCTTAATATTTTGCATAGTTATTCTTTATTTACTAGAAATTTGGAGTCTATTTTAAATGCTTCCAATACCATTTTACGGCTTCTTTTAATCCTGATTTGATATCAAATTTTGGAGCATACCCCAAAAGTGTTTTTGCTTTATCTACAGATGCTAAAGAATGTGGTATATCACCTTTACGTTCTGGCCCATACACAATATCTACATCTGCAATAGCGGCGTCATATGTAGATAAATATTCTTTTAACAAAACCGTTAATTCGTTTAGCGTTGTTCTTTCTCCGTAAGCTGTATTATAAACATTATTTATAGCTTCTTCATTATCAGAAACTATCGCCAGTAAGTTCATTTGGATTACATTATCAATATAAGTGAAATCTCTTGAGAATAAGCCATCTCCATTAATTATCGGGGATTCATATTTCATAAACTGCATTACAAATTTTGGAATAACTGCAGCATATGCCCCATTAGGATCTTGTTTACGACCAAATACATTAAAGTATCGTAACCCTACAGTATCTAAATCATATGTTCTTTTAAAATTATCAGCATACAGTTCGTTAACATATTTAGTTATAGCATAGGGTGATAATGGTTTCCCTATTTTTTCTTCTACTTTTGGCAAAGCTTCAGAATCACCATATGTCGAAGAGCTTGCAGCATAGATAAAACGTTTTACCCCTGCATCTCTTGAGGCTACCAGCATATTAAGAAATCCTCCTACATTAACATCGTTAGTCGTAATAGGATCATTGATTGATCTTGGCACAGAACCTAATGCGGCCTGGTGCAATACAAAATCAACCCCATTACATGCTTTATGGCAATCGTCAAGATTTCTAATATCTGCTTCAATAAAAGTAAAGTTAGAATTCTTTAAAAGTGGATCGATATTTTTTTGGTGCCCCGTTGCAAAATTGTCTAATCCTATTACAGTACTTCCTATTTCTAAAAGTGCTTCGCAAAGATTAGACCCTATAAATCCTGCTGCACCAGTCACTAATATTGTTGAAGAACGAAGATGTTCTAGTTGTTTCGCGTTCATGAATTATATTTTAACCCCCTGTTTTTTAGTCTAAAAGACCATGCTTTTGCTTAGTCAGCGCGAAATTAAGATTTACTTATAGAACATACAACATATGTTAAAGGGGATTTTACCCCTATTTAAAATTTATAATATTTTGTTAACCTAAAAAGTCCTTAATTAACAGAATATTCGTTTTTAACTACCTAAAAAACAGGTGATTAAAAACAAAACACATTGTAAAATTTTAGCAACTAAAATTTTACAATGTGTTAAAAAAAAATAAACGTAAGGTTATGTATAGTATTTATGGATAAATACAACTTGTATTAAAACTAGAATTCTAATAGCAATAACAATTCTTCTTCAAATCTGTTTTTACTTAAATATTGGGTTTCAAGATTAGTATCAAATGGAATCGGAGTTTGTAAACTTGCTACTCGTTTTACTGGTGCATCAAGAGATGTAAAGCAATTTTCCATAATTAATGCCGAAATATCCGAGGCTATACCTCCAAAAAGTGAGTCTTCTTGCAAAATAATTACTTTACCGGTTTTTTTCACTGATTGATATATAGCATCTGTATCCAAAGGTTGCAATGTTCTTAGATCAATAAGATCTGCATTGATGTGTGCATGTTTTTCTAACACATCCAATGCCCAATGCACACCCGCTCCATAACTTATGACAGTAATATCTTTTCCTTCCTTTAACACAGAAGCTTTACCTAATGGTAAATTATAATACCCTTCGGGAACCTCTTGGCGGATACTTCTATATAGTGCTTTATGTTCAAAAAACAATACTGGATTAGGGTCCTCTATTGCTGTAGCTAGCAAACCTTTTGCATCATACGGAAATGCAGGATAGACAACTTTAAGTCCTGGTGTTTTGGTAAACCAAGCTTCATTAGTCTGACTATGAAACGGCCCTGCCGCAACACCTGCACCACAAGGCATTCTAATCACAACATCTGCCGATTGGCTCCATCGATAATTTGATTTTGCTAATAGATTAACGATCGGGTTAAACCCTGAAGACACAAAATCTGCAAATTGCATTTCGACAACAGCCTTATAGTCATTAATAGACAGACCATACCCTGCAGAAACAATTCCTGATTCACAAATTGGAGTATTTCGTACTCGTTCTTTTCCGAATGCATCTAAAAAGCCTTCTGTAATTTTAAAAACTCCTCCATATTCTGCGATATCCTGCCCCATAATCACAAGCTTATCATACCGATGCATACTTTCTTTTAGACCATCAGAAATAGCATCGATCAACCTTTGTTCTTTTGTATCGGTACCGGGTTTTATTTCTTTATAATCAAAAGATGTATACACATCATTTAACTCTTTATCCAAATTAACATCAATCGCTTCTTCAGTATTTGCTCGCTCCCAATTGGATTCTATTTCCTTTTTTATAGTGGATTTTTTTTCACGATCATCTTCATCAGAAATTATCCCCTGATCTATCAGATAATTCTTATAGTTTTTTATGGGATCTTTAACACTCCACTGCTCCATTAATTCCTTAGGCACATACTTTGTTCCACTTGCTTCTTCATGCCCTCGCATTCTAAACGTTTTAAACTCTAATAAAACCGGTCGAGGATTGATCCTAATACTTTTGGCTAATTTGCTTACCTTATCATATACTTCTAATATATTATTTCCATCAATAATATGAGACTCCATACCATATCCTAAGCCTCGATCTGCAAGGTGTTTACAATTATATTGTTCGCTGGTTGGAGTAGATAACCCGTAACCATTATTTTCTATACAGAATAGTACTGGTAAGCTCCATACCGAAGCTACATTAAGCGCTTCATGAAAATCTCCTTCACTAGTTCCTCCTTCTCCCGTAAAAACCGCAGTAACTTTATTGTTCTTTTTTAAAAGATTCCCCATAGCGATACCACACGCTATACCCATTTGTGGTCCCAGGTGAGAAATCATACCTACAATATTATAATCTTGTGTTCCGAAATGAAAAGAACGATCACGCCCTTTGGTAAACCCATTTGCTTTTCCTTGCCATTGACTAAACAATCGGTATAAAGGAATGTCTCGCGCTGTAAATACTCCCAAATTGCGATGCATTGGCAATATGTATTCTTCGTTTTCTAAAGCAGCTGTTATCCCTACAGATATTGCTTCTTGCCCAATACCACTAAACCATTTAGATATTTTTCCTTGTCGTAATAACACAAGCATTTTCTCTTCAATAAGCCTGGGTTTAAGCATTTTGAGGTATAATGAGATCAGCTGATCATCTTTGTATTCTTTTCGGTCAAAATGTAGTTCTATTTTTTCCTTTGAAATGTGCTCCATAGCAGAAAATTTGTTAGGTAAAAATACTTATTTTTACTTCACAACTCGCATCCCAATTACAATATTATTAAGTAGTTGTTAATTTACCCTAAACAATTCTATGAATTAGTTAAATTTACCATGAATTAAGGATTAGAAGTCCATAATTAACAAATTTGACCGATATTTTGCAGCTATAAATAAATTTGAAGTCCTATTAGGAGTTTTCGGTCAAATACACCTATTTTAGTTCTTCAATACACAAATGAATAGACTAATGAATAATATACCAAGCGTAGATTTGGCAGATTTTTTATCAAATGACCCTTCACGAAAACAAAAATTTGTCAACGAAATAGGAAAAGCCTATGAAGAAATAGGCTTTGTAGCATTGAAAAATCATTTTTTGAGTGACAAACTTGTAGAAGATTTATATAAGGAAATTAAAGATTTTTTCGCATTACCTACAACTACTAAAGAAAAGTATGAAATCGAAGGATTAGGTGGGCAAAGAGGCTACACTTCTTTTGGTAAAGAACATGCCAAGGGTAAAAAAGAAGGAGACCTTAAAGAGTTTTGGCATTTTGGGCAAGAACCAGATGCAGATGCCAACTTAATTGAAGAATATCCAGATAATGTTGTTGTTGAAGAATTGAAAGGCTTTAACACTACAGGAATGGAAGCTTATAAAATGTTAGAAAAGACAGGAATATATGTTCTTAGAGCATTAGCTATACATATTGGTCTTGATGAACATTATTTTGATCATTGGGCAAGTAATGGTAATAGTATCCTACGCCCTATTCACTACCCTCCTATTAAAGAAGAACCTAAAGGTGCAGTTAGAGCAGGAGCACATGGAGACATTAACCTTATTACATTGTTAATGGGAGCTTCTACAGGAGGACTACAAGTGCAACATAGAGACGGACAATGGATTGATGCGCTCCCAGAAGAGGATGAACTGGTTATTAATGTTGGAGATATGCTAGAACGACATACTAATAATAAACTTCGATCTACAATACATCGAGTAATAAATCCTCCTAAAGATCAATGGGGAAAACCAAGATATTCTATTCCTTTCTTTATGCACCCAAGAAGTGATATGAAGCTAAATTGCTTAGAAGAGTGTATTACAGAGGATAATCCTAAGCACTATGAGGATACTACCGCTGGAGAATTCTTACATCAAAGACTTGTAGAAATTGGATTAATAAAAAAATAAACTCCGTATGGATTTACAAGATCAATTAAAAAAATTATTTCCTGATCATCAACCAAAAGAGGAAGAAAAAAACGTACAAGATGATCAAGGTCAAATATGGATGCAGGATGATCCAATACTTTGCAAATATGAAAAGCGAAAAGGAAAACCCATCACTATACTCGAGGGATATACTGGTGCTGATGAAGATTTTAAAAAACTCGCTAAAGAATTAAAAACTCGTTTAAGTGTTGGTGGTAGTTTTAAAAATGATGCTATAATTATACAAGGTGATTATAGAGATCAAATTATGGATATTCTTAAAGAAAAAGGGTTTAAAGTAAAACGTGTCGGAGGATAATAAATCAATAACTATTTTGGGGAAAAACACATTACATATTACTAACGGAGATAGTCTAACTCGTAGAATGAAAGAGTTAGATCTTGCTACCGGAGAATTTATGACCTGGCGTGAAATGCTTTGCGAGGGGCCTACCAAAATTGAAGTAGAAACAGAAGATGCTATCAAAATACGAGAAGCTTTTCTGAAAAAATACTATAGAATAGGTTCTTCTGATTATGAAGAAAAATTTGTTTCGCAACTCAAAAAAGTAGATAACCTTACGAACTATACCGAAATCATACTATGGTTTGAATATGACTTATTCTGCCATATTAATATGATTGCCGCAATTAGTTTATTACTTCGTAAAGGAATTAAAGACATTCCTGTTTATTTGGTTTGTAGTGGTAGAATTGAGCACGAGAAAAAGCTATTTGGACTTTGCGAATTATCTGAAAAACAACTAAAAGAACATTATAAAAAGAAAGTTTTATTAACCGTAGATGACCTTGAATTTGCTTCTCATATCTGGACATTATACTGCGAATCAAAACCTCAGAAAATGGCAGGACAGATTAAAAGAGATTCTTCTTTCGAATATATGTCTATATGCCTAAGAGCACATTTGCAGCGTTTTCCTAACATGCTAACCGGACTTAATATCCTAGAACATAATATTCTTGAAATGATAGATAATTATCATATCAAGAATATTAAACAACTTATGGGATACGCTTTGGAGTATCAAGGGTATTATGGATATGGCGATATGCAAATGAAACGTGTGCTTGCAAGGCTTTTTCAGTTTTTGGATCAAACAAAAGATAGACTTGTATTATCAGAAAGAGGAAAGCTAGCGTTACAACACAAAAAAAACTTTTATAATACACAAATACTCGATTGGTATTATGGAGGTGTCAAAAAATACGATTACTTGTATAATAATGAAACACACACACTGTTAAAATTGTAATATGGCTATAGCCGAATCTGAACTTATTCTTAACAAAGATGGAAGTATTTACCATCTAAACCTTAAACCAGAACATCTTGCCCAGACGATAATAACTGTTGGGGATCCTGATCGGGTTGACCAGGTAACACAATATTTTGACACTATCGAGTGCAAAATTCGTAAACGAGAATTTCATACACAAACAGGAATTTATAAAGGCCATAGAATTACAGTAATTTCTACAGGTATCGGTACCGATAATATAGACATTGTCTGTAATGAACTAGATGCCTTAGTTAATATTGATCTTATCACTCGTAAAAACAAAATAGAGCATACCACATTACATATTATTCGCATAGGAACTTCTGGATCCATACAACCAGATATTCCTATAGATAGTTTTGTGGTTTCAGAAATTGCTACTGGTTTTGATAGCCTTTTACATTTCTATAAAAGTCTCCATGTACAATTACCCGAAATTTCGGAGGCTTTGGCAAAACATATAGATCTGGATCAAAATAAATCAAAGCCATATACAGTAGCATATGATAAAAAATTAGGAGAACATATGTTAAGTAATACTGTTCAAAAAGGACATACAGTGACCAATGTAGGTTTTTATGGCCCACAGGGAAGAGTATTAAGGTTACCATTACAAGATCAAGAACTTAATACAAAAATAGCCTCTTTTGTATATGGGGATAAAAAAATAACCAATTTGGAAATGGAAACTGCTGGTATATACGGATTGGCAAAATTACTAGGACACAAAGCTGTATCCATGAATGCCATTGTGGCTAATCGTGCTACCGGGGAGTTTAGTCAAAACCCAAAAGAAACCGTAGAGAAGCTTATCAAATATACTTTAGACAAAATAGCAAGTTATCACCCATAAATAATAGTGTGTATAAAATAAAAAAGAATGAGTGTAGGTCCTCATTCTTTTTTTATTATTTGGTTAATAATTAGTTATTTCTAAACATATTAACCAAATAATATTTTAAGACTAATTAATAAATTAGTAAGCAACAATACTGCAATAAAGACTACGATACCATTCTCTAGAGAATTATTTTTTAACTTCGCAACCTTTACATATGTATTTTTATTTTTTAAAAAATTCTTTTTCATAGCAATATTGTTTTTATTTGGGGTTAAAACTTTTTAAATATAAAATTCTTTAAAGTAATAATGATTCAAATATACAAAAATCATTTATTTTTATCGTTAAAAAACATAAATAATCGATGAAATACACATTTATTAATTTCAGATAGCATGCATACTATAAAAATAGGTGGTGTTCCTGAGCACTTCAATCTACCCTGGCATTTAACTATTGAAGACGGAAGCTATCTAAAAAACAATATACAATTAGAATGGACAGAATATCCTGGTGGTACAGGAGCAATGTGCGAAGCGTTAAGAAATCAGGATATCGACATGGCAATAATCCTTACAGAAGGAATCGTAAAAGATATTATTGCAGGTAATCCTAGTAAAATTGTACAAACATATATTCAAACACCTCTTATATGGGGGATTCATGTAAGTGTTCATTCTAACTATACCAATCTTTCTGAGCTTCAAAATACAAAAGCTGCTATTAGTAGATATGGATCTGGTTCACATTTAATGGCTTATGTAAATGCCCAAAACCAAAATTGGGACACCTCCCACCTACAATTTGAAGTTGTAAAAAACCTGGATGGAGCAGTTGAAGCATTAACTAATGGGAAAGCTGATTATTTTATGTGGGAACATTTTACTACAAAACCATTGGTCGACAATGGGGTTTTTAGACGAGTTGTAGACTGTCCCACCCCCTGGCCATGTTTTGTTATAGCCGTAAGAGAAGATATACTCAATACCAAAAAAGAAGAAATAAAAGCTATTCTAGATATTATAAACACTACCACTACAGATTTTAAACATATCCCTAGTATAGATAGAACTCTTGCTTATAGGTATGATCAACAATTAGAAGATATACAGAAATGGTTACAACACACAGAATGGAGCCAGTCTCTTATTAAAAAAGAAACACTTATAGAGGTTCAAGATTATTTATTTAACCTACAAATCATTAACAAAAAAATAGCTCCCAAAAAACTAATTTATGACATCTAAGATCTGCATATACCTATAATAAATTAAAAAAAGTAAAAATATAGGGTAGGGATATCCTAATCTAAAGCGTTACTTAATAAAGGATATTAAAAAAATTAAGGTTAAAAATATAATATATAAAACGCACAGAGGAAACTCTTAGCAAATACTTAATTCTTAAATATCTCTATAGCAAGCGTCTATACAAATAAAAAAATTTGTACATTTGCCGAGCCTACCCCCAATAAAATGAACTAATTATTAGCGCATACGCAACCTTTTTAAGTGCATTGCATCTAATGATTAACTAACAAATCTATTATGGTAACTTTTCTAATAATTCTCGCAAGTCTTATTGTCTTCAATTTTGTTCTGCTTAAATTAAGCATGCAATCTGTTGATACAGACAAAAAGAAATCAAAAACACAAAAAGTTCAGATTAACTCGGTATCCGATCAGTCTTCAGATAAGTCGAAATCTTCTGAGATACCTAACGCGGCATAAGCATATTTACCAATTTATTTCGGTTTGATTCGTTTCAAGCAAGTATGAATTGGTTTTACTAAAATGCTTATTCCCAAACCAATACCCTCTGTTAGCACTTAGTGGAGAAGGATGCCCACTAGTTAAAACATGATGTTTTGATCTATCTATCTTAGCTCCTTTTTTCTTAGCATAACCACCCCACAACAAAAAAATAACATTCTTTTTTGTATCTGATATCGTTTGGATAACTGCATCTGTAAATTGTTCCCATCCTTTATTTTGATGAGATCCAGCTTGATGCGCTCTAACAGTAAGCGTAGCATTCAATAATAAAACACCTTGTTTTGCCCAACGCTCTAAATTTCCATTTGAAGGAAAAGGTAACTTTAAGTCTGTTTCAATTTCCTTAAAAATATTTATCAATGATGGAGGCATATCAATACCATTAGTAACAGAAAAACACAAACCATTGGCTTGCCCTACTCCATGATAGGGATCCTGACCAATCACAACTACTTTAACATCATCAAAACTACAATGATCAAAAGCAGAAAATATCTCATTTCCGCTTGGATAACATGTGTTATTTTTATATTCTGTTTTCACAAAATCTACTAATGAAGCAAAATATGGCTTGTCAAATTCCTCTTTAAGTTGCTGATTCCAAGAAGGTTCAATATTTACATTCATATAGATGTCAAAAAATTATAGCAATTGTGTACTTTTGCCCTGTTCTAAAACTGACCGAATATAACCCAAAAATAGGGTAAAAAAAAGTATGATTCGTATTTCTAAAAAAACACTAGACGATCTAGAATTTGATACTGTGCAGAAACATATTGCAGAACAGTGCAATACAGATTTTGGTAAGTTGAAAGCATTACAAGTTGCTCCCTTCGATACCGAAGAGCAACTTCATATTGCCTTACAAGAAGTATTCGAATATAAATCTTCACTATTCAATGATGCTCGTATACCCAATCATGGATTCGATAGTATTAATAAAGAAATTCAATTATTGAATATTGAAAACACATTTTTAGAAGCTTCAAATCTAAAACGATTGATTTCTATTAGTACAACTACTAATGATTTACTATACTTTTTTAGAAAAAACGCAGAGCTATACCCTACATTACATCAAACATCTTCTAGAGTAACATTTACCAAAGAGGTTATTCATCTAATCGAAATGGTAATTGATAAATTCGGAGAGGTTAAAGATAATGCTTCTCCTGTGCTACAACGTCTTCGAAAAGATATTCATAGTGTACAGGGAAAACTAAATGGAAGTTTCGGAAAAGATTTATCTCGATATAACAGCTTGGGTTATCTGGATGAAATTAAAGAAAGTGTTGTAGATAACCGAAGAGTTCTGGCAGTAACAGCCATGTACCGACGTAAAGTAAAAGGTGCTATTATGGGCAATTCTAAAACCGGAAGTATTGTTTATATAGAACCCGAAGCTACTTTACAATTTAGTCGTGAACTCAGTAACCTTCAATACGAAGAACGAGAAGAAGTCGTAAAAATACTAAAAGAACTCACTAACAAATTACGTCCGTTTACCGAATTATTTGAGCACTATCAAGAATACTTAAGTGATGTCGATGTTGTTTCTGCAAAATCAAAATACGCAGGTCAACTTAATGCTGTGTTACCAAAAATCACTACAGACAGAGAGTTAACACTTAAAGATGCATATCACCCATTATTATATCACACCAATAAAATAAAAGGAGAGAAAACCTTCCCACAGACCATAACATTAAACGAGAAGAATCAAATTATTGTTATATCAGGCCCTAATGCCGGTGGAAAAAGTATTACCTTAAAAACTATTGGACTACTACAGATAATGTTGCAAAGCGGAATGCTTATTCCTGTACACGAGTACAGTAGAATGTGTCTATTCGATGTTATTCTTACCGATATAGGTGATAATCAATCTATAGAAAACCATCTAAGTACATACAGTTATCGTTTGAAAAACATGAATTATTTCTTACGGAAATGTAATAACAAAACACTATTTCTAATTGATGAGTTTGGAACAGGTAGTGATCCCGAACTTGGTGGAGCTCTAGCTGAAGCCTTTCTAGAGGTATTCTATGAAAGAGCATCTTTTGGGATTATCACAACACATTATGCTAATTTAAAAATGTTGGCTAATGAGTTACCAAATATGAGTAATGCCAATATGCTATTCGATTCAAAAACACTAGAACCTCTATTTAAATTACACTTAGGTGAAGCAGGAAGTTCTTTTACTTTTGAAGTCGCTCAAAAAAATGGGATCCCGTATAGCCTTATCAATAAAGCAAAGAAAAAAGTAGAACGCGGTAAAATTCGTTTTGATAAAAGTATTGCTAATCTTCAAAAAGAAAGATCAAAACTACAAAAAACTACTGCTGGACTCAAAACCAAAGAACAAAAAGCAGAAGAAGAAAAAGAACGCTTAGAAAAGACAAATCAGCGTATTCAGCGTAAGCTCGAAAGCTATCAGGAGTTATATGACAGTAATCAAAGAATGATCTATCTGGGTCAAAAAATTGATGATCTTAGCGAAAAATACTTTAACAATAAGAAAAAAAGAGAGCTAATTAACGAATTCATAAAAATCGTTGAGGTAGAAAACTCCAAACGAAAAAAACAAAGCCCTAAGCAACGAAAAGTAGAAAAAGACAAAGAGAAAAAAGTCGTAAAAGAAGTTATAGAAAAAGTACAGGTAATTCGTAAAAAGAAAAAGGAAGAAAAAAAGAAAGAAGAAAAGATCGAGGCAGCAAAACCAAAAGTAACGTTAAAAATTGGTGATCGAGTACGAATGATTGATGGAAAATCTATAGGTACTATAGACACCATAGAAAAAGGTAAAGCTATTGTTAATTACGGAGTTTTTACCACTAATGTAAGTATTGATCAATTAGAATTTGTAGAAAGAAAAAAATAAACTCCGTATGGAAATCTATCTTTACCTAAGTGCTTACATCATCTTAATCATTGGTTTGTCGATCTATATATCCAGATCATCATCAAGTGAAGATTTTCTTATAGGAGGAAGGAACAAAAGTGCTTACGCCATTCTATTCTCTAAATTCGCAGGTGCAATTGGGGTCAGTACTTTAATTACATATACAGGTTATGCCTATAAATTTGGTTGGGGACTTTTTGCCATGTCTTTAGGGTCTGTAATTGGTTATTTTTTATTTGCATTTTGGGCCGCGCCAAAAATAAAAAGGTTATCTAAACAGGGTAAGTTCTATACACAGGGAGATCTACCTGCTTTTGTGACAAGTAATAAAAACACAGCTACTGTTACCAATTTTATAACTATAGTGGTTCAGTTTTTCTGGATATTATTATCCCTGGCAGGTGGTGCAAAGATCATTGCATTCTTCGAAATTCTTCCTTATGAAACTGCACTATTGATTACAGCAATTGTAGTTATGGTATATGTTTTATTTTCTGGTTTTAAAGCTGTAATTGTTACTGATATTTTTCAGGCAGTAATAATAATAGTATTTCTCTGCATATTAATTTATGGCATGTTTGATAGTAAGGATTTTGGTATGATCCTTAGTAGTAGTACAGACAAAAATGTGACTATTGGTAGCGTTATAGGTTTAGTTTTATATGGGGGGTTATCTGTTTTTGGATTAGCAGATCGATACCAGCTTTGTTATGCCGCTAAAGATGAAAAATCATTAAAGAGAGGATTGAGTCTTGCCATTATCCCTGTTTTATGTATTGTTTTTCTATTGCTTTTAATTGGATTGTATACCTATATTCAAAATCCTGATTTAGATCCCGATACCGTATTTGTTTATGCTATGCAGAATTTTATAGCACAATCATGGCTACCTCTTTTACTAGTCCTTTTTTTTGCAGGTTTAATGAGTACTGCAGACACCTCTGTTTTTGCCGTGGCTTCTCATATTGTTTCTACTACTAAAAAAGAACAAAAAGTAAAATCTTTACGATATGCTACTGTTATTACAGTTATTGCTGCTTTTATAGTAGCTCTGTTTTGGAGAAGTATTGTAGATATAACTATTGTAGGAGCTGCATTGCGAATGACACTTTCTATAGCGATGATCTATGTTATACAACAAAAAAGAAATAGCGGAAGATTTCTGGGCAGTGCCTTAGGAGGTCTTTTAGGGTTAATAGTTGGTATACTAATCTTTGGCCCCACCCCTACCATTGCCATAACTGTGCTTTTGGGATCGTTATTAGGGCTAATTTATAGATCCAAAGCACCAAAAGAAGTGTAGTTGTATAAAGTTGTCTACTCAAAAGATAATTGATAAGGACTTCCTGTTAAAGTATCCTTAAACCACAATTCTGAGAATTTTATCTTTTTATATTTGGAGAAACTCAATTAAAAATTGCACCCAGAAATTATGCGAAAATTATTTTTTATAGCCTGTTTTGGTATACTATTTCCATATGTTATACAAGGACAACAACCTAATAAACCCAATGCAGCAGAAATTCATCAAGCTATAAAAAAACTTAATTTTTTAGGATCTGTATTGTATGTTGCAGCTCATCCTGATGATGAAAATACCCGACTTATATCCTATATGTCTAATCAGGTAAAAGCTAGAACAGCATATTTATCCCTTACCCGAGGAGATGGTGGGCAAAATTTGATAGGTCCCGAGATTAGAGAATTATTAGGCGTAATCAGAACTCAAGAATTATTAGCCGCTCGTAGGACTGATGGAGGAGAACAACTGTTTACACGTGCTAATGACTTTGGATATTCCAAACATCCCGACGAAACACTTTCTATCTGGGATAAAAAAGAAGTACTGGGCGATGTGGTTTGGGCAATACGAAATTTTAAACCAGATGTAATCATCAATCGTTTTAATCATAGAACTCCCGGTAGTACTCATGGTCATCATACTTCTTCGGCAATGTTAAGCGTAGAAGCTTTTGATATAACCGGAGATAAAACAGTATACCCAGATCAGCTTAACTATACAGAAATCTGGCAACCCAAAAGACTATTCTTTAATACTTCTTGGTGGTTTTATGGTAGTCGGGAAAATTTCGCAAAAGCAGATAAAACCAATTTATTAGCGTTTGATACAGGAACATATTACCCCTCTCTAGGGCTTTCTAACACAGAAATAGCATCATTAAGTCGTAGTCAGCACAAATCTCAGGGATTTGGTAGTACAGGTAGTCGTGGACAACAAAGTGAATATATAGAACTCATCAAAGGGGATCTACCAAAAGATAAAATGAATGTTTTTGAAGGAATTGACACTTCATGGAATCGTGTTAAAGGAGGTAAAGCTATTGGTGATATCCTATATCAGGTAGAAAAAGATTTTGATTTCAAGAACCCATCTGCTAGTATTCCTCGATTAGTAAAAGCATACCAACTAATTCAACAATTAGAAAACAAACATTGGAAAGCTGTTAAAACTAAAGAGATTCAGGAAATTATTACTGCTGCTTCTGGTCTTTATCTGGAAGCTGTTGCAACCGAAGCAAATACTACTAAAGGCAGTGAAATTACACTAAAAGTAGAAGCAATCAATAGAAGTACAAATACCATAACTCTGCAATCTATCAAAATTGCTGCTGTTAATATTAATGATGTTTCTGAAAAAGTTCTAAAAAATAATATTCGAAATAATTTCGAATTTAAAGGTAGTATCCCATCTAATTTTGATTTTACCAATCCTTATTGGCTTAACAATAAAGGTACACTCGGGATGTATAATGTTAGTGATCAAAAACTAATCGGAAGACCAGAAACAGATCATAAAATCAAAGCTTTGTTTACCGTAGTAATCGATGGAGTTGCTATCCCTTTTTCTAAAGATGTTGTCTACAAGACAAACGACCCGGTTAAAGGAGAAGTATATAAACCATTCGAGATCATTCCTACTATTTCTGCAAGTATTAAGGATAAAGTAATTATCTACGCTAATGGTGCTTCAAAACAAATTCCTGTTACTATAAAAGCCGGAAAAGCAAACTTAAATGGAAAAGTTGCACTAGTACATCCAGAAGGTTGGCAGGTAACTCCCGCTGCTATTAATTTTAATCTCTCTCAAAAAGGAGAAGAAAAAACAATCATTTTTACCCTTACATCACCTCAGACTCAAAGTGAAGGTTATATTTCACCAAAAATAGAAATCGATGGAAATCTATACTCAAAAGAAGTTATTACTATTGACTATGACCATATCCCTTACCAAACTGTAGTATTACCGTCTGAGACCAAAGTTGTGCGTTTGGATATTAAAAAGAAAGGAGAAAACATAGGGTATATAGAAGGTGCCGGAGATGTAGTGCCAGAAAGTTTACAGCAAATTGGGTATAAAGTAACCACAATTGATCCAGAATCTATTTCTACAGAAAGCTTACGACCTTTTGATGCTATTGTAGTAGGGATTAGAGCTTATAACACTGTAGAACAGTTAAAATTTAAACAACAATACTTATTAGAGTATGTAAAAAACGGAGGAAACCTTATTATTCAATACAATACCAGTCATAGATTAAAAGTGACTGATAACTTAGGCCCATATCCCCTTAAATTATCCAGAGATCGGGTAACCGATGAAAATGCAAAAATTACCTTTTTGGCTCCAGAGCATCAGGTATTAAATTCACCCAATAAAATTACTGCTAATGATTTTAAAGGATGGGTGCAGGAAAGAGGGTTATATTTCCCTAATGAATGGTCAAAAGAGTACACCCCTATTTTGGCGGCCAATGATAAAGGAGAATCTGAAAAAAAAGGCCCCTTATTAATTGCCAAATATGGTAAAGGACATTATGTGTATACCGGACTTAGTTTTTTTAGAGAGTTTCCGGCGGGAGTATCAGGTGCATATCGACTTTTTGCGAATATGCTTTCCTTAGGAAAATAAATACCAAATATATCTAATCTAGCAATTTTTTATTATGGAAAAGAAAGACGAAAAAAGAGAGTGGAAAAAATTATATAGTGCAGTATTAATCGCTAATGCAGTTTATATACTACTGTTTTATTTTATCACTACTTCTTATTCATAATTCTTCTGTACAGAAAACAACCTCAACCATCAATCAATAAACTAATTTAATCAATCAACTTATGCAAACCATAGATTGGATCGTACTACTAGGAACCTTACTATTTATAGTACTATATGGTGCCTGGAAAACCAAAGGCAGTAAAAATGTAAAAGATTATATTCGAGGAGGTAATGATGCACATTGGTGGACCATTGGTCTATCGGTGATGGCAACACAAGCAAGTGCTATTACTTTTCTTTCTGCTCCAGGCCAGGCTTTTCATGACGGTATGGGGTTTGTACAATTCTACTTTGGGGTTCCTATTGCCATGGTTGTCATTTGTATGGTTTTTATACCAATGTATCATAAGCTAAATGTCTACACAGCATATGAATATCTCGAAAGCCGATTCGATCTCAAAACCAGAAGCTTAACAGCTATTCTATTTTTGGTTCAAAGAGGATTAGCTGCCGGGATTACTATTTTTGCGCCAGCTATAATATTATCATCTGTACTAGGTTGGGATCTAATTACTTTAAATATCATCATAGGTATACTAGTAATTATATACACTGTTTCTGGAGGAACAAAAGCAGTTAATATTACTCAGAAACAACAGATGGGTATTATTTTTATTGGTATGTTGGTTGCCTTTTTTATTATCATAAGTTACCTCCCAGAGGGAATTACTTTTTCTAAAGCACTAGATATTGCAGGTGCCAGCGGAAAAATGGAAATCCTTGACTTCTCCTTTGATCTCGATAATCGTTATACGTTCTGGAGTGGAATCATTGGAGGAACATTTTTGGCCCTCTCCTACTTTGGTACTGATCAAAGCCAGGTACAACGGTATTTAACCGGTAAATCTATAAAAGAAAGTCAGCTAGGACTTTTGTTTAATGGATTGCTCAAAGTACCTATGCAGTTTTTTATTCTCTTAGTTGGGGTGATGGTATTTGTTTTTTACCAATTTAATGCGTCTCCCTTAAATTTCAATCCAAAAGGAAAAGAAGCTATACTTAACACAGAATATGCAGAACAATACACAGCATTAGAAAACAAACTTGCAGAAATTCATAGCTCAAAAGATGCTGTAATTAAAGGCTATCTGGTAGATCAAGAATCAGGTAATAAAAGTTTAATTGAGGAGCTAAACAAAAAAGAAAAAGAAACCCGTGAAGCTGCTAAAGTATTAATTAAAAAAGCAGATACAACAGTAGAGACAAATGATAAAGATTATGTATTTATTCATTTTATTTTAAACAATCTACCCAGAGGGCTTATCGGTCTGCTCCTTGCTGTTATCTTATCTGCTGCCATGTCGTCTACAGCTTCAGAATTAAATGCTTTGGCATCAACTACTGCAATTGATTTATACAAACGAAATGTAGCCGAAGAAAAAAGTGATCAACATTATGTATCTGCTTCCAAATTTTTCACTCTGGGATGGGGTGTATTGGCCATCATAGTAGCCTGTTTTGCCAATTTATTCGACAATCTTATTCAATTGGTAAATATTATTGGTTCAATTTTTTATGGAAATGTGCTAGGCATATTCTTATTAGCTTTCTTTATAAAATTTGTACATAGCAACGCTACCTTTGTAGCAGCACTTATTACTCAGGTAATTGTTATTCTTGGCTGGTATTATGACTGGATGCCATATCTATGGCTTAATTTATTTGGATGTGCTTTGGTAATGACTATCGCGATATTTATACAACCGTTAATCGGATCTAAACCCAAAATAACAACCTAATGAGTGTTGAAAAAATCATAAAATGGGGGATCATTGGTTGTGGTAAAATAGCGCATCTGTTTGCTAATGACCTAAAATCGGTTCCTAATGCAAGGCTTCATGCCGTTGCAAGCAGGAATCTAAAAAAGGCTCAGGAGTTTGGGAAGGAGCATCACGCCTCGACCTGTTATGATAACTATGAAACCTTAAGTCTGGATCCCGATATTGATGTGATATATATTGCAACGCCACATGTATTTCACTATGAAAATACGTTGATGTGCCTTACCCATAAGAAGGCAGTTCTATGCGAAAAACCGTTTGCTATAGATACTACCCAGGTCGAAGAAATGATCGCGCTAGCAAAAAAGAACAAGGTATTTTTGATGGAAGCACTATGGACGTATTTTCTTCCGCATTACACCTATGTTTTAGATATTGTTGCATCTAATGCGCTTGGTAAAGTAAAAACGCTGAAAGCAGATTTTGGTTTCACAACCCCTTTTGATCCCGACGGAAGAGTGTTTAACAAAAAACTTGGAGGAGGAAGTCTCCTCGATGTAGGAATATATCCATTATTTGCTGCATTAAGCATTTTGGGATATCCCGAAGAAGTAAATGCCCAGGCTACTATAGGAAAAACAGGAGTTGATGAAGATTGTAGTATCCAGCTTCAGTATAAAAATGGAGTTACAGCCTCGCTATTTAGTGCTGTTACTAAAGAAACCGATACAACCGCTATCCTAGAGTTCGAAAAAGGATCTATCATTATCAATAGTCGTTTTCACGAACCATCTTCTATCACCATCCAAAAAGAAGGAAAATCAGAACATATAGAATTTAAGGTGACTACCAACGGTTATAACTATGAAGCCATTCATGTACAGGAAATGTTGCTACAAAACCGTATAGAAAGTACAATTATGAGTTTCGAAAAAAGTCTTCAGTTAATCAACCTGTTAGATACAGTTAGAGAAAAAATAGGTTTGCATTACGATTAAATTGAATTTCTTGCTTAGTTCTATTGTTCAAAAACAAAAGCATAGAGGTATACTTTTTATCATATCAAGATTGATATAGGTAATTTTAAGTTAATTATAAATCCTCTAGATTTGTAAATAAAAATACGTAGAATATAGGACATATGTCCTATATTCTGTTGTTGTGTTTAATGCTGAAAACAATGCGCTAAAACAAAAAATGACAAAAAAACGAATTGATACTAATTTGCATTATGCTCAATATATAATCGCCCGAATTATTCTTATTGGCGGAATTGGATTTCTGATTTACAGCATTTGGACACAAAAAATCGGAGCAATTATTTTCTGTTCTTTATTCGTTATTTATGCGCTAATTCTGATAAAACGAATTTTTAACAAACCGACAGAAATAGAATTTGACGAAAACTATATCTATCTGGAAAATGGAAATAAACGGATTGAATTAAATAAAATTATCGGAATAAAAAAGAATCGGATTTTATACGAGTCAAACGAAATCGAATCGAAATTAAAACTACCGAATTTTCATTTTATGGATAAAAAGTGGACTGAATTAAAAGAATTGATTAATAATGAAAAGCACTAAAACACAACAACGTGTAAAAATAATTGCTTGGTTCTAGCCTACTTGGAAAATTCGCAGGATTTTCCTCTAGTTCATTTCATTTTTGTTAAGTTAGTTGCTTAACCACACAACTATCCTTACACCAACCGTTAGGGTTAATTAAAAAATTGATCAATTCAAATTAATAATGAATATATACTTTATAGCTTTCATCAGTGGTGTTATTGCAGTACTAACCCCTGCAGTTTTTCCTTATTTAATAATCACTCCATTAATATTTGAAAAACTAAAAAACTCTAATAGACAGCACAAAATAAATATCCTTTTATACACAATTATAACGTCACTTGTATTTGTTTATATTTTAACACAGTTGATATCCTCCAGATTATTAAATGAAATAAGTTTTGATTCGAGTTATGGGATTTTAATTCATTCTTCTCGAATATTGTTTTTAATTTGGTTTTTAAGCTCTTTTACCAAAAAATATCAACTTCTAAATTTTGGGACTTGGATGCAATTCTTTCGCTTTTTAGGTTTACTGATATTTAGTACTCAACTTGCTTTATCAGCAATATCTAGCACAGGTCCTATATTAGGAACCCTAATGATTACAAATGCAGAAAATAATGACTTAATAAGCATTATTCCAATTTTAATAGCATTTTCAATTGGATTGATTTTACCTTTTATGACAGTATTGTGGATATTCACGAAAAAATATGACAATTTAAAGCTCAAAAAATGGTGGCCAAATTCGCAACTAATCACTGGTGGTTTATTACTCCTTTTTTCATTGGTTCAATTGACATTAGATATCATTAATTTTTGAGCCTAATTAAAACTAACTCTAACAACACCTATAAATAATACGTGTTTTGGTGTTTAATTCTAAAGCTTGTGTATATTTACATTCATCGCCAAATCTTTTAATTTGACTTTTTTAAAACGACAAAATAAAAAACAAAACAAAAGCTTATGGCTTGTATCGATACGAAAATCCGCGGATTTTCTGCACCGTACTATTCATAGCTAAACGTTGGCATTCATTTAAGAAGAACTTTATTGCAAAAAAAACTATGTAATGACAGAAAAAGATTTCAATGATTTTTTTGACTACCAATTAAAGCCCAAGTACAAGTCTCTTGAAAGTGTGAGAAAAAAATCTTTCAAGTTTAATCGTAATGTAAGACTCCTATTGCTACTTCTAATTATCGGAGCCATATACTTGATTTTCTTTCAGTACAGTCAAATAATTCTTTGTCTAGTATGTCTAATTACAGCATTTGGAATACATTATTTTTTTCGAATAGATATAGACGCAACTAATTTTAAAGAACAATATGTAGAAAAAATTGTTCGGACTTTAATGCATAAGGTTGACAATAGTTTAACATATATTCCTACTAAAGGCGTTTCTAGAGATATTTTTAATGCGAGTAGAATCCTCTCTACAAAACCAGGTTTTTATCAAAGTAAAGGTTTAATTCAAGGCAATTTAAATCAAACTGCATTTCGCTTTGCAAATGTTCATGCTTCATCCAGTGACAGTGCTGGTGGCGGGCCAAAAACAAAAACACTATTCAAAGGAATTTTCTATGAAGCTGATTTTAAACTTCCTTGTAAACATGATCTCTACGTTCTTCCGGTTTCCGCATCTAATTTTATGGGCAAATTAGGAGAGTGGATTAAAGAAAATAACCTTTTTCGACCTGATTTGGTAAAGGTAGAGGACGTTATTTTTAACAAGATATTTGTTGTTTATGGAAATGATGAAGCTGAAGCCCATCGAATATTAAACCCAGAAACGAGAGCTAAATTGGTAGCACTTTATCAAGAGACGCGTGCTAGTGTATATCTGTCTATTGTAAATTCAAAACCCTACATAGCCATAGGTGACTATACAAATTATGAGAGTTATTTTAAACCGTGTTTTTCTCAATCTTCGCTTGACTTCGATACTATAAAAAAAGATTATTTATTATTAAAACGATATATTAATATCACTAAGGAATTAAATCACTGCATATGATACGTAGAATATGTTTATCATTAATCATACTAAGTTTACTAGTTGCCTGCAAAGAGACTTCAGAAAATAAATCAATAGAAAAAGAGTCTGGCAAAAGCACTGAGACAGAGATAATCACCGATATTGATATTTCAGATATTCCTAAAAAATGGACGAATGTTACCGAATTTGAAAACGGAGCATATTTTATTTTCGAACCCTGTGATAGAGAAATATTTGGTTATAGTATTAAAAAGAATGCTGAGCAATGGGTGTTCAATTCTGAGGGGTCGCACGATATTACCACCTACCCCATAATTAGTGCTAAAATAAACAATGCAGGAGCCTTAGTAATTACCTTAAAAACCGAAGAAAAAGAAAACCCAGAAACCGATTTAGTCATTGTAGAATATCTAAAGGACAGGACAAAATTCAACATTGAGTTTCTCTATGAGGATAGTTACGAACTATACACCAATGAATTACATCTCAACAAATACGAAAAATTAATACAGCCTTGTTACGAATGCGAAAAATATTGCCCAGAAGAAAATCCTAATTTTTTAAAAAAGATTGATGTTTCAGAAGACCGCCTTATCAATCCTGGTAAAAACGTAGGAATATTAAAACACAACACAGTACCAACCGATATAAGCAACTTATTTCGAGAGAATCAAATTATTGAGCATACAAATCCGCCTTTTAATCAGGAAGTAACGCATATAAGGTTGGGTGATGGAAATGATATTTATATTCACTGGACCGAAAAACCCTATCAAATTTCTTACGTAAGAATAGCTGGGGGAAATTCTACTTTTAAAACAAAAGAAGGTGTGCGAATTGGAAGTACCATTGAAGAAGTTGAAAAGATGTTGTGGACACAATTTCAAATTAGAGGTTTTGAAATAGACAGAGATCTAGCAGGCACTGTATTTAAATATAACAACCCTGAATACACTCAGTTTCAATTAAAGTTTAAACCCACCAACCAACTACCTATAGAACAATTTGAACAAATTATGGGAGACAAGCCTATCCCCTCCTCTCACTATTTATTGAAAGAAGCAGGACTTATCGTTGAAGAAATCCTAGTTTTATTTAATAATAAAGCAGCGACAGGAGAAGAGCTTTATAGTGATTCAGAGTTAACTATTTTCGATAACAAAGCATATTACAAAAAACAGGAACTTTACAACGGAACCAAACAATTATTAGAACTTATTGAAAATGAGGAAACTCCTGAGTGTCCCGTTTCTTATACATTTTTATATCACCCACTATCTTTGCTAGGGCACTATTATAGTTATGAGAAAAGTGAATACGGCTCGATAGCTTGCGGGAACTCTATGCAGTCAGAAATAAATACAATTAATCTTGTCACTAAAGAAAAAGTTGAAATTCAAGATGTTTTCACTGAAACATCCATTTTAAAGGCATTGAAAAAAGATTCATGGATTATTAATAAAGCGAATGAATTTAGTATTGACGTCAACAGTTTAAATAACCTAGATGATATATTCTCATTCATTGAATCTTTAGGTGTATCAACAGATAAATCAAGTTTCGCCGTACTTCAAAAAGAATCAAACACCTCGAAGTTTATGGTACGCCTTATTGGTTATAGACAAAACCCAATTGACAAAGTTATTTTAGGTTTAGTATTAGATAAACAGGATACAAAAGACACGCAAAACCTTAGGTTTGGTATTGGTCAATTTGGCAATGGAGTTTTTCCTAAAAATTAAGATTTTACTATTAAATACATCTTTAATAGACCGTATGATAAAATTCTAATAGATGATGTGACCTGAAAAACGAAATGCCAACAACGTATATAAAAAATACGCCAGGTTTCGCTATATTTGAGTTCTCCCCTATTTAATAACAAAACCTAATAACTGAAAAATCCGTCTCTGTAAAAGACGTATTTTTCATATACAAGACCGTTGTGCTTCATACTAACAAACTAATCGGTAAAATGAGTCCTAAAGAATTAGTAGAAAAATGGGTAGAAACGTTTAATGATGGAAATGCTGAAAAGATTTCAGAATTTTATCATGATGACGCAGTTAATCATCAAGTGACCAATCAACCAGTTATTGGGAAAATTGCAATTCGAGAAATGTTTAAGACTGAATTCAATCAAGCGAGTATGAATTGCATAATTGAAAATATTTTCGAAGACAATGACTGGGGAATATTAGAATGGAAAGATCCCTTAGGATTACGTGGTTGCGGATTTTTTCAAATTGAAAATGGGAAAATTAAATTTCAAAGAGGATATTGGGACAAATTATCTTTTTTAAGACAACATAAATTACCAATTCCACAAGAATAAAAATATACAAAAGCACAATAATATATAAGTAATAGTGGTTTAAGTAACGAAAAGTAATAGCTACCTAATTTAAAAAATTTTCATCCTAATCATAAGAAAGTTGGCTTTGAGCATTTTTATGTAATTATATCGGAAAACTATAAAAGAAAAAATGTTACGTATTATTTATTAATTGACAAAAACGGAAAAATCAAAAACTGGTGTAGAAATGAATTGAAATTGATAATTATACATTAACGAATGAAAAAATTAATAGTAATTTCAAGCTGTTTCCTAATTCTATTGGGATGCAAAACTAATACGAATAAAAAATCGAATTTAGAAGGAGATTTATATTACACTTGGCTAAAGCTTGGAAGTTTTTATGGGCAACCAGACAGTTTATATCAAAACTATATTAAATTAAGAGATAGCCTAGGGATAGACCGATTAAGAAAGGAAGACTCAACTAGTACAGCTCATATTGAACTATTAGAAAAACACGGATTGGTGAAAAGTCCATTTATCTACCTTAAAGCAGATAATGATTCTACTTTTATCATTTATATGTCAAAAGAGGATTATAAACTAATTACCAAATACACATATCAAGATTTAATTGACAAAAAGAAAAAAATCAGATTAGAACTTGAAATAGAAAAGCTAACGAACAAATTAAAATTATGTAAAAGGATAATTTCTATTGAGCAAGTGAACGGTGAAACTTTACAAAAACAAAAGAAATTTAAAATTGATGAATACAAATAACACTATATAAAAATGCAATAAAGTGCATTCTTATTTGTAAACAAAAAAGCGTTCCTAATGGAACGCTTTTATGATTTGTGTGTGAAAAAGAGTGTTTATTTGGCTCCCCACTCTGCAAGGGAATCTTTATTCATTTTAACATAGTCGGCATTTCCTGCCTTCTCTGCTAACTCTAACGAAGTTTTTGCTGCTTTTATTGCCCCATCTTTATCTCCGGCCAGAGAATAAATCAAAGATTGTTGTCTATGGTACCAAAAAGCAGGCTCTTTACGTAGCGATATCGCTTTATCAATGTGCTCTTTTGCTTTTGCAAAATCTCCAGAATCTTTATAAAAAGTAGCTGCCAGATAGTGATCTCTATCGGTTGGTCCCGCCATAGTTTTTTCGATACTAGCAATAGTTTGTGCTTTTGCAGCGGTTGTTATTGTAACTGCAGCTTCTGTGTTTGCCCAAATAAAATTCATAACTGCAGAATCCATTTTAAAATCACTAAACATGATTGTAAATGTTTCTACATTCATAGGGATCGTATTTGCTTTTACAGTTGCAGTAGCTGCTACTTTAGTGTCATCCCATTTTTGTGGAGTCCCCCAATTGTTTGCATCACTATAAAAAATTATTTCCCAATTTTCTTTACCTGGTTTTGTATAAATTGCATACGTTCCTTTTTTTAACTCTTTACCTGCAACTTTTACATCATCACTAAATGTAATTTGAGTATTTTTATTTGCTCCTGTTCTCCATAGCTTATCATAAGGCACTAAATTTCCGAAAATAGCTCTTCCTCGCATACTAGGGCGAGAATATTCAACAGAAACATCTGTCAACCCAATAACCTGCTCTATTTTAGAAGAAGGACTTGGTTGTGGTGCTTTTACCTGAGCTTCAATTCCTAAAGAGAATAAAGCCATAGAAAGAAATAAGATGATCTTTTTCATTGTAGTTAGTTTAGTTTGGTTTAAATTACTTAATGACGAAAATAAGGATTACAACATACATTAAAAGTTAACAAAAACTTAAAATAACTAATAGTATATTTGCGGTCATTATAAAAAAGTAATGAGAAAATATATATCCGAAAGTATAGGAACCTTTAGTATGGTATTTTGTGGTACTGGTGCTATGACTATTAATGAAGTTACTGGCGGAGATGTCACTCATGTTGGTGTTGCCATTACCTGGGGGCTTATTGTAATGGCAATGATTTATGCTTTTGGAGAAATATCCGGAGCACATTTTAATCCTGCAGTTACTATTGCATTTGCATACGCCAAAAAATTTGAATGGGAAGAAGTACCTAAGTATATTATCGCTCAATGTATTGGTGCCATAGTGGCTAGTAGTATTCTACTCTTTTTATTTCCTGAAAGTGAATTTCTTGGTGGTACTCTACCAGCTTTCGATGATCTAAGAGCATTCATTCTAGAGACATTACTCACTTATTTTCTTATGGTTGTTATCATTAATGTTTCTACAGGCTCTAAAGAAACGGGTACTATGGCCGGAATAGCAGTTGGAGGAGTTGTACTACTCGAAGCTATGTTTGCTGGCCCGATGACTAATGCGTCAATGAACCCCGCCAGGTCATTGGGGCCCGCTTTATTATCTGGTCATTGGGAACACCAGTGGCTTTATTTTATTGCTCCTATTCTAGGTGCCCTATTGGCTGTGTTAACCTGTAAACTAGTAAAGCCAGACAACTGTTGTACAGACTGTTAGAATATATTTTGTTTAAAATTGTTATATTTAACACGAAATATTAGCTCACCAACATGCTTTGGATATACATAGATATTATAATTCTTCTTTTACTATTTTATATAAATTATAGAAAATATAAATTCTCGACAGAATTTAATATTAAACAAAATACTGGGTTTGCAACAATCTTCTTTGTAATAGTCTTTTTTGGGATTACGATACCTGCAATCACTTTTATGATAGTCAAATTTTCTGATTCCGAAGTTAAGTTTTTTGATATCTACAAAATAAGATATCAATTATATTGGATACTAGGTTTAGTGCAATTAATTTATTTATTCTGGATCAATACCAAAATTAGATCTAAGAACGTTTAAATTTTATCACCAATTACTTTATCCCCATAAACCATTTTTTTGGTGTTATACTTTATAAAAGTTATTCTTTTTAACATATATTTACAATTAATAAACAATACCCATATCCCCCAATGGAGCATTTTTCTAATGAATTTTGTAAAATAGACCTATACGATCAATATGCTATACTTACTATTAATGAAAATGTAGAATTTTCACTTAATAAAGCTTCAATACTAAGAGGTACACTTAAAAAGCATTATGAAACAAAGAATTTTATAATGATTAGCCATCGTAAGTACGAGCACAAAGTCTCTCCAGATATATATAAACAAGGTTTATTAGACAATATGAAAGGGTTAGCAATTGTATCTAGTAATGATAAAGAAAGAGATAAAGCTATTATAGAACAGCCATTATTTGGCAAATCCTTTGCATTTTTTAGTACTCTCGAAGAAGCAAAAGCTTGGGCAAAAAGTTTTTTCTGACAGCATTAATCACTATTTCGTTTAACAAAAAACACCATTCGTTAAACAAAAAATTATATTTTTGCTAGTATACTTTTGTAAGCTATGAAAATCTATACATTAAAAACGAAACAACACCTTCCTATATCTATAGAAAAAGCCTGGGAATTTCTTTCGGATCCGAAAAACCTAAAAATCATAACGCCAGAATATATGAAATTTCAGGTTTTATCAGGTGCTGATCGTAAAATGTACCCTGGTCAGATCATACAATATAGTGTTACTCCAATCGCAGGAATCAAAAAAAAATGGATTACAGAAATAACACACGTAAAGAATAAGAAATATTTTGTAGACGAACAACGATTTGGCCCCTACTCATTATGGCACCATAAACACTTTATCAAAGAAATTCCTGGTGGTATTGAAATGGAAGATATTATCGATTACAAAATACCCTTTGGGATACTAGGTCAATTAATCCACCCTATTGTGGTAAAACCAAGGTTAAAAGAAGTGTTTGAATATCGCAAAAAGAAATTAATCGAATTATTCGGAACATTAGAAACCAAAGCAAATAATGAGATTATATTTGTGTAAAACTTAAATAATGAGAAAAAATATTCTACTTATAGGTGGAAGTCATGGAATTGGTTTTGAAATTGCTCTAAAACTATATAATGAGTATAACGTTTTTATTGCCTCAAGAACTTCAGAAAATCTGGGGAATTTAGAAGTAACTCATATACCTTATGATGCATCAAAGGATGAAATCGACACTTCTGTTCTTCCCGAAAGAATCGATGGTTTTGTATATTGCCCGGGTAGCATTAATCTCAAGCCTTTCAAAATGTTAACTCCAAAAGTATTTGAAGAAGACATGCAGATCAATTTTATGTTTTTGGTCAAAATCATACACGCCCTACTTCCGAAATTAAAAAATTCTGAACAAGCAAGTTTAGTGTTTTTTAGTACTGTAGCCGTAAAGGTCGGAATGCCTTTTCATACCAGCATTGCAGCTGCAAAAGGCGCAATAGAAGGATTTGCAAAAGCATTAGCTGCAGAATATGCTCCAAAATTTAGAGTTAATGTTATCGCACCATCATTAACAAATACTCCTCTTGCTAAAGGATTATTAAGTAATGAAAAAAAGAAAGAACTTATGGATAATCGTCATCCTATGAAACGTATAGGACAAGCAGAAGATGTCGCAAATATTGCACGTTTTTTGTTAAGTGATGATAGTAGCTGGATTACAGGTCAGGTTATAGGCGTAGATGGTGGTATGTCTACTCTTAATGTACACTAGTTTATGAAAGAGAAAGTCACTGTATTCTGGTTTAGAAGAGATCTTAGATTAGATGACAATACAGGGTTTCTTAAAGCACTAAAAGGAAAATATCCGGTCCTACCCATTTTTATTTTTGATACACATATTTTGGGTCATCTACCAAAAAATGATGCCCGGGTAACCTTTATTTTTGAAACACTGCAAAAAATGAGGTTAACACTTCAACATCAATATAAAAGTTCTTTATCCCTCTATTACAGCACTCCTAAAACAGTTTTTGAAACCCTAATTTCTCAATACGAAATACAACAGGTATACACCAATCATGATTACGAACCCTATGCAAAAGAGAGAGATACTCTAATCAATAACCTTTTACAAAAGCATAGCATTCAATTACATACTTTTAAAGATCAGGTGATATTTGAAAAAGATGAAATTGTAAAAAAAGATGGCAATCCATATGTGGTATACACCCCCTATAAAAACAAGTGGAAAGAAATATTTGACCCCACCTTATTAAAAATTCACTCTACAAAGTTATATCTTAACAATTTGGTTAAGGATACTGATCTCACTAATGTAACATTACAAGAAATGGGGTTTGTAACCTCATCTATCAAAGTTCCGGATTATGATATCTCACCTCATCTTATTCAAAACTATGAGGCGACCCGAAATTTCCCGTCAAAAGAAAATGGCACTTCAAAAATAGGCCCTCATCTACGTTTTGGGACAGTAGGAATTCGATCGGTTATCAAAAAAGCTATTGCAGAAGATAATCAGGTATTTTGGTCAGAGCTTATCTGGAGAGAGTTTTTTATGCAAATCCTATGGCATTACCCATATACAAAGGGCTCTTCTTTTAAACCCAAATATGATAGCATCGAATGGAGAAATAACGAACAAGAATTCGAAAAGTGGATGAATGGCCAAACGGGATATCCACTGGTAGATGCGGGGATGCGCCAGCTTAATCAAACAGGATATATGCATAATCGTGTACGCATGGTGGTTGCTAGTTTTCTATGCAAGCATTTATTAATCGACTGGCGGTGGGGTGAGGCCTATTTTGCAGAAAAACTACTAGACTACGATATGTCTGCTAATGTAGGCAACTGGCAATGGGCGGCAGGTTCTGGTGTTGATGCAGCCCCTTATTTTAGAATCTTTAATCCAACTACACAAATCACCAAATTCGACAAGCAACTTTCCTATATCCGTACTTGGGTAAATGATATTAATGAGCTTACGTATCCACAACCTATGATAGAACATAAAATGGCACGAGAACGTTGTCTTACAGTATATAAAAAAGCCGTTGGTTAGGTAAAAAATTATAACATTTTTTTAAAATTACTAATCTCGTTTTTTTGTAATTTACCGTATCACAATTCATTTATAAACCAATACATCAAAAAACATGAACACACAAGAAGTGGCCAAACGTCTAGTAGAACTCTGTCGCCAGGGAGAAAATATGCAAGCTCTTAAAGAATTATACGCTCAGAATATAGTAAGTAAGGAAATGCCAGGAATGCCTAATGAAGTGACTTCGGGCATTGATGCTGTGATTAAAAAAAGTGAAGATTGGCATGCTTCTGTCGAAGAGTATCATGGCGGAGAAATATCTGAACCCGTAGTTGCAGAAAATCATTTTAGCTGTGCTATGAAAATGGATTGCACCTTTAAAGAGCAAGGCCGTATGCAAATAGAAGAAGTTTGTGTCTATCAAGTAAATGATGGTAAAATTACCGAAGAACGGTTCTTTTATTCTATGCCAAACGAATAAATATATATAAACTATAGAAAGGTCAGATGTATATTACATGTGGCCTTTTATTATAAAAACTTCAAGATTTGTTGTAATGCAGGGTTTCTATTGTCTTTTTTCCAAATAACAGAAAGTATTGCCTTTTGAGGTATTTTTGGAATCTCTAAAAACTTTACGCCCAGATCAAAGCCCTGTTGTAATGATGTAGGAACAATAGCAACTCCTAACCCACTCTCTACCAATTTAAAGATAGTCTGCGCATGTACCGACTTATGTGTTACCTTGGGAGTGAATCCTTTATCCTCGCAGATACTCATGATTTTATCGTAATATAAAGAACTATAATCTGAAGAAAACAAAATAAAATGCTCCTCTGATACTTGCGCAATACTTTTAAAAGTTTCTGAAGTAAGTCGATGCTCTAGTGGTACTACCATAGAAAATGAATCTGTATGAACTGTTTTTTTTTGTATGCCTTCGGGTACACGAGCTAATCGTACAAAACCAAGATCTAACTGATCTTTTTCTACAGCTTCTACCTGCAGATGATTAGACATTTCTTCTAAACTAAACTGTATATCTGGGAGCTCTTTATTAACCATAACCAATAGTTCTGGAATAACCGTTTGCATAGCAGATCCCAAAAAACCAATTCTAATCTCCCCATTACTTCCCTGATCAATCAAACGAGTTTGTCGTATCGTAAAATCAATATGATTAAAAATATAATCTAATTCCTTCTTAAGATACACCCCTGCTGCCGTTAATGTTACCTTTCTTTTATTTCTCACAAAAAGAGCAACACCAATTATTTCTTCCATTTGCTTAATTTGTCTACTTAATCCTGGTTGGGAAATAAACAGTCGATCTGCAGCTTTTCTGAAATGTAACTCCTCGGCTACTGCCATAAAATAAGTGAAGTGTCGAAGCTCTATCTGATAACCCATAGTTATTAATTAATGATCAAATTAGTATTTCTAATTATCAAAAATAGGTATTATTTTAGTAAAAAAATAGAAATACGCATATGTCAACGAAAACAAACCACTTTTCATTTGGAGAAGACTACCTAACTGCAGGTATAGCAATACAAATTGCCCGTGGAGAAACCACTGGGGTTATCTCTGAAACTTCTCGCAATAGCGTAAAAAAAAGTCAGCAGGTAGTAGAAAATATTGTAGAAAAAGGAGAACCTGTATATGGCATTAATACCGGTTTTGGACCACTTTGTACTACAAAAATATCTAAAGAAGAAACCAATATCCTACAAAGCAACATCTTACAAAGTCATAGTGTAGGCGTTGGTGACCCCATAGATACTGAGATTGCTAAGCTCATGCTCATTCTTAAAATTCAATCTTTGGCAAAAGGATATTCTGGTATTGCAGAAAAAACATTAGACAGAATTCTGTGGCATATTAATAATGATGCCATACCTATTGTTCCCAGCCAGGGATCTGTTGGAGCATCCGGAGACTTGGCTCCGCTCTCTCACCTGTTTTTACCTTTACTGGGATTAGGGAAAGTCGAATATCAAAATAAAATAATCACTACACAAGAATTGTTTAACATCACAGGTTTAAAGCCTCTTGATCTTGGTCCAAAAGAAGGATTAGCTCTAATCAACGGAACTCAATTTATTGCCGCACATGCAGTACAGGTAGTTGCAAAATTACATAGCTGTCTTACACAAGCAGATATTATTGGAGCAATGATGATCGAGGGATTACAAGGTTCTGTAAAACCATTTTTTAAAGAACTACATCAATTACGCCCATATAAAGGAAATATCCATGTCGCTTCCAGAATAAAATCTTTATTAAAAGGTTCTGAAATTATGGAAGATCATATCGATTGTGATCGGGTCCAGGATCCTTATTCTTTACGTTGTATGCCGCAAGTGCATGGTGCATCAAGAAATGCATGGCTACATTTAAAAGAACTTCTCGAAGTAGAGCTAAACTCGGTAACCGACAATCCAATAATAATCAACGAAGAGCTAACCATTAGCGGAGGTAGTTTTCATGGGCAACCGCTAGCTATGGCTATCGATTATGCATGTCTGGCAGCTTCAGAACTGGGTAACATTTCGGATAGAAGAATTTATCTCTCATTAGAAGGTAATTCTCCTGGTGTTCCTAAATTATTAATGAAAGATACAGGTATCAATTCTGGATATATGATTTTACAATATACCACTGCTGCATTAGCAAGTGAAAATAAAGGATTATGCTTTCCATCCAGTGCAGATAGTATTCCTACTTCTCTTGGCCAGGAAGATCATGTTAGTATGGGATCAATTGGTGGTAGAAAAGCACTAAGAGTAATCGAAAATCTGGAAAAAATACTAGCCATAGAGCTATTAACTGCCGCTCAGGCATTCGAGTACAGAAAACCGTTAAAATCAGGAGCTATTCTAGATGAAATTCATAAAAAAGTACGAGAAACCGTATCTTTTGCAGATAAAGACAGGGTATTTGCAGATGATATAGAGAAAGGAATCAAAATCATCCAAAACAAAACTATAATTACTACTGCTAATCAAGTATCCTTAAAAGAACAGGTATCTCTAGAAACACAGTTTTCTAGTGAATTTGAAAAATATTAGTCCAAAAATTAAGTAGTTCCCTTAGCTCGATGTAAAGGAAAAAAATATAATATGACAACATATACATTAATAGGCCCGATCACGCAACTTATACCATTACAAAAAACAGGTAGTAAAGGCGCAATAAAAGATCAGGATCTCGAAATTATTGAGAACGCTGGTATTCTTATTGAAGATGAAAAAATTCACACCATTGGAGTTTTCTCTGATTTAAAAGAAAAGGCCCATGCATTACATGCAGAAATCATAGAATTGCATACCGATCACGTATGTACTCCCGGATTTATAGATGCTCATACGCATATCTGTTTTTCTGGATCCAGGGCCAATGATTATGCCATGCGAAATGCAGGAAGATCCTATTTAGAAATAGCCGAAGCCGGTGGAGGTATCTGGGATACTGTTACACAAACCAGAAAGGCAGAACAGCTAACACTTACCGACGGCGTTATAAAACGAGCGAATACCCTATTAAAAAGAGGAATCACAACTGCAGAAGTAAAAAGCGGATATGGACTGTCGGTTACAGAAGAGCTTAAAATGCTACGCGCCATAAAAACTGCAAATAGTAGTACAGCAGCAGATTTAGTCTCTACCTGTCTTGCCGGGCATATATTACCTAAGGATTTTGATGGAGATCATAAAGCATACCTCGAAGAGATGAGTACTACTCTTTTTCCTGTATTAAAAGAAGAACAGCTCACCAACCGAATCGATGCTTTTGTTGAGCAAGGAGCATTTCTCCCTTCTGATATCTATCCCTATTTTGAAAAAGCAAAACAGATGGGATTTGATATTACCGTGCATGCAGATCAGTTTAACACAGGAGGTAGCGAAGTAGCTGTAAAAGTAGGAGCTATTAGTGCAGATCATTTAGAAGCCAGTACCGAGAATGAAATACAAATGCTAGCTCAAAGTAATGTGATTTCGGTTGCACTACCCGGTGCTTCAATAGGATTAGGATGTGATTTTACTCCAGCCCGAAAAATTTTGGATGCCGGAGGAGCATTAGCTATTGCCAGTGACTGGAACCCTGGTTCGGCACCAATGGGTGATTTACTAACCCAGGCATCTATTCTGGGAACATTTCAAAAACTAAGTAATGCCGAAGTTCTTGCCGGAATTACCTGTAGAGCAGCAGCAGCACTTAACCTAGACGATAGAGGAAGATTGGTTTCTGGAATGCTTGCAGATTTTAACCTGTTTGAAACAGAGCATGTACACGAAATCTTTTATCACCAGGGAAAACTTGTTCCTTCCCAGGTATGGAAACGTGGAAAGTTAGTATAACTACAAATGGTATAAAATCAAATTTCAATGGTTTGTATCGAATTCGATTCTGTAACAACCATGAAGCTAAAAAAAAATAAATATGAATTTCAAAGAACAAATACTTCAAGGGATTCCTAAAACAATGCCTCCAAAGAGATCTTTGGATTCTAAAATTAGCCGTGCCCCAAAGAGAAAACAAATTCTTTCTAACGAAGAAAAAAAACTAGCGCTTAAAAACGCATTACGTTATTTCCCAAAAGACTGGCATAAAGAACTTGCCAGCGAGTTTTTAGACGAACTAAATACATTCGGTCGTATTTATATGTACCGTTTTATGCCAGAATATGTGATGTATGCTCGTCCTATAGATGAATATCCTGCAAAAACAAAACAAACAGCAGGAATCATGCTTATGATTCAGAATAACCTGGATCATGCAGTTGCACAGCACCCATACGAGTTAATAACCTATGGAGGTAATGGAGCTGTATTTCAAAATTGGGCACAGTATGTATTAACGATACAGTATCTGGCTACAATGACCGAAACACAAACGTTGCATATATACTCGGGGCATCCTATGGGATTATTTCCTTCTTCAAAAGATGCACCCAGAGTTGTGGTAACCAACGGAATGATGATTCCTAACTATTCAAAACCCGATGATTGGGAAAAATACAATGCTCTGGGGGTAACACAATACGGGCAAATGACCGCAGGAAGCTATATGTATATTGGTCCTCAAGGTATTGTGCATGGTACTACCATTACCGTAATGAACGCTTTTAGAAAGACATTAAAATCTGAAGAAACTCCTGCTGGTAAAATCTTTTTAACTTCTGGATTAGGAGGAATGAGTGGTGCACAGCCAAAAGCCGGAAATATTGCAGGTTGTATTACCATATGTGCAGAAGTAAACCCAAAAGCAGCTCAAAAACGCCATGAGCAAGGCTGGGTAGATGAAATCCATGATGATTTAAATGATTTGGTAGTCCGAGTTCAAAAAGCAATCGATCAAAAAGAAATCGTTTCTATTGCATATCAAGGTAATGTTGTCGATATCTGGGAACGTTTTTATGATGAAAATATCTACATTCAATTAGGATCTGATCAAACATCATTGCATAACCCGTGGTCTGGAGGGTATTATCCTGTAGGGCTAAGTTATGAAGAAGCCAATACTCTGATCAGCAATGACCCCGAAGCGTTCAAAAACAAAGTTCAGGAATCACTTCGCAGGCATGCTAATGCCATTAATAAACATACTGCAAGAGGTACCTATTTCTTTGATTATGGAAATGCATTCTTACTCGAGGCTTCACGTGCAGGAGCAGATATCATGGCCAAAAACGGTATTGATTTTAAATACCCTTCTTATGTACAGGATATTTTGGGACCTATGTGTTTTGATTATGGGTTTGGACCTTTTAGATGGGTATGTACCTCTGGGAAACCAGAAGACCTGGACACGACAGATCAGATTGCTCTAGAAGTGATGGAAGCTATCAAGAAAGTTTCTCCAAAAGAAATTCAACAGCAGATGCAGGATAATATTACCTGGATTAGAGAAGCCAAGCAAAATAAACTTGTGGTTGGTTCTCAAGCTCGTATTTTATATGCCGATGCCGAAGGAAGAATCAAAATTGCTGAGGCCTTTAACAAAGCAATTAAAAGTGGAAAAATCTCGGCTCCGGTAGTTCTGGGGAGAGATCACCACGATGTGAGTGGTACCGATTCTCCTTATCGTGAAACCAGTAATATTTATGACGGTAGTAAATTTACCGCAGATATGGCAATTCATAATGTGATCGGAGATAGTTTTAGAGGAGCTACCTGGGTATCTATCCATAATGGTGGTGGTGTTGGCTGGGGAGAAGTAATCAATGGTGGATTCGGGATGTTACTTGATGGAACTTCAGAAGCTTCAGAAAAACTGGAACGTATGCTATTTTATGATGTAAATAATGGAATCTCAAGAAGAAGTTGGGCTCGAAATGAAGAAGCAATGTTTGCTATAAAACGTGAAATGGAAAGAACTCCACAACTTAAAGTAACATTACCTAATTTGGTAGATGAAGAATTCTTAGAAGGTTTTATGTAAGTCACTGTATATGGAAATTACTGTCATAACAGCTGATACATTTAAAACCAATACCTGGTCGGGAGGTACAACCACGCAATTTTTTATGCATCCCCCAACGGCAAATTACAAGGAGTTAAATTTTGATTTCAGGTTAAGTATGGCAACTGTTGCAATAGAAAAATCTGTTTTTACTTCGCTTCCCGGGGTATCGAGAACATTATTGGTTTTGGACGGAGAAATAACATTACAGCACAAAAACCAGCATACTAAACAGCTTTCTAAATTAGATAGTGATACATTTGAAGGAGGTTGGAAAACATCTTCTATAGGAGTATGTACAGATTTTAATCTCATGACCACAGGTAACACGGTTGGTACACTAGATGCCTGTAATGTTATCCAAAATGAGAATATCTCATACCCTATTCAAAATAAGCGAGATTGGGTGTTTCTCTATACCTATTCTGGAGAAGTTAGCGTTAATATCAATGATAAAGCATATGCAGTTAGTCAATCTGATGTATTGATGGTACACCAACCAATAGCAACGACTATTCGTATTAATGCCATAAAAGATAGTACCTTAGTTTTTTCTGAAATAACAACTAATCATTAAAATGTAAACGTGTGAATCTATTTAAGATTACAGAAGCCAAAACACCTATAGTTCCTATAATTATAAGTGTACCTCATTCGGGAACAAAGTTTCCTACAGCAATTAAAAAACAGTATAAAAAAAGAATGCGTAAGCACCTTGATGATACCGATTGGTTTGTACATCGACTGTATGAATTTGCACCGGCTATGGGAATCACTGTAATTAAGGCAAATCTAAGCCGATGGGTCATCGATCTTAATAGAGATCCCAAAAGTGTACCGTTATATAATGATAATCGATTAATTACAAGCAATACACCTGTTACAGATTTCTACGGCAATAAAATTTATAAATCTCAAGAATTCGAACCCGATCAAACGGAAATTAAAAGAAGGCTAGATACCTATTACTGGCCCTACTACGAGCAAATTAAGGCTCTGATAGAAGATAGAAAAAAGCAGTTTGGTAAGGTATTACTTTGGGATGCACATTCTATTCGTCATAAAGTAAGCACCATCCAAAAAGATCCTTTTCCCGATATGATTTTGGGGAATAACGATGAGGAAACTGCATCCCCAGAACTCATTACCTCTGCGTTAAACGGATTAAAATCTGGAGTTTTTGAAGTTAATCACAACTCCCCTTTTAAAGGAGGGCACATTACCCGTTACTTCGGAAATCCAGAGAATAATATTCATACGCTTCAGCTGGAAATGAATAAAATTTTATATATGGATGACAATGAAGTTACTTATAATGAAGATCGTGCAAAAGAGGTACAACAAGTATTACAACATACCATGGAGCGATTGATAGAGACGTTACAACAATAAAATTCTGAAACACACTATGAAATGAGCCGTAACAATTAAAGTTGATACCAACCGAGATGTTCAATGGCGAATTCTATCTGACAACTAAAAAACAATAAAAAAGAACAGATGAAAACCTATCATTTTAAAGGATTATTACAAAATACTGGTTGGGAAAAACATACGGGGATTACGGTGAATAATGAAGGTATCATTACCGATATCTCTTCTTTTGACCCACAACATAAATCCAATGAAATTATTGATGGTTTTGCGATTCCCGGGTTTCAAAATGCGCACTCTCATGCCTTTCAATATGCAATGGCTGGTTTGGCCGAAAGACATGAAAACACGACTTCTACCCCAGATGATTTCTGGGGGTGGCGAGAAGCGATGTATCAATTGGCATTAACGATGAATCCTGAGCAAATGGAAGCTATAGCAACTATGCTTTATACAGAAATGGCTCGTCATGGATATACCAATGTAGCCGAGTTTCATTATGTACATCACGATAAAAACGGAGCTCCCTACGCTAACCTTTCAGAAATGGGAAATAGTCTTATTTCCGCAGCAAAAAATGCAGGTATTGGGATTACCTTAATTCCTATTTTTTATCAAAAAGGTGGTTTTGGACAAGAACCAAACGATAGACAGCGAAGGTTTATCTCCCCTACGATTGATGAATATCTAACATTATTAGAATCAAGTAAAGCAGCTTGTAAGCACTACCAGCACGCTAATATTGCAATTGGCATTCATTCTATGAGAGGGGTTGAACCGTCTGATATTGCCGAGATTGCAAAATCCGGGCCTCAGAATATTCCATTTCATATTCATGTTTCAGAACAACTAAAAGAGATCGATGATTCTGTAAAATATCTGGGAAAACGTCCCGTAGAATGGTTATTAGATCATGTAGATATGAATGACAGGTTTCACCTGGTACACGCAACACATCTAACAGATCACGAAATCGAGGGAATTGCAAAAAGCAAAGCTAATGTAGTACTTTGCCCCAGTACAGAAGGTAATTTGGGTGATGGATTATTTCCGTTAAGGAAATACCAGGAAAATGGTGGGAAATGGAGTATTGGTACCGATAGTCATGTAGGGCTTAATCCATTAGAAGAGTTACGCATTTTGGATTATGGGCAACGCTTAATTTCTCATAAAAGAAACACCTACTCTTCTCATCAACAAGGAGATTCTGGAATGTATGCAATAGAAATGGCAACAAAAACAGGAAGAAAAGCAATGAATAATTTTACTACAGATTTCTTTAAGGTCGGAGAACCGCTAAATGCCTGTATTATTGATGCTTCATCACCATTACTAGCAACTACTGCTACAAAAAACCTGGCATCGACTATAGTATATGCTACAGATTCAAACATGCAGTTAGGAACTATTGCTTATGGAGAAATGATTGTAGCAAACCAAAAGCATACAAAATACCAGGAGATAAAAGAAAAGTTTGCCAAAACCATTAATGCTTTAAAAAACAGGTAATATTTCTGATTAGCGTAACCTGCTATGAGGTATTGAAAGTAGCTTTTTTTGACCATAATGCGTCAATTTGAGTACCACGCTTTTTGGGTGCGGTGTATCGAAAATAGGATTATGAAAAAAACATCTAAATGCACAATAGTGTAGCATATATGTACTTCACATATAAAACCCTCTAAGATTTCACTAGAGGGTTTTACACATTTAACCACTTAAATTACAATCATATAAACTCAACTTAGTATAAAGATACTGTACTAAATAATACGTTTATTACGGGTTTCCGCAATAGTGGTAATTAATGCTTAAAAAGTATGATTTTAACACTTAATTGAATAATTATAGAGAATAGTTTTTAACCCGAAACCCATTTCATCTTAAGTGTGTAGAAAGATTCAAAGCCTTGTTAGTCTTGTTAAAGTACGCTATTATGTCTTCTCATCATCCCAAATACAGTAGAGAGATCATATCTATATGATTGGATAATATCATGTTTACCAAAAATAAGTTAGATTTGTTTAGGACATATAAGAAATATACTCAATTGGGTATATTTGGTTGTTAGCTGCAAGCCCAATCAATATCAAACCTATTTCAACTATAATATTAAAAATATTAACTAAAGCTAAAAAATCACAATAAATTATGTCATCTACGCAAAGAAGTGAAATACTAGACGATTTAATTCTCTATAAAACATTTGATGATAAGATTACTATTATTTTAAAATCAAAAAAGTACAAACCATTTATCACAAAAATCAATGGTTTTAACTATAAAGAAGAAGATCCTAGGGTAATTTTTAAACGTTGTGAAGAGACTGTTTTCCCAACTTATACTGAAGATAACAAAGAGGAAGAATATATGGTTTATATAAAAAATATAAAATCAGTTGAACTATATGAAATGAGCGATCAATAATGGAAATAAATGAGCTCATAGAACTTATGTCTGGTGTAAAAGACGGCAATGAAGCTATAGGAAACAAAACTTTATCGTGGGAAGCATATAGAGCTGCAGAACAGTTAAATGATACAAGTTTAATTACTGAAATTAATACCTATATTAAAAATGATGACAATGAAACTACCAGAAAGTATGCCTATGACATTTTAATGTATATAGGTAGAAATGCAGGAGCCGGTGAAGCCACGAACATACTTATAGGTCAAATAAAGGTTGAGGATTATCATGATGATAATTTACACAACGTGTTAGATGCATTGTATTCTATAAATATCCCTTTACAAAAGGGTTTGGATGAAATTCTTATCTATGCTTTTGATGAAAGAGAACTTATCAGAACAACAGCAATTCAATTACTCTCAAGGTATACTATTGAATATGAAAAAATAAAGGGTGCTTTAATGGAAGTAATCGAATATCATTATGATGAGTACGACTTAAAATATGCTATTGAAAGCTTGCAAGTTTTATTTCCTGATGATTATAGAAACATAATACTTAAAAAAATAGAAGAGCTAAAACTTAATAATAAAGACGAGAATACTATTACAATGATAAAAACAGCATTAAATTATATCGCAATCAGCTAACAAACCTAAAAAGCATTAAAACGCTTTTTAGCCTAAACGTTGTGTGCAATAACAAAATTGAGTTCAATTAATTCATATTGTTAAAAAAATCCACTATGAAATGGAAAATAATTAAAGAACATAAAAGAGAATATGCTGATACATCCTATTATTTAAAAGCGGAAAGAAATGTAACAGAAGGAACTCTTATCATAGAAATTAGTTGGATTGAGAACTTCATGTATGATTTATCAGTTTATTTACAAACAAAAAATACTGGTCTGAAATCTATTTTCAAAAAGATGTCAAAGTGTTATATTTATGGGCATTTAGTTTTTCCTAGTGATCGCATTGAAAAATATGGGCATCAAATAATGAGAATTACAGATGACTCGCCTATGAACAGAATAAAGAGATTAGACGAACTTCAAGGAGACAGTGTCATAAATTATAACTTATTTAATAAGCATGATATAGAAATTAAGACGAAATTACCTGAAAAAATATAATTGGAGAATAAAAAACACTTAATACGGGATATAATACATACCTGATAAGTACTAAATCGAAAGGTTCGCTACTATTTACTAAGTTCGTCAAATTTTTAAATTTGGCTTTTGATATAAAAAAACCAAATATAAAAACTCGGCTCTGTGATAATCCGAAAAGTTAGCGTCTTTTTGCACGCTACGTTTCATACACAAGACCGTTGTGTGTCATTAAAACAAAAGTATGAGCAAACATAAATATTGGGGTGAAATTCAGGAAGATTGGGCTGGATTTTCTGCGGAAACAGAATTTATATCACGCTATTTTGATAATAAACATATAAGAATATTTTTGAATGAGGAATATGACGAAGACGGTGAGGAAATAGAAATAATACCATCAAATAATGAACTGGATGACTTTGAAAAGACTTACTCGAATTTTATAACTGAACTAGATAAAGTTATTGAAGAAATAAAAGAAAAGACTTTTGAGAGATATCTAAAACTGTATGCTCATCACTATGAAAATGAAGAGAAATCAGGAGAAAAACCATTAAATATATCAAATAAAGAATCTCATTTTGAATATATAAAAGACATTAATTATATCAGAATTCTTCAAGATGGAAATATAAAAATTCCAATTCATTATAAAATTGACACAGAACACGGAATTGAAATAAGACTTGAAAACAATAAAATAATTAGCATTGGCGGAATAGCAGAAACGTAAAAAACAACGCCACACAACAATGACTATATTTAATACGGGTTTTGGTGCTTAACCCAAAGTTTAGTGTGTTTTTATGAAGTCTGCCAAATCTCATTGATTTACAACTATGGTTTTTATTTTAATTTTGATAGTTGTAGTCCTTCGGTGGGCTTTAAAGTGAAAATATAAAACAAAATAAAAAGTTTTGGCTAAGTGCTTAATCGGAAATTCAGTAATTTTAATTCCAATACTAACCATAGCCGAGCCGTTAGGCACAAACTAAACAAAATGGATAAAATATGGAACAACTGAAATCGGGGCAACATTTTGGAACCAATAGAAAAAAGATTCATTTGAAAGGCATTATCCTAAATGAAGCAGTTTGTGATCCTAATATGGATGTCCCTTGGCACTATCATGAAAACGCATACTTTTATTACCTCCTTGAGGGACAACTAAAGGAAGTAAATAAAAAGAAAAGCATTGATTGTTCAAGAGGAACTTTATTATTCCACAATTGGCAAGATGCTCATTACAATGCGAGTTTTAAAGAGAATACAAGGTTTTTCCATGTTGAATTAGAAAGAAATTGGTTTGAAAAACATCATCTAAAATCTAATTATATTGAAGGAAGTATTCAATACAATAGCCCGTCATTAAAAAGTATCTTTAATAATATTTACACTGAATCATTAATAAAAGATAATGTTACCCATATTTCTGTGGAGGGTCTATTGTTGAATGCCTTTTCGGAAATTTTAAGAAATCCTGATAATAAAAAAACTACTACCCCACCTTGGGTTGAAAGGGTAAAAGAAATAATTCATATTGAAGATACCGAAAATATTTCACTTACTTGGCTTGCCAATGAAGTGAATATTCACCCTGTATATTTATCTAAACAATTTTCAAAATATTTTCATACAAACCTTGGAGAATATTTGCGTAATGTTAAAATTGAAAGAGCAATTACCTTGTTAAATATAGGAAGTTTAAGCAATGCACAAATTGCGTATAAATGTGGATTTTCTGACGAAAGTCATTTCATTCGTATTTTTAAGAGGAAATATAATATTACCCCAAAAGTTTATCAAAAACTCATCCAAGGAAGTTAATTTTATTCTAGTACTTTAATAATATTCTATTTTTGTTTCTTCATTCCCCATATTTTTGTATTCACAATATTAATTGATTTTGAAAATCATTTATACTACGAATCCTGAATTATGGAATTTATTGCAATTTTAAGTATTTCAATATTTATGGCTATTAGCCCTGGTCCTGATTTTTTTATGGTGACTAAAAATAGTATTTCATATGGTAGAAACGCCGGTATTTATTCTGCTATAGGTATATGTGTTGCATTATGGGTACATATAACCTATTCTATAGCTGGGTTAACCTTAATAATTTCCAAATCCATTGTGCTTTTTTCAATCATAAAATACTTGGGTGCTACGTACTTAATTTTTATTGGGTTAAAATCTATTTTTTCTAAAAAGACACCAGTTGAAAAATTAACAAAACTTGAAAATATTAAAACCTTGGATAAGATAAGTGCATTTAAAAGCGGATTTATTACAAATGCGCTAAACCCAAAAACAACGATTTTTTTCTTAAGTATTTTCACACAAGTAATCCACATTGACACTGCACTAACATTACAGTTAATATATGGAAGTATTATATCCTTAGTACATTTAGTTTGGTTTTACTTTGTTGCGATTTTCTTCTCTCATTCTTTGTTTTTAAATAGATTTCAAAGGCATAAAAAAAGTATAGAAAGTATTTTGGGGGCGGGTTTAATTGCCTTTGGACTAAAAGTAGCACTTGCAACTAAAGAATAAATTACTCTCAAATATCCAGTCAGAATTGAAACAGAGCTAAAGCATATCTAACAACAATTTAAATTAAATCGTAATGAAAGAAATAAAACCCATAAATATAATAGATAAATTTTCATTGTTTGAAAAGCAATGGACACCATATATTGTTGGTGAACTAAATGGTCAATATGTAAAACTCTGCAAATTTAAAGATGATTTTGTCTGGCATAGTCATGAAAATGAAGATGAACTTTTTATGGTTTTTAAAGGAACATTGCTGATGGATTTTAGAGATGGTAGAACTGTCGAAGTTAAAGAGGGAGAAATCCTAATTATTCCTAAAGGAATTGAGCATAGACCATATACAAACGGAGATCTAGTCTTTAATTTACTTTTTGAACCTAAAAAAACTCAAAACACTGGTAAGGTTAAAAGTGAAAAAACCGTTGAAAAACTTGATTGGATTTAGAATTAATAGGTACCAATCATATCTAAGCATATTTCTAAACACTCAATTTAAAATTATAAACTGATGAATAAAGAAGTAAAAATTACCAGAATCTGGAAAGGTTGGACGACAATTGAAAATGCCGATATCTATGAAAATTTACTTGTCAATGAAATATTTCCACAAATACAAAAGAAAGGAATAAAAGACCTACAGAAAGTTAATATATATAGGCAAAACAAGAAAAAGGAAGTAGAATTTTTGCTAGTTATTCAATTTAACTCACTTGACAGTGTAAAGGCCTTTGCCGGAGATGATTATAAAGTCGCTTATATCCCAGAAAAGCACGGCAGGTATTGTTACGATACGATAAAATTGCACAACATTATGAGTTAAAAAAAGAGCTAAAGCTGTCAAATTAGAATATCAATATTTATTTAAATTGATGAAATATGAAAATAAAAGAAGAATTTAAAACAGTAACAAATTATTTTTCACCAAAGATAGTTGCTGAAGTTAATGATCAATACGTAAAAATTGCAAAAATTAACGGAAATAAGGTTCCATGGCATAATCACGAAAACGAAGATGAGTTGTTTTATATAATTGAAGGTAGCCTTTTGATGGAAATTGAAAAAAAGCCCAGTTTTATTATGCAAAAGGGTGATTTATTTGTTGTACCAAAAAGTATAAATCATAGAGTTTCTTCAGAAAATGAATGTTTGATAATGATGATTGAAACCAAAACCGCAAAGCATACGGGAGATGTAGAATCTTCGATTACAAAATCAATTAATGATCAAAAATACTAGGTCTTAAAATATGCCTTATAGACCTTATTTGAAGTACTATCAAGTTAGTCATACTATGTCTTTTGCTAATGAATTCTAAAACAAAATCAATTATTTATGTTTTAATTTGTGTCCTTTTATGGTCCCTGATTCCTGTAGTTTCTAAACTTGGTCAATCAAATTTAGATAGTCACCAATTTTTATTTTGGTCGAGTATAGCTTCCTTTCTGACTTTTGTTGTTATCATAATTACCAGAAAGAAAGGAAACATGATTTTAAAGTTATCAAAAAAGGATTGGGTTTATTCTATATCTTTGGGATTTCTAGGAACTTATTTATATTACATTCTTCTTTATTTTGGATATGTTAATGGCAAAGGGATTGAAGTTCTGGTAATACAATATTGCTGGCCAATCTTTGTAATAATTCTTTCAGTACTAATTTTAAAGGAAAAAATAAATGGAAGAAAAATTATCGCAATAACTCTTGGGTTTCTTGGTGTTTTCGTTGTTTTAACGAAAGGAGAACTAAATGATTTATACTTTGAAATAGTCATGGTATCCACTAAGTAAGAATTTGATGCTATAAGACAGCTTTTTAAAGAATATCAAAAAGAACTTGGTAAAGATTTGTCTTTCCAAAGCTTCAAAGAAGAATTAAAACCTGCAATCAACTCGTATAGAAAGTTAGGGTTTATCGAAACAGAAGCTTATTATGATAACCCTTACGATGATGTGCTATTTATGCGTAAAAAATAAAATAAGCCAGTGTCTAACAAAGTGTATAAATCATTGGACGAATAATACTATATTCAAAGATAATTATATTTAATTAATTTGTAGTATCTTGAAAGGAAAGTGCTTTGAAATGCCCAACGTTTCATACACAAACCGCTGTATGCAATTAAAACATGATTTTTAAAGAATATAAAATACCATCTTCGAATAATGATTACATTGTAAGTGTCTATTTCATTGAATGTAATACTTCAATGGAAGACAAATTCTATGTGCCCGATGGTAATTTAGAATTAATGTTGGTTAATGAGCCTGTTTCAATATTATCTGGAGAAAATAAAATTTTAACCAATGAAAAACATATATTTTGGGGTCAAAAACGGTTTACTGGTACTATAGAAGCAAATAACCATTTTAAAGTTTTCGGAATCAAATTTCAACCCTGGTTATTCGCTTTTATTAAAGAGCAAAAAAATATTGATTTAGTAGATAGTGTACTTCCATTAAACGAAATTATGTCGAAGCCTTTAATTAAAAAAATTAACCAGTTTTTTAAACACTGGAATTTTTCAGATCCTCGATTGGTATCCATTGATAATTTATCTTTTGCATTAAAAAAAGAGTTTAATAGTTGTATAGTGATAAAACCTCGTTTCAAGAATATAATTACTGAGTTAAGAAATAAAAAAGGCATTTGTTCAATCGCTGATTTACAATATATGTATATGCAATCAGAAAGAACATTAGAGTATGATTTCAAAAAATATATTGGCATCACTGCAAAAGAATATCAAAATATTGTTAGGTTTAGAAAATCATGTATGAACCTTAAAACAACAAAAACAATAATTCATACAGCTCTTGACTATGGTTATTATGACCAAGCTCACTTTACCAATTATTTCACTAAATATTGCCAAAGAAGTCCTTCTAAATTCTTAAATCAAGGGAATTTACTTTTAAGCACAGTTTAATTGCGGGTTTTTCCAATTAAAAAAATATCATACTCTTTTTCTTTGCATTTGAATATAATATAATGTTTCATTTTAAGAGGTTTATCATAACAAACCTTATCCAAAATAGTAGAAGTGTATGCTACATTTAGAAAAATACTTAGATAAAACGAGTTTATTGTTTTTTCCATCTCCAATTCAAAAACTAAAAAGATTATCAGCAGAATTGGGTGTTGAAATTTGGGCCAAACGTGAAGATGTTTCAAGCGGATTGGCTTATGGAGGCAATAAAGTTAGAAAATTAGAATGGCTTGCCGCTGATGCCTTAAAAAAAGGCTGTGACACCTTAGTTTCTATTGGTGGTATACAATCAAACCATACACGACAAGTTACTGCAGTAGCGGCTTCATTAGGATTAAAATCTTATACCGTTCAAGAAACTTGGTTAGAATGGGATGACCCTGTTTACGATAAAGTAGGCAATATTTTATTAACTAGAATTATGGGCGGAAATCCTGTTGTTGCTGGTTATGGATACTCTACCACTGAGAAAAAAACTTGGGAAAAAGTAATGGACGATGTGAGAGCAGAAGGAGGAAAACCCTATGCAATTCCTGCAGGCGCTTCTAATCATCCTTTAGGAGGTATAGGGTTTGCAAATTTTGCTGACGAAGTTGTTAAGCAAGAAGAGGAGATGGGTGTATTTTTTGACACGATTGTAACATGCACTGTTACTGGCTCTACGCAAGCAGGCATGGTTGTGGGTTTTGCTAATCAAGAAAAAACAAGAAGAGTAATTGGCATTGATGCTGCTGATGATGCAAAAATGACTAGAAAAGCAGTTACTAAAATTTGTAACATGACTATCAAAACTATCAATGATGCCGGAGGTTCTGCAAAACCATTAAACGAAAACGATATTGAAATAAATCCAAATTATAGTCATCCTGCTTACGGCATACCAAATGAAGGGACTATAGCTAGTATTAAAAGAGTAGCGAGTTTAGAAGCAATGATAACCGACCCGGTTTATGAAGGGAAATCTATTGATGGATTAATTAAAATGTGTGAAAATGAGGAGATACCAAAGGGTTCAAAAGTATTATATGTTCATTTAGGTGGTGTCCCAGCAGTACATTCTTATTACAAAGTTTTTGATGATATTTCTACTATTAAAACACTTGGTAAAGAAGCAAGAGGATAACATTAAACTGGCAACAACAATGTATGAAAACATAGAGCGGTTCATGTTTAATTTCAAAGTCTGTGCTTATTTATGAGATCACCAAATTTTCAATTTAGCATTTAGAAAAAAATAAAAGCAAAATATGTAAATTTGACTTAGTAATACCTAATCTTTAACTTGTGTAAACTATGTATCTTAACGAACATTTCATAAAGTATTTGACAACTCAAAATAGACTGACAAACGAATAAATAGATGAATGTAAACAAGAAGCAACAAAATATTAAATAGGAGTTTTAGATGATTTACTTTCAACAACAAGCTCATCAAAACCTTGGGAATTATGTAAGATGCTACTGGAAGATTGAAAACAAGAATAAAGATTTTCAATATTACACAATATTTCCTGATGGATTTTTCGATTTATTGATTTGCTATCATAATGACAATCTAGACGGGGTGTTTTTAACTGGTTTATGGGATCATACAACCAATGTAGTTATTTCACCAGAAACGACAATATATGGAGTACAGTTCAGGTTGCTTGCAATCGAAAATATAATTCAAGAAAATCTCAGCTCATTACTCAATAATATAAAGGAGTTAGAAAAATCTTATTTGGGACTTGATGAATTTAATAAAAATGTTGACTCTCATTTCTTCGAATACCTAAACCGATGCTTTTTATCGTGTATTGAAGAACACGACCTAATTGATCCAAGAAAATCGACTCTTTTAAAATCGATTAATCAAACAAAAGGAAATAAGACAGTTGAATATTATTCGCAAAAAGCTTGTTGGTCAAAACGGCAAATAAATCGATATTTTCAATCTACTTTTGGACTTTCCTTAAAAGGTTATTGTAGCATTCGAAAAGGTGCTGCCACATTTAGTCAGATAAGAAAAGGACAATTATATCCTCAACGAGGTTATTTTGATCAACCACATTTCATAAAAGGAATAAAGAAGATAACAGGTTTTACGCCAAAAGCATTGCTGAAAAATGAAAACGACCGATTTTTACAATTTTCAATCATCAAAAATGAATAGATTGCATTTTTAAAAATCAAAATTTAATTCATATGATATTGCAAATTATTAAGTTGAAATCGGATTTGCCAGAAGAAGAATTATTAAAAAGAGCAAGAGAAAGAGAAACTAATTTTAAATCTATCCCTGGGCTTTTACAAAAATACTATATTAAAACAAGCAAAGAAGGAGAATATGGAGGTGTATATGTCTGGGATTCTGTACAGTCTCTACAAAGTTACCAAGAATCTGATTTAGCCAAAAGTATACCATCAGCCTACGCTATTAATGAAGCTCCAGATATTGAAATGATGGATATTATTTTTCAATTAAGAAACAAGTAGGTATTCATACTGATCGATTTTTACGTATAGAAAAGTAGAAGTAACTATAAATCTATATTCTTTTATTAGGTTTAATGACCAATAAATTACACCCAAATTTCAAACTATGATAAAAGCAGAAGTAATCGATACTCTAAAGCAGAAACACCAAATACTATATGAATGGCTCAGAAATCATCCAGATCAAAATTGGATAAAAGGTCCTCAAGACAAGTGGAATACTGGCGAACACATCGTTCATTTGGTTCAAAGTGAAAATGCCTTAAACAAGGCATTATGGCTACCGAAGTTTTACTTGAAATATAAATTTGGGACTAACAATAGAGACAATCGTACATATCATCAAATCGTCAAAAAATATCAAGACAAACTGGCTGATAATCCAGGTATAGTGGCTAATATTTCCAGAAATATGCCAATAATTACACTCACCAATAAAATTTCTTATATCTCTAAATTGGAAAAGGAAAAAACAAAACTGATTAAGAAATTTCAAAATTGGACTGAGCATGATTTAGATACATACCTACTTCCTCACCCTCTTATGGGAAGAATGACTATCAGAGAAATCGTAATTTGGACAGCTTATCATACCGAGCATCATTACAACATTTTAAGATTAAACTATTGAATATCAACGTATCGAATTCTTAAGAGAAGTAAAAGAGGTATTTTGATAAGGAATTATAAGGTATTGAAGTGATTTCAAAAATGGTGAGTACAAAAAGTATTCTATACTTTGCCATTTACGTTTAGATCTGAATAAAAAACGACCACTAACAGCGTGCCTATGTAAAGCATAGCTAATAAGCACCTAGCTCAAAAGTAGTTGTATATTTAGAAGACCTTCAAATTTTCAAACCCACACTTCGACAAGTTCAGCACGGGCTTTTAAAATTTAACTCTGCGTTCATCCGAAAAGCTAGTGTATTTTTAAACGTTACGTTTCATACACTACACCCTAACCATACATTTAAAGCCTGTACTTCTATATAATATCCTGATTAAAAGTACTCCTTTTTCAATACACCTGGAGAACAAAGAATGTTTAAAAATCAAATCTGTAATTCATTTTAAAAGCAATGCCCCAATTTTTACGTATAATATCCTGATTATAATTATCTGAAATTACCAAGTAGATATAAGACAAGGGTTTGTACTCCCATTGCAAACGGCTATTGATATTAAAATTATCAAACTGAGTGTTGTACTGTATATAGGTAGTCCAGTTTAATCGATTAGAAAAGAAAATTTCACCTGTAAAGCGTGCTAAATGAAATGTCTCTGTTCCTAATGCTTTTAAATCTATACCATTTCGTTCATATCTTACTTGTAAACGCGCTAAAGGCATTAATCTATATTGGGCATTAACACTAACTTGGTTTTTATACCCACTATAATAACTACCGTAACTAACATTACCTCCGTATTGAAGCTTTTTATTGTCGGCAGAAGCATATCCCAAACCAGCATCTAGATACCTATACTTACCTGCTATAATAGCATTTCCATTATTCAATGGGTCAAACGCATATTTCAAGTTTACATATTCATATCGCAATCCGCCATATAACAATGACTGGTTTTTAAATACTAAATCATTATTTATTCCTATGGTCGCTTGTGTAACATCGCCCTGATCATCCCAATAGGTTTGATTATACATATTTAAATAGCGGTGATTATCGATGGTTTTAGAATCTTTATAGAATTTAGTCAAAGTAATACGGCTACTAGCTTGCGTGTACCCTTCTCGTGTGGTGCTTTCTAAAATCGCATCATAATTATATAAACGTGGCACAAAACCAACATCTGTAATATAGTTTTTTTCTACTTTTCTAATCCCTGCATAACCAGATACATTTATGGTATTGTACCAAACTCCCAAATTATAAAAATTGGTATCTCCCGAAGTATCATTGGTATTACTACCAGCAAAATTTGCAAGCCCCGTCCATTTATTATTTTTTGATTGATAATTTAAGTTGATTCCAGCTACTCTATTATAATTATCTCTAAAAGAAAAATCATCTGTTTCCTGTCTATTGATAATAAACCCTGTTGTTGTAAAAGATTTGGATAATTGTTGTTGTACCACCAAGGCTCCATAATTCTGGGCAGGATTATCATCTTTGGCTTTTGTTGCCACATTAAGTATCCCTAATCGTGTTTTTTTAGCGATGTTTCCAGATAATTTTAATCCGAAGGATATTTCACTATCTACCCCTATTCGTCTAGAATAAAAAGGATTTACTCCACTTACTCCCAAACCCGTAAAAAGGTCGCTATTCTCTAAAAAGAAATTACGTCGTTCGGGAAAAAACACCGAAAACCGACTTAAATTAGTTACTTGTCTATCTACATCTATCTGTGAGAAATCGGGGTTTATAGTGGCATCTAATTTTAAAGAAGAACTTACATTAAATTGTACATCTACACTTGGTTTTACCTTGGTATTTTTGGTATCATTAGCAACATCTTCTGAATGATTCATAGTAACCGATGGCGTTACAGCAAATCGAGACGATTTATTTTCTGACAGATTTTCTACCTCAAAGGTTTTAGCAAATCGTAAATCAAATTGGCTATAATTACGATTTATTGGTGTACTGGTTGTCCACTCATTTAATTTAATATTTCTTGTATGAAACATAACTCCCCATTCTGGAGTATCTTCCTTATAGCCCAGTGCCTTTAACGGAATTTCTACTTCGTATATTTTTAAATTCCCTTTTGCAGAAGTTCTGGCATTCCACACCGTATTCCAACTCGTACTTATTCCAAAACCGTCTCTACGCCTGGCAACTAATGCATCTATTAATGCACCACCCATATTAACAATAAAGAAATAACCAGATTGTTGTTGGTTATAGGTATCTATAATGATAGCAAATGAATCACTTTCTGCTCCAGAAGTTCCGATATCATCTCGTTTTAAAGATCCTATTTGAACATCGGGAATTGTATCATGATACACAGCACTTATGTATAATTTTTTTCCGTTATGAAACATTTTTACTTCAGTTTTATTAGACGCCAAATCTCCATTGTTTGGTATGTAATTAAGGAATCCTCCTTCAGGAACCAGAGTATTCCATACAGATTCGTTTAGCTCTCCATCTAATTGAATATTGCTGTTGTTAAAAACTATTTTCCCCTTCCCTAACTCAGACTGAGCCTGAACATCAAATATCACAAAAACTGATACTAAAAGAATTACAATTCTCTTCATTTACTTAAATTAAAAAGTTTAACATGGTGTTTATATTTCAAAACACATTTGGGAAGTAAAGCTATCCGAAGTATGTATTCGTATTTAAAAAAATAGACTAAGAGGTAATTTTCACGTCTGGAAAGTTGTATTTGAAAGAAACAAAGTTTAGTCTATTATATTTCTACTTTTAGCTACAAAAAACCAGTTTTAAGCTACTTTTAATTCTCATCCTCATTAAAATTGTACTTTAGTGCGTATATGAGTAGTTTTAAAAAAACACCAACATTTTTTAATATTCCGATAGTCAAACATTTTTTGTTTTGGCTTGGTATTTACGTCTATTTTGTTGGCACTGTAAACATGACTTATTACAGTGGCTATAAAGAAGTTATAGAGCATTTTGCTATTTATATTGTGTGTCAGGTTATTGTGGCTTACACATGCCTGTATTTTTTAATACCACGTTTCTTAATACCAAAAAAGAATATTCGGTTTGCGATGAGTTTATTGTTGTTATTAGCTGGTGTATTTATCATTTTTGTAGGGTTTCACGAATATTATCATATCCCAAAATATTTCAAGTCAGGTGATAATGCTATCTATGATTCTAATACAATATTTTGGGAGAAATTATTGAATCCTCGTATCTTTTTTGGTAAGTCTACAATAATTTTAACACCAACAATATTATTAGTCGTCGCAAATTTTTATAAAGAAAAGCAGGATTATCTACAGCTCAAAGAGCAAAAAATAGCTACAGAATTATCGGTATTAAAACATCAGTTAAATCCACACTTCTTGTTTAACACCCTAAACAATTTGTATGCTTTATCTATAGATAAATCTGACAAAGCTCCTGAGGTAATTGCAAAACTTTCGGAGATCTTAGATTATATACTGTATGGTTGCAATGACCAATATGTATCGTTGAAAAAGGAAATTGAACTCATAGAAAACTATCTCGATTTAGAAAAAGTAAGATATGACGACCGTGTAGATATTAGTTTTAATAATAATATAGAAACCGATGTTAGCATTGCGCCATTAATTTTGTTAACCTTTATAGAAAACACTTTTAAACATGGGGTTTCTCAAGAACTAAAAAAAGCGTACATACGCATAACGATATCCATAGAAGGAAAGTTTATTCAGTTTGACATTACAAACTCTATAGCAAAAAATGTGGTTTCTGCGAATAAAGAAACCATTGGATTAACGAATGTAAAAAAACAGCTGGAATTATTATATTTTGATGATTATTCATTAGATATTAACAAAGAAAACAATTGCTTTAATGTACGTTTAAAATTGCCTGTAAAATGACATACAAATGTTTAATAATTGATGATGAAAAGTTGGCTAGAGGGCTTATAAAAACACATTTGTCTCAATTAGATGATTTCGAATTGATCGCTTCTTGTGGTAGTGCCATTGAGGCTAGTATGATACTCCAAAAGGAAACCATAGATTTATTGTTTTTAGATATCGAGATGCCTGTTTTAAAGGGCACTGATTTTTTTAAAAACCTGGTACACAAACCCAAAGTTATTTTTACCACAGCCTATAGAGATTATGCTGTTGAAGGGTTTGAATTAAATGCGGTTGATTATATTCTAAAGCCTATAACTTTTCAGCGTTTCTTTAATGCTATAGAGAAATTTAGAACCTTACAAAGGGTAAGCATTTCTGATCCAACCCCTACCCCAGAAAACAAAGATGCTTTTATCTATATAAGAAAAGACAGAAAACAGGTAAAAGTGTACTTAGATGCTATTTTATATATAGAAAGTTTAAAAGATTATGTCAAAATACATTTAGAGAAAGAAAATCACATAACCAAGTCTAGTATATCGGCTTTTGAAGAAAAGTTAGACGAACGATTTATAAGAGTACATCGCTCATATATCATTAATAAAGATAAAATTGCAGCCTACACAAAAAATGATATTGAAATTGGTAACATCGAAATCCCAATTGGTGAAAATTTCAGGAACAATCTTGCTTCTTTTTTAACATGACAAGAGTTAGTAAAGTAATAGTTTTTGGTAACAACACGCCCTATGTAAACCTCTTTCCCAGGTCTTAAGGCAAGAGTCTATAGTTAGTTATTCTGAATTGATCAAAAATCACTTAGATTTGTACATATTCATATCAATTACAAGGGATATAATAACAATTGCTGTTATAGCTTTGTTATGGTGCATTCCTACCACTACGAAAATTAAGATTAAATAAATGACATTTGAAGATTTAAAAGGTAAAATCATCCAAATGGATGAAAATAAAGGTTGGTCAGATGGACAACCAGGAGATTTAGCAAAATCTATAATGCTTGAGAGTGCTGAATTACTGGAGCATTTTCAATGGGATGACACAATTAGATTTAGAGGTCAGAAAGTTCTAAGTAAGAATAAAAATGAGATAGGTAAAGAAATGGCAGACATACTTATCTATCTTATAAAGATGAGTAATCAAATGGATATTGATTTAATAAATGTAACGATCAACAAAATAGACGAGATACAAAAAAGATAAATATCACACCGCAACATAGTGTATAAGTAATAGTGGTTTAAATGATAAAACAAAAAGTGTAAACATAAAACAAAGGTTAGTTCTAAACCGAAAGGTTTGTGAGTAAAAACCCACTACTACTCATACAAAAGGCCGTTAGCTACAAGTTGAATAAAGAAAAATGAAAATTATTTTAGAAATAGGTATTGGAATAAGGCTTTTGAAGAAAAGTTAGATGAACGGTTTATAAGAGTACATCGCTCATATATTATCAATAAAGATAAAATCGCGGCCTACACAAAAAATGATATTGAAATTGGTAACATTGAAATCTCCATTGGTGAAAATTTCCGGAATAATCTTACTACTTTTCTGATATGACAATTAATAAAGTGAACTCATTTGAACTTTTTGGGTTTAATTGAAAATTAGGTTTTTTTTAGTACTATTGAAGGCTTTTTTATATAAGTTGTAATAAACCGTTTTAAGGGATCAAAAAAAACATAACAAAAATTATCACATACTGGATAACATTTGTCACATTTTCTATAAATAGTACCAAAGCAAGGAATAAAGATGCTATTTTTATCAATTATAGATCAAAAAACATACAATATTCAAAGTGGATAATACATATAATGTATATCTTATATCCTGTTATTGTGTGTCATTATAACAAATCTTTAAGCAATGATTACATTCTTTCAACTTTCACATAAATCACGAATCAAAAACAACTATATGAAAACGCTAAAACTCTTAGCCATTTGTATGCTTTTATTACCTGTAACCAATCATGCGCAAAAAAGAAAAAAGAAAACCAACGAGCCCGTTTTAAAACTTACCGACTCTTTATTTCATGGTTTAAAATGGCGAAATATTGGTCCGTTTAGAGGAGGTAGAAGTGTAGCTTCTTCAGGAGTAATAGGACAACCTCACACCTATTATATGGGGGCTACAGGTGGTGGTGTTTATAAAACTACTGATGACGGTATTCGGTGGAAAAATGTCTCAGATGAATTTTTTAAAACCGGATCTGTCGGAGCCATTGCAGTGTCTGAAAGCGATACCAATATTGTGGTTGTTGGAATGGGAGAACATGCCGCTCGTGGCGTTATGACTTCTATGGGAGATGGGGTATACAAATCTATGGATTCAGGAAAAACATGGGAACATATAGGGTTGGAGAATACACATCATATTTCTGATGTTATAATACACCCAACAAATCCAGATATTATCTATGTGACTGCCCAAGGTGCACAATATGCACCCACAAAAGAAAGAGGAATTTATAGAACTACCAATGGTGGTAAAAATTGGGAACAGATTCTATTTGTGAATACAACTACAGGCGCATCATCTTTGTCTATGGATATGACCAATCCACGAATTTTATACGCCTCTATGTGGCAGCATCGACGTTATCCCTGGATCATAGAATCTGGCGGGGAACATTCAGGATTGTATAAATCTACCGATGGAGGAGATACCTGGAACAAAATGAAAGAAGGCTTACCAAAAGACTTTGGCAAATCAGGTATTTCTGTGTCTAGAGCAAATCCGGAACGTGTGTATGCAGTTATCGAAGCAGAAGATAAAAAAGGAGGGGTTTATCGTTCTGATGATGCAGGTAAAAAATGGAAACAAGTCAACAGCAATCGTATAAATATTACTCGATCCTGGTATTATATGGAGATTTTTGCCGATCCACAAAATGAGAATGTGGTATACGTTTTGAATGCTCCCGTGATGAAATCTATTGATGGAGGTAAAAGTTTTTCTAATATTCCTGTTCCGCATGGAGATAATCATCATTTATGGATTAATCCACATGACAATACTAATCTCATTAATTCTAATGATGGAGGTGCTAATATTTCTTTTAATGGTGGAAAGAGCTGGAGTACACAACAAAATCAATCTACATCACAATTCTATCGTGTTATCACCGATAATTTAGTACCCTACAATGTTTATGGAGGTCAACAAGATAACTCGGCAATAGCCATTGCCAGCCGTACCAATGATGGAGGCATAGATTGGAAGGATTGGTATTCTGTAGCCGGAGGAGAAAGCGCTTTTATTGCCTTTGATCCAGATAATCCAGAAACTATTTATGGAGGTACATACCAGGGTAATATTAGTAAATGGACAAAAGCCTCTGGAGAACAAAAATCAATTAAACAATACCCGGAATTAGGATTGGGCATTTCCCCTAAAGATTCTAAATATCGCTACAATTGGAATGCTCCCATTATAACCTCACCACATAATAGAACAACAATTTATCATGCAGGGAATGTTGTTTTTAAAACCACTGATGAAGGAATAAGCTGGACTGTGATAAGCCCGGATCTTACAAAGAATGAAAAAGAAAAACATGGCCCTGGTGGAGGCCCATATACCAACGAAGCCGCTGGTGGAGAAAATTATAATACACTAACAACTTTAGTAGAATCTCAACATCAGGAAGGTATACTCTATGCCGGTAGTGATGATGGACTATTACACATTACCAAAGATGGAGGTGCAAATTGGGAGAATATTACACCTGAAGGCATTTCGGATGGTATCATAAACAGTATTGATATCTCCGAACATGATCCAGCAACTGCTTATGTGGTTATTATGCGATACAAATTCTTAGACCTCAATTCTTATATTTTTAAAACAACCGATTATGGACAATCATGGACTAAAATTGTAAATGGCCTCAATGATTCAAATGGGTTTGCAAGAGTTGTAAGAGCAGATAAAAAGCGAAAAGGATTGTTATATGCAGGTACAGAAACAGGACTATATATCTCTAATGACGATGGTGTATATTGGCAACGTTTAACATTGAATTTACCAATAGTTGCCATCAATGATTTAATAATACAAGACAATGATTTGGTAGCCGCAACATCTGGTCGTGGATTCTGGATTTTAGACGACCTGAGTGTATTTCAAAATATGACACCATCCCATAAGCCACTTCAAGTATTTAAGCCAAAATCTACCTATCGTATTTTTGGTGGAACGTCTAAAGCTATTGGTCAGGGGCGAAACCCTAAAAGCGGAGTGACATTTGATTATTATTTAGATAAGGATACCGATACGCTAGATTTGGAGTTGGCCATTTTACAAGGCACAAAAGTGATAAGAACCTATACCAATAAAAAGTCAAAAGACTTTAAGTCATGGCCAGGAGGGCCAGCAAAACCTCGGGTTTTACCATCAAAGAAAGGATACAATAGATTTACATGGGACTTTGATAGAGAGGCATTACCTTCTATAAACAAAGTGTTTATTTTTGGAGGACTTTCTGGGTCTAGTGTGGCACCAGGAAACTACACTTTAAGATTAACTCTGGATGGGAACAGTGTAGAGACACAAGCTACCATTCTTCAAAATCCGGCAATAAATGCTACACCTCAAGATTTTGTAAAACAACAAGAAATGCTTGTCACTATTGAAAACACCATTAGAGAAATGCATCAATCTGTTAATCAAATGCGCTCGGCTAAAACACAACTAAACACATATGCCAAACTTTTAGAAAATAATGACAAGGCCAAAACACTTATAGAAAAAGGAGAAGCTTTAATAAAGCGCATTAACAGCTGGGAAGAAAACTTAATACAAGCAAAGCAAAAAACGTTTCAGGATGTTATAAATTTTAATAATAAACTCAATGCACAACTTATTCAACTTTTAGGCTATATAGATCAGGCAGACCCAAAAGTTACTCAAGGCGCTAAAGAACGCTTAAAGGATGTAATGAACGATTGGCAAGTGTATAAAAATGAACGAGATGCTATTATAAACACTGAAATGAATGCATATAACAGCATGTACAAATCATTAAACATACCTGCACTAATTCTTGAAGAGGATCAGAAAAATGATTAAATTCTTTAGAGAGACTCACTAAAAACTTCTTTCTGAAAAGAAGTTCAGAAAATAGTTACTATATACAATTGGTGATATAAGAAAAAGAGTCAGGTTTGTTATAAATTACATCGAAGTAATAATTCCTGAAATGAACAACTATAGTTGAAAAAATATCAATATCTTCAAAGTGGGGATATAGTACATAGAATATATAGGACATATGTGTTATATTCTATCGTTGGCAGTAATATGAAAAAAATCGCGATTACAATATTAATATTGAGTTTCAACTTTGGATTTGGACAAGTTGAAATTCCTTTTTTTGAACAAATCGGTTTTGATTTTTACAAGGACAGTTTATTGACAAAGTTCCCTGTAGAAAAAAGAATAAAAATTCCTAAATACACGACTGACTTTCACTTCTCATCTTATAAATTTCAAGTTAACGAATGTCTGACTGGAGAATTATTAACAGAAGAAAAAGAATTGGAAATTTTCGGAATTTATGCTCTAGAACAAATAGATTTTGATTCCCCAACTCACGTAATGAATTATCAAAACTTGGATAAAAAGCAGTTTCGGATTAAAAAATCTAAAAGTAATAGCGGACTGAATTTAAGAATTTCTCAACCATACCATAAAAAAGATGATTTTAAGAATTTTTACGTAATTATATCGGAAAACTATAAAAGAGAAAGCATCACATATTATTTATTAATTGACGATAATGGAAATGTAAATAATTGGTGCAGGAAAGAATCGGAACTGATAATAATACATTAAAGGACGGAAAAAATACTACAGCCAACAATGTATAAGAAAACATAGTGCTTTAGGTTTAACCGAAAAGTCGGTATTTATTTGCTAAATCGCCAAATATAAAATTTGCGTTTATGAGAAAAAAGATAAAAACTAAATATTTATATTTGGCTTAGTATCAAACCGAAACGTATAGTTTATTACCTGCCCTACGTTTCTTATACTGAACGTTGGCAGGCATTAGAAAACAACTTAAATAATTACAGAAATGGCCAAAAATAAAACTACCGAAACAGAAGTAGATGTTTTTGATTTTATTGAATCATTTGTAGATAATGATCAAAAGAAAGCTGACAGTTATATGCTATTAGAGTTAATGAGTGAATGGTCAGGTTTTGAACCTAAAATGTGGGGACCAACTATAATAGGTTTTGGAAGCTATCACTATAAATACGCAAGTGGACATGAAGGCGACGCTCCTTTGCTGGGTTTCTCACCACGAAAAGCTCAGTTTTCACTCTATGTCTATTCGAAGACAGATAAAAGTGATGCGCTTTTAACAGATTTAGGGAAATTCAAAATGGGCAAAGCCTGTATTTATTTTAAGAAATTAGCTGACATAAATATTCCAGTTGTAGAAAAACTTAGTATGGAAACAATTGCTTATCTCAATGAACACCATAAGTGCGCTTGTAGAAAATAAATAACGACCTGCCAACACGGTGTATAAAACATAACTAATAAGTGCTAAACCCAAAGGTTTGTATTTATTTATGAAAACCGCCAAATTAAAAATTTGGCTTTAAGAATTAAAAAATTAAAACAAAATATAAAAATTCGGTTCTGTGTTAAACCGAAAAGTTAGTGTCTTTTTGCATGCTACATTTCATACACAAGACCGTTGTAAAGCATTAGAAAAAAAACCGAATGAAAAAGAACATTAAGTTAATTTCAATTACTTTCACTTTAATTCTTTCTGCAATTATAGGATTTGTTTCGATTGAAATTTTTAAAGATTATGGTTGGACTATATTCTTGGTAATACCATTTCTAATTGGTTTTTTACCGCCTTACATTGTTGGTAGATTTAAAGATATCAGCAGAAATGAAAGTTACAGTTTAAGTTTATTAACTTTAGGAGTAGCAATTATCGGATTATTAATATTTGCTATTGAAGGACTGATTTGCATATTTATGGCTTCTCCAATACTAGGGCTTTTAGTTTGGTTTGGCTCATATTTGGGTTTTAAATCCAATACAGGAAAATGGATAAATCCCACTAATACGACGATTGGAATTTTCATAATTTGCATTAGTTCTATGAGTTTTGATTACGTAAACAAACCAGAAAATTTAATTCCAGTTAGGACAAAAATCATTGTAAATACTTCAATTGAAACAGCTTGGAAAAATGTAGTTACTTTTAATAAGATTGACGAACCTATAGATTGGATATTTAAAACTGGTATTTCATACCCAACTGATGCCACAATAAAAGGAACCGGAGTTGGAGCGGTAAGGTATTGTAATTTTACAACAGGTAGTTTTGTTGAACCAATTACAACTTGGAACGAACCGAACTTATTGCAATTTGACGTAAAAGAACAACCAATACCAATGAATGAATTTAATCCATTTTGGGATATTCACCCTCAACATTTAGATGGTTATTTTAAATCATACAAGGGACAATTTAAACTAACCAAAGTTAGTGAGAACAAAACAGAAATCGAAGGAACAACTTGGTATAAAGTCGATATTACACCAGAGATATATTGGAAAACATGGTCTGACTTTATTATTCATAGAATACACAAAAGAGTGCTTAATCATATAAAAATAGAGTCAGAAAAACAAAAGAATAACGCTTTACAACAATGTGTATAAGTAATAAGGGTTAAGTACCAAACTCAAAGTTGGTGCATATTAATGAAGTCCGACAAATTTGCAATTTGACGGTTAAATGATAAAAAGGAAACAGTAAAATTGCAAATTCGGCTAAGTGCTAAACCGAAAAATTATTGCATATTTATTCCCTTACTACTCATACACAAGACCGTTACCAATAATTTAAAAATCATAAGTTTGTAACATTACAAATGGTTAAGAGTCTTAAGAAAAATATTGAATGCTAAATACAATTGCTATAATTGTTCTTTTCGGAGCCATACAAGGTTTTTTACTTTGTTTGTATTTATATTTCAAAAAAAAAGATAATAAAGCAGCATTCAATAATTTTGTTCTTTTTTTATTCTCATTATCCTTTTTTAATCTCATATATGCGCTAATGTATATGAAGATTTCAACCCTGGGAATTATACCTTTAACCTCTTTCCCTTTTCCATATAAGTATCTTATTGCGGTTGGTTTTTATTTTTTCATAAAAAGTCAAATATCCAAAGAAGAAAAAGTCATTTCAAAATACGATTACCTTCTATTTTTACCAGCTTTTTTTTATGGTATTTTACGAACTTATTGGTATATAAAACTTCATACAGGTTTAGATAAAGATATCTTTTGGAATGTATATAAAACTGGTTTCTTTACATATAACGAATACGTCTATTTAATTTTTAACCTTCTTTTATTAAGCCTGACGATAAAATTTTTAACGCGATATAAAACCCAAATAAGAGGAACTAAGATTTCTCAAAAAAATTGGGAGTGGCTCTTAAAATTTTCTTATGTATTTATAGTTGTCATAATTATAAACTTAGTATTAGCAGTAATTGTGCATATTGTAGGTGATCTATATAATGGGATAGTCTATTCAATTATTTTAATTTTAAATTCAATTTATATCTATTGGGTGGGGTTTGAGTCGCTTACAAAATCAAACTATTTATTCAATACGTTTAGGCTTAAAAACCAAGATTCAATTGAAGGTAAAACACCTAGCGTATTAGCCCAAAAACTTGAATATTATATGAAAGTAGAAGAGGTTTTTAAAAATAAAAATTTAAAGCTGTCAGACTTGGCCTATTTAATTGAAACAAATGAAAAAGAATTATCCTTATTCATTTACGAATCATTTGAAATGTCGTTCTCTGAGTATATCAATCAGTCAAGAATTGAAAAAGTAAAAACGCTTTTAAAAAACGAAGATCAAAAAAAATACACTTTATTAGCCATTGCCGAAAATGCTGGTTTTAGTTCTAAATCTTCATTTAACGCTGTTTTTAAAAAAGTTACGGGTTTAACTCCTTCCCAATATAAAGCGAGTTATAAAAACTAATACGTCCAGTATTTTTTTTATGGACATTCTTTCCGCTATTTTTCTTAAAAAATATTATGGTAGCCTTTAGTTTTGTTTTCATCAATTAAAAAAATAATATTATGAAATCAATTTTTGTAGGTACTACTATATGTTTTTTACTTTTTTCATTAAACACTCACAGTCAAGACAAATATGTAACAGTTAAAGACAGTATTAATACATTTTATAACAAACTATTTGAAGAACTAGAAGAAAACTATTTGCATACTAAAGATATAGATTGGTTAGGTCTGAAACCTTATATAAAAAAGAAGGCTTTAAAAAGTAAATCCTTTGAAGAGTCTTTAAAAATCACAGTAAAACTATTTGATACCATTAGAGGAAATCATTTACTTCTTTTTTCAGAAAAAGATTGGTATAAAAGTACACTTGGCAAACAATTATCTCAAGAACAATTTAATCAAAGTCTTGCAGATGCCTATGAAAATGGAAAATCCTTTGAAGCAAAAGTTATTGAGAAGGAATATGGTTATGTATTTATACCAGGAATGCTGTTAAAAGATGCCACGAGAGAAGAGTTGGATAAAGCGGCGCAAGAAATTTATGATGCCATTACAAAAATAGATCAATCACACAACATTAAAGGCTGGATAATTGATCTTCGTTTAAATATTGGTGGTAATTCTAATGTAATGCTTGCTGGATTGTATCATTTATTAGGAAATGGTACCACTCACCTATCTCTAGATGTTGACAAAAATGTAAAAATTCTTACCAGTATTTATAATGGTACTTTATATAAAAATCATAAAATAAATACAGCTATAAAACCAAACCAAAAACCAAAACCACAAGTCCCTGTTGCTCTAATATCAGGAATTATGACGAACAGTGCAGGAGAATTTGTAGTTTTGGGTTTTAGAGGTCGTAAAAATACTATTGTGATTGGAGAAGAGAGTTATGGGAGTACGACTGCCAATGACTTATACGAATTACCATATGATACAAAGGCTGCAATTACTGAAAGTTATGGAACGGATAGATCTGCTAAATTTACTAAAACTATTATTCCTGATATAGAAGTTGTAAAACAACACAATTTTGAAAATCTAGCAAAGGATAAGAACATTATTATGGCTATCAAGTTTATCAACTCAAAACAATAAACAAGATATTCTCGATTTATAGTTCATCACTACTTGAACTAAAATTAGAATCTAAAAAACTATTGCCAACATTGTATATAAGAACATTGCCAAAATTTGGCTAACTTTAAACTCTCCCCTACTAATTAACCCCAGTTACGACTGAATAATATAAATTATAAATATCACAATGTGCCTTGTACAAAACCGTTAGCAATAATTATCAAGAATGTATCGTGACTAAAGAAAAAGATTTATATCGGATTGAATTTATTACTTCAATTTTTCTACTGCTTTGTAATGACTTCTACCTAAAATATGAATACCACAATTATCTGACTGGAAAATTATCTGATTTTGCTGGGTTATTTGCTTTCCCTTATTTTTTCAGTTGTTTCTTTCCAAAAAAAGTTAAGCTGATTTACATTTTTTCCGGAATTCTATTCGTGTTTTGGAAATCGGAACTTTCGCAACCTTTTTTTGACTTTGCTCATTCATTCGGAATTGGAATTGATCGAACTATAGACTATTCAGATCTAATTTCTCTTTTAATTTTACCTATTTCATATCTCTTTTGGAAAAATAATTTTCGTACTACACTTAAACCCAATAGAATTTTAAAATCGATAATGATCGGTGTTTCTTGTTTTTCATTTGTAGCTACCACTCTTCCTCAGAAAACAGAAAATTATAACTTCAATTCAGATTTAGAAACTATAGTAAAAATCGACTCTCTTAATATCAAAAACAAAATGGGTCTATATGAATCTGAAGAAAAAAACAAATACATCTATGTAATTCAGATTCCGAAAAGAAAAGCAAGTATTGAAACCAAAATCGAATTGGAAGAATTACAAGATGGATATTTAAAAATTAAGCTCGATAGTGTATTAAATTACAGAATTAAAGGTACAGGGTTTATTTTTTCAAGTACATATACCAAAGAGGACGTTAAATATTTTAATGGTTTGAGTAAAATAGACATTGAAAAATTATTTTCTGAGCAATTAAACGAACAATTGAGCGAAAAATAACTATTGCAAACAATGCTAGAAAGCATAAGACTTTTGCACTTAATCAAAAAGTCAATTTTTTTTATAAAGTCACCAAATACAAAATTTGGAGTTTCTAAAAAAGATAAAAGTAAAATACTATATTTGGCTTAGGACCAATCCAAAACATATCGCTTATCACCCACCCTACGTTTCTTATACCAGACGTTCTAGAACATTTATAAATGATAGAATTTAAAATAAAAAATATATCAGCAGACTATTGTAAAATAAGATTTGAATCTGTTTTAAAAATTTATGCTAACAAACTTAATATTCAAACATATGATGTTTAATCTTATTGAAATATTAGGTGGTTTTTCGGTCTTTTTATTCTTGTTTTTTGCTTTATATTTGGTAACCACTAAAACTAGTAAAAAATTAAGCAATGGATTATTTGCCTTTTATTTACTTGTTATTGCTTTAGATTTAACTGCATTTTTTTATCCTAAATTTATAACATTTTCCTATTCAATAGAAATGCTTCGCATGCAGGTATTAGCTGATTTGAAAGCGCCCTTACTTTACCTATACATAGTTTCAATATTATATGATAATTTTAGACTCAAAATTAAACATGTCTTACTGTTTTTACCACTATTCATTAATTTAATAATACTATATCCATCTTTTTTCAACGTTAACATAGATCAACAAGAACTATTCATAAATAATTACTTTAACCAACCTGAAGCCTTAATTGTAACTTCTATTGGTTATACAACCTACTTTTTTCTCTTTTTTGCACTTGTTTATGAAGTTATACGATATCGTAAAATTATAAACCAAAACTACTCTAACTCAAATGCTCTCGTGAACTATACTTGGATCACGCAGTTCTTAGTTATAGACATTATTATTTCACTCGTAACGCTATCAAAAAGTGTTTATAGGTTTACTTATAATAATATTGACACAACAAACAACCTAAGAGTTATAATGTTACTTTCTGGTTTGATTTTTATCTGCTGGTTATTTAGTAAAGCATTATTGGCACCAAAAGTATTTCAAGGTGTAGATGCAAATCTAACTCCTATTAAAGAAAAAGTGAATACCATAGAAGATATGCGTATAGCACATATTCAAGAATTCATGAAAGAAAAGCAACCATATTTGGATGCATCTTTAACACTTCAAAAACTCGGACACCAATTAGGTATTCCGTCAAGAGAATTATCCATTTTAATTAATCAACACATTGGTAAACATTTTTTTGATTTTGTCAATGGTTATCGAATTGAAAAAGCCAAGGAACTTTTAGGGAATACATCTTTACCAAAGAAAACTATTCAAGAAGTAATGTATGACGTAGGCTTTAATTCCAAAAATTCTTTTAATACTGCTTTTAAAAAACACACCAATTCGACACCATCTCAGTACAGAAAAAACACTAGTAATCAACAACTTGTGTAAAACAGGACGCTTTTACATTAAAGTAGTACGTTCTTTTTTTATTTATATGACATTTTTGAAGTGTAACGAAAACGAAAGTCATGATAAAAAAAATTATTACACTATTAATTCTATTTCAAATTATATTATCTGGATGTTTCACTCAGAACGAGACTATTTCAGATGGGGTTAAAGAAAACGTTAAATCGCGTGTAAAAAACGGCACTAATACTGGAATAGTTATAGGAGTAATTACTTCTAAAGGAATAACCTATTATAGTTATGGTGTGAAGTCCTTAAAAACCAATGAGCCCGTAAATGAAAACTCAGTTTTTGAAATTGGCTCTATTTCAAAAACTTTTACAGGAGTTTTATTAGCAGACATGGTAATTAAAGGTGAGTTAAATTTGGACGACCCTTTACAAAAGTTTTTACCAAATGGAATAACGGCGCCAACATACGATGGGAAATCAATCAAACTATCCCAAATGTCTAATCATACTTCTTCGCTTCCAGGAATGCCAGGTAACTTTGCCCCGGTAAATTCAGCAAATCCGTATGTCGATTATACCGAAAAGCAACTATATACTTTTTTAGATAACTATCAAATTACCAGAGATATTGGTTCTACATATGAATACTCTAATTACTCTCAAGGTTTATTGGGGCATGTATTGGCTAATAAAAGACAAATGAGCTATGAAGAATTAATGACAGAAATCATAGCTAATCCTTTACAACTAGAAAATACACGTATTACCTTTACACATAAAATGAAAGAAAACTTGGCTATTGGACATAATAGTATTGGTGAGGAAGTGGAAAATTGGGACATCCCAACTTTAGCTGGTGCGGGGGCTATTCGTTCTACAGCTGCAGATATGATCAATTATTTAGCAGCCAATATGGGGTTAATAAAGAGTGACTTGTACCCTGCAATGCAATTGTCACATAGAAAAACAACAAATATACGTAGTGATCTCAAGGTGGGTCTAGGGTGGCATATTCTGTTGCGTGATAAGCTAGAAATCGTATTTCATACTGGAGCCACAGGAGGTTATAGAGCATTTGCAGGCTTCATTAAAGATGGAGATAAAGGAGTGATTGTACTCACAAATTCAAAAGATAATGTAAATATTGATGATATCGGAATCCATTTATTAGACTCTACATCAGCCTTAAAAAAAACTTCTATTACTGTACCTCTCAAAAAAAGTATAGAAAATGAAGGAATTGAAGTAGCTACAATAACGTATTGGAAACTAAAGAAAAATAAAAGCGATAATTATGATTTTGGAGAGAATCAATTAAATTCTTTAGGGTATTATTATTTAGGAAATAGAGAAATTGAAAAAGCTATTACAGTGTTCAAATTAAATACAGAAGTATTTCCTACTTCTTCGAATGTTTATAATAGTTATGGTGAAGCATTGATGAAGAACAATGAAAAAGAAGAAGCTATTATTAACTATAAAAAATCAGCAGTACTTAATCCCAGTAATACGAATAGCCTAATGATGCTTAAAAAATTAGGAGTAGATACCGAAAATCTACTCCAAAAAAATGACAATTAACATTTTATATAATACGCCAGTCAATCAATTTTTTCTATTCAAAAAAATCAATTTCTAAAAATGATCTTTATTAAACATATTAGTACACCCATATTTTTAATTTTTTTTAATTTTTTATCCTATAGTCAATCAGAAACAAAAACAATAGATCAAAAACTAAATTATTTTTTAAAGTTAACAGATTCTCTAAGAGTAAAGTCTAATACTCCTGGTGTTGGTTTAGCTCTTGTCTATGATGGAAAAATAATCTATCAAGGTGGTCTCGGTTTTCGGGATGTAGAACATAAAAAACCAGTAACAAAAAACACCTTATTTCCAATAGGTTCAAACACAAAACCGATAACCAGCCTTATAGCATCAAAACTTATAGAAAAAGGATTATTAGATTGGGATAAACCTGTAAAAAAGTATTATCCAGAATTTAAGGTAGCAGACGAATATGTCACTCAAAATGCTACTATTAAAGACTTATTTACTCATATGACTGGAGTAGGAAGGTATGATTTGCTATATTACCACAACTCTTCAATTACAAGAGATGAAATATTAGAGAAGCTTCCTTATATGGAATCAAAATATTCATTTAGACAACAACATAGCTACAATAATTTCATGTATTTAGTCGCAGGAATAATTGAAGAGAACGTAAGCAAAAAAAGTTGGGATGATTTAGTTTATGAAGAAGTTTTCAGGCCTTTAAAAATGAATAATTCCTTCACTTCATTTCAACAATATTTTGATTATGAAGAAAAATCAAAAGGTTACAAGTTAGATGGAAAAACAGAGGTTGATTATCAAAATATTGATGTTATTGCGCCAGCAGGGTCTATATCCTCGACACCTCACGATATGGCATTATGGATTCAAATGCTGGCAAACAAAGGCAAGGTTGAAAACAGTAATTTCATTAGCGAAAACCAATTTGATTATTTAACAGGTGCTCACGCCCCTTTTAACCCAAGTAGGTCAGTTAGCTATTCTAATGGATGGCTTACAGCTCCATACAATGAACAAAGATTTATACAAAAAGACGGCGGCATAGATGGATTCGTGTCCAAAGTAACCGTAATTACCGAAAAGTTTGGTATCGCAATTATGTCTAATTCTTGGACTAATTATGTTTCTATAATGACAGATTACGCTCTAAATATATTTGTAGACGATAATTATGAGAGAAATTATGAATGGGAAGAATCATTAGAATATAAAAAACCAAAAAAAGACAAGTATAAAACTAAAAAAGAAATACCTCTATTACATGATCTTAATGAATACATTGGCACTTATGAGGATAAAATATATGGAACCATTAGTATTTCCGAAAAAAATAAAAAGCTTTTATTCAAGTTTCATGATTTTGAAAGCAAAATGGAGCATAAAGGGTTTAACAATTTTCAAGTCGATTTAGATTTGGAAAGTAAAGCCCAAGTATTTATTTTTCATGTTCACGCAAATACAACCGGTGAAATTGATCAAATTGAATTCAAAATAGAATCTGGAGTATCAACCTCAATTTTTAAAAAAAGGAAATAAAAACGAAATACCAATAATGCATAAGAAAACATAGGGCTTTTGCACTTAATCGAAAGGTCAAGTTTATTTACACTGTCACCAAACACAAAATTTGGCGTTTCTAAAAAAATAAAAGTAAAATACTATATTTGGCTTATTATCAACCCGAAACATATTGCTTATCACATGTCATATCTTTCTTATACGAGACATTGTAACCAATTATCGAAATAATACGTTTTATGAGACAACCTCTTTATCTTTTATTGTTTTTTTCGTTATGCTATTCGTGCAATTCTGATGTTAAAAAGCAACAGGAAACCACAAAAGAAAAAAACCCTGTTGAACAATTGTTTTCAGAAATAGAAAACGGAAAATACCCTGCGACTAATGCCATTCTTATTTCCCAAAACGACAATCTTCTTTTTGAAAAGTACTTTAACGGTTATGGAAAAGACAGCCTGCAAGATGTTCGGTCAACTACCAAATCAATAACGGCTCTATTAACAGGAATCGCCGTGGATAAAGGAATCCTGAAAGTAGACGAACCTATTTTCACCTACCTTCCTCAATACAACAAAGATAATCTAGACAATTGGGACGATAGAAAATCTTTGATAACCGTTGAAGATTTATTGACCATGCGAACCGGAATTGGTTGCGAGCAGTTTTTTGGAGATATGGGATTTCCGGATTGTGAAGATAAAATGTTTGACCAAAAAGACTGGGTTAAATATGGCCTTGATCAAAAAATGGCTTTTTCTCCAAAGGAAAAATGGCTTTATACAGGTACGGCTCCAATGATCATGGGAGCGGTAATTAGTGATGCATCTCATGTTAGTATTGCAGAATTTGCTTCAGACTATTTATTTAAGCCTTTAGATATTACAAACCATTATCGATGGGCAAAGAATAAAATGACGGGGAGGTATTTTACTGCCGGTAATCTAAGAATATCACCAAGAAATATGCTTACCATAGGTCATATGGTCATCAATAAAGGAAAGTATAACGGAAAGCAGGTGATTTCGGAAAAAATGATCAACGTAATTTTAAGTGAAAAGGTAGAATTGCCGCAAAATTATTCTTTTTTTAATACAGCTGGCAATTCCTGGGAAGGGCAAAACGCTGCTACCTACGGTTATTATTGGTACACCGAAAAAGCAAAAATAAAAGATCGGGAAATTACATTAAAATTCACTTTCGGAAACGGAGGGAACTATATCATGCTCGTTCCTGAACTAGATAATTTGGTCATTGTTTTTACAGGAAGTAATTATGGTAAACCTATTGTAAACAAGCAGCCTTTCGATATGATGTACGCCTATGTATTACCACATTTCCTGAAATAAGAAAATAAATGACAAAAGAACAGAAAGTAAATGCCGGAATAAGAATTGTTTCGATGCTTTTTGACCATATCGTAATGGTATTTATCCAGATGTTCTTTTTTATTCCGGGAATGATTTCAGGGTTTTCGACAGCTTTTGAAATAAGTCATGAACCGACTACCACCGACATTTTTGGTTTTAATTACATTACACTTATTGGCCTTGCTCTTTATTTCTGTAAAGATTGCATACAAGGACGAAGCATTGCAAAAAGAGTCCTAAAACTTCAAGTCGTCGAAAACTCAAGCGGTAAAGTGGCTTCGCCAATTAGATGTTTTATTAGAAATATATTTTGTATCTTTTGGTTTATAGAAGTGATCGTTACCCTGGTAAACCCAAATAGGAGAATCGGTGATCTGGTAGCAGGAACAAAAGTAGTTCCGTTTAATCCTGAACACAAACAACCCAAAATTAATAGCATACAAATAGCATTTTCAATGCTTCTTGCCTATGGAATGATGATGCTTATGATGCTACCTCTTGAAGCCTGGAGATCAAGAATAAAAAGTAACCAGGTGACTTATGTCGCCAGTTCATTGAATGAACAAGCAGCAAATGAAACCAAACAACTTTTTGTAGATAGCCTGGGTACATACCTAACTTCTGATGTACGTGTTTATGACCAACTCGAACAAGATAAAGATTTGAAATATGTTTCTGTTATACTTAGGCTTAACGAAAACTACTTAGAGAATGATAACAATTATAAAGAAATCAAATCGGTAACTGTGCCTCTAATTTTGGCGAAGTTTCCCGAAGGAACTTTTGTGGGTCAGGTGCAATATGTCTATCAACAACCCCATAGTATACATACACGTACATTGACACTCGATTGGAGAAAAAAGGAATAAAAAACCTATAACATGGAAGCTGTTCAAAAAAAACACGAATATCAACTCGATAAATATACGTTTCAACAACCAGATGAAACCATAACAGTTATTGATAGAGCCGTTTTGGATATCTTATCTTATAATTATGATACCACCATTACTATTAATAGCAGTTATTTAGAAAAGGTACAGCTAATTCTGAGTTTCTTAAAAATCGAAAATATCTTTGAAATTGTTTTGGTACACGAAAATACTCGTGAAAGTACGTTTACTGAACTTCGGGGAAAAAGCGGCTATGCCGTATTGGATACATTTTTACGAATTGAGTTAGTTTCTAATCATACCGATACATACCAGATCTATGAAGGGTATAAGAAATTTAGCGAGTATGTTTCTAGTTTTGATAAAGATCTTAAAACAAGATATGAGTCACAAAACAAACAGGTAGCCAGAAAATGGAAAAAGAAACAAGAACAACTGGAGGAGGAAGAATATAAAGGGGGCATGGTTTTTATAATACTGATTGCCATTATATTTTTAGCTTCACTATATGGAATCGTTAACTATTTTGGTGGTTAGTTTCATCCTTCTTTAAAACGATACAGGAAGCTATGTCTAGAAAGTGAACCAAATCAAAAACATTAATTATAAATAACCATACAGGAAATATAAAGGACATATATCCTTTATATCTTTGTTGTACCCAATTTGACGAGCGACATAAGCAAAACTAAAAATGGAATTATATAAAAGGATTATTGAAATAGTTGATGCGAATCTGATTTATTGCCTGATTCCAATAATTCTTATATTAATGGTTGTCAAACTGACTTTAAAAAACCGATTTGAAACGAAAAAAGCTCTGAATTTAATTCGTTGGATAATCATTATTTATACAATAGTCACTTTTACTTTCTATCTAATCGGAATGGCTGTTAATCCGGATGAACACGCCTTTATCAATCGTGCAACTGGACCTTATGCTTGGGCATATTGGATGATGTTTTTAGGTGCTTTAATTTTACCTATGACTTTATTTATAAGAAAATTAGCATCAAAATTTTGGTATGTCTTATTAGTTGCATTCGGAATGAAAAGCGGAATGTATTTTGAACGTTTTGTAATTATAGTTACAAGTTTTCATCGAGATTACGGTACTGAATATTGGAATACTGGACTAATGGAATCTGCTTCGTATGGAATTGGAATATTCTTTTTGCAAGGTTTAGTAATTGTAATGCTGACATTGGGAATATTTGAAATAATAAAAAGAAAAAAAACTGGGTACAACAATGGCTATAGTTAATACGGGTTTTAGTCTTTGAGGGAAGGTCTGTCTATATTTAGAATGTACGCCAAATCTTTTGATTTGGCTTTAAAATGAAAAATTAAAACAAAATAAAAAGTTTTGGCTAAGTGCTTAATCGAAAGTTCACTACTTTTAATTCCCGTACAAACCATAGCCGAGACGTTAGCTACAATTCACTGAATGAAAATCAAACTCTGGACAATACAAAATGAAAGTGGATGGAACGAATTACAGAAGAAAGGATTTTTAATACCAAAAGAGGAGTTCGTAAAGCCTGATTTCAAATCTGGTTATGAATGGATGAAAATCCAAATGAGTAATCGGATTGGTAAACCTGAAAAAACAAATCAATTTCCTGTATGGGCTTGGTATCAACATTTTGATTCTAATAAAAGAAAACCTGATTTAAGGAAATCTGGTCATCTACCAAGCGGAACCGTTGGTTATCGAATAGAAATCGAAAAAGAACAGAAAGATATTTTGTTGTCAGATTTCATTTTATGGCATTGGCCACTTAGTTATAAAGATTATATAGCCGACTCTGAAATAGAGGCTAACGAATACGAAAAAAGACGCGGTAATGACGAGTTTGAGAAATTATCAAAACTAGAGAAAAATCTAATTGAGAAGAGTTGGGAAAAGATTTTTGACATGAATTTTGACTTAGAGTATTATACTTTACCATTTCAAGAAAAGAAAATTCAAGCTACCTTTTGGGAATTACAGCTGGAAGATGTAATTAAAGTGGATAAATTTATAGCAAAATAAAAAAAGTAGATAACATTATATAACAAAACATAGCAAGTAAGTGCCAAAATGAAAATATAAAGAATACAAAATAGATATATACTGACGCACACACATCTTTATTAGCAGTAATTCCCCACATAAAGAAACTCTATTAATTTCTTAAGCTAACAGATAAAATTTTAGAGTAGATTTGAAGCAAAAATTTACTGTTAGTCAGAACTAAGGAAATGAGACAAGAAATAGATACCATTAATAAAACAGAATACCAGGAAGTGGTAAATGTGTGGGAGTCTTCGGTTAGAGCAACCCATCACTTTTTAAAAGAAGAAGATATCGAATATTTCAAACCCCTAATCTTAAATACATACTTGGATGCGGTTGAATTAAGATGCATAAGAAACAATGGCAAGAAAATAGTTGGTTTTCTTGGTGTTGCCGAGCAGAATTTAGAAATGTTATTTATTGATCCTGAATATCGAGGAAAAAAAATTGGCAAGACATTATTAGACTATTCAATTAATAATTTAAATGTTACCAAAGTTGACGTGAATGAACAGAATGAACAAGGAGTTGGGTTTTATAAACATTGTGGATTTGACGTAATAGGTCGCTCTGAATTGGATTCCTCTGGAAAGCCTTACCCGATTTTACATATGGAATTGAAGAAATAAAACGAATGCCAATATGGTATAGTGTATAATTAATAACGGTTCAAACGGCAAAACGAAAATATAAGCATAATGAATACAAAATGAATATATGTGTACTGGTACATATATTCTTTTGTTGTATACAATTGAGTAAGTTAGTTCTTAGTATATTCAGTGATTAATTCCCTAGCATTTGTCCCAGGTTTGTCCTTCTATATTAAATACCTTTTTTCTGTGTTCTACACCCCAACGATACAATTCACTCATCACAGATTTACACGTTTTTCCGTATTCTGTAATGCTGTAAGTAACAGTAATCGGACGGGTATCTTCTACCTTTCTGATGATCAATAAATTCTCCTCGAGAAACTTTAATTCTTTCGACAACATTTTTGGTGTTATCCCTTCTACAATACGCTCTAACTCTTTAAAACCACAAGTCTCGTAAAAAGTAAGTGCCGAAATAATTGGGATCTTCCACTTACCACTAAAAACCTCTAGTGCATCTCGAACTGGTACCATGTAATTACCAAAATGCTCCTTCATTGGAATTTTTATATCCTTCCCTTCTTTGTTTTTCATATCGCTATACTTTTGGATACCACTATATTTTATATAGTTACTTTCCAAATTAAAGCAATCGAGCTAAATTTGCCAAACAAAACAGTAAATAAATTTTAAGATGAAAAAAAGAGATTTAATAATCTACCGTGTAGCAACGGCCTTATTTAGTTTAATGCTTCTAGCCGGAGCTATCACCTATTTTGTCCAATACGAGATGGTAAGTAAAATGTTCACTAGCTTAGGTGTTCCCACCGAAATAATATATCCTCTGGCCATAGTAAAAATACTGGGGATATTGGCGATTTGGCTGATCAAAAACCCGGTAATCAAAACATTAGCCTACCTGGGATTCGCACTTGACCTCGTCTTTGCAATAATTGCCCATTTAAATGCTGGTGACGGTCAAGCCATTGGCCCAGCTATTCCACTTGCCTTGTTGATCATATCTTATGTGTTTTATAGGAAAAAAAGGCAAGTACTTAACTAAAACATTGACGTGTACTCGTTGGGAGTAAAAGTTAGCAATCTATGCATAAGAAAAATCAAAAAGCAAAGTAACAGTTACCCAGCTACGACACAAATATTAAACGTTAGCAGTAATTAAAACCAACTACTACAAAAAAATTAATTCAGAATTAATATCTTTATAGTCTGTTATACTGATTTCACATATTACCAGAGTCTTAACTAAAAAGACATTCTCTATACAACGAGAAATTAATGCATTATAAATCCTCGGATTTTACAATGTATAGGTAATCATATCCAATTATTTTATCAAATTTCAACAATAGTAATCGATTAAAAATCAATTGCTTTATCACTTTGTAATGCATTTTGCATTTCGAAATGTGATGATAATACAATGATTAAAAATGAATAGTAAACAGTTAATAAGCAGAAATATAGAACTATTTTATAATACAGCTTCTGAAGAGACTAGGCTTAACAAAGGAATGGGTGTTTTTGAATTTGAGAGAATCAAATCGCTCATAGAAAAATATATTTCAAGCTCACCTTTAAACATAATTGACATTGGCGGGGGAACAGGGAAATATTCAGAATGGCTTGCCAACAAAGGACACCAGGTACATTTGGTCGAGCCTATTCCCAAACATATAAAAATAGCGCAAAAGAGGGCCGATAAATTAAAAAACAGATTTTCTGTTCATTGGGGAGAATCTCGAAAACTCGAATTTCCTAATAATTTTGCCGATCTCATACTGCTGCATGGCCCTTTGTATCATCTTCAAAAAAAAGAAGATAGAGCGCTAAGTATTCGAGAAGCGAAACGTGTTTTGAAGAATAACGGAATCATTTTGGGTTTTGCCATTAATTATACCGCATCTACCCTGGTAGGTCTTTTAAATGGGCTTATTCATAAAAAAAACATTTTTTGAAATGTGTAAAGATGAATTGACAAATGGAATACACAATCCGCCAGATGATTTCCCCTGGCTTTTGGCAGAAGCATATTATCATAAACCAGAACAGCTTAAAAACGAATTTATAAGTCAAGAATTAACGTATCTTACTACTTATGCGGTTGAAGGAATGGCCTGGTTAGACAAAAATTATTTCACGAATATGTTGAATGACAAAAAGAAAGAAACATTATTAGAACTTATGCAGATTACAGAAAACGACAGCTATCTTTTGCCTTTTAGTCCGCATATGATGATAGCCGTAAAAAAACAAACAACGTATGGAAAATAAAGAAAAATATTATAACGCATTAATTGAAAACAATGGCCGATTAAACGAAATCGACCTTGGTGAAAAACTCGGTTTTGATGAAAAAAAAACCAGAGAAATAATTGTTCGACTACTATCTGAACATAAAATTGAATATTTAGAGAATGGAGCTTGCGATTATAGTCTTATAAAAACAGTGAAAAGGAAAAATAAAAAAACATAATACCATTATATATATTCATAACAACTAAGTATAAATCAAACGACTCTTATCTTTTTGGTAAAAGATAATACTTATGATAAAAAAGTTAGCAATCAATGTGAGAAAAACCAAAAAGCAAGGTAACAATTTGCGCTACTTCGATACTTACTTATACTGTTGTGATTAATGTAGAAATTCTAAAAATATAAAATCATATGCAAAAAATTGTTTATTACGTAGCAAGTTCTCTCGACGGATTTATTGCAGGCAAGAACGACGACATAAGTCAATTCATACTTCAAGGGAAGGGAGTTGAAAAATATCAGGCCGAGCTTTTAAAATTTGAAACTGTAATAATGGGAAGAAGAACGTATGAGTTTGGTTTTCAATATGGGCTTCAGCCGGGGCAAGCTGCCTATCCAAATATGGAACATTACATTTTTTCGGATTCAATGAAAATTGAAAACCTGGCAAACTCTGTTCATATTGAAAAAAAATCAATTCATCGAGTAAAGGAAATTAAAGCAAACTCTAAAACAGATATTTATCTATGTGGTGGTGGAGACTTTGCAGGCTGGCTTTTGGATAATGATTTGATTGATCAGCTTAAATTAAAACTTAACCCAATAATTATTGGAGATGGAATTCGTTTATTTGGTAATTCTATAACAAACAAAAAATGGAGGTTGATCGAAAAAGAAGCTTTTGATGATGGACTTCTGATCTTAACTTATGAAAAAGAATAATATAAAATAACGAACCAAAAAAAAATATTAAAACGTTATTTACGATTAATGGGATGAAATTATTTGGAAGAAATAAAAAAAGAAAATGGGGAAGTACAGTAATGATGAATGGCATTTACTATGCACATCTAAACAACAAAATATATTCTTATCAAAGCGGTAATCGCATATATTCTGGAGAAAGGAACTTAAGAGCTAGTACCTTAATATTTCAATAAACTAATTTAAAGATATCACACTTACTGTGCTTGGTTTTTAGGAAGAAACAGTTTAATATCTTTTTAAAGACTTGAGCATCTATTGATTCCTTGAAACCAAGATTCATAATAAAATAATGTTTAATTTTTCCCCAAGTAAATCTACCAATTATAAACTTTCCTTCCACACTTATGACAACACTTACTTTCTGGGGTTAATAATTTTATAAGGTTACCAATACACAGATTATTCTTTTTCGTCCTCCATTTGAAGAATCGATATGCCAGCCATTTTTTTATCATAACTCTAAGATACAATAGGATTATTTTATATTCTTTTCGTTTTCCACAGGGTTTATTAAATTAAAATAGTTTCCATTCCAAAATCATGTTTCTCTCACTTATAAATTTAGTTAAATCACTTATCCAAATTTCCTCTACACTTATAAAACGCCCTCAATAAGGTCGTTTAATAACTATACTTTAGAAGTATGTTTAACTTTTAAATCATATTATGAAAAGTACTCTTAAAGATCTCAGAAAATTTAAATTATCTAACCTATCGGCTATTAATGCCGGAAACATGAGTTTAACCCTTGATCCTACAAGTTGGACTTGTGAAAAAACTGTTAATGGAAGGACTTTGGAACAGGATGTTAAAAATGCAGACTTTCTTATGAACCATGGATGGAAATGTTACCCGGTTTACGGATAGTTCTATGTAAACATACTCATCCTATTTTTAGTTAAATTTAAAATAGGGTGAGTTCATAGATTAGTTTTGATCTTAGATTAAAAGCATATAATCTAGTGATAAAAGAGGATAATCTAATGTAAACCTATTAGAAGTGTATTCTATCAAAGACGCATACTATTACTTAAGAGAGCTCTAAGTAACCATCTTCTTACCTTACCTCTTATATATACATTTCAGCAATAAACATAAAAAAAGGGATTACCAAAAAATAATCCCTCTCATAGATTTAAAAAACAAATGCCCAAAATTTGTTATATCTCTATTACTTACGAATTGCATAACTAGAAGCCTTAGGGAGTTCTCTTAAAAAATTTACAATACTCTTAAAATTCAACCCAAAAGTGGAATAAAAATGATTCATGATTGTGTGATTTAAGGTTAATTACCTGTAATATAATAAGTTATTAACAATAAACCAAATTATTTGTTGATTTATTGTTAATAATTTGTTTAAAACTAAAATAAATCTGTTATAATACATTATTTATTCACTTTAATTAATAATTAACACGTAAAAACCTACTTTTATTGTTAATAACTATGTTAATAACTTCGGAAAGCCTTATACACCAACAGCATACATATCAAACAGTTATCAAAAAAAGCACAAAAACATGAAGTCACACTGGTATAAAAGGAGCAAAGTATCGATATACCATTATTATAAGTTAAAAATGAGTTAGCGGGCTAGAAACTATTGTTTTATTTAAATTGCATACAGGAAATGTATCACCATAAAACAAGCACTACGTATAGATGAAAACTGCTACCGTAAAAGAACTAAAAACCGAATTAACAGATCGTTCGCATCAGGAGCTTATAGAATTATGTCTTCGTCTATCCCGATTTAAAAAAGAAAACAAAGAATTACTTACCTATTTATTATTCGAATCGACTCATGAAGAAGAATATATCATAAGCATACAGAGAGAAATTGATGAACAATTCGAAATCATCAACACCGCATCATATTATTATATTAAAAAAAGTATTCGAAAAATTTTGCGTACGATAAAGAAATATATTCGATATTCGAAAAACAAAGAAACCGAAATAGAATTACTTCTTTATTTTTGCAAAAAGTTAAAAAACTTCACTCCTTCTATACAAAACAATACGGTTCTCAAAAACATCTATCATCGCGAAACATCGGCTATCAAAAAGAAGATTACAGTACTGCACGAAGATTTACAATATGATTATACATTAGAATTACAAAAACTATATTTTTAAGTAATTATATAATATCTAATCATCTATATTTCATAATTATACCTACTATAGGAATCACCAATAATTGATAAATTAACAATTTTATACCTATATTAGCAATAAACACTTAAAATTTGTGTTAACAAGTAAAGTAAAAAACATCTTGATGATGATCATTTAGATATTTGGCGTTATCTTTGATTTTTATTAACTAATTTAAATTTTAACAATGAATAAAGGAACAGTAAAATTTTTCAACGATGCCAAAGGATTTGGATTTATCACTGAAGAAGATTCTAACAAAGAACATTTCGTACACATCTCTGGACTAATCGATGAAATTCGAGAAGGTGATGCAGTAGAATTTGATTTGCAAGAAGGCAAAAAAGGATTAAACGCAGTAAATGTAAAAGTAATTTAATATATACTACTTAATTTTTTAAAGCACTACAACCTGTCAAAAATGACAGGTTTTTTTTATCTATACCATAACCTAAATTCTATTTTGAGTACTTTATAAGCATATCTTCTCATTTAAAAAAAATCAAAATAAACGTAACTGAAGTAAAAACAAACTGTAAATCAATATAATACACATCTAAACTCCTTTTTTTTGCGTAATCACAAGTAATAATTACTAATTAAAAATCGTTTTTTAAGGGATTATATATCTAATGTTTTAACAATTGTTCGTAGCTTTAAGGGGCTTAAAAATTATATGCTATACACAAATAGGTTAACCAAAGAATCTAAAAACGCCTATTAAATGTAGCATTAGACTCTTATGGACACACTAATTTTCTATCAAATCTTAATTTTTCTTTTTCAAGGATTTGTTGTTGCCTTCCTAATATTACTACTATTTCGTTTGCGAACGATAATAGGTTTAGGAGTGCTATTCGCTTCTTTGGGATTGTTTCAGTTTGTACAGGTTTTTATGGCCAGTACACTTTATTTCAAAATATCTGATGCTATCGTGGTTTCTCCAGGTTCATCTGTTTTATTTTCTGCTACACTTTTTGCCATACTTCTAATATACATCAAAGAAGATGCAACTACAGCTCGAAAATTAATTTACGCATTAGTTATAGCCAATATTGTATTATGCTTTCTTTTACTCGCTTTTAGAATGAATATGGAAGGAGCATATAGCTATAATCCTTTCGAAATCTCTACAGATTTCTTCTACACAAATGTACTGGTACTATTTGTAGGAACAGGAGTACTTTATCTGGATGCAATATTGATCATATTTTTATACGAATTTATTTCAAAACATACTTCTAGCTTATTACTTAGAGTAATGTTTACTATGGTATTAGTACTTAGTTTTGATGCTATCTTTTTTACACTAGGTTCGTTTTGGTATTTTGAAAACATACCAAAACTCTTGTTATCAGGATTATTATCAAAGGGATCTATGGCTATTTTTTATAGTGTTATATTTACGTTATATCTAAAGTATTTTGAAAAAGAAACCTACCATGTAAACTATCTTACTTTTAAAGATATTTTTCATTCTCTAACGTACAAACAAAAATATGAAGTTGCCGAAAAAGCAGCTCAATTTACCAAAGGCAGATATCAAACATTAACCAATCTGATACCAGTAGGTGTATTTATGACTCAAAGCGATGGAAAAACCATATTTGTTAATCCAAAATGGTGTTCTATCTCGGGACTATCACAAGAAGAAGCCCTAAATGACGGATGGCTTAATGCAGTACACCCAGAGGATAGAAGAAAACTAAAACAAGGATGGTATGCAGCTACAGGTAAAAAAGAAACCTCTGATGCCGAATACCGATTTCTTAAACCCGATGGTACGGTAACCTGGGTATTAGGTCGTGCTATACCCGAGTATAATGATAAACATCAAATTATTGGGTATGTTGGTACTCTAACAGATATCACAGATATTAAGTTATACGAAATTGAATTAAGTCGATTAAAGGAAAAAGCTGAAGAAAGTGATCGCCTTAAATCTGCTTTTCTTGCCAATATGAGCCACGAAATAAGAACTCCAATGAATGGTATTCTTGGTCTTGCAGAACTCTTAAACGAACCAAAACTTACTGGTGACGAACAACAACTGTACCTGGATCTTATTAAAGAAAGTGGAGCACGCATGCTTAATATTATCAGGGATATTATCGATATCTCCAGAATAGCCGCAGATCAGGTTAAAGTCAATATCGAAGAGGTTGATATCAACAAACAAACCAAGTATTTATTTGACCTCTTTAAACCGCAAACAGATAAAAAGGATATTGTACTATCATTATCAAATGATTTGTCGACAGAAGATGCAATCATCAAAACCGACAAAGAAAAATTTAATGCAATCCTTTCTAACTTAATAAAAAATGCTATTAAGTACACGAATGAAGGAGGAATTGAATTTGGATATCTAAAAGATAAAGATATTCTTCAATTTTATGTAAAAGATACTGGTATGGGGATCGCAAAAGATCGTCAGAAAGCTATTTTTGAACGATTTGTACAGGCAGATCTCGAAGATCGTTATGCGCTAGAAGGTGCAGGTATTGGATTATCTATTGCCAAAGCTTATGTCGAAATGCTAACAGGAAAAATTTGGCTAGAAAGTAAAAAAGGTAAAGGATCTACATTCTATTTTACTATTCCATACACCAAAGTATCTCAAACAACGGTCTAATTCTTAGCATTAAAAACAATACATTTCTAAAATACAATTCAAAGAAATTAAAAATACCAAAACTCTTTTTTGGCCTTTACGCAATCTTTTAAACCATAAGTGATGGCATATGATTGAAAGGCCTGCAGCTAGTTATCTAATCTCTTGCGGCAAAAATATGTATCTATTACGCCTTAACCCTAATAATCTTAGCTCCTATTGCTCTAAGGCGTTCATCAATGTTTTCATATCCACGATCAATTTGTTCGATATTATGAATAGTTGATGTTCCCTTGGCACTTAATGCTGCGATTAATAATGATATTCCGGCTCTAATATCGGGAGATACCATTGTAGTTGCTTTTAATGTAGATTGAAAATCATGGCCTATAATTGTAGCTCTATGTGGATCACATAAAATAATTTTTGCTCCCATATCAATAAGCTTATCTACAAAGAATAAACGACTCTCGAACATCTTTTGGTGCACCATTACTTCTCCTCTGGCTTGAGTAGCTATAACCAAAACGATACTCAATAAATCGGGGGTAAATCCAGGCCATGGAGCATCAGCAATGGTCATAAATGAACCATCAATATAACTTTCGATCTGGTATCCATTCGTATGTGCAGGGATATAAATATCATCTCCTACCCGCTCCAGGGTAATCCCTAATTTTCTAAACGTATTTGGGATCAATCCCAGGTTTTCCCAACTTACATTTTTAATAGTAATTTCACTTTTTGTCATAGCAGCTAGTCCTATCCATGATCCAATCTCGATCATATCGGGTAGTACACGGTGTTCACATCCACCTAAAGCTTTAACCCCATCAATCACTAACAAATTAGAGCCCACGCCAGAGATTTTTGCTCCCATAGCATTAAGCATCTTACATAACTGCTGTAAATAAGGTTCACAAGCTGCATTATAAATTGTAGTTGTGCCTTTAGCAAGTACAGCTGCCATTACAATATTTGCAGTACCGGTTACCGAAGCTTCATCAAGTAACATATAGGTACCTGTTAAACCTTCTGGTGCCTCTACACCATAAAAACGTTCTTCCTTATTATATCTAAATTCTGCCCCAAGGTTAATAAACCCTTCAAAGTGGGTATCCAAACGTCTTCTTCCTATTTTATCACCTCCCGGACGAGGAATATATCCTTTACCATACCTTGCTAACAAAGGTCCAACAATCATAATAGAGCCTCTAAGACCACTTCCTTCTTTCTTAAACTGTTCACTCTCCAGGTACTCTAAATTAAGTTCATCACTCTTAAAAGAGTATTTCCCTTTTTCTAATTTTTGAATTTTCACTCCTAAATTTCTGAGAATGTCTATTAATTTATTTACATCTCGTATATCAGGAATATTAGAAATTATAACTTCTTCTGGTGTTAATAATACTGCGCAAAGAATTTGTAAGGCTTCATTTTTGGCGCCCTGAGGTGTAATTTCCCCTTTGAGCTGATGCCCTCCTTCTATCTGAAAAGTACCCATGTAATCGTTAGTCGTTAGCGGTTAGTAATTGGTAGTTGATTAATTTTAATAGCGTTTTTTACCACGATTGTTTCGGTAATTCTTTTTACCGCTATTATTACTATTTGTTGTCGTATGTTTTTTCTTTTTTCCTCTCATTAAATTTGAAGAATCTGTAAGATTTTCATTACTTCCTTTAAGATCTATTTTACCATCACTTAGTTCAAAAAGATGGTTAAATATCGCACTATCCTCTACCGTATCTTTATTCCAGTTCAGATAGCATTTTTTCATATGATTTGCAATTGTTAAAGTAAGTGCATTTTTTAAATCGCCATCTTCCCAACCATTTGCAACATCTATCATTCGTTTAATATTGTTTCCGTAAAAACGATATTTTGGGAAATTTTGGGGATATTCAAGAGGTTCTGGTCTTTCCTGTAATTTTTCTTTAGTCAATACAGGAAAAGGAGTATCTACATCTAATTTAAAATCACTCATTATAAACAGCTGATCCCATAATTTATGCTGAAACTCAGGCACATCTCGTAAATGCGGCTGCAGATTACCCATTACTGCTATAATCGACTTTGCAACCTTATTACGTTCTTCACGATCTTCGATAGTAACCGTATGGTTTATCATTTTCTGCATATGACGACCATATTCTGGGATAATGAGCTTTTCGCGCTCGGTATTGTATTCTATATTATATATATCCATAAAATGTATGTGAAAATTGTGTAGAGATAGCCTAAAAAATCAATATGTAAGTTGTTGTGAATATAAGTTCTTGAAAACTATTTATAAGTAATTATGTATAACCTCTTTAGATTCAGTTTGACAATTGATTACTTTTTGGACTATTCTATAATTCGTTTCGCAAAATACTAAAATAAAATAAGTAAGCTACTGTCAATACTATATTTTATTTATTAATCAATGGTATTTAACAAAGAAAACAGGTAATAAAGTCATCTCAACTTTTATGCTCACCTATAAATTGGCTGTTTTACCTCTTTACGATATCTGGTACAACCTAAATACTATAATGAAATTACTCCCTCTACTTTTTCGGCAACTTCTTTATATTTAGCAATCACCTGATCTGGATTTTTCATTCTAACATTGATAGATACACTAGTATATTTACCATTTTTAGATTGTTTTGTCTGAATTACCGCACCCAGGTTATCAAAAATTGATTCGATTTGTTCAATTTTTTCTGTATTTGTAGGTACAATAAATTTATATAAATATGAAGTTGGCCATAGTGATGTATCTGCCAACTGCTCTTTTAATTTTTTATAAAATTCTTCAGGGTCTTTCATAGTAACATGTATCAGATCAAAATTTAGGCCAAAGATACATCTTATGATTTATAAAAACGAAGTTACACAGAAACTCCTTTTGCTTTTTTAAGAAGAAAAATTGCTTTTTATCATAGCATGATATTGTGCTATCGTATCAATATCTACTCCTTTATCGAGAGCATCAACTGTATGTATATGATCTATATGCTTTTTAACAATGTATCGTGCACCAAAATCTGCCTGTAATTGCACTAATTCGCAGAAATATTGAGATGGGATAATTGCAGGAACCCCAACGCCAGAACCTAAATCTGTAGCAGTAATAACACCTGGTTCTTTACTAAATTGAGTGATTAATGCATTAAAATGAATTGTCTCTAATAGTGGTTGATCTACCAGTGAAATTAGCACTCCGTCATACGACAATTTGTCTTGTTGTATAGCCTTAATTCCAGAACGTATTGTAGAACCCATTCCCGATTGCCATTCTGCATTTCTGAGTATGGTAACAGGAAAATGACAAATCTCTTTATATACGGTCTCGTAATGCGCTCCCAAAACCACATAGATTGAGGTTTCTTTTATTAGTAGTGCCCTCTCTATAGCGTGACCAATTAATGTAGTATTACGCCATGGCAACACCTGTTTTGGTTCTCCCATTCTACTAGAAGAACCTGCTGCAAGGATAAGTTGTGCTATTTTAGGTTTTGGTGGGAATGGCATTTATTTTTTTCCTTTTGGGATCATCATGAATCGCTCCTTTCTTCTCCTGTAATGGTATCGGGTTTTGACCTCTGATCACAGACAATATTTCAGCAATTATAGAAATTGCAATTTCCTGAGGAGTTTCTGCCCCTAGATTTAAACCGGCAGGACCATGAATAGCATCGAGAAATCTATCGGTAACCTCGGGAAAATACTCTATAAAAGCAGACAATAGCTTTTCTCTACGCTGCGCGGGTCCCAATAATCCGATATACACCGGGCTGGTTTCTTTTAACGCCTGAAGATATAATAAATCTTTAGCAAAATTATGAGACATTAGAATGATAGCTGTCTGATCATCTATATGATCTATATTCAAATCTTCTGGAGCACTATGAATTATCTCTTTAGCTCCCGGAAAATCTTCTAGTTTTTTAGAATGTTGTGGCGAACCTACGATATCTACTTCCCAACCAGTAGCTGATGCCAGTTTACATAACTGCGCTGCATCGTGCTCGGTACCAATAATTATTAATCTGAAACAAGGTTGCATTTCCCTCACAAAACTCTCTAAACAATCATCTGGCCTGGTATCTTGCGAAAAACAAAATGCCTGATCTCCTTTAAATTGAACAATAGATCCCATAGTAGAGATTTCTTGTTCTGTTTTTGAGTACCATGATTTAATTTCAAACGGTACTCTCGATTTTAAGTGTCTTTGTATTGTCGTAATCTCAATAGTACTAATATCAAAAGTTTCAATCAAAATATACAATAGTCCTTCGCATCCCAGCCTATATTTACCATCGTAGGTCATCATTTTGGATTCTCCGGAAACGAAAACAGATTGTGCTTGTCGTAACACTTCTTTTTCAACACATCCCCCACTTACAGCACCTGTCATTTTTCCATTTTGAAGAATGAGCATACCCACTCCTGGTCTTCTATAAGAAGACCCTTCTACATCTACTACTGTAGCCATAACAGCAGGTATTCCCTGCTGTTTGGCTTTATGATAAGATTCTATTATTTCTTTGAATTCGTGTGTCATAAGCGTACTATCCCAATGGCGCTTTGGAGTTCATATTTTTAATAAAAGGTTGCTTATACAATCGTATTCCTTTTGCTGCCTTAATTGCATTTGCTACAGCTGCTCCTGCAGGAGGTAATGTGGGTTCTCCTAGTCCTGTTGGGGCAATATCACTTTCTATAAAATGTGTTTCGACCACAGGAGTTTCATTAATACGAATTAAACGATAGGTGTTAAAATTCTTGTCTTGCGGCACTCCATCTTTAAATGAAAAATCACCATACATCGCATGGCCTACACCATCAATAACTCCTCCCTCGATCTGGTTTTTGGCTCCGAGTGGGTTCACTACAATTCCGCAATCAACAACACAAGTAACTTTTTTTACCACAGGTACATCATTCTCTAATACTACATCTGCTACCTCTGCTACATGAGTATTATGGCAATAATATGCACTAAACCCCTGATAAGTTCCTTCTTTTGCTTTTCCCCATCCTGATTTATCTACAGCTACTTGTATTACTTTCTCTAATCGTTCTGGTGAATACTGGATTCTATCATCTGTAGTTCCTTTTACTTTCTGTAGTAAGTCCAAACGAAGTTGAATACGATCAATTTCTAATAGTTCGGCCAATTCATCAAAGAAGCTTTGTTCTGCAAAAGATAAGAAATTAGTATACGGGGCTCTCCACGCTCCTGTTGTAATTTCACTATTATAATTAGCAACATCTACCTGATAATTTTCAATAGCTCCTGCCGGGAAAAAGTTAGGAATCAACCCATACATATTCGAATTTACAGAAGCTTCCTTAAGATGATATCCACTAATTTTACCATCTTTAATTGATGCACTGATTTTATATTTTATTGCCGGACGATATATCCCTGCAGACATATCATCTTCTCTAGAGTATACTACTTTGACAGGTTTTTGGGCAATTTTTGATATTTCTGCTGCTTCCAAAGCAAAATCACCATAGAGTCGTCTTCCAAAACCTCCTCCCATTCTGGTCATTTCTACAGAAACATCTTCTGGATCGCGCTCTAACAAATTAGCAACTCTACGTGCTGTACCTGCTGGTGTTTGTATAGGGCCGACCAAACGAATTTTTTCTGGAGTAACATCTGCAAAGAAATTCATGGGCTCCATACAATTATGAGGTAAGAATGGAGACTCATAAGTTCTCTCGATCACCTGATCTGCCTGAGCAAATGCTTTTTTAACATCTCCATCGGCACGCAGCGTATTAAATTCTTTACCATTAAGAAGGTCCTTCAATATTTTATCATGATCTTCTGTGTTTTCTAATTTTGAACCTGAAGTCCAATTCGCTTTCAATGCTTTTTTTCCTTTCATTGCGGTCCAGGTATCTTTTGCTAAGACTGCAATTTTATTTCCAAACTTGACCACATCATGAACTCCCGAAATTGCTCTAACAGCAGTATCATCAAAATCAATCAACATTTTACCAAAAGCAGGAGGTCTTAATACCGAAGCATATACCATTCCATCTTCTTTATAATCCATTCCGTAAAGAGACTTTCCGGTAATAATCTTATCCACATCTACATTAGGAATATCTTTTCCTATGATTTTAAAATCTTTAGGATCTTTTAATGTTATATTTTCTGGTACTTCAAGGGCTGCCGCTTCTTTAACGACTTCTCCGTATCCAAGTTTATCGCCATTGGCATTTATAATTACTCCATTTTCCGTTTTACATTCTGAAGCATCTACTCCCCATTTGGCTGCTGCTGCATTAACTAACATCTGTCTGGCTGTAGCTCCCGTTTGGCGTAGTGGTTCCCACCCTTGCCTTAACGATTGGCTTCCTCCGGCTACTTGTCGTGTAAAATTTTTGGTATCCAATGCTCCTTGTGCTACATGAACATTATCCCATGATACATCAAGTTCTTCTGCAATAAGCATAGGCATAGATGTCTTAACCCCCTGGCCTATTTCTGGATTTGGGGAGAAGATAGTTACCATACCGTTATCGGCTATTTTGATAAAGGCATTAAAATCATTAAAGTTTAATTGAGAAATATCAATAGGTATATCAACAGGTGGTGTTGCTTCAGGTTTACATGCCTGAAATAAATTAAACCCAATTAACATTCCGCCACCAGCCAATGCCGATGTTTTTATAAATGACCTTCTACCGAATGAAGGTGATGCATTATTTTTCATACGTTTAAAATTTAAATGGGTTAACTCATTTTACTGGCAGCAACTTCTACAGCTTCTTCTATTCTGTTGTAAGATGCGCATCTACATATATTACCGCTCATTGCATCCCTGATCTCTGATTTATTTGGGTTTGCATTTTGTTTTAAGAAAGCAGCGGCAGACATCATTTGCCCCGCCTGGCAGTATCCGCATTGTGGTACATCTACTTCTTTCCAGGCTTGTTGAACAGGATGTGAAGCATCTTCAGATAAGCCTTCGATCGTAGTAATTTCTGCATTTTCTACCATAGAAACCTGAAGTAAGCAGCTTCTGTTAGCAGAACCATCTACATGTATGGTACATGCACCACATTGACCTATACCACAGCCAAATTTGGTACCAACCATATCAAGGTGATCTCTTAATATCCATAAAAGAGGAGTATCCTGATCAGCCTCGACACTATGAGATTGACCATTAATTTTTAAATTATAAACAGGCATAAGTTTTAATTTTTAAAATTTGTGTTTAACTAGTCTAAATAAAGCAAATACGTATCAATTGCTATTGAAGTTACTAAAAATTCACTTTGTTGATTCAACTTTAACAGATCATTACAAATAATTATGATTCCTGAAAATCAATTTATATACATAATATTCGCTTCTTATTAATATGGCATATATACTATATCATTCTATACAAAAAATTTAGTGTATTAAAATCCATCTATTTTCGATTTAGCATTTACTAACTGTATTTTATAACACGATATGGAGCGAGCTAATTAATTTTATTTTCTACACTTCTCGTCTTTCTTATTTTAAAAACTAATAAATAATATAACAAAGCAAATACTGCTGTCCAGAAAATAAAGATTACACAATGGGCCAAAATAGTAGCTTCATATCTTGTCTGTAATCGTTTTAGCATAAAGTAAAACAAACAACTAGTAATTATCGTATTTATAGCGTTTACAGATATCTTTTCAATCCTACTTTTTTGTTTTAATCGAGCCTTTCTCTTTAAAGAAATATAGATCCCAGAAAGTATTAATGTTGAGACAATTAACCCAAAAATGAACCAAATTATTTTAGTTGTTATCCCACCCCAATACCCAAAGTGCAAAGGATCTACTATATCATTAATCCACATAATAGTACTGCTCTTTGCTGCACTTTGAATATGTTCTATTTTATAGTTATATGGATTAATATATACGCGGTTAGCCCTTTGTCTAACTAATGGAATAGTACTATTTCCCATTACATATATTGTTTCTGTAGAATCAATAGCTGGAGAAATGTTTTTTACTTTAAAATGAGGAATAGCTTTTTCTGCAATCTTAACTGCTTTATTATAATCTATATCAAAAGGGAACAAACTCTTCTTTTCATTTTGATAATTGAGTATATCTAATTTTATATGCTTAGGATTTACCATTGGTTTAATACCAGCAACATTTGCACGTTCAGCAAAATACCAGCTACTAATGATCACAATAAGAAAAATAAAAGGAATAGTCCATAAACCAACTAACCGATGTAAGCTTCTACTAAACTTGTTTCCTCCATTTTTCACATCGAGCACAAAAAATTTCTTCCACCAGGATTTATAAAAATAAAGAGCAGAGATTACAGAAACAAGGATAAGAAATCCAAAAAGTAAGACAATGTAATTTCCTATTTGAAAAGGTATAAAGAGATAATAATGTAAATCTCTTAGGTAGAGTTGAGCCGTAAGACTTGTCTCTCCTTGAATTTCTCCTGTATAAGGGTTTGCGAATACAAACGAAAGTTTTTCACCCTCTTCTTTATACAATAAATCACATAGGTAAGGCTCATCATGTCGTATCCAATAGGTAATTTTAGCTTTTGGATATGTCTTTGCAAAATTACTTGAAATGATATTTCTCGAGACGTAAGTCGATTGTGGTGTGGCTCTATAGTTTGATTGAATTAACCAATCTAACTCATGACTAACAGTTGAGATTGTTCCAGAAAAACATACTACAAAAAAAAGTAGGCCTAATTGTGTCCCAATCCATCCATGTATTAAAAATAACTTCTTTTTCACTTTGTATAATATACATGTTTAACATAAAGTAAGACAATCATATTCTCTGTATAAAATCTTTTTGCTGAATAACTCGATTACTTCTTCAAATTGAATATCTATCTCGATATCCCGTGAAAAACTGAATATTTGTATTTCATCGAGACTTAGATGTTATTCAGAGCGTATAATGATCCGTTTTGCCCTAATACATAAAAAATATAATTTTTTATATCTAATTTCTCTAATTTCCTTACTATACATCAAACTGTTTCGGTTTGTTAGAATAGAAAACTTTAAACAACTTCTTTTCAAAATCCTTTTATAATTCCGAAATTTGCATCAAAATTATTCCTTTGACAAAGAAAAGAATTGTAATTACCGGAGCACCGGGAACAGGTAAGACCTCAGTTATCCATAAACTTGAAGAAGCAGAATTTTTCTGTTTTCATGAGATTATACGAAGTATGACTCAGGAAGCATTAAAAAGTAATGACTCTAAGGCTATTGTTTCTAATCCTATAATTTCTGTCTCTGACCCCTATCAATTTAATACACAAATCCTTAACGGAAGGGTTGATCAATTTAAAGAGGCTGTATCCCAAAAAGAAGATCTTACATTTTATGATAGAGGTATCCCAGATGTTTTGGCGTACATGAACTATTTTAACCAATCCTACGACGATAATTTTATAAATGCTTGTAAGAATCATACGTATGATCAGGTTTTTTTACTACCGCCATGGGAAGACATCTATGTATCAGACAATGAGCGTTATGAAAGCTTCGAACAAGCAAAAGAAATTCATCATCATCTGTTTGAAACGTATAGTCAATTAGGCTATGATTGTATCGAAGTACCTTTTGGATCTGTGCAGGAACGTTATGATTTTATTCTCAAAAACATAAAATAATTTGCTAAAATCTCCTCTTAAAATATTGCAACAATATTGGAAACACAATAGCTTTAAGCCATTGCAGGAAGAGGTTATAGCTTCGGTACTGGAAGGAGAAGATACTTTTGCATTACTCCCTACTGGTGGAGGAAAATCAATTTGTTTTCAGGTGCCAGCTCTAATAATGGAAGGTATTTGTATTGTTATTTCTCCATTAATTGCATTAATGCAAGACCAGGTACTACACCTTCAGCAAAAAAACATAAAAGCAATTGCACTGCCTAGTGGCATTAGATATTCAGAATTAGACACTTTGCTCGATAATTGTATTTATGGTAATTATAAATTCCTTTATCTTTCTCCAGAACGTCTTCAACAAGATATTGTACAGGAACGGTTAAAGCAAATGAATATTAATCTCATTGCAGTAGATGAGGCACACTGCATTTCGCAATGGGGAAATGATTTTAGGCCCTCTTATAAAAAAATAGAAGTGCTAAGAAAAATACATCCTGCTGTACCTGTTATTGCACTAACTGCTTCTGCCACCAAAGAAGTAGTAGATGATATTGTGATAGAACTCGATCTTTTTCAACCCAAAATACTTAAACAATCCTTTTTTAGGCCTAATCTGGGGTATAGGGTAGAAAATGTAATCGACAAAAAGTATAAACTTACTCAGATTTTAGATAAATACCCAGGAACTTCGATCGTTTATGTTCGAAATAGAAAATCTGCAGTTGAATTGAGTGATTTTCTTAATGCAAGTGGCTATTTGGCAACATATTATCATGGTGGTGTAGATGCTCAAGAAAAAACCAAACGATTTAACCAATGGTTAAAAGAAAAGATTAGAGTAATGGTTGCTACAAATGCCTTTGGCATGGGAATCGATAAGCCTAATGTACGCACGGTAATTCATTATACGATTCCAGAAAGTATAGAAAGCTATTTTCAGGAAGCAGGCAGAGCCGGTCGTGATGGAGAACCATCTTGTGCCTATCTTTTAAAAAACACAAATGATAATCAGAGATTACACAATCAATTTATAAAAGTATTGCCAGATATAGATGAAGTAAAACTAGTCTATAGAAAACTATGTAACTATTTTCAAATATCATATGGTGAAGGTGAACAGACCGTTCATAATTTTGAATTCAATATATTTTGTAAAACGTATGAGTTAAATACACTCATTACCTATAATACATTACAATTTTTAGATCGTTGCGGTGTAATTAGATTTATGCAACGATATACCAAAAAAAGTAGTGTTCATATTCTTACAACCGGAAATCATCTTTTAGAATTCCTGGAAAACAATAAAGAATACCAGCTAATTACCAAGGCTATCCTAAGAACATATGGCGGTATTTTTGACGAAAAAGTAACAATTAATCTGCCTTTAATTGCTTCTAAGGTAGGAAAACCTGAAACAGAAGTTGTTACTGTATTACATAAACTACACGAAGCCGAATTAGTAGAATTTATATACAAAATTTCTGATGCAGAAATAATCTTCTTATTGCCACGTGAGGATGATCATACCATTAATAGTATTAAACATCATCTTATCAAACAAAATACTTCAAAAATAAAGAAGGTAGAAGCAATATTAAGATTTACAGAAAATAATACAAAATGCAAAAGCAGACAGTTACTTCATTATTTTGGAGAAAAAGAAACCACAGATTGTGGCATATGTAGTTTTTGTATCACTAAAAAAAACAATACTACACCAATAGATCTTAATAAAATACAAGGTGATATTATAAGGCTTTTAGAAAGAAAAAACTTATCTTCAAGAGATTTACTGGCGCAGTTAGCATATCCCGAAAAATTAGCTTTACAAGTATTACGGGAAATGAACGAACATCAAATTATAAGGATCAATCACGATAATCACTATCAATTAGTACAAAAATAATGAGAGACTTACGAATCCTGTTTATGGGGACACCGGATTTTGCCGTTGAAACCCTAAAAACCATAATAGAAAACAAGTATCATGTCGTTGGTGTTATTACTGCTCCCGATAGGCCAGCGGGAAGAGGTAGAAAACTTAAAGCATCTGCTGTTAAGGAATATGCACTATCCAAAAATCTAAAAGTTCTTCAGCCAACTAATCTAAAAGATGAAGGTTTTATTGAAGAGTTAAGAGCTTTGGATGCTAATCTTAATATAGTTGTTGCTTTTAGAATGCTCCCAAAAGTAGTTTGGGATATGCCAGAGTATGGTACTTTTAATTTACATGCATCTCTGCTTCCGGATTATAGAGGTGCAGCACCAATTAATTGGGCTGTTATTAATGGAGAGCAAAAAACCGGAATCACTACTTTCTTTATTGACGAAAAAATAGATACTGGTCATCTTATTTTTCAGAAAGAAGTTGAAATAAAAAATGATGATACTGCGGGGGTATTACATGATAAGCTAATGAAAAAAGGTGCTGATTTGGTAGTAGATACCATAAAAGCAATAGAAAATGATTCGGTAACGGTAAACCCCCAACCCAAAGACAGTACTTTTAAAACAGCATATAAGCTAAATCGTGAGAACACCAAAATTAACTGGGAAGATGATCTATATACTATTTATAACCTGATTAGAGGACTAAGCCCTTATCCTGCTGCCTGGTGTGAATTGTATAATAAAGGAGTGTCTGAAAATATAAAGATATACAATGCCCAACCTATCGAAGAAGCTCATACGTTTGATATAGGTAAAATTATTATTGAAGATTCTACAATCAAAGTAGTTGTAAAAAACGGGTACATTATATTGAAAAAACTTCAACTCCCTGGTAAAAAAGCAATGGAGTCAAAAGCATTGTTGAATGGTTACGTTTTTTATAGAGATGCAAAAATGTGTTAGCCCCTATGTAGTATAGGGTTTAAAAATCTATCTAAAACAACATTGGTTATTAACAATCGCATTGAGTTATCAACAAATCCCTGTATTTACTGGGCCAATCCTTGCATGAATCATAAATCCGTATAAATTTGTAAAGCGTTTAACATAATAGATTGGTTTAACCAACAATTAATTTAAAAACAGAATTATGAACAAAACAGAATTAATCGATGCAATGGCAGCTGACGCTGGAATTACTAAAGCAGCGGCTAAAAAAGCCTTAGAATCTTTCTTAGGAAACGTTGAAGGTACTCTTAAAAAAGGAGGACGTGTTTCTTTAGTAGGATTTGGATCTTGGTCAGTTTCTAGAAGAGCTGCAAGAGAAGGTAGAAATCCACAAACTGGTAAGACTATTAAAATCGCTGCTAAAAACGTTGTTAAGTTTAAGGCTGGTGCTGATTTATCAAGTTCGGTAAACTAATCAGTTCGTTTTCGATATTATCTAAAAGCTCCCAAAATTGGGAGTTTTTTTTATGATTTTTTGGCAAAAAACACCTAACTACTTTGATTATTAGAAATAATTATTTAGATTTAAGATAAGTAAAATTGTTAGTATGATATCACTACAACCATCAAAAGGACATTTATTAATCGCTGAGCCATCTATTATAGGAGATGTGTCTTTTAATCGTTCGGTTGTTCTTTTGGCGGATCATAGTGAGCAAGGGTCTATTGGTTTTATAATGAACAAACCTCTTGAGTATTTTCTCGCTGATCTGGTTCCTGAAATTGAAATGGAATTTAAGATTTATAATGGTGGTCCAGTTGAACAAGATAACCTGTATTTTATACATAAAATTCCTGATCTAATTCCTAACAGTGTAGAAATATCTGGTGGCATTTATTGGGGAGGAGATTTTTCTATTGTCTCCAGACTTATCGTTGAAGATAAAATCACTCCAAATGAAATTAGATTTTTCCTAGGATATTCTGGGTGGGATTCTAAGCAACTTAACCAGGAACTTGAAGCCAACTCATGGGTAATTGTCGAAAACAATTACAAAAAGAATATTTTCGGAAAATCCTGTGATACTTTCTGGAAAGAAAAAATGATAGAACTAGGAGGAGAATACGTCCTTTGGTCTAACGCTCCAGAGAATCCAACTTACAATTAATTTCCTAACCTTATCCTGGTATTTAATATTCCTAATAATCTCTTACTTGTCTTAGAAGTATACTCCTTTTTTCTAAACTTGGTAATTGGTAAAATTCCTGTAATTACATTGGTAACAAATAATTCATCTGCTTTTTGTAACTCAAAAGGAGAAATAGAAGCTTCCTCTAATTGATATTCTGGTAATTTTTCAAGAATTCTTAACAATTGAGTTCTTAATATACCTTTTAGACACCCATCTGTTATTGGAGGCGTTTTTATCGTATTGCCCTTTACAAGAAATAAGTTGCCATTTAAAGCTTCAATAATCATTTTGTCAGAATTGATCAGTAAACAATTATCAAAACCATTTTCTCTGGCAAAAATCCCACCAAGAACATTGACTAGTTTATTTGTTGATTTTAGAGTAGACAGCATATCTGTACTTACATAATGATCTTTAAAAAGAGTAACTTCATACTTCTGATCAGAAATCGTATAAAAGCTAGATTGTAATTGAGAAACCAATATATTATATTCTATATCACTAGAAGCGGGCGTATATAGCCCGCCCGCTACCCTATGTACCATTAATTTTATCCTTACCGAAGCATTCATTAACTCATTTGCAGTGATAAGATCTATGATTTCCTTTTCCAAAAATTCTGGGGTAAACGACATAGGGATTTGCATTCTAAGAATACGCATCGAGGCCATTAACCGAAAATAATGATCTTCCCAAAATAAAATAGTTCCAGAATTAACTCTGATAGTTTCAAATAAAGCATCTCCGTATGTATATCCTCTATTATCAATAGCCAATACTGCTTTATGATCTTCTAGTAAATTTCCGTTGATATTAATCATAAAAAATTCCCATAAATTTTAATATTTATGGGGTATAAAGATTTGTATTATAAAAAGAAGAATTATGCCGAACCTAATACATGTTTTAGATTTCCAATCATATTATCCCATAGCATTTTATTTTCATCCATTTCATCATCTTCAGAATAATCGGTAACCATAAGAGAAACATCCTTGGTTATTTCATCAACCTGAATACGCATTTCAAAGAAGTAATCTTTTCCATCATCTTCATCTTCTACCCATCTAAACTTTACCCGTTCACCACTTTTTTTACTTAAAAGTTTTGCATCTTCTTCAGAATCATCCCAGATAAATGTAAACAACTCTCCTCTTGAGTTTACATTATCTGCAAACCACTCTGAGAGTCCCGAAGGTGTAGATATATATTGATATAATAGTTGCGGTGATGACTGTACCACAAATTCAAGTTCATATTTAGTTTTTTCAGACATATCATTAATTGTTGGTAAGCCAATATATAGATTAATTATCGACTTTAAAAGTACATTGAAAAAAAAATTAATTATGCATTATTGTTTGTGTCATTCTATTTTGTTTTTATATTTGCACCCTCCTTAGCAGTACTGTAAAAAGTATTCTAATATATCAGACCTTTTTTAATGGTTTGATTGTATAGAAATAAAGGAAAATGGCGAGGTAGCTCAGTTGGTTAGAGCGTCGGATTCATAACCCGGAGGTCGGGGGATCGTGCCCCCCTCTCGCTACAATAAAAAAAGGTTGTCTTATATAAGACAACCTTTTTTTATTTAATTCAGAAAATGTATTTTTATATTGTGGGGATATTTACCGATCATAATGCAGATCTTGTTCAGATCATAAGCCTTCCATTAGAGTTAATCGGGTTTGCTCTGGCATTTATTGAAGTGCGTAAGCCATCTCTAGCAGATCGTATTGAGAAAGGGATCGATATTTTAATTGATTGGTTATTCAATATCATTAAAAAACGTAGCCCCAAAGATGGCACATCGTTACCTCTTGCTGTTTTGATGCATCTTTCTATCGCAGTAGCATTATTAGGCTGTTTTTGGGTTTGCTGGAAATATGTCCCTATCCTATATGAACGTCCTAAAGATCATTTTTTTAATTACTTTGACTATTTCGCTTGGTTTGTTGGGTGGCTCGGTATCATATTTTCGAGTATTGGTGTTTTAATGTTTGGCTCTTTTATAGTGATAACAATTCTATTGATTATTTTAAAAGCTATTGCCCGTATTTTAAATTACTTAGATCGATATGCTCATGGCAGAGCTTTAGGTGCATTCGGTTTAATACTAGCCTTGTTCGGGGTTATCGGTGAAATCTTCCAGGTTACAGTAATGATGGTTAGTTGATGGCATATACAGTAGCTAATTTCTTCTTCTTGCCAATTAATTCCTTTTTGTTTATTTCAGAAAACACATACTATTAGTCATTTATGTTGTTCTCTAAATGATTTTGGAGAAATTGACACGTATTTCTTGAAAAACTTCCAGAAATAAGCCGAATCTTCAAAGTGTAACTTAAAAGCAATCTCAGATATACTTAGTCTACTAAAAATCAAAAGTCGTTTGGCCTCTAAAATGACACGTTCTCTAATTAGTGTTCCTGCTGTTTTTCCTGTTGATTTTTTTACTGTATCGTTTAGATAAGTTGGTGTAATATGTAGTAACGAAGCATAATAACTAACGCTTCTTTCTTTTTTATACTCTTGTTCGATTAACGTTCTAAAAGATTTCACAATCATATTGCCAGATGTCCCATCTCCAAACCCCTGATCGTTATGCATTTGTCGTTGGATATAGATCATCAAAACATTAAGATGATTTTTAATAATTTGATCTTTCTCTACATAGTCATTAGTAAATTCTTTCCATAGCTCTGTAATACTATTGCTAATTGCTTTTTCTTCTTCATTAATTCGTACTGCTAAAAATGTATTATGTATGGCTGTATTTATAATTTCAAAACTGGTGTTGGCTCCTATTTGTGATAGCAAAACATCTGGGGAGAAATGTAGTACAAATCCTTTAAAGTCGTTAGAATTTTCACAGGCATGAACTACCCCTGGGTGAATATAAAATAGTGTTCCCTTCTCCATTTCATACATTTTTTCGTCTATCATAATGTTTCCACGGCCATGGGTTACCCATATGATTTGAAAGAGATTAAAATGTCGATGAGGATGATGCACTACATTATTAAGGCCATCAGATAATTCTTCTAAGCGTCTCATATTGAAAAAAGAGGCGACTTCTCCTTCTATCGTATTACCATACAAATGGTAATTTGGTATCTTTTCTACTGATTTTACAGGCCTCATATATTCTGATTCATTGCTTTATTCTCTCATCAATATAAACATAAAATCATAAATTTAAATTTCTTCACCTAAACTATTAAAAATCTTTTTAAAATTAAAAGCGTCAGGAGTCGGTCCATATTCTTCTAGATGTTTCAATTTAGATAAAGCTTCTTCTGTTGTTGGTATATGATCACTATCTACCCACCATAGTACCATATGTGGACTCTTCATTCTTTCAAACCATTTTCTACCATCCCTCACAAAATAGCTATGTACAGTACCATAGGCAAAATCTTTAAGAGATGTAAGATTTTCCCAAACAGACATATTAATAAGCATCATATCATCTTCTAAAGGAGATTCTATATTTGCAGCAGAACTACCATCGTCATCCTTTAATCTCCACACAAATCCTGAGCTTTCATCGGCTAGTTTATTAATCGGTTCTAGAAAATCTACGAATTCTTTTAATAAAGGAGAATCCAGCGGGGCCTTCATTTTGGCAATATTAATTTCTGCAATATACTTTTTACTCATAATTTGATTTTTTTACTGTATTATCAGTATCAATATTCAAAATTAGAGATAGGTAGTTTATGTATTTATATAGAGATCACGGTTATTTCTGTACTTTTCCCAGAATTCTTTCTTTATACTATAAAATGAAACTTAAATAGTGGTATACATTAATTTCCTTCTTTTAATAGTTTATGAAATACATCTGCCAATCGTATTTCGATAAACTTTACAATATCTCTTTCTGGTTTCTCATTCTGATACATAGAGAACACTTTTGAGGCATTGCGTCTTTTTAGTGCTTTAATATCTCCTTCTGGATATTCGATATCTTCTGGTTTTAAATCCCATTTTAATAAAGATTGTAAAAGTTCGGTATGTGATTCATATCGCTTCTCTAATACTTTCTGTCTATCCAGGTCTTCCTGGTTTTTTTCTTCGGCACTATTGATTCTTGCACTTAGCAACGTAAACTCATCTCGGATCTGGCGATCAATATCCTGTGCTTCATCAACCAGTTTTAAATAGGATTCATATATTTTCTCATTGTAAAACGCTGCAAAATCAAAATAAAGATTCATCGCCTTAAGGTAACTGATAGCCACCTCCTTGTATACTCTTTTATCCTTATCCTCGGTTTCTACAAGTTGCTTTCCAAGATCACTTAACTTACCTCTTTTGTCTTTGATAAGATGAGCAAAGCCTTCTTTCTCTGGTAGTGCTAATAGCTCTGGAGTGATATCTATAGGGAGTCCTTCATAACGATACTTCCTATAATGAATCTTGATAGAATCATTCGTTTCTCTTGGCTTTTTAGCTTTCTTGGGTTTCTTATTGAAATTAATTTTAGGCTTCTTTAGTCCAAATGCATAATTATAACTAAAGGTAGCCGTAAATTCACTTAATTGTCCATTATTACCGCCACTTCTAAATAACTGTACGGCATTAAGATTAAAATTATGTCTCTCTTTTAAAGTATACGTCACTGCTCCTCGTAGATTCGTAACATTTGTTTTAGATGTAAGACTACTAGAACTATTATATCCTGCAGAAAGTCGGGTGTTCAATGTTTTTTTAAAATATCGCTTACCAACACTTACCGTAGGACCCCAAGTCGTTGCTTCTTCTCTGCCAATGGTGTTATAAGTCCCATTAACCGATGTACTTATATTTAGGTTCCTTTCTGAAAAATCTATCGTATGACCCAAATTCATATTATGAAATGTAGAAGCATCTCCAAGTCTTACTACTCCTCCTTGTTCATTTGAAACATCATTAAGTGCATAATTCATTGTGAGATTCTGGCGAGAGGTCTTTTTTCCTGAAAGCACATAGTTGATCGTTAAAGTAGCCGTTTGTGATAATTGCTTGTAATCTAACTCTTCTATCTGTTCATCCAAAAGATCGGCATCATTAATCTCATCAAACTGATTAGGTTTGATATTGGTAAACGTACTAAAGTTAGAGTACATACCAGAAATATTCAACCGGTCTGATACAGAAAGGGTTGCATTTAAGGAACCCACCGTACGATTGGTGTTATTGGCTTTTAGGTTATCCAGGTCATCTCTTTGATACCCAATATTAAGAGCTAAGCTTAATCTGTCCTTAAAAAACGTATTAGAGGCATCTAAGGTGATGTTTTCAAAATCATTATTAAAATAATAGGCACCCAGAGTTTCATATCCCGGATCAATACGTTCGTAGCCCAAACCAAGATTTACTCGCCCTACACCATACCCCAAACGGGTTTTTATAGCCGTATAATATTCTGTAGATGCACGGTTATTAAAAATAGTAGCAATCGGAGATATTTCCGAATTATCAACCTCCTCGGCTCGGGTATCTTTGGTAATCGCTGTAGCAGCATATTCGGCCTGAAGACTAAAACTTCTACCTAATTTAACTTCTCCTTCTATACTTACCACCAGGTTCTCCTGCGGTAATACGCCTTTGGCTTCGGGGATAGAATCAATAGAATTTTGATCATCTTTGGCATAAAAACCTATAACACCTATTTTATATCGTTCCTTTTCTAAACTTGTTTTTAATCCATACCCCATACGGTTATAGGAAGGAACCGTTCTTGCATCTGCATTATCCTCTACTGCTTTTAGCAAACGACCACTCATAGCACTGATTTTAAAGGCTCCTGGGGGAGTAAGATCTATACCACCACCTGTAAACTGATGACCACTTAAAGTATAGGGAGAAAAGGTCATACTTATATTACCAATATGACCGGTAACCCATTTGTATTTGGGATGTAAACTAATACGATTAAAATCAAAGGGTAATTGATACCCCAGATTCTCTCCCTGATTCGAAAAACTATACGAGATCGGAATAGAAAAACTATAAATATTAATATTAAGCGCTCCTTGCAAAAAATAAGTAAAGGGTTCTCTGCTATTATTTTGGTTAGAGCTATAATACACTCCACTGGCAGAAATCTGGCCACTTACTTTTAATGGCTTACTTTGGGTAATTGTTTCGTAGTCTAATGTTTGGCTATAACACCATATAGGAAACATTAAAAAAGCCAACACCCTCCATGAACGCTTTCTATGACTAAAATTATACAAAACCAATTTCGACTTACCCCTTCCCATAATCCTCTTATAATCAATAAAGTTTAACATGAGACCTTAATAGAAAGTAATTTGGTTGAAAAAATCGTTTTGTATATCATTACCAAACATCTAATTGTATGGATTCACAATCCATACTATTCATATCCATATTAGAAAAATATCTATTGGCAACATCCTGTATTTCTTTTAGATAATTTTCATCATACATTCCTGATTTCATATACTTCATTTTAATATTTTCTATCTCTTTATACATTTCATTATTTTTTAATAGAAAAGAAAGCCCTATAATGGCTTTTTCTGCCATATAATCATATCCATTTTCATGAGAATTATATACCTTATCGGTACTCATGCAAAATTTATAATAGTGTTGTAAAGACTCTTTGGAACAGATATAAGCCAGGTTTTCTAATCTATTTCTGAAGCTATTAAAATTCAAATTTTCTGAATACGAATTTTTTTTGACCATCTCGATATGATAAGGTTCAATAGTATAATGAGCCAAAGCTAGTTGAGCTTCATAATTATAATAATACGCTGTATCGGTTGCCAATGTTTTTAAATACGGTATAAAACGCTCATCTTTTAGATATCCAGCCAGTAAAACAATATCTCCAGGTACTTTTTGATCTGTGATGAGTTTTTTATACGCTTTTGACCTTTTATCAAGCATTTGTCCCCATACGTTGTCTATAGGAATACTATCCCGTTTTGCAATTCTTTTTACTCTTTTATAAAAACTGTTTCTTGAGTTTAACGTATCTAATTCATAAGCCAGTTTTATATTTAGATGTGACTCAATTTCTTTTTTGGTCCAGGTATTTTTAAGCAATTCTAATATCCTTGATTTTGCTCGTTCTGTAAAAAAATTATATTGATAAGGCTTTGGAATTCTTATATATTCATCTTTTTCATAAAAATCATAAAAGCGACTATTCTTCAAATTGTATTCTACAGCTTTTTGTATCTTTTTTAAAGGTGGATTAGGATGGTTCACTAAAGAAAAAATATCTGTCTGAGCCATAGAAGTGATACGTATCATCATACCAAATAGTAGAAATACCACTTTTTTTGTAAAAACAAAACGATATGCTTCTTCATCTGTACAGTTATTTATCATATCTAGAAGTGAAGTGTTATTATTTCGTTTTTCGTTAATCTCTACTATTAATTTCCTCCATCTGATATGTAAAAAACATATTTCGAGTGTCTACAACCATATCATTGCGTAAATAATCCATGAAATTGTATTTTGCGTCATACTTTGGTATTTCTCTATTTTTAATAATTATCAATTCTTGACAATTTTTATCAGAACTTTCTTTTTCATGACAAAATGTATGGGGTAATCCCAATTGATGCCCTAACTCATGAATCACATGCTTTGTTGTATAATGTTTATGTACTAATGTTATTTTTTTGCTTAACATGTTAACCCCTTGCACTTTCTTTTCAATTTTTACTCCATTTCCTGTTTTAATGGTTTCCTTTTTTAATGGCTCATGGTTTGATACAAATAGAATAGAATAGTCTTGAGAACCTATCACTATCTTTTTATACCATCCATAGGCTTTACCTATATATTTGACATTTTCCATCATTTCCTTTTCTACCTTCTGTTTATCTTCTCTTAAATCTATCTTTAAATATTCTTCTACCAGAGTGTTGATTGATATAGTATCACTTTCTCTTGTAATCCATTTTCTAAATAATTGATTATGTCCATTCATATTTAGTGCAGAAAATATTTCTTCTTCAGAGATATCAGCTATAATTTGACCTGTCTTATCTTCTATAAAAACAATTTTTAAATTCTCATTTTTTATTGGTTTGCATACAATTCTGAGTTTACCAATAAGCCCTTCACTATGATCATAAACATTGATATATTCATCTTCATTTAAAATCTCTTTTACCGAAATATCTATTACAGCATTACTTGTAATCTCATGCATATCATCACCATTTATTTTTATTTTTGAAGGATTAGTTGATTTCAGCTTTATCCTGAAATCTGGGCCTTTTTTTTTCACTTTGGTCAGTTTTATCTTTAGAGTAACGGTCTGATCTTTTTTGACACCTAGCACAGGAACATGATATTTTTTATTTCCCAAAGCATATTTTTTATGAAAAATTTCTTTTCCTATTTCCATATAGTCTCCTGCTCTTTGCAATATTTTTTTACTAGCATCATCAAATAAAAATTCTCCTTTAAAATCATCTTTATTCGTCACTAACTCGAAAGTAGCTATAGGTTTTTCATAAATTGTTATTCTAAATTGAAATTCGTTTTCTGGATTTTTTCTATCTCTAATTACAATTTTTGCGTTTCTCTTTAACTCTCTCCGATCTAATGAAACTATTTCTCCTGCTCCTATTTCTTTTTTATCTATAAACCAAACCGGATCAGAGAAAGAAGCTGCATCTTCAATGGTATTTATAGAGAGTTGCATAGGTTCTCTTTGTCGTACTGAAAAAACTGTCTCATTAAATTTGTATTTTTTAGCACTCTTCGGATCACCTACGATAGGAAAAAAACTTTTGCTCTTATTCGTACTACTTTTTACTTCTGCCACATAATAAGGCGTCTCTTTAACTTCTACTTCTTCTTCTATAAATGTATCTATAAGATTGTTTTTTATTTCTTCGTCATAAACTCCATTAGCTATATCTTCTCTTATTTTTTTAATATTTTCTTTTATATCGGCTTTAAAAATTCCCATTACTTCTCGTTGCTCATCGGTCAGATCCATTTCATCAATCCACCCCTGGATCATCTCTTGAGCTAACCCCGTTTGCACGGCAAGATCTATTTCTTCTTTTACCATCACAATCAAGGCATTTAATTTATCTGATAATACTGAGGTTATTTCTTTGATCACTCCTATCTCATCTCCAATATCGTCAACATTGCTCCAGGTTACATCGTAGGTAGTCTCTACCATTCCTTTGATTAACTCATAATCGGTATTGATAGCAATTCCTTTAAAAACTACACCTACACTGATATCATTTAAATATGGGATTTTGATCCAACCCATCCCCGTAAAATTGCCTTTGCTACTAGAGACCTCATGAACCAATACAGGAAAATCTCCTGCCGTAAACGTATCTCCTGGTACTAACTCTGGTAAGGGGTTCTGATTTTCGATTTTGATCTCTGGCGTGATCCCGCAATTATAAGTACTCTCCCCATCTTCTATCTGGGTTGTGAATTCATAAATCTGTGAATAGGTATATGGACCATTTTCCTGGCATTGCCCTCCTACTCTAAACTCATACGTAGTACCAGGGGTTAGTTTATAAATCGTCGTTTCTTCTTCTAAAATGGGTCTTTCACTACCAAACCATACCGCATTTTCTACATCTTTCTTACGATATTCTACAATATATTGCTTGTGTTGTACACCCTGCCAGGTAATTTTTTCCTGAACCGGGCTTACTCCTTTGGCCATTATAAATTGAGGGGCTACACAATCACCTGCATAAGTAAAATGAAAAATCTCACTATACCCATCATTTTTAAAAACTGCACTTTTAGTAATTCCATCACTTACAATAGCTCGAACCCGCCATCCATATTTCTTATCGGGTAGTAGCATGGTCTCACCAGGACCATAAAGTGTAGTTGTTGCATAGGTAGTGGTTTGATAAATAGGGCGACTTGCTAAAAAAGCAGCCTGCGGATTCATACCATTATCCCATAATTCTGATAACGTAAACTCATACTCTACATTGGTAGCGTTAAGATGACGGGGAGTCCACTGAAAAATGATATTCTGCGGATCACGAATAACAACCTGTTCGTCTCGTTTAGGGAGATTTAAAAAAGGAGGATCATTAAGTAACAGATATGCAGCAACACAACTTTTGCGAGAAAGTTGTTGGCCTGATTTTATATCGTATACTTCAAAACAGAAACGGTATAAGCCTTCTGGCAAAGGGGTATTATATTGTTGTGGAGTAACCCCTCTTAGATTCTGAAGAGAAAAATAAGGACGTAAATCTAGATTGCTTAATCGTAATGACACCCCACCATCCAAAAAAATAGGAGCTGCACCTAGTACCACATCACTACTTTGGATCGATAATCCCGCATTATTCTCTATAAATAATTTTAAACGAACCTGCCGATTAAATGTGTTAATATCGGTAAGGTGTAGGTTTACTATTAGTTTTTCTGTAGTAATCGCTTCATAGTCTGATAATCTAAAATTATAAGGGGGAATCAATTGGGGAGTAACTTCTACGGGTAATTGTTGTGAGTATACTATATTACATAGTAACACTCCTAAAAACAAGTGTAACAGATGATGGTCTCTAAAATTCATTATGAGCTTATTTTTCATTGAGCTTTATCACTATTCTTTTGTGTTAAGTACTATATTCCTTATTCATTGTTTTTTGTCATCCCAGTATACACAATGTTCTTTTTTCTCCTTGGTTTCAGAATCGCAACTAAATCGTACCTTGCTATACTCGATGCTCGGTTATTGTCTGGGATTCATTATTACTATTTTAGATATATCAACTCCTCTTAAAGTAATTTCTTCTACCAAATCTTTTAAAGAATCTATACTACAATCATAATGCTTTCCTTTTACATTTATGATTAACATCCCCCCTATATTATCATACTCAAATTGTCCTGCAGTTACCACATCTTTACTATGTAAAAAACTAGACTGATGTAAAATACCCTTTTCATATTTTCCTGCATAAATTTTACCATTTGCATCCATTACAAAAATGAGAGGTGCACTATACGATTCTGTATAACTAGACAACCTTCCTATTTCTTGGTTATATAATTCTCCGTCTTTTACATGTATTTCATAGGGTTTTCGGGCTTTCTTATCCAATAACTTTAAATTAAGGTGATTAAAATCAGATTCTACCAGAGTGTTTGAATATTTGGTTATATACTTTTTTCCCGAAGACCACATTTCCTTACCTTCTATAGTTTTGTCTGATCCAAATATTCTTGCCAGTTTTTCCGTATTGTTCTCTTCGGCTATTTGTTCTGCCAGATTGATACAGATTTTGTTCTCTGATATGGATTCTTTACTCTCACGACGAAAGTTTTCTAACCTATCCATTACGGTTTTTTGTTTTAACACATCATTTCCTGGTTTATTTTTTGTGAATTTCAAAGTAAGTTTTTGGTCTACACCTCCTTTTAAAAAATTCTCAAGATGTTTTTGATTAATCTCGACATCTGTATATCCTAGTTTTTTTGCCCACTGTCCTATTATCAAAGAAAAAGCAGCTTCTTTTGCAGATTCATTATGCTTTTTTAGGCGTTTTATAAATTCATTTGTGTTTTCTATAGTACTGGGTGTATAATTTTTATGCAACGTCGATATAATGTTAGTAACCTCTTCGGTTTTATTTAATCTAGCTAACCCATCTTTAAAAATTGAAAAATCAAGATCGTTACCTTTCATCCTTGATATGTCAAATTCAAAATTGCCATCTTGATTATAGAAAGTAGCATATGACGATTCATAGTTTTGATCTAGATAATAACTAAGAAATCGTATATCATTATTTTGATCTAGTATGTCCACTTTTTTTTCATTAATGATTTTACGGATATAATCCTTACCATTTACATTTATAATACCTCCATCTGATTCCTCAAGTTGTTCTTTTAGTCTTTTTCTAAATTTATCCCATCCGCCCGCTCTATCTATTTCTTTGGTAATTTCACTCGTACTTTTACCGCTTTCTAAATAATATTGTTGTACATCTATAAGGGAGTTATTTTCTCCTTGTCGGGCATCAACATTTTGCTCTTTAAGATCCGCTATTATTTTCCAGATGTATACAAGCCTAGGATCATCTTCTATATAACTACGAAGTTTACTACTATTGTTTAGATCATCATTTAATAAAATTCGATGATGTTCCCAGTATAACATCTCATCATAAAATTCCCCTCTGACTCCATTTTTTTGAACAGAAATCACTATCGTTTTTTCGTCTATTTTTTTTAGCAGTACCAAAGGAAATTTTGAAATAGGGTCCCATTTTCCTGTACGAGTTTTTTGTAGTGTTTCTTGTAAAGTTAGTTGTTGATCAAGTATCTCTATAAACAGATCGTAATCCGGGTCTGTTTCTTTGGTCCATAAAAACTGTATTTTTTCTATAACCCCTTCATTACGTAACTCTTTATAGGCTTCTTCAAAAACACTTTGATCTACTTTATGTTTGCGCAGGTTTGCGGATATATTTTTAAAGTCTGTAATCATGGTATTCTCTTCAAGATAACATACCATAAAAGGGGTATCAGGCGATCCTTGTGCATTCATAACAGCATATGAAATACTTTCCTTATAGGTATGTTTGTAAATTAATGAATTACTACTTCCATGTTCTTCTACTATATATTCCTTTCCATTAATTATTTTTATTCTAGTTTGTTGTTTTTTCCATTGATCAAATCCACCTGCAATTTTTATTTGTTCTGCAATGTCTTCAGGAGTTATAGCTGTGCCTGATTTTTTTTTTATAAATTCATCGATAAAAACCAACGTTTTTTTATCAAGACCTATTGCTTTATCAATTCCTGCTATTTCAGTAATTTTCCAGGATAAAGCCAAACTATAATTTTCAAGAATAATTTCGGTAAATTCATTTTCTCTCAAAAAATCTATCTTAAAAGCTTCCATATACTCTTCTCCGATAATGTTAGCTACCTTATGTAAAGGACCAATAGTACTATTATCAAATTTTTCTGTTATAAACTCAATAATTTCATCATTCACTTTATGGATATCGAGTGGTGATAGTTTAACCTTAAAATCACCTGTGTAAATCCCCATTTTTTTAGAAACTTCTAGAAAAAAGTAAATTTGATTATAAAAAGATTTATCTACCTTATTAAAATGTACTTTTTGAATAGGAATTACTAATTGTCCCAGTTGTTCTAAAGCCATTAAATGATCATGACCACTAATCACTAATAAAGTTTTATCTGGTAATTCGATAACATTTATAACACCTTCTGATAAATCGTATCCATCTTTTAAAAAGATGTTTTTGAGTCCTTCAATGTTATTTTTCCCTCCCTTTACAGGAACCTTGTAAGCTAGTGTGAGGCTGGACAATAAGACAGGTTCTTTTCCTACATCTTTATAAGGTCCCCAGACTCTTTTTACTTTTATGTGAGATTCAAGAACATCTGACCTCAACCTTAACTCTGGAAAATCATACAATAGTTTCCATGCATATGCTAATTTGACACGCTTATCCCGGTCTGCAGCATCAAAGAGATCTTTTAGTTTTTTATTATTATTAATTTCATCTTTAAATTCTTTTATCAATATCTCATCCCAGTCGCCATACAATTCATCCTCAAAATTTACTTTTTTCCATTTTTTCCATCCTCCTTCTTCACCTTTGATTTCCTTAACAATGGTCTTAGAATATTTATCAGGATAATGTTTTATATGTTTTTGAATAATTTTTAGATTATCAACATTGGTAAGGATGTCATCTGTACGTTCTTCTACCGGAAGTGCATCATATAAAATGGCATATAGATCAAAGCTATCTTCTTCTTCAATTATAAACCTTTTAAACTCACTACTAATATCTTCATTCTCTAGCTTAGTATTTAAATCTGTAAACCAGCAATCAGAATTACTGTTGATATTACCCCAACTACAATACATTGATAGGAGTATGAGTATTCCTTTTATTATGAGGTTTATTTTAACTATAAATTTCAATATAATTGTTTTTAATTACTCAATCAAGCTATCTATTTCTATATCCCAAATACTAACCCCTCGTATAGTCAACTCTTCCACAACACTTTTAAGAGACTCCAAGTCAGGCACATAATGCCCGCTTACTACATCAATTATCCATCTTCCTTGTTTATAATGAAACTGCCCTGCGGTTGACAACTTTGCTTCTGGTATAAAACTAGAATGATGAAACACTTTGTCTTTACTAATTCCTACATATATATTTCCTTTTGAGTCCATAACAAAAATCAAAATAGATTCTTCAGATTCCTTAAAATCTGATAAGGATCCAAGTTTATCATTATATAACTTTCCATCTTTTACATATACTTCATAAGGGATTCTTGTTTCCTCATTTAATAATATTAAGTCAGGAAGGTTTTTGTCATCAAGTTTTAAAGTATTACTATAAGCAGGTATATAATATTTTTTTGAGTTCCATATTTTTTCTCCTCTTACTGTCTTGTCAAGTCCAAATATTCTGGCTAATTGTTTAATATCATTTCTTCTGGCAACTTTTTCTACTCTTTTAATACATATATCGATTTCAGAGTTTTTAGAAAAATCTCGAAAATCTTCTAGTTGTCTTTTAACATAAGTGTCAAATTCATAATCTATACTTCCATCAATTGTTTTGGCAAATTGTATGGTAATGTTCTTTTTAACTCCTTGTTGTATCGCCTTTGCATCTTTTAGAGGCACTCTTTCTTCAAACCCTTGTTCTATAGCCCATTTTCCTATAGAAGTCTTCTGAGCTGCTTCATTGGGATTCATAATTACGAGGTTTTTTTTAAACGTAGCGAAACAATCCCTATACACTATTTCTGATGCACTTTTATCCCAATTCATTTCTATTTTAGTGATAGGGGTATTCTTTACCAGTTCGCCAAATGCATCTTTGAAAATCTCAAGTTCTATTTCTCTTTTTTGAGGATGTTTGGCTACAAACAGGTTTCCTGAAAACACTTGCTTATCAACCGAAAATGTTGTTTCATGTTTGGTAAAGAAATTTCCATTCACATAATAGAATAAGATATCGCCATCCAATTTGCTATAAACCTCAATGTTTCTTTTCCCTATTTTTTTAAGGGTATATCCTGCATCATAAATCAACCATTGTTGCCAGCCTTCTTTTTTTATTTTTCTGGCAACAGAAAGAACATTTCCTGAGGATTGCTCTGCCGTATATATATCGATAACCCCTAATTCTCCTTTGGTATTAAGCCGTATTTTTTTTGGTAGATTAATTTCATATGCTGCTTTCCATATTTTTAATACATCAAGATCTTCGTTGATAGCGTTTTCGAGGGTTAAAGACTCTTTCAGATCAGATTTTAGCATTTCTTTATCGGCAGTACTCCAATCTTCTCCTAATTCCTTTATAAATTCCCAGGTATTGTTTACATCACTGTTTCCTTGTACTGACTGCTTCCAAAGATCATATCCTCCACTTTCATGAATATTGGTTTTGATTGTAATCCATCTTTTATCAGGATTTTGTTGACTATAATTTTGTAGAAAATCCAGATTGTCTTTGGTACATTCGATTTTTAAATCATGCAACACCTTCCACCCTTCAAGCACTTCGTTATCAACAAAATAACCAGGGAAATTTTCTATATCTTTTCTTAGTGATTCCAGATATTCTGGTCTTACTGATTCTACAGCAGTTTTCACAAATTCTGGTTTAACAACAATTAAATCGGTAGATGAAGAATTCTTGATTTTATCAACAATACTAGGATCTATTTTCACAAATGGGTATTTATCTTTTACCCATTTACCTGTATAGGTTGCCAGTGCTGCTTGTTCTGGTGTTAAATTATCTGACAAGTCCTCTTGAAAATGATCAAAATTGTCAGAAAGTTTGCGATTAATAAACTTATCAGGGATTCGATCAATCGTATTGGTTCCTCCCAGCCTGTCAAAAGCATAGTGAAACATCCCTTTACCAATTCCTTGATTTTTTAATTTAAATTTATCTTCAATATTTACGAATTGAATAAGTCTTCCATTTCTTAGTTCGAAACTGGCTATTTCATGAATCTCATTTTCAAAATCTATTGAAAATGTAATTATATTTTTTGCAGAATCATCAATAATAATAGGGGTATTATTTTCTCCTAATTTTAGGATATTTTTATGATCGCCGTCTGCTACTGCTGTTACATTTTTTTTCCAGGCAACGTACCCTCCAGCTTCTTTGATTTCTGCAATAATCTGATCTGGTTTTTTGGGGTACGTATCTACATATTTTTCTATAAATTGTAATTCGTCAATATCCAGAAGCTGTGCATTGGTATGATTTTCTACAGGAATAGATTCAAATCGAACTTGATAGGCAACCCAACTCGTTTCTTTGGCTGTCATATAGTCCTGAAAACGATCCAAGGGTTTTCCCGAGGCTGTTTCTGTCTTTAATTTAGCAAATAGATCTTCAATCCAGCACTGAGCGGTACTTGTATAAACAGTTGTTATAAAAATGATACATGTTACTATATATTTTATCTTTTTGATCGAAAAAACCTTTGCCTCTCTTTTTTTGTTCTGCATTCCATCCTTCGATTTTGATTGCTCTAAAGATTCTGTACCTTCATTATCTTTAAATTGTATTTTCCATACATCATATCCTCCTATATCAACAATCTCTCTAATAATTTGATTAGAGGTTTTATTGCTATAAGTGTTAGCATAATCATCTATAAAGTTGAGTTCATTAATATCCATAAGCACCCTATCATCGTTTCGCTTATTGGCAGGAGTGGTTTCCCATCTTATTTTATAGGCATTCCAACCATTTGTTCTGTTTTTTATGTAGGTCTGAAAAGAATTAAGAAGACTTTCTGGTTCTGCTTCTCTTTTTAATTTAGCCACTAAATCATTAGACCAGCATTGGGTATTTTTTTGACGCCTCAATACTGTAAAAAGTAACCTTGTAAAAATGTACTTTATGATTTTACTCATTTTTTATATATCACTATTCTTATTATTTTATCTTAATTTTCTATGAAAAAAATATGGGTACCTGTTATACCGGTTCTCACATGACCTCTAATCACAAACTTCTCCTCCTTTTTTTATAAAGTCTATAAAAGAATGTAGTATTCTTATATTCTTACCTTCTTTTGGGACTTCATAAAGTTTGTAGCGTATCCATCCTTTTTTAAAATTCTCCTTCATTTTATCTGTTGGTAACTCACTATATATTTTATATACTTCATAATTCTCCAACTGTTTTATAAATTCTGTTTCAGTAACTCCACTATTAAAACCTATTGTATTTTCTTTTCGCAAAATGTTACCCCCGTCTTCTGTTTGTTTTACTATCGTTCCTCCTTCTATTATTCTTTTTTCTAGAAATCTCCCATTGGCGATATAACAAATCTGTCCTGCCTGATCATGAACACTAACATAATATTTGTTACTACCTTTCCTGATGAATGTAAACGTAATATCAACTCCCTTAAATTGAGAAGGATCAAAAATAGTGTGAACCTGTTCTAAGTTTTTCAATAAAGGAATCACCTGATTTTTTTTGTTTTGTATAGCCTTCTGAAATCCATCTAACCCTTTTATATCGCTATAAACAAATCGGTCTTTTGATACCAGCATTATCTTAAGATATTTTGCCAATCTAATAGGAATCTTAACTTTGTTCTCCTTCAGCATTTTCCATAAACGAACCAGTTTTATCTTTTCTGCATCATTTGCACCTGTAAATAGTTTTACAAGGTCTGGATTCCTGAGTGTCTTTTTTAACTCAATAATATCGATATCTCTCCATTTTTTGATATCTTCAAGAAAATCCAATGAGATATCATCGGTAGAGTTGCCTGTGACAATAGATTTCCAAGCGCCCCAGCCTCCATCTTCTTTGATTTCCTTGTAAATTTGTTCGGAGGTTTTTTCAGGAAGTTTCTGCATATAATCTTTCAAAAATTTCAATTCTCCATTTTTTCCTCTTCTGATCGCATGTACTACATTAAGTTTCTTAAATATTATCCATTGTTCGATCAAACCTTGATCTTTTTTTAGAGCTTCTGCAAATACCTTGTCTACTTTCAAGTCGATTGTCAATTCTAATTTATACTTTTCATTATCGCCTACTAATGGTAACAATTCATCTATATAAGTATGTGTTTTCCAATTCGGAAAATAAGCATCCATATATGCTATGGCTTCACGCTTAATCTTGTCATATTCTAAAAAATTCACGGCTGACACCCCCGTGAATTCACCTGTATAATTACCTGTCAATTTTGATATCAAAATTGTTTTTACATCCTCTTTTGATGAAGTATTGAAATCATGTATTGCTACAGGTATTATTCTTTGCTTGAATTCTGTGGTGAGTACATGAAATATATGATGACTTTCATCATCTTTGACAAGTAACTTATCTTCAAATTTAATCACCCTCACAGGTTTACTAAGATCATATCCATTGGATATTGCTGCTTTTTTGATCTCATCCATTTTCTGAAGTCTATTGGTATTTGTTAATTCTCGTGGATTATAGGCTCTTACCAATTGAGTCACTTCTACAGGATGCACCCCTTTCATGTATTTTCCTTTTCTTTTTAATAGAACATAAGATTTCAAAAGCCCTTCTTTTTGGCATAACCCAGGGAATCTATTTAGCCTTTGCCAAGCATAAGCAATCTTTTTTTGCTCAGGCGGGTTCAATTCAAGCAAAAGGGTTTCTATATGTTGATTTTTGCTAATAAAATCTTTGAAGAGTAGTTCTAGTGGAGTACCCCACCCTGCTATTTCACCTATAAACTTATTTAACTTGTTTTTTAATTGAGTTTTCACCCAAACATCCCATCCATCTTTTTTAATACTATTTGCAATGTCATTTGGTAGTATTTTGGGATTATTTTTCTGATAGGTTTCTAATAGAGTATATGCTTCACTTTCGCCTTTTCGTATAGCAGGATCAACTTTTGCATTTTTTAAGATTCTCCAGAATTTTGCTATTTCATACCGTTGTACATTATCTATATCACGTGTAAAAAACCACTCCTTTAATTTCTCTGATGCTTCGAGATCGGTTAAAAAATTATTTTTTTCTTTTCTTGTCCAATTTTCTAAAGTATTCTCAAATTCTGCCCAGTCATAATCTCCTTTTTCAAAACCTATTCTGTCTCCTTTTTTCAGGATTTTATCATTCTTAGTTTCCAGTACTACTTCTCCATCTTCGAGTGTTATTTTATCATGAAATTTTCCTTTTTTTGAGTAACAAATCTGCCCATGTTTATAAAGAACATTAGTATGATATGTTCCTTCTATTTTTGTAAAGCTGAAGGTGATATCAACTCCTTTTAATTTTGTAATATCAAAAAAAGTATTCGCTCTTTTTAATTCTACCAGTAAGTCTCTTGATATTTTTATATTTTTGAAAGCATGTTTATATCCATCCAATCCTTTTATACCATCATACACAAAACGATTTTTTGTATTCATCATCGTATTAAAATTACCTTCTGATGTAATTATTTTACGATAGGGTTTTAGCATCAACCAGATTTTTAGCACATCATTAGTATCATTGGCATTATTCTCTATTGCTTTATTGAATACTTTTCTTACTCTTTTATTCTCTTCTAAAAATGAATACAAATCCTTTTCATAAGTAGTATTCCAGTCAGGAGCCTTCTCTATACCTGTAATAAAATCGATCCAGGACTGTTCTCTAAAACCAAGTTCCTTTCCTGTTCGTACTATACTATAGTTTTCATAAACCCCTATTACATCATCCCCATTAAGTAGTTGTTTTTTACTGGATAACGATTCCCCTTTTTTCGAAAATTCACATACAATATCGTTTTTCCCGTCATGTATCCTAAAAACTATGCCTTTGTAGCTATAAGAAGCTATATCTATTGACCCAAAAATTTTATCTGCATTTTTTAAGCTTGAAAAGAAATCCTGTACATGTAATTTATTAGGTCTCAAGAATATTTCTTTAAGGGTTTCTTCTAGATTTATCTCTCCGTTTTCAAACTTAGTCTTTGCTCTGGTGATTAATGCAATATGATCTGCCGTTATATGATTTGGATGGTTGCTAAGCATTTTCCAAGATAGGGCAAGTTTTATCTTTTCTGCATCGTCTGCATCTGCTAATAGTTTTGCAAGGTCTAGATCGCTGAGTGCTTCTGTGAAGCCTTTTGTGTCCTTATCCTCCCAGTTTTTGATCCCTATAAGAAAATCTAATGAGATATCATCAATAGAGTCACCATTAAATGTTGCTTTCCAGGCATCCCAACCGCCGGCGTTTTTAAGTTCTAATATAAACTCATCAATAGTATCATCACCTATGTTGGCTTTAATGAGTTTTAAGTTTTCGATATTGGTAACAAAAGCATCATCTCTCGCCATATCAATTCTATGAGCGGTTTTAAATACCTTTATATTTTCGCTAGAGGCATCTATAAAATCTTTAAACTTCTTGTTAGTATTATCTGATTCTAATAGTTCGCTCAACCTTTTTAATCCACAATCATTCTCTAAACAATCAACTCTTGTGTAAGAGGTAGCACTAGCTATACATATTGTAAAAAATACAAGCAGTCCTAAAAAAATATGTTTTATGTTATGTTTTGTCATGCTTTTTTATGATCAGAAAGAAGGCTACCTCTTTTTAAAATAGATTTAATCTATTTATACATATTACAAATGTCTCCCTTAGGGAATTCGCCTCTAAACTCTTTCCATTCGTCAAAGAATCTTTTAACGTTAACAAAAGCCCCTTCATACTCTTCAAAATCTGTTTTAAATACCTTTTTTAGTTCTGGTGATAGTTCATTGTATTTTTTGTATAACTCTTTATTAGAGGATTTTTTTAACATATCTACAAATTTTGCTTCTATAGCAGCGTCATCCATTTTTACCCAGGTATGCTCATTTCCCACTTTTATATATTTATAGTTATAGTTATCAACCCATTGGTCTCCATAGGTTTTGGCAATATCTGAATCTGTATCTATAAATTTTATCTTATCGACAGTATCACTACCTCCCAGTCGTTTTATAGCATCGGTATAGATGGCTTTGCCTATATTTTGTATGCCTTGATCCGATTGGATGGTAATTACCAGATTTTTGTCTAATCGATCAAATTGTATGGTTTCTGTAAATTTATCTCCTGCTTTTTTACCATAGATGATCTGATTCGCATCTTTTGAGGTGTGGATATACAGTTCTTCTCCTGCGATATCTCTGGCTATATAGTTTTTACCATCAATAATAATCCCGCTCAAGTTTTCTCTCCAGGCTTCAAAACTACCAGCTTCTTTGATCTCTTTTTCTATAGTTGTCCACTTTCTTGATTCCTTTATATCATCATCCATTTCATTGAAGCGTTTTTGCAAAAATGCTAGCTCTCCATCTTGATTCAGGCATGCTTTACGCTGGTTCAAAATGTCTAGTAAGTACCATCCGTTATAGAAAGATTTTGGGTTTGATTTTAGAGTTTTGACCAAATTTTGTGAGGTATCCAAATCGTTTATAAATCGAGCAAGTCTAGCATCATCTCCTCCAAGAATACGTAATACACTTTTGTTTTTACATATTTGAGAATACTTATCTTTGAGGGCTACCCAAACTTCGAGATACTCTTTTGCGTTTTTCTTATCCGCAGTAGTTTTAATTGTAGTAAACAAATTTGCAACATCTGGATTGTCTTTTTTAAATTTCAGGAATTCATCTTGTAATGCTTCATCGCCTTTCCATGGTTTTCCTAATTCGTCAAAAAATGTTTTAAACTGTTTGTCTGTGATGAGAAGACCTCCATTGATCCATGTGTCATACCCCTGGTCTTGTATTGCTCTTTGCACCTGATCTATGTCTAATCCATCTTTCTCCATTTTATGGATAATGGCGGTATACTCCTTATTGTTGTTGAGTCGTTCGTTTCCTTTTTTCAGGGTTTGCCATAGCTGTGTTGCTCTGGCATCTGTTTCAAAAAACTTAACTAGCTCTTCAGAAGCATCAAAGTCTGCAACGAGTTGGGTAAGATCCTCTCCTTTGATATCTAATATCATTGGATTTTTGATACATACATCGGGATAGTCATGATCTATAATCAGTTTCTTCAAGGTATTGGCACGTTGTTTTTGAAGGTCTATCGCTACAGATCCAGAAAACATTTCGTTTAGGCTTTTATGATCTGCGATAAAATTTCCAATTTTTTCTCTTAACTCTTTATTTGTCCAATCTTCTCCTAACTGATCAAATAGCTTATCAAAACTGTTTCCTTCTTCTAGATAGAAATCTCCATTTTTGAATCCAATACTATTATTATTTTTCAGGATTGTATGATCTGCTGTTTTTATCAATTCTTCTCCATCTCGCATCCCTCGTTTATAAGTAGGCAATCCTTCTTTATAATAACAAATTTGCCCTGCCTGATCCATAACATTAGGATAATATGCATAATCTACTTCTGTAATACTAAACTCTACCTGAGTTCCTTTTAATTTTGAAGGGTCAAAAAACTGATTGGCATGTTCAAACCCTTTAAACAGTCCTGACTGCTCTAGTATATTTCTCTTTTTAAACGCTTTTTCAAATCCGGCGATTCCTTTTTCTCCATCATATACGAATCGTTCTTTGGTTCTTATAATAGTATTAAAATTATCTACTGATCCAACTGCTGTAGGGTTCTCCTTCAACATGATCCAGATTCTTAATACATTATTGAGATCATCAGAATTATTTAAGTTTCTATCAAATAATTTTTTAATTTTTTTATTATCGTCCAAAAATGTTCTTAACTCATCTTTAAAACCTTCTTTAAAACTAGGAGCTTTCTCCATATTTGCAAAAAAATCAGTCCAAGTCAACTTTTTAAATCCAAGTGCATTTTTGTTATTTCGTACTATATTATATCCATTATATGTTCCTAATACAACAAGCTCCTTATCATATAATTCTTTTAAAGAACTATCAGGCACCACACCATCCATAATTTTACAAACCGGATTTTTTGTATCATTTGTAATATCTACAACCTTTAGTATGCTTGGCATTGATACATCATAAAAAGCAATCAATTGACCATCTGCTCCTTTTATCTTTCCAAAAATCTGATCGGCCGTATTCAAACTTTTTAAAAATTCTGCGATCTCTAATTTCCCAGCCTTTTTGATTGCTGCTTCAAGCGCTTCACTTCCTTTTGTTGTCTTGGTTTTGACCTGATCGGTAACTCTGGATAGGAGTGTGACATGATTTGGTGTCACCTGATCTGGGAATTTGCTAAGCATCTTCCAGGATTGAGCCAACTTCATTTTTTCTGCATTGTCTGCATCTGCAAATAGTTTTGCTATCTCCGGATCGTCTTTTAGGGCTTGTCTTAATCCATCGGTATCGGTGTCGTTCCAGTTTTTGATGCCTGCAAGGAAATCATAAGAGAGATCGTCGGTTGGATTGTCTGAGCCAGCTTTCCATCCCACTGTACCATCATCACTTTTCATGATATCAAAGATTCGCTCTCCTAATGGTTTTTCTTCTCCTGCATCCATTTTTACTCGTACCTGATATCCATCAGGAGTAATTACGACAGCATCAGGAGCAAGGGTATTGTCTATTTCTTTCCAGATTTCTTTCCCGATCAGGATAATTTTTTTGGCTGTGATATCGATTTGCATCAATAGGGTATTTCCCCAGTATACGAGACCGCCTTTGGTAACCCTATATCCTTTTTGAAGAAGGGTTATCAAGTTTGACCTAAAACCACTAGGTAATTGGGCCATATCAAGGATATCCTCTTCATCTACTCGCTTGAAAGCATCCACTATAGCCTTTGTTTGATCACGAAGCTTTTTGGCATCTTTGCGAGCCTCTACTGCTGCTGCTGCCAGATTATCGATTGCCATTTCTTGTGATGCCAGTAGCTCTCTTGCTTGTTCATAACGAGGGGCAAATTGATCGGGAAATTCTGCTTTCAACCCCCTTAGAGAGGGTAGTAACAGATTTCCATTATAGGTAATCTTGTGTCCTTTGAAGGATTTCATACCCTCTACAGCCATTTTGAACCCGGCTGTACCTGATTTTGCAATGATTTTTCCTCCTTTTGTAGCGAGTGTAAATAACTCTGGCAATGCTGCCGGAATTTGTGCGAGTTCATACAACAAAATAATAGTTTGTACTCCTTGTACAAAATCGGCTCCAAAAGCATTTTTCATCCCTTCTTCATCGATCTCGACCACCAGATTAACGGATGCAAAAACAATTTCGACTCCTTCTCCTAATAGGGGAGCTAATGCCCCTCCTGTGGATGCGATCACCACTCCTCCAACAATTATAGCGGCTGTTTCTCCTATGATAGCGGCCAATTTTTCATTTTTGGCTCCATCTATAAGATTATCCATCCATGCCAGATACATAGCAGGTACCATAATAATGGTTCCTTTTTTATAAGATACTTGGTCACTAATACTCGTATCATCCAGAAACTGAACGGTTACCCAACTCATAGGGTCTATTTTCTTGGCATCGATAATAGTTTTCTCATTTTGACCATATCCATCCTTGATCCTCAGGTTTACTGTCACATAAGCTGATTCGGTAGTAAAATCGATATTGGATTCGAGTTTGAAATAATTATAATTGTATGTTCCTCCTGTCGAGTTTCCGAGAAGATTGGTTTTGAGCATGGGTGTAAATAGATATTCCTCCATATCGATCTTATCAATCTTACTGATATCTGATTTAAGATAATCTACCTTATCCATAAGAAATTGATCTACATGCCTGGTATCAGGAATGGGGTTGACCATTTTTATAATATCAGATAATTGTTTTACAAAATTGGTGGCATACTCATTATCGGTATTCCATATCTCGGTAATTCCTGAATCGTGCAATACATTCCAGATACGGCCAAAAAGTTGATTGTTATTGGCTTTTAATTCTTTTGATATAAGCCCTGCATCTGTTATACTCAGATTATCAAACAGATGAGAAATTAATCCTTCGCTATCGCTGAAGAAAATACTTTCGCCTCTGTCTAGTGCATATTCTAGTATATTTATACGATCTTGTACATCGCCAATACCATCGTTTAATAATTTTGTGTAATTGGTGATAAACTGCCCTTCGAGTTCATTAGAATTAAGTAATTTTAGGCAGCTCTTTAAGTATTGATAGCTTTTTATTTTTGATGTTACATCTCCTCTCGAATACGTCAAAAAATTATAAATAATTTCTTTTTCTTCTTTGGTTTTTTCATCTATGTTATTGAAAATATTGGCTACTAAATATTCGTGGCTACTATCTAATACAATATCATTACGTAATGCCCATCGTATCAAAGTCAGATATACCTGCTGATCTTTTTTTAGACTAATGATTTTATCTAATCCTTTATAAAAATTTGTAGCGTATGAATCACGAACATATCCAGAGGTTATTATCTTTTTTAAGATTTTCATATCCAAAAGATCCTGACCTATCAGATAATTATATATTCTTGCATCCTGAGGTACATAAGCGAAGATATCCAGTACAAAATGAGCTACACGTTCTTCTCTTTGCGGATCTATGTTTGATGTAAGTTTTTTGCTTCCGAAAGCTGTTTCTAAGAGTTCTATAAATACTTCATGATTATCTCTTTTATTAAGAAATGATCCCAGAGTATTTGCTAGTTCTTTTAAATATTCTTCGTTATAAACTGTATCCCAGGTTAAAAACCGTAAGATATTTCTTAGGTTGTTATATTCATCATTGGTAAGATATTTTTCAAAATATTCATCATCTGATGCTATATTGAATGATGCTATTTGAGTAATTGCTTTGGCAATGGGGTTTTTGTCCCAATTGAATTCTTTTTCTGCTTCAAAGACTGTGTTTAGTAAGTATGCCCGTTCTTTCTTAAGGTATTCTCCATCATTTTGATGTCCTATGTACAAAAGGGCACCCAGAAATGAGGTGTAATGTTTTTCATCAAAAGGATTGATAGACATATCATCCATTTCTGTAAGTAAAGTACGTAGCAGTTTATTATTATCATTTTTGAGATCGTCAAACAGTGCTTCATAATGGGTATTGGGGATGGTATGCAAATAATATAAAATGACCGCTTCGCCAGCTTCTTTGATACCTCCTTTGGCTATAGTGTGTATGGCTTTACTTATATAGGTATAGTCTATAGTACGCAATACATCAGAACACAGGTTTTCTGTTGCCTTGATGATTTGTTGAGCATCTTCTGTAGTTACTGATTTTATAAAAATTTCTTTCTGTCGAGCTACTTCGGCACTTTCTATACTTGTGCAAGAACTCTTGCTTAACAGATCAACTAACATCTCTTTTAGCAGTTTTGAGTCTGGTAATGATACTCCCATCAGATAATTGTACCATCCATTAATACGCTTCAGGTTTTTATCCCCTACAGTACTTGATAGCATTTTTATTTGGTTATTTAGCTCTTTCTTATTTATAGGGTTTGTTTCAAAATAACTACCATTATGATCATATTTTGAAACTGAATACCATTTGATTGCCCCACTTTGACCACTTATGCCAGATTCCTTCTTTAACGCGAAATAGTATTTTGACAAAGCTACCACCCCGTTATCAGAAGCTTTCGCTATTGTTTTTTGTATTAGTGTTGTTAATGAAGCTCTTATTTCCTTATCAAAAAAATGAGTTAGTTTTTTAAGAACTTGTTGCAATGCTTCTTTCTCTGGTTCTTTTTCTTCTATAAGATCAGCATAATAAGATTTTACCGATTCTGTTTTTCCTTTAGGAGGAAAGTAAGGTACCAGGATTGCTGTCTTTTTATTTGAAACTCCATAATAAATCAAAGGTTTCCCTGCTTCTCTTAATTTTGTATTATATCCTTCCAGAGCTTCATTAAGTTCTTCTATATTATCTATAGGGGTATTCTCTATTCCGATATCAGTAAGATCAAACTGGTTTTCTACAAATGCATCACCATCTCCTGACATCGTTTTAGGGTTAAATGTATCATCACCTACCACATACACGTACCACTTTTTCCCTAATACATTTGTCTTATTGTAACTAATCAAATACTCTAATTGATTCGCAATTCCTGTTTGTACTTCTTCGAGTGTTTTATACGTTACACCTTCCGTAAGCGGAATTTTATCTATAGCATAAGCTGTACTTTGAATACTTATTACTACTAGTATTGCCAAAAGGATTACCTTTTTTTGTATTTCTCTTAAAAACATAATGTTTTTTATTTCTTTAAAAATTGTACGCTTTGGTATTTTGAAACCCTATTGTTTTCATAGTAAAAACCAAATATTGAACCTATAACATCTATCTTCATATGCCTACATTATCTCATATAAATACTTAGTTTAAGTATTTATATTTTTCTTCATCTATAACTGTTTGTAAAGCGTTCTTTGCTTCAACCGCTAGCTTATCAACGATATCAACATCAGAGTCACCATTATCCTGATATTGTTTAAGTAGATTAAGAAGGTTTATCTTGTCTTTTATTTTATTTACAAAACTTAGCAGTAAGTCTTTATTTTCTGATAAAACTTTTGAAAGGAAATATAAATGGTATTTTTCCTGAACTCCGAATTCTTTTTTCTTTTCATCTGCAATTTGGTCTATCACTATTTCTCCCTCGAATTCGAACTCAAAATCTAAACTTGCAGTCTCTGTATCTACTGCAGTTATTTCCTGAGGAAAAATCACGTTATAAGCGGCAACTAAACCTTCTTCTTGTGATTTGTTCTGGTTATAATATTTTCCTATGGCATTTACAATTAAATCTTCTACCTCTTTTTGAGTTTCATCAAGAATCTCTGCCAAGTCTTCATTCAATTCTTTAATTTGTTCTTTTATTTTTTCTTTTTCTTTCTCTGTTGTTGCATTGGCCAAATCTTCTTCTAAGTCTTTAATTTCTTTAATTTTATCTGTAACTTCTTTAATTTTATCGTTGGGTAAATCATCTTTTAATTTATCAACCAGTGCATCAAGGTCTTTACCTGTAAGTTTTCCATCTTTTATTTTATCAATCAAGGCATTCAGTTTATCTGATAATACTGAAGTTATTTCTTTGATCATTTCTATCTCATCTCCAATATCGTCAACATTGCTCCAGGTTACATCGTAGGTAGTCTCTACCATTCCTTTGATTAACTCATAATCGGTATTGATAGCAATTCCTTTAAAAACCACACCTACACTAATATCATTGAGATAAGGAATTTTAATCCAACCCATCCCAGTGAAATTTCCATTACGACCAGAGACCTCATGAACCAATACAGGAAAATCTCCTGCCGTAAACGTATCTCCTGATACTAACTCTGGTAAGAGGTTCTGGTTTTCGATTTTGATCTCTGGTGTGATCCCGCAATTATAAGTGCTCTCCCCATCTTCTATCTGGGTTGTAAATTCATAAATCTGTGAATAGGTGTATGGGCCATTTTCCTGGCATTGCCCTCCTACTCTAAACTCATACGTAGTACCAGGGGTTAGTTTATAAATCGTGGTTGCTTCTTCTAAAATGGGTCTCTCACTACCAAACCATACCGCATTTTCTACATCTTTCTTACGATATTCTACAATATATTGCTTGTGTTGTACGCCCTGCCAGGTAATTTTTTCCTGAACTGGACTAACTCCTTTGGCCATTATAAATTGAGGGTCTACACAATCCCCGGCATAAGTGAAATGAAAAATCTCACTATAGCCATCATTTTTAAAAACTGCACTTTTAGTAATCCCATCACTTACAATAGCCCGAACCCGCCATCCATATTTCTTATCGGGTAATAGCATGGTTTCACCAGGACCATATAGTAAAGTCGTTGCATAGGTAGTTGTTTGGTAAATAGGACGACTTGCTAAAAAAGCAGCCTGGGGATTCATACCATTATCCCATAATTCTGATAACGTAAACTCATACTCTACATTAGTAGCGTTAAGATGACGAGGAGTCCACTGAAAAATGATATTCTGTGGATCCCGAATCACTACTTGTTCGTCTCGTTTGGGGAGATTTAAAAAAGGAGGATCATTAAGTAACAGATATGCAGCAACACAACTTTTGCGAGAAAGTTGTTGGCCTGATTTTATATCGTATACTTCAAAACAGAAGCGGTATAAACCTTCTGGCAAAGGGGTATTATATTGTTGTGGAGTAACCCCTCTTAGATTCTGAAGAGAAAAATAAGGACGTAAATCCAGATTACTTAATCGTAATGAGATACCGCCATCTAAAAAAATAGAAGGTGCTCCTATAACGACATCACTACTTTGGATCGATAACCCCGCATTATTCTCTATATATAACTTTAAACGAACCTGCCGGTTAAATGTATTAATATCAGTAAGGTATAAGTTAACAATTAGTTTTTCTGTAGTATTCGTTTCATATTCTGATAGCCTAAGACTATAAGGAGGAATCAATTGAGATGTAACCTGTACAGGTTTTTGTTGTGAAACTGCATTCCATGACACTACAAGAAATATCAGTAAATACCCAAATTCATTGCTCATTTTTGATATCATTTTTTTCATAAACTTTTGTATCCCTCTTTTTCTTAACCTCAACTAATTTTCTCTATACTGATCTAAGTATTACTGTGCTTCTTTCTGTACTTTTATATCAACTAAAATGTAAGATTCCTGTCCTGCTTCTACGTATTTTTTGATTTTTATAGCCCCTTTCTTTCCTTCTTCTGTTTGGAACAAAACAATCCTTGGTACACTACTGTTATCAAAATCTTTTAATCCATCTGGGGTTTCATCTACTATTAAATTTTGAAATAAAATATCGTCTTCCATAGTATCAAATTGTATCGTTGTAAGTGATGCATTACAATTACAAGATTCTTGTGAATTGATCAATTTTGTTTTTTTTGCATTCTCGATATCAGGAAATGTGGTATCAGAAAGATCATCGGGGCTTGCAAATCGATTGGTACTAAAACTATTACTAAACCCATAATAGACTAAATCGATTGTAGTAGCTGCCTTATCACCAATCTCATTGGCAGTATATACTCGTCGATTTGCTATACTATAAAAACTACCTATGGTATGGTTAAGGTGTGCTGTATTAATTCCTAGTTTAACATCTGAAAAAGTTCTAAGGTTTGTATTCTTAAAGACTTCTATTTCTTTTGTTATTGTTTTAATTTCTTTACCATTTGAAGCTGTTACTGCAATAGTATATGTTCCCGGTATTGTATATACTATTTCCTCTGGATCTTCTTGATTAGAAATTGATGGTATTGCTCCCGGGAAATCCCATCGATATGTAGTAGCACTAATTGCTGTTTTTTCTATACTTACATGTACTGGTACCTGATAATCATCATCGTTATATGCTACGGTGTAGGTAAAATCAACATCAAGATATGGGGATACTGTTATTGTTTTTTCGAAATTATAACTCTCCCGATCACTACTGGCTTCTAATCTAATCTTATGTTCTCCTGGTGTTTTAAATAGTATTTCTCCTGGATCTTTTTTTGTAGAAATTTCGGGTTCTCCTTCTTCAAAAGTCCAATAAAATTGACTTGCTCCGGTAGTGAGATTTTTAAAGGTATATGCTGCCGGTGAAAAATCATTTTCAGTATTAGTTATTTCAAAACCAATATGTATGGGTTCATCTACCTGTATTGGGATGCTTTTGGTATCACTAGAGCCATCTTGATTAGTGGCAATAAGCTCTACGGTATATTCTCCTTTATTAGTATAACTAATTACTCCCGGATTACGAGAATTTGAAGAAGATGGTTCTCCTCCTTCAAAATGCCATTCATACATTTCGGCTCCCTCTGTCTTATTGTTAATTAATATCTTTACAGGCGCAGAATAATCATCTTTTGCTACTTCAAAATCAAAGTCGACAGTAACAGGAATAGCGGTTTCCTTAGCACAGCTTATCAATACTAATCCAACACTATATAGTTGTATTTTCTTTATCATACCAATCATTTTGAGCTAGAGTTAGATCATCTGTTACTCAACCACTAATTTTCTGGTTTCTGCTCCATGAGAAGTTTCTAAAACAACCAAATATATTCCTGGAGCTATGCTCAAGTTGTGCCTCAATTCATAACTATCTGCTCCTTTCCCTTCTTGCTTATCTATCATTGTAGACATTAGGCTCATTATTTTCACACGTACATCTGATGGTTCTGCCAGATTAACTTTAATAGAAAAATTTCCATTATTTGCATTAGGGAATATTAAGAATTCTTCTATAAATTTTTCATTTCCGAGATCCTCAGAAAAGCCTTCTCCGGGTTCTATTATGATAGGTTTGGTTAAGGATATAGAACACTCCTCATTTTTATTATAAGAAGTTAATGTGGTATAGTATGTTTTAGGAATATCAGATTTTTCAAAACTTAAAATGATTTTCTCTTTAGTCTCTTCAACAATATTTGCTCCTTCAGAAACGGTCCACTCAATACGTTCTCCGATAGGATTACTTGTATTTATTACTTCGACCTGCTGGTCTGAAAATGAATACGTAGAATACAAAAAGTCTGCATCTATTGGATTATCTGATACTGTAATTACAACCTCATCGGTTCCTACACATCCTATTCCTGTGGTTACAGTAGCTGTATAGGTTCCCGAATCTATTAGTTCTACAGTAGATGTATTATTACTATACCCAGTATCAGAAACCCATGAATAGGTTGCATTGGGATCATCGATAGTGATATCAAATGCTACAGATTGCCCCCTGCAAATTGAAAGGTCATTACCCAAGACAACCTCAACAACTTCGGGAGCAATCAATGTCTCTTCGTACACTTTTGTGCATCCTATAGCATCATTTACTTCTACTACATATGTTCCTGATAGTAACCCACTAATATCTGCTGAAGTCGCAATGACTTCAAACGTTCCTTTTTTGGTCCACATATAGGTATATGGTTCTGTTCCCCCTTTGGGTAATACTGTTATCGAACCATCTTTACTAGTTGCACATAGAGGGTCTACATGAGAAATAACATCTATCTCAATCCCGCTAATTTCTTCAATGATCACTTTTCCTGTAGTAGTACAATAATTGGTATCTGTAACCAACACAAAATATTTACCTGCCCGAACATTGGTAATCTCTTGAGTAGTTGCCCCCGTACTCCATTCATATGTATATGGCCCTGTGGCACCAGACATAATCACTTTTGCTGCACCATTGGGTTCATCACATGTTCCTGATGTGGTTTCAAAACGTTCTACAGCAATAGGATCGGGTTCTTGTATGATAGTACTACCTTCTACAATACAATTGTTTTTATCTTTTACCGTTACAGTATATTCTCCATAAGGTAAATTCTCTATTTTTGGCGTGATTGCTCCTGTGCTCCAGTGATAGGTATATGGAGCTGTGTCCCCAGACATGACCACTTCTGCAGTACCTATTGCGCCTCCGCAATTGGTTCTGGTGGTTTCAATACGTTCTATAGTAATTGGATCTGGTTCTTGTATAACAATCGTATCTGTTATTTTACAATCATTAGCGTCTGTAATCGTTACCGTATATGTATCTGCTTTTAGCCCTTCTATTTTTTGAGTAGTTTCTCCTGTATTCCATACATAGGTATATCCTTCTGTCCCGCCATTTACCTGTACTGTGGCAGAACCATCTGATCCACCACAAGTAGCTCTGGTCGTATCAAATGTTACTGATAATGCTTTGGGTTGTATGATATCTACTACGTCTTCTATAGTGCATCCATTTGCGTCTGTAACAGTTATTGTATAGTTTCCAGCAGATAAACCTGTGGCAGCAGCCTGGCTGGATATGGGTATACCATCACTATTTTTCCATGTATAAATATATCCTCCTGTTCCTCCTGTTACTTTCTCTACTCTGGCAGAACCATCAGTGCCTTCAAAACAACGTATTGGTTTTGTAACAATAGCTAGTTCTAATGGTTTTGGCTCTAATAATTCTACCTCCTGATCTCTGAAATTCTTTATTATATAATTTGTAGTCACCGGTGTAAGAATCGCTTCATATTCTGCTATAAAAATCCCATTCTTATCTTTAACATTCAAGGAATAAGTACCACTCTTCAAACTTCTAAGTGTGTTTCCTGTATTACTGGGAAAAGATTTCCAGGTATTATCATCTAATTTTTCTTTCCAGTAGTAAAAGTAGGGTAACAGATTACCTTCTGCATCTTCTGGATATATAGTCGTATCAGGGCTAACTGTATTAAAAGGAACTCCTCCGGTAACAGTAGCTTTCAAAATACCATCAGAAGCTCCCGAACAGGAAATCGCTTCTTCAACTTCAAAAACGATTGTCAAAGGATCTGGCTGATATGTGATATCAAAAGTTGCAGTCACAGGTGCGCAGGTATGAGCATCTCTAACAGTAATGGTATATTTCCCTACTCCAATACTATGTAGTTTTACAAGGTAACCTTGACCTGCATTATAGCTACCACTAGAAGTCGTCAATTCTGTGTTGTTTGAGTTATCTATCCATGTATAGGTATAATGTTTCCCATCAATAGGAGTACCTCCATTAATAGTAGCCATGATCTTCGCATTTTTAAAACCATTGGCAGTAGGAGATTCCAAAAGCTCTACATTCACTGATATAGGTTCAGGTCTTGTTATTGTGGCTTCCCGTGTAATCACTTCGCCTAATTCTATTTTTCCACCAACTAATATCTGTTCTCGTGCCAAACAACCATTACTATCCCGTATTTGAATCTCATAAGTACCTGCATCAAGGTCTTCTACTCCATTTGAATAATCTAACCATGAACTCCAGGCTCCACCATCTTTATTCCTATAATGAAATTGATAACTTCCAGAACCTCCGGATAATAACAATGTAACCGAACCGTTACTGGTATCATCAAAACATTTGATATGAGTAACCGCTATTTCCTCTCCAAACACTACAGGATCAGGACGATCTATACTAAAAAGTATGTCGTGAGCCTTTGACCCTGCATACGTATTATAATCACCGTAAAAGCCTAAAACTCCTATTTTATATTTACCGACAGGAACATCTTCCAATGTATAGCTATTTTTATTTGCTCCTTGAAAAACTACTATGTTTTCAGTCTGCGAACTCGTTGTAAGATTATCTGTATACTCTTCTTCTCCTGCATCAGGGTCTTTTTTCAGTATTGATATTTTCTCGTTGAGATATAAGGGTCTCGAAAAAATAAATTCTACCTGTCCTTTACCATCATAACAAACCGCTTTAGTCTCTACTTTGGTTGTAAAAGTTGGTGCAGAGGGCACTACCCGATAAATAACTTCGGGAGTATATCTATCACCACAATATTTAATTCTGAATCTTACATTTTCTCCCAGAAAATTCTGGGCACTGGGAAAAAGATCTAATGCACTAGCTCCATTTTCGTCTTCACCCAAAATATATCGCCCATTGTGAGTAGTTTTAATAGTAGCCCAGTTACTATCTTCCAACTTATATTCCCAATTATATACATCAGAAGAGAACCCTTCTGGTGCTTTTATGATTACTTTCTGATCAAGAGGTAAAAAATATTCATTATCATCTGGAGGAAGAATTTTGATTTCAGGACGAATATTGATATCCAGTCGAGCATATCCTCCAATTCCGTTACCTAAATCTTTTAGAGGTATCGTAAGATTACTAGCCTGATAACAACTAGAAATTTTTAATGTACCTTCTGCAGAACCAGGTTTTCCTGTACCATCAAAAGTTCCCTGCCAGCTAAGGAAAATGTATATCTCATCTGCAGACGCTTCTATTTCTTTGTTTTGTACATCTACCTCAATTGATATTCCTCCTGATATACTATTGGTAGCTATTGTTTTACCTCCCATAGTAATTCTATAGTATAGTCCCACATTATCATTATTCCCTCCCAAATGCCCTGTTATGGTAGCTATATGCTTTTGTCCATAGGACATCGAAGTCATTAATATCGCAAGTATTACTATTACGTTTTTCATGAGTTAATATGTTATATTCACAGTTTCCAGGGTACTGTATCCCTTTTTGAGTATTGCTTTTAACAAGTATGTATATTCTGTATTGGGGCTCACATGGGTATCTGTAATCCTGGTGATACTGGTGGGTAATTGTTTCCAAAGAACAGGCATACTACTTTTTACATTTTTATAAATCCAGACCTCAGAGACTTGTTCGCCTGTAATTTTCCATGATAGATCGATCTTCTCTATCAATCTATCGACTACCCCCTTAAAATTTTTTACCACTTGTTGTGGAGCATTACGTTGCATAGTTATCGTTAATGGAGTAGATGGGGATGATTGTAACCCTGATTCATCTATGGCAAATATGGCGTATTGATAGTGTTCTCCTGATTTGGCATTAGCATCGGTATAGGAGGTTATGGTATCGGTTTTAAAAATCAACTTCCAGCCCTTATTTGCTTCTGCGATATGCTTGCGATATAATCGATGACCAGATACATCATTACTACTGCTATTGATCCAGTATAGATATACACCGTCTTCTTTTACTTCATAAGTCGAAAAAATAGGGGACGAAGGAGGTACTATGTCTGGCTTCTTTAGTGTTATCTTTTCTGAATACTTAGACATATTATATCGTCTATCTACGGCAGCTACCTGATAAAACACTTTTTTATTTAAAGATTTTACCTGTACAGTATCTGTGTATGTTGTTTTTAAGACGGGAGATACTGTGATCTGTACCAATTCTTCTTTTTCAAGATTTCCTTTAAATATTCGATATCCTAATATATCTCGTTCTGTATTGGCTGTCCATTGCAATTTTACGACCCCCAACGTATCTACAGTTCCTGTTAATCCCACAGGATTATGGGGTGGAATACTATCTATAGTTTGCGCGAATGCAGCAAAAGAAGTGGTTTTTTGATTATTTTTACCTATAGCCGATACTGTAAAGTAGTTAGATGGATCTACTTCATTAAAAGTAGTTTGCCTGGCATGAGGTTGTATGTTCTTTTTGACTACAGTATATGGTCCTTTTTCCTGTGATGCCCAATTGAGTTCAAATCCTGTAATTTCGGATTCTGCTACTTTTTCAAAATCCCAATATACCTGTATCGCTCCAGAAGCATCAAATTCTGTTTTAGAGATATGTGGGGTTACCTCTAGTTTTTTGATTCCCTGTCCAGTAACAATTTCTGAAGGAGGACTGTGTTTTCCAAAAGGAGAAATCCCGACTACTCTATAGTGATAGGTTTTATTGTTTTGAGAAAGAGTATCCGCATAATACATCCTCCTGGGAGTTCCTGGCTTTCCATTCATATTTACTAATGGAGTATCCCCTAGTCTTTCAAAATCGGTTCCATCATCAGACCGTTCCACAAAATAGGAAGTGAATACTGTTTTAAACATTTCATATTCCCAGGTTAATAAAATACTTTTCTCTTGTCCAACTGCGATAAGATCAATAGGTGTAGGCAATTCACTTTTCTTTGAAAAATCTGCATATACTGTACCTGACTCAACAACAAGTATTCCTTCAGGAATCGCAGTTTTCACACTATAAAAATATACTTCTCCTTCATTGACTGTAGTATCTTCAAAACCCAAACCTGCTTTTTTAGCGATTTCAAAGTCCATATCTGCAGCTAGTAGAGCAAAAGCAAAACGTTGTTCAATTTCTTTAGCTTTATTTACAATGCGTGCAAAATTTCCTTCCTGCATATTGCCTGCCTCAAAATCTTCTCCATAAAGTGCCTGTGCAATAATCGCAGCATAATCATTAGTTTCTATAAAACTTTCCCAGGTTTCCAGAGGATTTGGCAATATAGGAGTTGATGTTAGTATCTTTTTTTCTGGGTGAGGTAATTTCACTCCATTTCTCTTTATGGTAAAGCGTTCTATGGTATACCCGTATGCATTGGCTTTTTGCCAGGTCTGAGGATTTGAGGCAGCCCACCTTAGCATAATCTTATCATCATCAATACGGGAGATCACTTTTACTGAAGGGATAGAATCCTGAGCATACATCCAAGTATTCATCAAACCAATACCAAGAAATAAAAGAATGGATATCTTGCGCATTACATCCTATATTTTAATGGGTTCTTGAAATCAATTTTAGCTTGTGATCCTTGAATTCCTCCGGGGAGCATATATTTTAATATAACTTCATATTTTCCATATCGCATAAAAAGATATTCGCCTTCTGTTATTCGCATTGCCGGATGGTTAGCGTCTATTTTGCCATCAGTATAATCTCTAAGTGCCTGAGTTCTCAGGTCTACAAAATCCTGTTTATATATTCGTGGCAGATCATATCTAAATGGAAAATGAGTTTGTATCAGGTTCTTATTTACATTATACTCCAAACTTGTCAAATACTTACTTTCTATCGGCAATGCTCTTTTGGGAGGTGTTCCTAATAATATTGCATCTCTATTTTTCATAGCATATGCTCCTGCAACAGGGTAATTCATATAGACCAAAGGATTGATATCAGTCTTAAAATAGGTATCTGTCAACGTAGCTTCATAAGATACTAGTGGCACATTCCCTGTATATGAATTTCCAATCAACTCTGCCAGGTCAAACCCTTCGTTGGTATTCACATCATTATATAAATAGATTACATCAGAGCTTACTTTTCCAGCATTAGTTTTTGTTACTGATATTGCCTTTATTTTATCTGTGAATTTTTTATATTTACTAGTTTTGAATTCATAGGTAATTCTTTCTATTTCTCCTTCTTTCAATACATTTGCTGCCGAATTTTTCTTGATTTCCATTGTATTGTCTTCATCATAATTCGTAGTTTCTGTGACTTCGGCTCCCTCTGAAGAATTTCCTGAAGCTAAAGAAGTACTAACAATAGACATTGTGTATGTAGCTTCTTTATCTACTTTAGGTAATGTATACATCACCTTATTTTCGGCAGTATTATAATTGAATTTTGCTAGTGATAATTTTCCGTTTTGATCTATAAATTTCACTGTACTTTTCCATTGTGAATTATCAAAAAGATAATCCTGCCCTTTTTGTAATTGTATATACCCACTGGTAGATTCTCCTTTATAAAATTGCTTTTGGTTCACAACAGGATAGGAATACTTAATGTTATTTAATGGTATATAATCTGGTGCAGTCGCAGTGGTAAAGCTTCTTTCAAGAGTTTCCAGCGCTTTTTTTCCATTTAGCATAACATCACGATATACTCCACTTATTTTTTCCTGAAAACTGATTTCTACTATTGCTTTTAATCTGGTTTCCGGAGGTAAAATATCATCTGGCATAAAAGTTACTCGATCCTTGGTATGTGCCCATTCAAGTTTTCCAGGTGTTGCTTTCCCGGATTCATCGGTCACCATAAATTTATCCAGTAGTATCTTATACGTTTTATCTCCTCCATTTTCTGAAATGGTAATGGGTTCTCCTACTTTCATTACAAACGTTGCCTGTGGTGCCATAAATACATCCACATTTTGGTCATTATCAGCTGGAGTAAGATCACTGATCATTTTGATATCTCCGACAGGAGTATCATCCTGAAATTCGCACATCTCGCCCACTTCTACCTTAAATCTATAGGCTCCTTTTACGGCCCCACCCAAGAGGTCATAATATCCGGCAGCGTATCCGCGCATCCAGAATGGATTTGGTCCTTTTGCTTGCATAAGAATAGCAGCGCCTCCTTGAATAATAGGCACTTTTTTACTAACCGCAAATAGTTTTACCTTAATTCCTAATTCTCCCTGTAGATAGGCATAGGCCTGCCCGTTAGCATACCACCCATTAATTCCTACCTGATCTCCTGTATTTACGCACATAGCTTGCTGATAGTCTTTAAGCATGATATCAAACCCCAGACCTGCCCGAAAACGTGCATACAGCAATAAAAAGCTAATATCTCCGGTATCAATTTTAAAATCTGATCCAAAAGCAAGTCCTTTTCCTGATTTTAATGAGTTTTCATCCCTCATATAATCTAATTTATCTACATCCACACCTAACATTGTTGCGACTTCTGAGGGTGGCGGTGGGCTTCCTGGCAAGCCATCACCCATCATAAAATACCCGCCACTTTCAACAGAAACAGGACCTACTCCCATTTTTAGCCCCAAACGATCAGTAGGTGTTCCCATATGTACATACCATTCATCTGGGGAGATATGAATTACTCCCCATCCTGCACGACCTTTAGAAGCTCTTCCTTGAACAAGTCCTCCTGCTACATTAACATATAAATCCATGTCTGCATGAAAAGTATTATTGGTAAAATCATATTGCATTCCTACTTTGGCATTGACTCCTGCTTGTCCTGTAATTTCAGAAGGGTATTCAGAATCTGCTTTTTCAGAAAACGTTTTTACAACTTTGTTTCCAAGAGATTCACTGTTTGCTAATCCCTGAAGTTTCCCTGTTATTTTACCCATTGGATTTGGAAAATCAAACGCTTTCATTGCCTGAACTTCTCCAAAGAACCCTAATCTATTAACACCATAATTCTTATTGAAATCAATTTCGAACCCTGCACTAACACTCATCGCTTTTTCATCAGGCATTGCACCAAACACCATTGCTTTAACTCCTAAAAGTGTTTTATTATCAGGGATATAGGTAAGTCCTGATGGTGAGAATTCTGAAATACTCCCTTCTGGTTTTCTAGACATTTTATAAAATGCCCCTCCTGCAAATCCTGTTATATTAAGGCCTGGAAATACGGGAATCTTCAACCCTGTAACTGCTGCGTCTATATACCAATACCTATATCCTTCTGTAGTAACTGTTTCTTTAGTTTCTGTTTCCTCATTAGTAACTTCTACATTTTGTTTGGTTCTTGTTTTACCAAAAATCGCGGCGCAAGAGATTCCTTTATCACTTCCTTCACTACCTTCTTTTTTAAAAAATGTTGCTTTTACTTTGGCCTTAAATCCATCACCATATATGGGGTCATTATCCATAAGATCAAGGGCGCCTTCAAAAGCTATGGCTCCCATATTAGCCTTTACAATCATTCTGGATAATTCTAAGCGGTCATATTGCCATCGTTGCTTATATCGATTGTCTTCTTTACTATTCTCTGAACCTGCAGGAACTTGTTTCTGCTTTGCAAAAATCCCTACTCCTCCTTTTGCTGCAAATGCATCTTTCATTAGCGATACGCCAATATCAAACTTTACCCCAATCTCCCGATCTTGTGCTACAACCCCTATTCTGTCTATAGACACGGGAAACCCTGCTACTTTAACCTGATCTTCGTAACCAAAATATTTAACACTAATGAGCGGGCTTTCGGTTTGCAAAACCAAGTTTTCAAAAGTAATTCCCTTAAATTTCACAATATCATCATCAACTTTCTTTCCTTCATCCAGTATGGATTGTTTTTGACTAGCAGAAATGGCCATTCTTCCATTAAGTCTGGCCTGCATAAAAAATTCCTTCTTATTATTTGGTGTTGCTCCTTCTGTTTCGGTATCATTTCCTTGATCATCACTGTTTTTTACTCTCATTAATACTCCAGAATTTGGAAGTAACTGCACTTTGGCTTGAAGAATATCAAAACTAACGGTTTCTACGGGAGATACTGCCATCATATACTCTTCATCAGTAATAATACCTTTGTATTTCAATCCTTTGTCTTTGACACCAGAAGTGGGTAGTCTTATGCTTCCTGCAAACTTGGCACCCATGAAATTGTTTGCTGCATAGACTACCCCCAATTCATCTACAGAATATGCCCAGGCATTTTGTGAAGAGGTAATTCCGGTTTCTAACGGAATTATATTTTTTATCGAAAATTCTCCAGAAACTCCATGGCTATCAATAATAAGATTAGCTGCCTCAAAAGTCACTCTCTTATTTTTAGAAACACTATTCGTTGTTTTAAATGCTTCTGGCATCCCTACTTCTATAGATTCTATATATACCCCTCTCCATGATTCTCGATTTGGCAATAACAATCCATTTTCATGATAATATCCAGGAAAAGAAACATCCGGAGTTCTTAGATCACTAAAATCAAGAATAGCTTTACTAACAGAAAACATAAATCCATCTTCATGATTTGCCAAGACAAAAGGGGTAATTCCTACTCCTACAACAAGATCATTCCAGTTTGAAGCAACTGCTTTAAAATCTCCTCGTACCCGATTAGGTACCATTGATGTTTTATTACCATTGGGCCAGGGTCTTGTTTTTGGTAAAGTTTCTCCATTCTCTCCTACTGGTAGTAAAAGATTTCTCGAAAACTCAATACCTCCTTCGATTCCCATTTCCTTAACTCCATCACAATTAATTGTGGCAAAAGTTTTGTTTTGAACATTTCCTGTTTTAAAATCTAAACCTCCTTTTAAAAAAAGCATCCAATTCCCTCCATTAAAAGGAATAAATATATCTCCTAGTAATACCAAATTGGCGTCCCCTATTATTCCTCCTTCATGAGAAAGTTTTACATTATCTGCTCCAAAAAAAAGTTCTATAGGATCACCTTTATCATCAGATTGTGGTAAAACAACCTTTACAAATACTGTAAGTTCTGTATATTCTTTATAGAATTTTGCTTTTACAAACCCCAGTTGGTATTCTATTTCACTTATTGTATGCTTGACTCCAACTGGTAAAGCATCCAAGTGGGTATTCGAAAAGGAAGAAATCCACTTGTCTTCTGTCTCTATTTTCTCAAAACTAGCCTTGGCTTTTAATCTGTTATCATTAGCCCAAGTACCCGGAGTCCCATATTCTCTTTGAATACTTTCTGTAGTAAATTCTGGTGCAGAAGAAATAGTAATGGATTTTTTGACAGGAAAGTTTTTATCGAGTTCAGGAAATTGATAAAAATTTGAAACAAACTGATTATCTAATGATGATCTTTCTTTTTTAACCAGTAATGAGTCCTTTTCATGATCATGAGCATAACATAGTATTGGAGCAATCCACAATAATAAGATCAAGGGGCATTTCATAAAATATAATTTAAGCGAGTCATCTGACTCCTAATAAAAATCAGTATTAACTAATTCACGCAAAAACTATAGTTTAAAAACATTTAAGTACTGTCATTGATTATACTAGTTCACAATACATACTTGGGTGTATATTATTTGTGAACTAGTAATTTAAAAATACTCCAATGCATGAGGTAAAGTCTCTATTATATTTTAATTAAAGAAATTAGTATCTCACAAAAAATACTATACATCACCAGTAAATTGACTATGTGTTATCAGTAAATTAATTATAGTTTATGAGTACAAACTTATCTTCAGTCGTAGAGAAAATGAAGAGTAATTTACATTTTGTGACGAATACCTTTAAATTAGTGACGGTTTTTTAAACTTAGAAATGTATTTCAGTTATATTCTAAATATATTTTATAAAAATGAGTAATTGTTATCTAAGTACAAGGAAATTTCAACATAAGATTAAGACTAGAAGAAAACTATTCTTCTTTTAATAGTTTATGAAATACATCTGCCAATCGTATTTCGATAAACTTTACAATATCTCTTTCTGGTTTCTCATTCTGATACATAGAGAACACTTTTGAGGCATTGCGTCTTTTTAGTGCTTTAATATCTCCTTCTGGATATTCGATATCTTCTGGTTTTAAATCCCATTTTAATAAAGATTGTAAAAGTTCGGTATGTGATTCATATCGCTTCTCTAATACTTTCTGTCTATCCAGGTCTTCCTGGTTTTTTTCTTCGGCACTATTGATTCTTGCACTTAGCAACGTAAACTCATCTCGGATCTGGCGATCAATATCCTGTGCTTCATCAACCAGTTTTAAATAGGATTCATATATTTTCTCATTGTAAAACGCTGCAAAATCAAAATAAAGATTCATCGCCTTAAGGTAACTGATAGCCACCTCCTTGTATACTCGTTTATCTTTTTGTTCGGTTTCTACAAGTTGTTCCCCAAGATCACTTAACTTACCTCGTTTATCTTTGATAAGATGAGCAAAGCCTTCTTTCTCTGGTAGTGCTAATAGCTCTGGAGTGATATCTATAGGGAGTCCTTCATAACGATACTTCCTATAATGAATCTTGATAGAATCATTCGTTTCTCTTGGCTTTTTAGCTTTCTTGGGTTTCTTATTGAAATTAATTTTAGGCTTCTTTAATCCAAATGCATAATTATAACTAAAGGTAGCCGTAAATTCACTTAATTGTCCATTATTACCGCCACTTCTAAATAACTGTACGGCATTAAGATTAAAATTATGTCTCTCTTTTAAAGTATACGTCACTGCTCCTCGTAGATTCGTAACATTTGTTTTAGATGTAAGACTACTAGAACTATTATATCCTGCAGAAAGTCGGGTGTTCAATGTTTTTTTAAAATATCGCTTACCAACACTTACCGTAGGACCCCAAGTCGTTGCTTCTTCTCTGCCAATGGTGTTATAAGTACCATTAACCGATGTACTTATATTTAGGTTCCTTTCTGAAAAATCTATCGTATGACCCAAATTCATATTATGAAAAGTAGAAGCATCTCCAAGTCTTACTACTCCTCCTTGTTCATTTGAAACATCATTAAGTGCATAATTCATTGTGAGATTCTGGCGAGAGGTCTTTTTTCCTGAAAGCACATAGTTGATCGTTAAAGTAGCCGTTTGTGATAATTGCTTGTAATCTAACTCTTCTATCTGTTCATCCAAAAGATCGGCATCATTAATCTCATCAAACTGATTAGGTTTGATATTGGTAAACGTACTAAAGTTAGAGTACATACCAGAAATATTCAACCTATCTGATACAGAAAGGGTTGCATTTAAGGAACCCACCGTACGATTGGTGTTATTGGCTTTTAGGTTATCCAGGTCATCTCTTTGATACCCAATATTAAGAGCTAAGCTTAATCTGTCCTTAAAAAACGTATTAGAGGCATCTAAGGTGATGTTTTCAAAATCATTATTAAAATAATATGCTCCCAGAGTTTCATATCCAGGTTCGATACGTTCGTATCCCAAACCAAGATTTACTCGTCCTACACCATACCCCAAACGGGTTTTTATAGCCGTATAATATTCTGTAGATGCACGGTTATTAAAAATAGTAGCAATCGGAGAGATTTCAGTATTATCAACCTCTTCGGCTCGGGTATCTTTGGTGATTGCCGTAGCAGCATATTCGGCCTGAAGACTAAAACTTCTACCTAATTTAACCTCTCCTTCTATACTTACTACCAGGTTTTCCTGGGGTAATACGCCTTTGGCTTCGGGGATAGAATCAATAGAATTTTGATCATCTTTGGCATAAAAACCTATAACGCCTATTTTATAACGTTCTTTTTCAAAACTCGTTTTTAATCCATATCCCATACGGCTATATGAAGGAATAGTTCTGGCATCTTCATTATCCTCTACAGCTTTTAGTAAACGACCACTCATAGCACTGATTTTGAAGGCTCCTGGGGGAGTAAGATCTATACCACCACCTGTAAACTGATGACCACTTAAAGTATAGGGAGAAAAAGTCATACTTATATTACCAATATGACCGGTAACCCATTTGTATTTAGGATGCAAGCTAATACGATTAAAATCAAAGGGTAATTGATAACCTAAATTATCTCCCTGATTAGAAAAACTATAGGATATTGGTAATGAAAAACTATAAATATTGATATTAAGTGCTCCTTGCAAAAAATAAGTAAAGGGTTCTCTGCTATTATTTTGATTCGAACTGTAATACACACCACTGGCAGAAACCTGGCCACTTACTTTTAGTGGCTTACTCTGAGTGATCGTTTCATAATCCAATGTTTGTGCAATAGATAAAAAAGGGAATACCAAAAACACGAATAACAGCTTATTCAAAAACTTTATTTTACTTGGTGTACTCAAAAATGATTTTATATTAAATTTCCCCACAATTCTCTTATAACATAAATAAGATTATTTTTCTCTCTTTATTAAGTACACTTAACTATTGCTAGTACTTTTTTCATCTTTTATGTTCTTATTAATATCCTTCATAATTTCAATACACTCCCACTTCATATTATCATTCTTCTACTTTAATAAATCTATTTTCACTTGCGTTAAAAACAGCTATTAATGTTTCTACTCCTTCTGAGTCTTGTTTAAACATTCCAGCACCATCATCCGGCGTCTCTAAAGAGGATTTTAATTCAGGAACTCCTAATCTACCATTGTTTCCAGATGTGAGTCCATTTCCTGTATAAGGGTATGGTTGTCCAGCACCTATAGGTATTGCTATGTTTGGTTTTTTTGCTTTGTATCTTATAATTATGCAATAACCATCCGAGAGATTAAATTTCGAACCTTCATAATCAAGTCTCATCCCATGGAAAATATCTTCATAAGTTTTTAGATGTTTAGCATCTTTTGCTCTCGTAATAAAACCTCCTACTTTGGTATAACCTCCTATCTTTAAATATTTATTCAAATCATCTTTAGGGATAACTTTTTGTAGTATTGTATTTTCATCTGGCATGGGTATAGAATTCCTAATCTTCATTATTAAATCCTGATCCTTAGGTTTTAATTGATGAAATTTCATTTTCTGATAGATTTTTTGAAAATTTTCTACACTTATCCCATGTTTATTTACAATTGAAGCTATATCATCAGAAAATCCATTTTTTAAAGAATTAATAACTGATGCATTGTATTTTGCATTATTTGGTACATTACTAGATCTCTCAAACCCAATTTCATTTCCTTTTCTTAAAATTACATACTCTTTATATTTGCCTGCAACTTCTGCTCCATCTGCTTCATCTAGAAATTTTTTCTTAACAAGGATTCCATTTTTATCAATACGAGCTATTTCTTGATTTTTTCCGTTTATTATAGTGGTAATTATTACATCCCCTTTTTTGATTCCAGAAAACTTAATTGGTAACTCTAATTTAGAATCAAATATCTTATTTGCTTCTTCGAGCCCATCAATTAATTTTTGTTTATTAGCAGTAGATCCTTCTACCATAAGAGCCTTTAACCCTTCAAATGATTCTTTTTTATTATAAACAAAGCGATTATGAGTTTTAGCAAGAATCTCCAGGTTTTTACCATCATTTGCAAAACGAACATTCCTAAAAGGTTCTAATATTACCCATGATTTCTCAAGGCTCGCCTTTTTATCAGGTGATGCATTGTCATACAGTCGTTTAATATTTTGATGTTTATTCTCAGGTAAATCAGATAAAACAGTTTTTAACGTTGGAATTCTAATTCCTTCTGAAATCTCAGCAGATTCAATTAGTTTCTTTCTCTTATCTGGGGCGTCTTTATATATTTCAGGATCATTTTTTATTTTATTTGATAACCCCGCCGACGATTCTTTTAATCGTGTTCGTACTACATTTGTTAGTGTTTTTGCTTTTATCGCTGTTTGCACATAGCCAAGATATGTTAATACCTCTTTACAAGTTTCACTCGATTTACAACCTTCTGAGTATTTCAATAAAGTTTCAACTGTAGAAATTCCTAATTTTACATTTTCAAAATTGTTTAGAACAGTTTTTAATGTACCATCATTATAAATATCTGTTAATAATTTCAAGTCAACATTATCACCAATATCACCCGCAATTTTTCTTAAATATTCTAATAGTTTATTTCTATCTGCTGTGGTAATCTTATGTATAAAATTAGGATCTTCATCTAATTTCTTATTCATTTTTCGTGCAAGATCAGCTATTTCTGTACTTCTTTTTCCCAGATCTATAGCCGCGTTTCCTAGCCCCAACACATCACCAAAAACACTTAACATTTGGCAATAATTCATTTCATCTTTGTTATTTGGAGGTTTATTGGCTGTAGGATCTTTGCCGCACGCATCAGAATATTTTAGAATCAAATTCAATGCCCCTACCATGGCATCTACTCCTTGCAACCCATCAACCAAATTATCTAGTTTACCAAGTTGTTTAAGATGCCTTAGCTTGGTGATATTTCCTATACCAGAAAATGTTAAAGCAACTTCAAATGCGAGATTGACACCTTGATCAATATTATTAGTACTATAGTTCTCATCGATAGCCTTAAGAATAAACATTGGAACAGCTACCGATTTTATACTAAAACCTGGCTTTGCTATTTTATCATATTTTGTCAATCGTATGGGAGTATAAATATGATATATTCCAATGTCTTCTTGCTTATACGTTATTTCTTCATTTTGTACTGTTGCTTCAATATCTAAACTATTTTTCACTAATTTAATTGAGGTTTCATCTACAAAATCAACTTCATAAGGACTACTAAAAAAAACACCGTCTTTATCGCTTGTATATGGTACATCATGGACAGGTTTTAATGCAAATTCTGATTTTTTCCAAATATTATATAGAATATTAATAATCTTAGTAAAATTGTCCTTACCTCCCCAATTATCTATATCATCATAAAGTTCTCTAAAAGCACTATTGCCATTAATTTTTCTCGATCGTATTTCTTTAAGAAACTTATCTCCATCAGCTCTTCCCAAGGCTTCTACCACCGCTATTACTGCGTCTTCTTCAGAGACTCCTGTATCGTTTACAGAGCAATTTAATAACCAATCTAAAACCCTCCATAAATGCTCATAATTAAAATTTGTCGTATTATTAGCTACTGTTAAATAATCTGAAGGTATTTCAGAAAAATATGTATCTATATTATCGCAATCAGGATCTCCATAGGCCTCTGAGTTAAAATTATCATTGAGGTACTTAATTATTTGTTTAGAATACTCTGACTTATTAGAAACGACATACTCTTTATCTCTTTCAATTTTTAATGCATTAGAAAACTTTTCTACCTCATCATGATGTTCAAATTTAAAAATATGGTCTTCGTCTTTGGTTTTAAAGTTTAATTCATAATACACTCCTCCAGTAAGATGCTCTTCTATTTCTAAAACTACAGATAGATCATCGCTTATATCGGTTTTAGCTTTTGGAAAAAGATATTCCTTTAACCTTTTCAAACCATTACCATCAGCTCCAGAAGTTCTTCTAGGAATATATATTTCTACATTATTAAAAAGAAGTGCAAATCGTTCTTCTTTGACTTTATCGGTTATTAGTTTTCCTGTACGTTTTATTGGATCCTGAAGTGTTGTTCCTTTCATAACCCCATTTCCTATGTATACGTAGATACCATCTCCTTTCCATCTTCCATAAACTACTTTATCTTTTTTTCCAAAAACAGAGGTACTAAAAGGGTCTAGTGTATTAACCTCTTTCGAATTCTCATACGCATATCTTATAATTTGAAATATTTTATGTAAAGATTCATCATCTCCATCAAATCCCGAAAACAACTCTCCCTCTTCATCATCCTGAAATGGATATAATTTAAAATCAGGGTTATGAATTTGTGCCCAATCTAAATGTGATAATTTTACTCCATTACCATAATCCATAAGCCAATCGGTAGCTCCTTTTGATGTTTTCAACTGTGTGAATGGATGTTCTAATCCAAAAACACCATGGCCGAGTTCATGAGAGATGGTTCCTGCTAAATTACCCTTGCCTTCCTCTTCTTTTGAAAGGTTACCATTAAATATAAATCCAAATTGTCGTTTAATCGGCATAAAGCCAGCAACACCACTTCGGCTAGGTTGTATATTGTTGCCAAACACAAAAAGATAATAGGATTTACGAGAAGTAGTTATGCTTGATTTATACGCCTTAATAATAGCATTTTGATCTTCTGTATAGTTGGTAAAGAAACCACTATCACCCATCTGTACTGTATCACCCCCGTAAAGAGATTTATCTACCTTAAAATCACTAGCAATTGTAAAGTCAATATTAACCGATGCTTTACCAAAGATTGCATTGATTTTTGATGAAAGCTCTGATTTACTTGGTAATGACACTCCATCAACTGGTATGATGGTTACATTAATATCTTTTTTGGATAAATGCCAAAGAGAAAACACACCCGCTATAGTTTGTTGTTTTGTATTATCCTTAGACTGTATAGTAGCGTATATATTTTCATGTTCAAATGCATAATATCCATTAAGTTCTAACGTAATCTCATTACTTCCCGATACTTCATACTTAACATTTTCACCATTAGCTGTTTTAATAACAAGATCTTTAATCGATACGTTACTATCGGTAATAATCACTTTTCCTTTTATCTTATCTGAAGCTCCATTTCCTACTGCCTTATTGATAATAGCATATGGCTTACCTTTTGCATCCTTTATTTGATCGTAATACTTTCCTAATTGTTTTTCCTGTCCATTTGGTATTGCATCAACCCCATAAGCATAACTGTTATCGGCTATAAACTCTACTTTGATACCCTCTGCAGAAAGTTGAGAGACATCCCCATTTTCATCAACTCCAGGAGTGTTTTCTGAATCAATACCACCACCATCTGCCAATGGTTCTCCCTGTCTAATATTGCCATCTTCGTCAACATGGTATACATCGCCATTACTGTCAATAATAACCACATCATCTCCACCAGGGTACTTAGAAATTGCCCCTGTAACGGGATCTGTAACGGTTATGGTACCATCATCATTTACTCTAATATCATTAATCGTTATATCATAATCGAGCTGTACCGCTTCTAGATCATTATCTCCTTCAAAAACCTCTGTCACATCATTAACAGATTCTATTCCTTCCCAGTTTTCATCATAATCTGTAACTACAATCCCCTCTAAAAGTTGATAATCTGTATTAATACTAATATTATCAAAGCTTACTTTTAGCTTGGTATCCTGTAAATACGGAACAACAATATATCCCCATCCTGAAAAAGATCCATTAGTCCCTTTGACCTCTTTTACCGTTACCGGAAAATCTCCTGCTGTAAATACTTCGTTTGTAACTAATCTTTCTAAAGGATCCTGATTGGTAATAACAATCTCGGGCGTAATACCACAGTTATAAGTTGATTCTTTATCATCTGCCAGTATGGTAGTAAACTCATAGATTTGAGAATAGGTAAACGGTCCATTATCCAGGCATTGTCCTCCAACTCTAAACTCATAGGTTGTTCCCGGTTCCAGATTATAAATAGTTGTATACTCATTAATAGTGCCTCCTTCAAACCAAATCGCATTTTCTGTATCCTTCTTACGATATTGCACATTATATCTCAAGTGATCTACACCTTGCCATAAAATCTTTTCGCTAGTTGTATTTTTTGCTTCTGCCAATATATATTCTGGCTCTGCACATTTACCGGTATAGGTAAAGTAATAAATTTCACTATACCCATCATTTTTAAACACCGATGTTTCACTAATCCCGTCGCTTACCATGGCCCGTACTCTCCACCCATAAGTTTTATCGGGTAGTAAAGAAGTTTCTGCAGGACCATATAACAAAGTAGTAGCAAAAGTATTGGTTTGATACAATGGACGACTTGCCAAAAATGCAGCTTGCGGATCCATTTGATTATCCCATATCTCTGCTAATGTAAACTCATATTCTACATTTGTTGCATTAAGGTGGCGCGGAGTCCACTGAAAAATGACATTTTGAGGTTCTCTCATTAATACTTGTTCTCCTCGATTAGGTAGATTTAAAAATGGAGGATCATTAAGAACTAAATAAACCGTAGCACAGCTTTTACGAGAAATCTGTTGCCCAGATTGTGCATCATATACTTCAAAACAAAAGCGATACAAGCCTTCTGATAAAGGCACACTATATTGTTGAGGGTTAATTCCTATTAAATTCTGAAGTGCAAAATAAGGCTGTAGATCTATATTGGTTAATCGCAACGGTACTCCACCGTCCAGGAAAATCGGATTAGCACCGATCACTACATCATTACTTTGGATAGACAAACCTGCATTATTCTCTACAAAGAATTTTAAACGCACTTGTCTATTCGATTCTGTTATATCGGTTAGTAGTAAATTAAGTATTAATTTATCTGATGAAGCTGTATTATACTCTGATAGTTTTAAACTATATGGGGGTATTATTTGAGGAGTAACATTTACCGGAAAAACCTGTGCTTGTAATGCACAAGAAAACAGAAACATTACTAGTAAAATATAATATGTGCGTGTTTTAAGCATAGCTGAATCCTTTATCCTATTTATTATACTTATACTCATTTTAATTACTCTTTTTGAACCTTAATATCCACCAGTATGTAAGAATTCTGTCCATCCTCTACAAAGCTCTTAATCTTAATAGCTCCTTTCTTTCCTTCCTCAGTTTGAAAAAGAACAATTCTTGGTACTGTTGTATTATCAAAATCTTGTAACCCTCCCGGAGTTTCAGTTATCACCAGGTTTTTTAACAATGTATCATCCTGCATAGCATCAAACTGTGATGGTGTTAATGAAGCAGAACAATTGCACAGTTCTTGAGAATTAATAAAAATGGTGTTTTTAGGGCCTTGTAATTCATCAAAAGTAGTTCCTGATAATTGATCAGGGCTTACAAATCGATTACGATTAAAAGTGTTGCTTAAACCAAAGAAAACCAAATCAACATCTTGTTCAACGCCTGGTGTTATCTCATTAGCAGTAAATAGTGTACGCTTTGCTATGGTATAAAAACTCCCTCTTGTATTGGCCGTATGTGCTGTATTAATCCCAAACCTAATATCATTTAATTCTCTAAGATTTGTGTTTTTAAAAAATTCAACCTGTTTACTGATAGTCTTTGTTTCTTTTCCGTTAAAGGCTGTTAAACTAATAGTTTGAATCCCTTCTTGAGTAAATGTTATCTCTGGATTTTCTTCTGCGGAAGAAGAAGAAACGGTTCCTTCAAAGGTCCATTGATATGAGGTAGCGCTAATTGAATTATTCTGAAATTGTACACGAGCGGGTATTTGATAATCATCGTCATCAAAAGCTATCTGATACTCGAAATCTGATACCAAAAACGGAGCAACAGTAATCGTTTTTTGTAAATCATATGTTTCTCGCCCGTTACCAATTTCTAATTTAATCACATGATCTCCGGGCTCTGTGAATACTATTTCTCCCGGATCACGGTCGGTAGAGCTTGCCGGAATTCCTCCTTCAAAAGTCCAGGAAAAACTATCTGCTCCAGAAGAGTTATTTTGTATTGTATAACTAGCCGGAGAGAAATTATCTATCAGATTTGTGATTTCAAAATCTACAACCACCGGATCATCAATTTGTATTTCTAAAGTTTTTGTACCTTGAGATCCATCCTGATTCGTTGCGGTAAGCTCAATAGTATACACTCCTTTTGCATCATACTGTATAACTCCCGGATTTCGATTTACCGACCTGGAAGGCACTCCTCCTTCAAAAGTCCACTCATAATCTTCCCCGCCTTTTGTTCTATTAAAAAAAACAACCTGAACTGGAATTGAAAAATCATCATTAAAAACTTCAAATTCGAAATCAGCAATGACAGGTATTGCCTCTTCTTTGGCGCAACCAAAAAGGCAAAGTATAGATAGTATGTATATTATTCTATTCATATTATAAAAACATATCAAAAGACTCTTTATACTAAAAAAGACTTACTCAAACACTAGTTTACGGGTTTCTGATCCCTTAGGAGTTTCTAATAACATCAAATACACACCTGTTGGTAGTGTAAGAGAATAGTCTAGTAGGAAATCAAGATTATTTTTTTCTACACGTTCGTGCATTGTAGCACCCGACATCAGGTTTACTATTTTTAAAGTGATATTAGATTCTTCTGCCAAACTGATCTTTGTTTTAAAAGAGCCTCCGTTAGGGTTAGGGTACACAATAAATTCTTCTATAAATTCTCCTTGAGAAGTAAATTGTTCTGGAGCTTCTATAGCCGGCTGAACCAAGATAGTTTTTGTAAAATCCTGATAGCAATCCATTTGATACGATCTTAAATTAATATCGTAAGGACCTTCTTTCTCAAACTTGAGTATTAATTTTTCCTTGCTTTCTAAAACAACTTCTACTCCTTCAGGAATTGTCCATTCTACAGTTTCGCCTATAGGTTCACTTACATTAACTAATATCACTTCTTCATCGGTATATGCTTGTGTTGTAATTAAGAAATCAGAATCTATTGGAGTATCAAAAACCTCTACTTCTATAGCTCCTATTCCCACACATCCCAGACTACTGGTAATTGTAGCAACATATCTTCCTGCTTTGGTAAGCTCTACAGTACTTTCTGAACTTGTAAATCCATTTTCACTAAACCATGAGTAGGTTGCTCCCAGGTCATCGATCGCAATATCAAGGATAAGTGATTGGTCATTACAAAGCGAACGTTTTTCCTCCATATTCACTATAATAGGATCGGGGTCAACTAGCTTTTCTTCATAAAATGCTTTACATCCTTTATTATCTGTTACTTCTATTCTATACGTTCCAGAAGGCAATCCATTAATAAGTGTAGAGGTACTACCTGTACTCCATGTATAATTATATGGTGGATTCCCCCCCTTAATCTCTACCTCGATTTGCCCATCATTACCTTCAAAACATGTTGGAGATATTACTGATATAGGGTTTATTTCAAGTCCGCCAGGCTGATCGATTTTTACACTTCCTTCTATTTGACAGCCTTTAGCGTCTGTAACAAAAATCAAATATGTTCCTGCTATAAGATTGGTTATGGTTGGAGTAGTTTCTCCATTACTCCACTCATATGTATATGGTGGTGTTCCTCCAACAACAAAAGTCGTTGCCTCTGCATCGTCTCCATTAGCACATGTGACAACAGTATTGGTAAAAGAAATTCCTAGTTTATCCGGCTGTGTTAAATATTTTGTGCTATCAATTGCCTGAACTAACCTATATTGTCGGGTACCATCTACATCTGTATAGGCTTCATAAGTCCCTAATACAATACCATTTTTATCTTCTACATTTAGTGCATACATACCTACACTCTGATTCTCTATAATACTATCATTCACAGCAATATTTTGCCAAACTCCTCCTACATTCTTTTTCCAACGATAACAATACGGCATAAAATTAGCCCTACATTCCCCGGGATTGGCAATAGTATTATCAAATTTCACGCCTCCCTTTGCATGTACCACTAATGCTCCATCCTGAAATTGATCTGGAATTCCCAGAGGGGTATTAAAATCGATGCCATCACTATATTCGTTATCAATATTACACGAGATAGGATTATATATTTCTATGGTTACTTCAAGTGGTTCGGGTTGTTCCAGATTATATTCAATATTGGTAAAGAAACATCCATCTTTGTAAGTGGCATCATTATAGTTGGCATCTCTTGCACTTAAATTATAGACTCCTTCGCCTATCGAATGTAATATCACTTGATATCCCTGATTTCCCGGTAATACACTTGTTGTGGTAGTAGTTAATACATTTCCGGTATCATCTTTCCATTCAAAAGTATAGCTATCATCATTTAAGGCGGTTCCTCCAAAAATGCGAACTTTAAAAAACCCATCTAAAAAACCGTAGGCGGTTGGCTCTTTATATTCTAATAATTCTACCTGTAATGGTTCATCTGGTTCTTCTATGATTTCAGACTCTACTATATCGTCTCCCAGTCTTATTTCTCCTGCTACATTTATTTGTTCTCGAGCAACACAATATACACTTCCTCCTCTAACCCTTTTACGCACCTGCACTTCATAAGTAACCGATTTTAAACCTGTTATGTCATGAGTACTAGTATTTGCAAAAGGAAGCCATGTAAAAGAGGACGTTCCTGCTTCTTTTATAGCAAATTCATAATTACCGGTACCACCTCCTGCTGCACTTAGATGTATTTCTCCATCGGTATTATTATTAATGTCTGTATCACCATCATTACACCATACATCTACGATTTCTGTAACTTCAAAAGAAACCGGGGTAGGTTTACCTATATTTACAACAGCCGTATGGCTTGCATCTCCTGTGTAATACACAAATCCGTTATACCCTCCTATCATATCTAATTTAAAACCGGCAGTACTAGGTGGAAGCCCGGTTAAAGTATAGCTGTTAGATCCATCAAACGAAATATTAGAATATGATTCTACAGCAGCATAAATTGTATTACCATCTGGATCAGTTCCTATTGGTCTTGACATATCGCTTACAGCTATTCCCAAATTATCTCCTGGTTCTAATGCTCTGTCAAAAGTTACTCTTACTTCACCATCAATACTATCATAACAACTAACATCTGTTATTGTTGGAGGAGAAACAATATGAGGTGCAGATCTTCGTAATCTAAAACTAATAATATTCTCTGATGGTTTATCTACACAAGGTAAAATCCTAAAATAAATATTCTGTCCTATTGCTGATTTTGGTAAAAAATCCTGCGGTATTGCTCTAAATACATTAGGTGTTGCGGGTAATGGAATATTTTGCCATGAACCATTAGGATTAACAGCTCCAGGGGATAATTGGTATTGCCATTTATAAACTCCGGTATTAAATCCGGCAGTTGAAGTTACTTCAAACGAGTCTTCATATCCAATAATATCAGAAACTGCAGAAGTATTTAATGTAATAATTGGTCTTACATTTATGATAGCATTTCCTGGTACAGCAGATGGAGTTGGTAAAAACTCGCTAAAATTATAATCTCTATAATAACACCCTGTAATATTTATATCTCCATTTCTTCGTTTAGATTTACAGTTACCTATCGAGTTTCTTCTTCTTTTATTGGTATGAAAACGTAGGTGTACAATTTTATTACTCTCATTAAATATAACCGGAGTCATTACAAGAGGTTTATTCTCATACACTCCCGGCTCAAAAATTCTTGTTTTCGTTCCGTTTTGGTATGTTGCTTCTATATATTGTAATCCTTTAGAACCAGAACCACAACTTGTTCCGGGGCTACCATCTCCTACATATCCACCTATTGTAAGTTCATAACTTTGAGCTATACCCGAGGTTCCTAATAATAAGAAAAAGGTCATAAAAAATAAATAAGCTATCTTTTTCATCTCTTAATATTTTATTTTAATTGTTTCCATAGAAGCATAGCCTCCTGCTTTTAGGAAAGGTTTTATGTGATATACATAGGTATTGTTAGGAGAAATATTAGTGTCTATCAAATTTGTTTTTGATGACAAAAGTTGCTTCCACAATACTGGTGTTTCATTCTCTTTTGATTTATAAATCAATACTTCCTGTACTTCTTTGGTAGTTACGCGCCATGACAAACTAATTTTTTTACTTACCCTATCTACTGTTCCCGAAAATCCTTTAATTACTTTATCTAAATCAACATTCTTAACAATAACAGTAATCGGTACAGAAGGTGCCGATACTAATCCGCTATCATCTTGAGCGAAAATAGCGTACCGGTATTTTTGATTAGATTTTAACTTTGTATCGGTATATGAGTTTATGGTATCTGTTTCAAATAATAATTGCCATCCTTTATCAGCTTCCTTTGTATTTTGGCGATACAATTGATGATAGCTAACATCATCACTAGAACTATTGATCCATTTTACAAATACTCCTTTATCGATTACTTTATATTCTTCGAATACCGGGGAAGATGGAGGGACAACATCTGGTTTTTTTAGGGTAAGTTTTTCTGAATACTCAGACATATTAAAACGTTGATCTACAGCAACAACCTGATAATACACTTTTTTATTTAGCGACTTTACCTGAACTGTATCCTGAAACGATGTGCTTTCTATAGGAGAAATTGTTATTTGGGTTACTTCTTCATTTTTCAAGTTTCCTCTAAATATACGATACCCCAACATGTCCTTTTCTGTATTTGCCTGCCACTTTATTTGCACTACTCCCAAACTATCTACCGTACCTACTAATCCAATAGGTGTTGATGGAGGAATACTATCTATAGTTTGAACAAATGCACTTAATGACGTGCTTTTTTGGTTATTCTGACCATGAGCTGTAATCTTAAAATAATTTGAAGGTTCTGGTTGTCTGAATGTAGTTTTACGGGCACTTGGACTAATGTTGGATAGTACCGCTTTATACGGACCAGCTTCCTGAGCTGCCCAATTCAATTCAAAACTTGTAATCTCATGTTCAGCTTCTTTTAAAAAATCCCATGTTAAAACTATATTTCCCTCTGCATCAAACTCATGTCTTAAAATATGTGGAGTTGCAGCTAATTTTTTAACTCCTTTAGCCGAAACAATTTTGGATGCCGGACTTTCTTCTCCAAATGGTGAAATCCCAATTACCCGATAGTGATATCTTTTATTATTTTGTGATATGGTATCCACATAAAACATTCGTTTTGCAGGATGATCAGGTTTATCATTAAGGTTAACCAAAGGTATATCTCCAAGCCTATTAAAATCTGAACCATTTTCTGAGCGTTCTACAAAATAAGAAGTAAAAACACTCTTAAACATCTCATATTCCCAGGTTAATAAAATACTTTTATCATCGGGAACAGCAATAAGGTCTATTGGAGATGGTAAAGGTTCTGAGTGTACTGTATTAACAATAACCGAGCTTGATATCTCTTTACTATTTTTTGTTTTCGGAATTCTACTTTTTATACGATATAAATACTCTTCTCCTGCGGTTATTGTCTCATCAACATATCCTAAAGCTGCCATTTGAGCACCTTCAAAATTCATATCCGCAGCATATAACGAAAATGAATATCGCTGTTCTATCTCTGCAGATTTATTAATGATCTGAGCTACTCCTCCCTCCTGCATGTCTTCTACCTGAAAACCTTCACCGTATATAGCTTGAGCAATAATAGCTGCGTAATCATTTTTATGAACTATATCTTCCCATTCTTCTACAGGTCTGGGGCGAATAGAATCTTGCAAAACAACTCTTTCATATGGTGGTGTTAAGAGTTTTCCTTGTTTTTTGACTGTAAATCTCTCTAAAAGATATCCATATTTATTCCCTTTTAACCATACTCCAGCAGCAGTTGGTGCCCATCGCAATAGAACTTTACTATTTTGAAACCTGGCAATGATCTGAACTTCATTTTGAGAAGTATCTTCATTTCCCTGGCTATAACCCAAACTAGTTATTCCAAAAAATACTATTATGTATAAAAGCCTTTTCATTAACGTATTTTCATTGGGTTTTTAAATTTGTAATATGCACTACTTCCTGTTATTCCGCCAGGAAGCTTATAGGTAAGTTTTACATTATAATTTCCATATCTCATAAATAGATATTCGCTATCCAATATTTGTAGTGCAGGATCATTAGCAGGAATAACTCCATCTACATAATCATTCATCACTTTATTTCTTACATCTAAATAATCAACTTTATATACTTCTGGTAAATTATATCGATATGGGAAATTAATCGCTCTCCAATTTAGATCTACCCCGTGTTCTAGGCTAGTAAGATAATTTGAACTAATGGGGAGGGCTCTTTTGGGTATAAATCCTAAGATCGATGGGTCTCTGCTAATCGTATACTTTTTACTTATTCCATAATATCGATATAATATAGGGTCTATATCTTCTATCAAATACTCATCTTTTAATGTCGATTCTACTACTACCAAAGATTTCTTTTCTGAATATTTATTTCCTCTAAGTTCTACGATATCAAAACCTTCATGATTTTTTATCTTAGACGTTAAGTATACTACATCAGAAGTAATTTTTCCCCAATCATTATCTGTAACACTTATATCTTTCACTTTTGCAGCAAAGGTTTTATACTCACTTGATTTAAATTCATAACTCAGTCTTTCTATTTCTCCTTCTTTTATGACATTTTGAGCATTGTTTTTTCGAATTTCGAGAGTATTATTTTCGCCTAAATCTTTGGTCTCTGTAGTGGTTTCATCTTGGTTCGAATCTTTTGAAGATTTGGTAGTACTTACTATAGTCATTAAATACTTAGTCTCTTTACTGGTTTTTGGTATAGTATAGCTTACCTTATTTCCAGAATTATTATAGTTAAAAGCAGACTCTTCTATTCTTCCGTTATCATCTATATATTTTACTATACTTTGCCATTGCGTGTTATCAAAGAGATAATCTTGTCCTCGTTGTAATTGTATATATCCGGTATTATATTCTCCAGAATAGAATAATTGTTGATCTACTACGGGATAGGAATATTGTATATTATGTAAAGGAATATGGTCTGGGGCTGTACCTGTTGTAAAATTTCTCTCTTCGATCTCAATCACTTTCTGACCATCTTCTAAAATAGTTTGAAAGACTCCATCTATTTTTTCCTGAAAGCTTACTTCTACAGTAGCTTTTAATTTAGTTGCCGGAGGCAAAATATCATCAGAGATAAATGTTGCTCTATCATTCATGTACCCCCACTCTAATCCACCTATAATCTCTTTTTCGGTTTCATCTACAACGGTAAACCTTTCTAGAATAACTTTATATGTTTTATCGCCATCATCCTCAGGAATTACAATAGGTTGATTTACTTTCATTGCAAATGTTGCTTGTGGAGCTGCAAAAACATCGACATCATTATCCCCATCTTTGGGAGTAAGATCTGTAATCATTTTTATACCTCCTAATGGTGCGGCATCTTCAAACTCACATTCTTTACCTAATGTAATTTTAAATCGATAGCTTCCTTTTACCAAACCTCCGAGTAAATCAAAATACCCTCCTGCATACCCTCGCATCCAAAACGGATTTGGACCTTTGGCTTGCATTAGTATTGCTGTTCCTCCTTTTATAATCGGAATCTTTTTCTTTATAAAAAATAATTTGATTCGAATTCCGAGTTCTCCTTGCAAATATGCATATGCTTGTCCGTTAGCATACCATCCATTAATCCCAACTTCATCACCTGTATTTACACAGCGAGCGTCTCCATAATCCTTAAGCATGATATCGAATCCTAAACCAGCCTGAAAACGTGCATAAAAAATAAGGAATCGTAGATCTCCGGTATCTAGTTTAAAATCACTTCCAAAGGCAAAACCTCTACCATCTCCCAATGCATTTTCGTCTCGCATATAGTCTAAAACTTCTGCTTCTACTCCAAGTATCTGGGCTACCTCGGGTGGTGGTGGTGGGCTACCTGGTATTCGATCTCCAGTCATAAAATACCCTCCCGTTTCCATAGAAAGAGGACCTATTCCCATTTTTAGACCTAATCTATCCGTTGGTGTCCCCATATGAACATACCATTCATCTGGTGATATATGTACAACCCCCCATCCGGCACGACCTCTGGATGCTCTTCCTACAATAACACTACCTACATTAACATATAGATCTAGTGTAGCATGAAATGACTTGTTCACAAAATCAAGTTCCATGGCTAATTTTGCACTAATTGCTACTTCTCCTACAATTTCTTCAGGATATTCTTCTGTTGCTTTATCCATGAATGTTTTGCCTGCTTTGGTGTCCATAATGCCATTTACCATTTCATTATCTACCATTCCACTAAGCTTTTCTGAAAGTTTTGCTACAGGGTTTTCAAAACTAAATGCTTTCATGGCTTGTGCTTCTCCATAAAACCCAAGTCGATTTACACCTCCGCTTTTATTAAACTCTATTTCAAAACCGGCACTTACTGCAATTGCGCTTTCATCTCCGATTGCTGCAAAAACAGCTGCTTTTACCCCCAATCGTGTAGATTCATCAGGAATATAAGAAAGCCCAGAAGGTGAGAAATCAGGGCCTGCATTAGGTCTTCTACTCATTCTATAGAATGCACCACCGGCAAACCCATTTATTTGAAACGGTCCAGCTTGTATTTTTAAACCTTTTATCGCAGCATCAACATACCAATATCTAAATTCATTTTTTCCAAAAATCGCTTTACAGCTCAGTGGCCCAAAACTACCAAACGTACCAGTGATTTCTGCAGAAAAACCATCTCCATACACCGGATCATTATCCATTAACAGTAAAGAGCCTTCTAATTGTATAGCCCCCATATCTGCTACAAGATGAATTTCTGAAATGTCTAACCTGTCGTATTTCCATCGTTGCTTATACTCTTCTTCTTCAAACTTTCCGAAAATTCCTAAACGAGCATCGGCAGCAAACCCTTTTCCCATCAGATTTACCTTCAGGTCAAATTCAATTCCTGCTTCATACTCATTTGAAGTAAAAGCAATATCAGCTATCGATACAGGAAAACTGCTTAGCTTCACTTCATCTTTATATCCAAAATAATCTACTTTTATAATTGGTGATGTTGTCTGAAGTACTAAATTTTGAAATTCGATTCCTTTAAATTGAACGGTATTGTCTTCATCGATTTTATTTCCTTCATTAGCCAATGATTCTTTTTGGCTTGCAGAAATAGCCATTCTTCCATTAAGAATAGCTTTGGGCAAAAAAGAGCCATCTTCAACCTTTAATTCTACAGCAGAATTAGGTAATAATTCTGCTTTGGCCTGAAATACATCAAATTGTAATGTATCTAAAGTAGAAACAACAAGACCATATTCTTCTTCTGATATAATTCCTTTATATCCCAATCCCATTTTCTCATTACTATTCTGTTCTTGTCCTTTATCAGAAATAGGGAGTAAGATACGGCCACTAAAATCTGCTCCTATTAATCTATTCGAAGCCAGCTCAATACCAATCTTATCAACAGAGAAAGCCCATGCCTTAGATTCTGATGTTCTTCCTGATTCTAAAGGGATAATATTTTCTGCAGCAAATTGACCAGAAACCCCGTAACTATCAATGAGTAAATTAGCAGCTTCAAAACGTACTCTCTCGTTTTTAGAAATACTTTCCTTTGTTTTAAATTCTTTTGGAAGTACTACTTCTAGTGACTCAACAAATACTCCTCGCCATGCTTCTTCACTGGGTAATAAAAGTCCTTTTTCGTAATAGTGATTTGGAAAAGTAACATTTTCTGTTCTTAGGTCACTAAAATCAAATACTGCTTTGTTTAGCGAAAACATAAATTTGTCTTTCTGATTGGTCAGAACAAATGGTGTAATTCCGATCTCTACGATCAGATCATTCCAATTTGACGCTACTGCTTTAAAATTTCCGTGTACTCTATTCGGTATCTGCCTAATTTTATTATCTGCACCAGTATATGATCTCGTTTCTTCTAAAAGTTTTCCTTTCTCATCAACCGGAAGTAACATATTACGAGAAAATTGAACTTCTCCATCCAATCTCATTTCTTTTACTCCGTCGCAATTAATCGTTACAAATGTTTTGTTTTGGGTATCTCCGGTTTTAAAATCAAACCCTCCTTTTAAAGACAGTAGCCAATTACCACCATTAAAAGGTATAAACACATCTCCAAGTAATACCAAATTAGCATCACCCATTAATCCACCCTGGTGTGAAAGTTTTACATTATTAGCTCCAAAAAAAATCTCTAAAGGATCTCCTTTTTCGTCTGTCTGAGGAAGAATAACCCTAACAAAAACAGTGAGTTCTGTATATTCCTTATTAAATCTGGCTTTAGTAAAACCAAGCTGGTATTCGACTTCGTTTGCTATGTATTTTACTCCAACAGGTAATGTTTGTATATCTTCATTACTAAATGATGTTACCCATTTCCCTTCTTTATCTATTTCTTCAAAACCAACTTTAGCATCTTCTTTCCCTTGATTAACTAATTCTCCTGGAGCATTATATTCTTTCTTGATATTACTAAATGTAAATTCTGGAGCATAGGAGATGTCTATCGTATTTTTTAGAGGGAATTTTTTATCCAGTTCGGGGAATTTAACAAACTTAGAAATTGCTGTATTTTCTGTTACTACTTTTTCTCTTTTATCTGTTTTAACGGTAAGTGAATCTTTTCCATTACTAAAAGGATATAGTACTGTAGGGACTATCAAAGATAAGATTAGAAGTACTTTTATTTTCATAAGAATAATAAAAAGTGGTGATACAATAATTATATACTTAAAATCTCTAAAACCACTATAGTATTGCTATCTATATTGGCATTTAAAAGTTTTAAAGAGTTAACATTCGGTGCAAATATATACATCTCAATAAGAAAAAAATTCACTGAATTCAGTGAAAAAAAGCACATTATTTAGTGTATTAGTTGTTTTTTAGGAATTAAAACTAAAAGCACACGACATAAACAATATTGTTAAAATTGAATATAAAAACCGAGTACAAAAGCAGGTGTAAAGAATTAAAAAAACTCAATACACCTAGCATTTTTGGTGTTTTAAATAGGTTGGTATTATGAATCAAAAGAGAAATGGACGATTACTTATCCCCTTTTGAAAACACTGAATCTAAGAAGTTACATTTTAGAAGATAATTCTGCAAGTTGTTCTGATTTAACTTGCATATATTCACTGAGTTTTTGTATTTCCTCTCCTGGAAGTATATTCATGAGACGGTTATATTGCTTACTAAGATCACTACTTGCATCACTTAATTTAAGAAAAGAATCCATATCATTTGCTTCTACAGCTTTCTTATAGTTTTCCACATAGCGTTCATAATCTTTTATATACTTTTTAGAATAAGAGTTATCTGTAGTATCAAAAATTCCTGGTATGTGTAGTGTATTATCATCTTTTGTAGCCTTTTTTTCTTTAGTTGTTTTTTTCTTCTTTTTAACTACAGGTTTCTTTTCTTTTTCAGTTTCTTCGATAAAATTAGAGGTATCACCTCTAGGGATTTCTACAGGATCTACGGTATCTGTTTTAGGATCTTTTTTACAAGAAACTACAGATAATAATATCAGGCAAAGGAAAATGGATAAAATAGGGGTTTTCATAATTCTAGTTTTAAGACAATATATAGTTAAATTAATGTTATAAGTAGTAACGTTAATTTAGTATTTTATTTCTTAAAAATAAGAAAAAAATTATCGCAAAAGCTCTTTTAATTCCTTTAAATCCATTTCTTTTTGAGTTCCGGATTGCATATCCTTGATCGTAAATGTATTATTATTCATTTCAGAAGACCCTGCAAGTACAACATAAGGTATTGCTCTTTTATTCGCATACCCCATTTGTTTTTTCATTTTGGCATTATCTGGATATAGCTCAGCAATTATGTTATCATTTCTAAGTATATTAACTGTTTTTAAGCAATAAAATGCTTCTTCTTCTCCAAAATTTATGAATAGTACTTTGGTCGAAGGTGCAACAGTTTCTGGAAACAATCCTAATTCTTCAAGAACAAGATAAATTCTATCCAAACCAAAAGAAATTCCCACACCACTAATGTTTTTTAATCCAAAAATTCCCGTTAGATCATCGTATCGACCTCCACCGCCAATAGATCCCATTTTTACAGTATCTGGTGCAGATACTTCAAAAATAGCCCCTGTATAATAGTTTAATCCTCTCGCTAGTGTAACATCAAGGTCCAAAGTTGCAGTCTCCAAAGGAATCTCCTTAAAAGCATTAATTATAAATTGTAATTCTTCTACTCCCTGCATTCCTTCTTCAGAAGAAGCTAACATATTTCGCAATTTATCAAGCTTTTCTGAAGTTGTTCCTGTAAAGTTGAAAAGTGGTTTTACACTTTCTATAGCAGCTTCAGAAATCCCTTTATTTAACATCTCTTTTTTTACTCCATCTTCACCAATTTTATCTAATTTATCCAGGGCAACTGTAAAATCAATTAGTTTATCGCTCGCTCCTATTACTTCTGCAATACCTGAAAGGATTTTACGATTATTAATTTTAATGGTTACTCCTTCAAGTTTTAGCTTGGTAAAAACCGAATCATAAAGTTTAACAAAGTCGACTTCTTGCCATAAAGAAGTACTTCCTACCACATCTGCATCACATTGATAAAATTCTCTAAAACGTCCTTTTTGTGGCCTATCTGCCCTCCATACGGGCTGCATTTGATATCTTTTAAACGGAAAATCAATTTCATTCTGGTGTTGCACAACATAACGTGCAAATGGTACTGTAAGATCATAACGAAGTGCTTTTTCGCTGATCTTGGTAGTCATTTTAGTACTATTCTTAGATGAATATAAAGCTTCATCCACTTTATTTAGATAATCACCACTATTTAATATTTTAAAAATCAATCGATCTCCTTCTTCTCCATATTTGCCCATCAAGGTATCACTATTCTCAAAACTAGGAGTTTCGATAGGATGAAAACCAAATAATTGAAACTGTGATTTGATAACATTCATAATATAACTTCTCTTAGCCACTTCTATAGGCGAAAAGTCACGTGTTCCTTTTGGTATTGATGGTTTTTGTGCCATTATCTAGTTTTTATTAAGAGCCAATAGAAGATATATCACCATGTTTATCAAATTTATAAAGCATGCAAATATACTATTCTATACAGTACTCATATGTCATTTTAATCTGTATACAAGCAGCGATTAGATAGTTAAGGATCAGCACCATAGCTACAAACCATTAACTACTCCCTAATATCTACCTGTTATTTCGAGCTGCAAATATCTAAAAAAAGTATAAAGACGTGGATCAATACTTATAAAAAATCTGGTTTTTTGAGTAACTTTAAACACGTTTTGTAGTCCTATATAAAGAACTCACTATTAAAAACTATTATGTTTTCACTTTTTAGAGAAAATATCAGAATCGCAATGGACTCTATAAAAGGGCAAGTTCTACGAACTGTTCTTACTATATTAATCATTGCAATTGGTATTACATCATTGGTTGGAATACTTACTTTGGTTGGCGCTTTAGAAAATACAATTTCTGGAGATTTTGCTTCAATGGGTGCGAATACTTTTAATATTCAACGTTACGAATTTAACACAAGAAATAGTCGGGATCGAGACAAAATCAATCCTATTATTAGTTATCGTAATGTAAAAGAATTTAAAGATAAGTTTAGTTATCCTTTCTCTAAAACCTCTATTCACTTCACTGGTACACGTAATGCCGAAGTAAAATATGAAAGTAAAAAAACCGATCCCGAAGTATCTGTAGTAGGGATTAATGAAAATTATCTTGAAAACACAGGAACTGAGATAGACAATGGTAGAAATTTTACTTTTTTTGATGTAGAAAACAATAATCATGTGTGTCTCATCGGATCTGATTTCAAAAAGAATTTATTTAAGGATACGAATCCTTTGGGAAAAACGATAAGTATTCGAGGAGTGAAATTTAAAGTAATTGGGCTTCTGGAGAGTAAAGGAGCCACATTTAGAAATAATCAGGATTTACGAGTCCTTATTCCTTTGCAGATAGCGAGATCTATTTTTACACTCCCTAATATTAATTATGGTATTAGTGTAAAAGTAGATGATAAACAATTTCTAGAAGGCGCTCAAGATGAAGCCATTCTCACTTTTAGAAACATAAGAAAATTAAATCCAATTGAAGAAAATAATTTTGGACTTGAACGTAGTGATGACTTATTAAACCGAATAGCTAGTATTACTGTTTATCTGTATTACGCTGCCTGGATTATTAGTATTATTACCATATTTGGTTCTTCAATTGCCTTAATGAATATTATGCTGGTTTCTGTAACCGAACGAACTCGGGAAATTGGGGTAAGAAAAGCGTTGGGAGCTAAAAAACATACCATTGCAGGACAATTTTTTATGGAAACCATTATTATTGGTCAAATTGGTGGCCTTGTAGGGATTATTCTAGGAATCCTGATTGGTGGAGGGATTTCGGCTGCTGCTAATTTTTCCTTTAGCACTCCCTGGCTCGCCATATTTGCAGCCACTACTATTTCTTTTGTTATTGCAGTTGTTTCCGGATTGTATCCTGCCGTAAAAGCAGCAAAACAAGATCCTATAGAATCTTTGAGATACGAATAGTATTAACTTACATATTACCTTTCACATCCTATATAAGACATTTCTTATAATCCTGTGATCACTAATTATTGTTTTAAAACAGTTGCTATTATTCTCTGTTTTCGATCATATTAGCAAAATAGTGATATAACTCTCCTTTAGTAATATTTGCTCCTTTTTGGATTAATGTAAATTTATCCAGGTTTTTATCATCACTATAGTGCTTAGACGCATTATAAAATACCACTTCGTCATTTAGCAAATTCCCTTGCAACCATTGATATCCTTCTTGTGTAGTGATATCAATAGCGTCATTATTTACCTTTACCGCTATAAGACACATCTCATTATCCTGTAATTCGAACAAATGTATCTGATCTTTCGAAAAATGTTCTAGATATTGTGCATTAGTAAGTACTTTTTCCCAGACCAAATCACTAAAAATATCAATCTCTTCTTCGGCAACCTGAGGTTTATTTTCTTTAATTTCATTCCACTCCTCTGCAGTAATAGATTGTGTTGCCAAAAAGTTGATGAATTCTACATGTAATTCTTCTAATTGTTCCTTACTTAATCTTTGATATTTCATTGTAAAAAAATTGACTGCAAAAGTAATTATAAAAAGATGATTTTAAAACAATAAATACTGTCTTCTAATCTCTATTTTTCCCTTCACTCAAAAATATAAAACCTATAACTCCTAAAGTCCTTATATTTATCATTCAACAAATAACATCACACAACATGAATACTTTTTTCACTACACGTATACCACATCTCTTTTTATTTCTTTTCATAACACTAACTATGAACGCTCAAAAACTTTCTAAAACAGAAAAAAAAATTATTAATTCGATAGAAGCCAATCATGAATCGGCTATTCAATTTTTAGAGAAGGTCGTAAATATTAATAGCGGAACAATGCATCATGAAGGTGTAAAAGAGGTAGGAATGGTGTTTAAAGAGCAATTTGATGCAATTGATTTTAATACTCGATGGATTGATATGCCTGCAGAAGTAAATCGAGCAGGACATTTGTTTGCCGAAACTTCTGGAAGTAAAGGGAAAAAAATACTACTCATTGGACACCTGGACACAGTATTTGAAAAAGATAGTCCTTTTCAGAAATTTAAGAAGGATGGTGATATTGCATATGGTCCCGGGACCAATGATATGAAAGGCGGAAATGTTGTTGTATTATATGCTTTAAAAGCCTTACACGAAAATAAATTACTTAATAATGCACAAATCATAGTTGCTTTTACCGGAGATGAAGAAAGCACAGGTCAACCATTAGATATTAGTAGAAAAGATTTAATTGATGCAGCAAAAAAAAGCGAAGTTGCTCTGGGTTTTGAAACATCTACAGGATTTAATTATGCTACTGTTGCCCGTAGAGGGTCTTCTGGATGGAAACTAGAAGTTAAGGGAAAAAGAGCACATTCATCTGGTGTTTTTAATGAACGTGTAGGTGCAGGTGCTATTTTTGAAGCTTCCAGAATTTTAAACGCCTTCTATACCGATGTTAAAGGAGAAGAATTTTTAACCTTTAATCCTGGAGTAATTCTGGGAGGAACAGAAGTTAAGTTTGATAGCTCAATAAGCAAAGGAGAAGCCTTCGGAAAAAGTAATGTTGTGCCACAAACCGTTATGGTAAAAGGAGGATTGCGTTTTATCTCTGAAGAACAAAAAGAAAGAGCCCGTTCAAAAATGAAAAAAATTACTGAAGAAAACTTACCTCATACCAGTGCGACTATCACTTTTACCGATAGCTATCCGGCAATGCAACCAACTGAAGGCAACCACAAATTATTAACATTACTAAATGAAATAAGTAAAGATCTAGAACAAGGAGTAGTCGAAGCTTATGATCCTGGTAAACGTGGAGCTGCAGATACTTCTTTTGTAGCAGAGCATGTAGATTGTCTGGATGGATTAGGAACTATGGGTACCGGAGCACATACTCCAAAAGAAACATTAGATCTAACGACTTTTGAAGCGTTGACCAAGCGTACTGCAATACTTATCTATCGATTAATCAATCAATAGTTTCCAAAATATAAAAAAGCCTTCTAAATGAAGGCTTTTTTATGCTTTAAAAGAAGAATAAATTCTTTTTTTAGAATATATATCGTAGTCCTACCTGAGCCTGCCATCTTGATTGAAGGCTAGAGTCATATCCAAAAGTATCAACCAAATTAGGATCAAAAGAATAGGTAGGTGTATTTGTAGCTGTATCTACATTAACTCCCAACACTTGCACATTATTTGGTTGTTGCACTAATCCCCAATCCGAATTTATTAAATTACCTAGGTTTAAAACATCTAAGCTCAACTGTATCGTATTTGTTCTTTCTCCAACATTAATATTAAAATCCTGAAGTAATTTAAAATCAACCTTATTTCTCCAAGGAGCAATAGCTCCATATCGTTTTGCATAACTTCCTCTGTTATCCCTAAGGTAATCATCTTGCCGAACATACGCCTCAAAAGCAGCTCTTTGCGCTTCTCTTTCATTAAATGAAGCACCACTAAATGCATATGTTGCCAATTCGGTCTGTGTAGGGATATAAATTAAATCATTCAAAGAAGATCCGTCTCCATTAATATCACCTGCATATGTATAATTAAACCTGCCTCCTTGTGCAAACTCTGCAAAAGCAGAAATAGTAGTAGCAAATTTCTCGTTACCATATGTCCATTTTTTAGAAGCAATAGCAATAATTCTGTGTCGATCTCCATATTTAGAGTATGATAGGACATCATTATTTGCATTCCCTAAAGCAGGATTACCCGCGAATGCATCTCCGGTAATTTCTGCTTCAATAGAATTTACATCTTTAGCATCCAAATAACTATAGGCTATACTAGCATACAGGTTATTGTCAAAATTCTTAGCTGCCTTAAAAGAGGCATTTACAATTCTTCCTTTGTTAGAATTAGTTAGCACAAAAGCATTATTAGCACCTCTATCTGTAGCTCCATATATTTGTCTATTATCAACTCCCGACAGTGTTTGTGTTGGTTCGCGTAATCCCCAATTCTGAACATGAATTCCATTAACATCTTCTGTATACGCAAAATCACCTGTTAGGATTATACCATTACTTAATCTATAATCAACTCCTAAGCTAGATCTCCATACCTGTGGAAACTGAAAATCCGGATCTACAATTTGAAAGAAACCATCATCTGCCCCACTCACCTGATTCCCTATCCATACAAATGGCAATCTACCTGTAAATATACCGGTCCCCCCACGTAGTTGAAAAGTTTTATCTCCTCTTACATCATAATTAAACCCTAATCTTGGTGATATTAAAAGTCTATCTGTTGGTAAAGTAGTAGAGTTTAAAGATACTGGTCCTTCATTAGGATTAAAATATACGACACTCTCATCTCTACTAGCTCCATTATCTGTATCTATATACTCTTGTATACGTTCATCGGTATCAAAATATAGTGGTTTATCAAGTCTAAGCCCATAACTAAACTTAAATCGCTCTGTAATATTCCATTCTTCCTGAATATAAAAAGCCAATTGCCCAACGTTTAATTCTGCCAATTTCCATCCTCCATCATTACCATCTCCTGCAGCATTTAGCGCAGCAAAACGATCTTGTGCAAATTGCAGGTTAGCAGCAACTACACCATTATTTGCATCATCTAAAAAAGAACTTACCGAACCATAGGGTGAAAATAATCCTCGATATGTTGATCCAAAATTAGCAAAGTCTTCATATGCCGTTAAATTAAACGAATTCTTAAATCTAAACATCTCGAAAGATGCTCCAACCGTAACTGTATGATCTCCTAAGAAGATATTAAGATTATTAGTTGCCTGAATTACTTTTTGATCTAATTTATTATTGATAGAAAATGGTTCGTGACCAGCAATGATATAATTTGATCCAGCACCATCCTGAATTGTAATTACAGGTGCCGGTGTTGATAATGGATTTCTAAAATCATCAAAATGGGTGTACCCTGCCTGAAATTTATTAGCAAACTTACTAGAGAACGTAGAATTGACTTCTAACTGGAAAGAATTTATATTATTATTAATCTCATAGCCAGAATTTTCAAACTGTAATGTAGAAGCACTAGGCCCTCGAATTCCTAATGCTGTTGGGTGTGCAGGTTTTTCTTTAGAAGCTCTTAAAAAATTATAAATAATAGCTGCTCTATGTTTATCATTAATATTCCAATCCAATTTAAGAATCCCTTTGGTCGATTCAGAATCATACGTAAACCCTTGGTATGCGCCAGTGGTATATCCTAAATTTGCGAGTGCATTACTAACTGCAATCATATCGGATTCTAATACACGAGATTCATTTATTGCACCACTACCTGTATTAGGTAACCAGGATGAACCTAAATCGGTACGTTGATCTCTCTCTGCATTCGCAAAAAAGAATAGTTTATTTTCTATGATAGGTCCGCCAATACTAAATCCATATTGTGTTTGCTCGAGATCAGACTTAAACACATCTTCTCCCTTTACTTTTCCTCCGGTAAGACTTTCATTTCTAAAGAATCCATAAGCAGTTCCTTTAAAAGTATTAGTTCCACTTTTTGTAACCGCATTAACAGATGCTCCTGTAAACCCCGATAATGTTACATCATAAGGAGCTGTAGACACCTGAATCTGATCGATAGCATCTAATGAGATTGGTTGCGCATCGGTCTGGCCTCCGGGAGTTGCAGCATCTAATCCAAAAGGATTATTAAATACAGCACCATCTAAGCTGAAATTATTAAACTGATCATTTCTTCCTCCAAAAGAGTTTCCGCTTGCGGTAGGTTCCAGCCTTGTAAAATCGGCTGCAGAACGTGATATTGTAGGTAATGTTCGCAATTCTCTTCTGCCTACACTAGTTTCTGCACCAGTGCGATCACTACTAAATGTAGAGTTCTTATTTGTCGTAATTACAACTTCTTCTAATTGATTACTATCCTCGACCAATGTTATATTAAGATTGAAGGTTTGCCCTAACTGCAAAAACACTTCATCAATAAGTTGTTTTTTAAAACCTACATAACTTATTGTTATTCTATATGGTCCTCCTACTCGTAAATTGTTTAGATTAAAACGCCCGTCGAAATCAGTCACTCCACCATACGAAGTGCCTGTAGGCCCATGCACTGCGGTAACATTAGCCCCTGGTAGTAATTGATTTTCGCTATCACGTACTATCCCCGAAATATTAGAAGTAGTGACCTGAGCATTGATCGTACCCCCTATCAATACCAAAATTAATAGAATAATTTTTTTCATGTAATAATAACTTTTAATTAATTGATTAAGAATAAAAATAAAATAAAAAAATCGCTCATAAGAGCGATTTTTTATAATATTATAAAACAGTTATCAACTGTTATTTATCTATTTAGCTTGAGTGATTACTTCAAAAGCAATAGGAACAATCACTTCTCTATGAAGGCGAACAGAAGCTTCGTACTGACCTAGACGTTTAATGGTTCCACCTGGTACAGTAATAAATTTCTTTTCTAATTCAACTCCTTCTTTAGCAAATGCTTCTGCAACATCAGCATTAGATACAGAACCAAATAACTTGTCTCCGGCTCCAGATTTTGCTAAAATTTTGATCTCTAATCCACTAAGTTTCTTTCCTACTTTTTCTGCATCTTCGATCTCTTTCTTTTCTTTAAAAGCACGTTGCTTTAATGTTTCGGCAAGTACTTTTTTTGCAGAAGGAGTTGCTAATAATGCAAGTCCATTAGGAATTAAATAGTTACGACCATAACCATTCTTAACTTCTACTACATCGTCTGCGAATCCTAGATTCTCAACGTCTTTCTTTAATATAAGTTCCATAATATGTTATGACGAGTTTTATTTTAATAAATCACCAACGTATGGCATTAAAGCTAGATGTCTTGCTCTTTTTACAGCAACACTTACTTTACGTTGATATTTTAATGAAGTTCCTGTAAGACGACGAGGCAATAACTTACCTTGTTCATTTACAAATGCCATTAAGAAATCTGGATCTTTATAATCAATATACTTAATACCAGATTTTTTGAAACGACAATATTTCTTCGTTTTTGATGTATCTATATTAAGAGGAGTAAGATATCTGATCTCTCCGTCTTTTTTTCCTTTCGCTTGTTGTTCTATAGATGACATAATTAAGCTTTTTGTTTGTTTCTATTTCTTCTCTTCTCTGCCCAAGCAATTGCATGCTTATCAAGGCGTACAGTAAGGTAACGCATTACTCGTTCATCTCTTCTGTACTCAACTTCTAAAGCATTGATAGCTTCACCAGGTACCTGGTATTCGAATAAGTGGTAAAATCCACTTTTTTTGTGTTGGATTGCATAAGCAAGCTTTTTAAGCCCCCAATCCTCTTTTGATATCATCTTGGCACCATTAGAAACAAGAATGTCTTCGTATTTCTTAACTGTTTCCTTTATCTGATCTTCAGATAAAACGGGATTCAAGATGAAAACAGTTTCGTATTGATTCATAAAAATCTATATTTAAATTAAAATTGGGTGCAAAAGTAAGACTATTTTTTGGATTTTCAAACCCTAATGTCATTTCGACGAAACACTATTTTTATCGATAAAAAGCCGAAATTGTTTGTGCAAATAAGATATATTCATTAATATTGTATTGGAATATATAACACTAAACAAGTGGAGCAATCTCAATTAAAATGTGCGGTAGTAGATGATTCCCGCCTCCAAAGACTAGCTATTGTAAAGCTAATAGACGAACATTCTTCACTAGAATTAGTGGCTGAGTGGAATAATGCTATTGAGACAAAAAATGGTTTACTCGACACTCAAGTGGACTTATTATTCTTAGATATTGAAATGCCAATTCTTACTGGCTTTGATCTTTTGGATGATTTAGAGAATAAACCTCATATTATTTTTGTCACAGGAAAAACGAAATATGCATTTAAAGCTTTCGACTATGATGCAATAGATTATTTAAGAAAACCATTAAAAAAAGATCGTTTTAATGCTGCTGTTGATAAAGCTTTGAGCATGTCCCGTATAGGAGGAGAAAATACTACTGTAGAAGATGACGATTATATTTTTGTAAAGAGTAATCTGAAAAAAAGAAAAATTTTCCTTAATCAATTAAAGTATGTAGAAGCTTTAGGAGATTATGTAAAACTTATAATGGAAGAAGGTGATCCCATTGTTGTATTAGCTACAATGAAATCTTTTGAAGCCCAATTACCTAGTGATCGCTTTTTAAGAATTCACAAATCTTATATTGTGAATCTGGATAAAGTAGAGCGTTACAATAGTCGTAATATAGAAATAGCGGATGAAAAAATACCTCTTAGCAGGCATAAAAAACATTCTCTGATAGAAGCTTTAAATAATTAGTAGTTATCTACATTAATTATAACTCTTACCCCTGAAAATTCTTTAATACTCTTAAAAGAAGTGTTGATTTTTTTTATCACCTCTTTTGTTTTATTTAAAGATTGACCTTGCGGTATTTTTATTACTATATTTTTATGATATTGATTTCGTATTCTTGAAACTGGAGGGAACTCTGGTCCTAAAACATTTTCATTAAATACGTTTCTAAATGATTTTGCTAACCAATTTGTAGCTTCATTTACTCTATTGTAATCTTTATGTTTACCAGTAATCTTTATTATTTTATAAAAAGGAGGATATTTATATTGATGTCTTTCCTCAATTTGATCGGTAAACATTCCCATATAATCATTAACAGATACCTGTTGTAAAATCTGATGAAAAGGATTGTAAGTTTGAATCAGAACTTTACCTCTTTTTTTGGTTCTACCTGCCCTACCTGCTACCTGTTGCATTAATTGAAAACTACGTTCATGTGCTCTAAAATCCGGAAAATTAAGTAAGTTATCAGCATTCATTATACCAACAAGACTCACATTTCTAAAATCTAATCCCTTAGAGAGCATTTGTGTACCCACCATAATATCAATATCTCCTTCTTCAAAACGGCTTATAATCTTTTCATAGCCATGTTTTCCTCTGGTTGTATCCTGATCCATTCTGCCAATATTATGATCAGGAAAAAGCTCTTGCAGCTCTTTCTCTATTTGCTCTGTTCCGAAACCTTTTGTCGTTAAATCAACACTATCACAAGCCATACACTTTTGGGGCATTGCTATATGATACCCACAGTAATGGCATCGTAATTGATTTCTAAAGCTATGAAAGGTAAGACTAACATCACAATTTGGACATTGGGGGGAGTGTCCACAAGTGTTACATTCTACCACAGGAGAATATCCCCTTCTGTTTTGAAAAAGAATAACTTGCTCTCCTTCTTTTAAAGCATTATGAATACCTGTTAACAAGGTATCACTAAAATGACCTGTCATTTCTTTTTTTCGATATTTTGTCTTTATATCTACTAAACTAATATCTGGCATTAGTACATCACCATATCTTCTGGTCAATTGCACAAATCCATATTTTTTTTGTCGGGCATTATAGTACGTTTCAAGAGCCGGAGTCGCAGATCCTAGCACCACTTTGGCGCAAAACATTTTTGCTAAGACAATTGCTGTATCTCTAGCATGATACCTGGGTGCAGGGTCATATTGCTTAAAGGTATTCTCATGTTCTTCATCTACAATAATTAATCCCAAATTGGCAAATGGCAAAAATATGGCCGACCTCGCACCAATAACTACCTGCGCTTTTGATTTTTTGGCTTTTACATTGTTCCACGCCTCTACTCTTTCATTAACAGAATACTTTGAGTGATATACGGTGAGTTTTTCTCCGAAATATTCCTGTAATCGAGTAATAAGTTGTGTTGTTAGAGCAATTTCTGGAAGTAAATACAATACCTGCTCTTCTTTCTGGATAGCTTGCTCTATAAGTTTTACATATACTTCTGTCTTGCCAGATGAAGTAACCCCATGAAAAAGGCATACATCTTTATTTTCAAAAGAACTTTTTATTTCTTCATAAGCCTTATGTTGATACTCATTAAGCTGTTTGGTATTTCCTGTCGTCTCTCCTGTATATTGAACACGATCTGTTTGCAAATGGTATTCATCTAAGATATTCTTATCTACTAATGCTCGTATTACAGCTGCAGAGCTATTAGAAGTTTTCACAAGTTCACTTACTTTAATTGGCTTAGTGGCTTGAGCCTGTAACGTAAATAAATGCATCAACACCTCTCGCTGTTTAGGTGCTCTGGTCATTGTATCTAGTAGATCCCGCAGTGCTTCTTCTTTAGTGTATGTTGTATTTAATCGAATATACCGAACTATTTTGGGTTTATACTGCTCATAAATTTCTTCCTGAACCGTAATAACTTCTTTTTCTATTAGTCGTTTTATGACGGGTAATACATTTTTCTTACCTACAATATTCATCACTTCTTGTATACGAAGTAAGCTCTGATATTGTAATGCTTCATAAATCAAAAACTCATCATCTTTTAACAAGGATTCGTCAAAAAGAGATTTTTCATTTTTCAGAATTATAGTTTCACTTTCTAGTAAGAAGGCTCCGGGAAGTGCTGCTCGCATTACTTCTCCTTTTGTACACATATAATAGTTAGAAATCCAGGACCATAGTTCTAATTGATGTTGGGTAACTATTGGTGATTCATCAAGAATATGTTCTATCTCTTTGGCTTCATATACCAAAGGTGGATTTTGATGCACCTTCGTTACCAAAGCAGCATATACCTTACTTTTTCCAAATTGAACAGCCACCCGCATTCCTGGTTGCAAAAATGCAGCTTCAGTTTTATTAATACTATAGGTAAACTCTTTATCAAGAGGTATAGGAAGAATTACATTTATAAAGTATGACATTACCAATTATAACAAAATTCGGAATAGTTTAGTGTAAAACAACAAAAATACGAGTTTAACCCATAGAATAAAGTTTAATTTTTAAGAATAAAAAAAGTCTGATTTAAATAATAAATCAGACTTACTTATATTAACTTATATTCCTTACTTACTCAACCCTAACATTCCTCCTTTAATAAGTTTGCAAGCAGGTTCATTTCCTAACCAAATTTTAAACAGGGCATACTTAAAATCTCGACCTTTTATAAAACCAAGCTCTTCACCATTTTTATAGGTTTTAACTCCCTTTCCTTTGATGTATACCAAATCAAAGTAATCATTGATCTGCATTGGCGAAGAAAATAATTTTAAAAACTTTTCTATTCTCACATCTAAGGTTTGGGTATTACCAAACATTGCATCATCAAAGCCTTTTCTAAAAACTTTAATCATTCGTTTATTTGTTACTTTCTTAGATACTATATTTAAACGAATAGACATGCTCTCATCAGAATCCAAGACTACTCCCGGATCATTATATTTTTTCTTGGTATATAGACCTCCCGAATAGGTATCAAATCCAAGAATGCTTCTCATCCCGGCTCCATTTAATGATAGTTCTTCTCCTTCAAAACTAACCTTATAAGGTAATACGATATCCCCTACTCTTACCTGAGCCATAGCGAAGGTAGATATAAGGACTACAACTATTAATGTAATTATTTTTTTCATGGTTTAGATTATTAAAATTTCAAGGAGTTAGTCCTAAATCTTTTAAAACCTAACCAAAAGAATTGTTAAAATTTATAATTCTTTAAATTTCAAGAAAGAAATATGTTGTGATTATTATACTCGAATCCATTTTTGTGTTCTATATAAAAAAGCTATATATCCTCTTACATTAAGCACATTTGGGTTATCTTCATCAATCCAGATTTTGCATCGATATACTTTGCCATTCTCGGGATCCATAATAGTACCATCCTCATATTGACTCCCATCTTTTTCAAGTTCTTTAATAATTACCATTCCCTCTATGGGCTTATTATGGTCATTGCCTTTACATTCGATGCATAACTTATTTCTCTCTGCTTCATCTAATACCTGTAAAATCTTCCCAAACAGTTTGTTTCCTTTCTTATAAATTTCTACAATAGATCGTGGTTCGCCAGTAGTATCATCAATAGTTTTCCATTGTCCTACTATTTGTTGTTGCGCACTTATTGTTACAGATATTAATACTATTGCTACAAAATGGATGTTGCGAAAATTCATAACTTTCATCATAATTTGTGTTTATACATTCTAAGATAAAAAAATATGGTAAAAACAAAAAGCTACCGATTAAAACCGATAGCTTTTTGCGTATTATATTAATGATTTTAGGTCATTGTATACCTAACATTCCATTTTTAATTTCTTCACTTGCTGGTTCATCTCCAAGCCAAATTTTGAATAATGCATATTTAAAATCACGCCCCTTGATTACACCAAGTTCTTTTTCATTTTTAAAAGCAGTCACCCCTTTACCTTTAATATATACAATATCAAAGATGTCATTCTTTACTATAGGCTCTGAGAAAAATTTAATAAATTTATTTATTCTCTCATCTAATGCTTTGGTATTACCAAAAGTAGCTCTATCAAATCCATCTTTTACCGCTTTTATCATTTTCTTTTGGGTAACAAAACCGGAAACAATATTTAGTTTTATAGCCATAGTTTCATCTGCATCAAGAATTTCTTTAGGGTCTTTGCTCTTTTTTGTTAAATAAAGCCCTCCTGCATACATGTCGATCCAAAGCACTTTTCTCATTCCGGCACCATTTAATTTTAAATCGGTATCACCAAAATTTTCTTCATAAGGCAAAATAGCTTTACCAACTCTAATTTGCGCAGTAGCAGTAGACAGGGAAATTAGTGCTACCAGTACTAAAGTAATTTTTTTCATTATAACTAAAGGTATTTGGGGTATTAATATTTGTTTAAACTTAATTTTTAAAGCGCACAAATATAAAAAATATTATGCATGCACAACATCTTGAAATACATTTACTTAAATTTTTAACAAAAATACAATTATATCTTATTGATTTAACGCCCAAGCATCTCTTTTTTAAGCCCTTTGTCTGCTGGTTTACTTCCTAACCAGATATTAAAAAGTGCTTCCTTAAAATCTAGTCCAGTCACATATCCTTTTTCTTTACCATCTTTATAGATTACACTTCCTTTTCCTTTTTCATACACCATATCATAGATTTGATCAACCTCTATTTCATTATTAATAAAGCCTATAAATTTTTCTATTCTTTCGTTATAAGGCTTCATATTTCCGTTAGTTGATTTTTTAAATCCTTCACGTAATGCATTAGCCATTTTACTTCTAGACATCATACCTGATAGAATATGTAATTTAATTGCCATAGTTTCATCTGCTTTGGCTATTGCACTGGCATTACTACTTTTTTTCTTAAGATATAATGCTCCTGCATAAATATCAAAAAAGAATTTTTCTCTTAGGCCTCCTCCATTAATGGTCAAATCTTCTTCATTAAATTTTACCATATTAGGTAATGTAGCATCACCAATTTTGGTTTGAGCCTGAACAGATACAATAGTTAAAAGCGCTATAAATAATATACTTAGTTTTTTCATTTTAAAAAATTATTAGAAATCTATGTTAGTAAAATTATGTATTAAAATTCTTTCTTAATTGATTTAATGATGCATTAAGTTCAAAACCCAGCAATAACAAATTAGCATTAAGCCATATATATAACATTAATATCAACATTGCTCCAATAGAACCATACAATTGATTATAATTAGAGAAGTTATCTATATATACTCCAAATAGATATGTTGTAATAATAATCAAAAAAGTGGTCATAAACGCACCGGGTGAAAAGAATTTATTTTGTTTTCCTTCTGAGGTACCGAAATAAAATAAGGTAGCAATAATTACAAATATCATAAAGACAAATAGCGCATATTTACCTAATGTTAACCAAAAAACAGTATCGTCAACAACTCCCATTTTATTTAAATCATCTACCAAATACGAAAAGTATAAAGTTCCTATAACTGTAATTAACAATAACGATGCCACGATAATAGACACCCCTAATGCTACTACATACTGTCGTACAAAATTTCTATTAAGTGTTACATGATACGAATATTCAAAACCAGAGAAAACTGCATTAATCCCATTAGTCATAAAAAGTATAGATAGCACAAAAACAGTTGATAATAATCCTCCTCGAGGATTAGATGCAATATCTTCGAATATCCCGGAGAAAAAATCTGACGATTGATTCGGTAATGCTCCGTTAACAAATTCAAAAAAATTCTCCTCAAACCCATCTATCGGCACGTAAGGAATCAAATTAAGAAGAAATAATAAGAATGGAAATAGAGAAAGAAAAAAACTCCATGATATCGCACTGGCTCTAGCCGAAAAAGTGCCTTTTATAATTCCGATTACATAAATCTCTATTAGGTCGTATATCGACAGTCCTTCAAAACCAGGAAGAATAAGTTTCTTCCCTATTTTGACCAATATATTGATCACAGGAATCTTATTAAGCCTATCTTCTACGGGTTTCGACATATATTAAACAGCTTTCAAGCTCAAATCCAGATTATATACAGAATGTGTTAGCGCACCACTACTAATATAATCTACACCACATTCTGCATAGTTACGTACGGTTTCTTCATTAATTCCTCCGCTAGATTCAGTAAGACACGAATCACCAATTAATTTTACAGCTTCCCGAGTATCTTCATAATTAAAATTATCAATTAATATTCGATATACTCCCGGTGTTTGAAGTATTTCTTTGATCTCATTAAGGTCTCGAGCTTCAACAATAATTTTAAGATCAAGGTTTTGATTAGAAAGGTATTGTTTGGTTTTTTCTATAGCTTTAGTAATTCCCCCGGCAAAATCGATATGGTTATCTTTTAGCATTACCATATCATATAATGCAAATCTATGGTTCTCTCCTCCTCCAATCTTTACCGCCCATTTTTCTAATGCTCGTATTCCTGGAGTTGTTTTACGGGTATCTAAAATCTTAGTTCCTGTTCCTTCTAAAAGGGTTACAAAATGGTTTGTTTTGGTAGCAATTGCACTCATTCTTTGCATAGCATTAAGCACTAATCGTTCTGCTTTAAGAATAGATTGTGAGCTTCCTGAAACATAAAAAGCTACATCTCCGTATTTAACACGAGACCCGTCTTCTAGTAAAGTCTCGATTTTTATATTTGGGTCTACATAATTAAATACTTTTTTTGCAAACTCTACTCCAGCCAGAATCCCTTCATCCTTAACTAAAAGTTTTGCTTTTCCTGTGATTGATTCGGGAATACAAGCTAATGAACTATGATCGCCATCTCCTACATCTTCGCGTATGGCATTGGTAATTATCAAATCAATTTCTTTATTGAATTGGGTTTCGCTAATCATATTGAATGGTTATTTTTGCTAATGTAAAAAAAGAAGTCGGAAGTACGAAGTGAGAAGCACATCGTATTTTTATTTACTTTACATCACAAATCTATGTTTCATCTGGTTTTTGAGTAAAAACTATTATAATATTAAATACACATGAATATCAAATTACTTGCTGTTGGCAAAACAGATGACAAGCAGCTCAATGACCTTATCAACAACTATATCAAAAGGTTACAGTTTTATATTAAATTTAGTTTTGAAATTATTCCGGATATTAAAAATGCCAAAAACTTAAGCGAAGCTCAACAAAAGGAAAAAGAAGGAAAATTAATCCTTAATCACGTAGAAAATTCTGATGTATTGATATTGCTCGATGAAAATGGAAAGCAATATGATTCTGTACTATTTTCTGAAGTATTACAAAAACATATGAATAGCGGAATCAAACAGTTGATTTTTGCAATAGGAGGACCCTATGGGTTTAGCCCCGAAGTTTACAGCCGGGCTAATAGTAAACTATCGTTATCCAAAATGACATTTTCGCATCAAATGATACGTTTATTTTTTGTAGAACAGTTATATCGTGGATTTACCATATTAAGAAATGAACCTTACCATCACAGATAAGGTTCATTATAATATTACTCAAGGTATTCTTTTAGATATTGATCAAATGATTTGTTTTCTAAAAAAATATCTTCTTGATACTTTATTTTTAATTTTTCCAGAACTCGAGTTAAATTAAATCCTAAAGAATAATAATATCCTCCTCCTAAGTTATACATCCACTCGTCTTGTTTTAAATTATAATCTTTAAATCGATTAGCAACATATTTGCTGTCTATTTCGGATAAGGTATGATTATTAGAACTCGTCGATAACGCTAATTTGGTACAGTATTCAATATACCTGGCCGTGCCTTCTGATTTAGACAAGCTAGCTTCTAATGCAGATATATCTATTCTGAATTCATTCTTTATCTTAGCATATCTTTGCTCTTTACTTTCTAAATATTCTGAAATGTAATTCTTAACACTATCATTATTATCTTCTTGTATTATCTTAAGAAGAAGTTGATTTTCGCTCTTAACTGTTGTATTAAACCAATTCTCGTTTTTAAAGAAATAATTTAATGTATCTCTATCAAAATCTCTTTGGCTCGACATCTGTTTTTCTCGAAACTTTTTGAATTTTTTTTGATATTGATGAAATATTTCATGAATAACCATTGTCATCCATTCTTCTGTATCTTTAACATCGGTGATGAATTTTTCTGTTAATTCTACATCACTAAACATTCCTAATGTATTTTTATACTCTAATGCCGATATGTTTTTGTCTTCATAAGACACATTCATATAAAAATTTGTAGTGTCAATTATGGGAGTAAACCCCACAGATATATTAGAATCATTACAATTATATGCTACTAGGTTTATTTTTTCTTTTAATGCTTCATTAGCATCTATTGTAAAAAGACCATCTTTTGTATAATATAACATAGGACCAAAAAGTAACTGCTTATCAAAATCTTTCCAATATTTTTTTGCGACATTACTTTTTGTATCTACCAGGTAATTAATTCTTTCACAGATTAAATCAGAATCGTTTTTTTTACAACTAAATAGTCCTAATAAAACAATTGAAAATACTATAAGTTTTCTCATATCTAAATTATTATAAAAGATCTAGTTATTCTTTTACAATATCTTTAAGATCGCTAAACATGTCTATAAGATCTTCTACTACGTCTGCAGGTACGAATTCTTTATCCATAAAAACGTTTAGTTTTCCTCTTTTCAGCTTTACAACATACCCTGTTTCTCCTTTGGTATTATATTTCCAGGTAGATGTCGTTCCGTTTTTGGTCATTTCTGGAGTTAAATGATCTTTTAAGAATTGTTTTAATTTTCCTGTTTTAGATGATGGAAAGCTAGCTTTTAAGATATACATATCTTCTGTATTAGAGATAGAAATGTTAACTCTATAGTTACCTTCTCCTGGTTCATCACTAGAATAACTAATAGATACTTTAGAGTTTGAAGTTGAAGCTGTTTGAGCATTGCTCAAAGAAAGAGCAAATACAAGGCTTAATGTACAAATGATTGTTTTCATAATTTCTGTTTTTTGATTGATGATTGATTTAATTTTCGTTTTTTGATGTAATTGATTTTAATTCTTTGCCGATTCGTTCAAATTTCTTAATCAATTTATTCGAGGCCAGTTCTTTATCTACATTGATTCTTAATTTATTGTCTTTGAGTCGCACTTCATATAACTCATCATCTTCTATTTCTTTTCTCCACAGATAGGCTTCATCGTCGATGATCATATTTTCTTTTCCAAATTGATCGATCAGATAAGACTTTACATCGCCCTTCATATATTTCATGAATCTAATTTTGATCCTAAAACTCTCTTCCATATCAATGATCGCAAAGGATCTAGAATAACTTTTCTCTCCAGAATCATCACTAATACTTATGGTTACTTGTGATGATGATTTAGAAGAACTTGTAGCACTTGTTTGCGCATTCATGGTTAGTAACCCTATTAGTAGGTTTACCAAAACGGTGATTAATGTTTTCATACTATTCGTTTTTTAATTGAAGATTTAAGCTATACTAAATGTGAGGCCAACCCCACGTACACTTTCTATATTTATAGTATTGTCTTCTTTAAAATATTTTCTTAATCGACTTATGAATACATCCATACTTCGACCAGAGAAGAAATCATCATTACCCCAAATATCTTTTAACACATCTTCTCTTTTAATCATTCTATTTCTATGTTCCCATAAATATTGAATAAGCAATGTTTCTTTTTCGGTTAATCGTTGTGATTCTCCATTCAATTTTAATTGATGGTTAACAATATCGAACTCATAATTTCCGATTTTTACCACATCATCTTTTAAGGATTCTATTTTCTGTGTTCGCTTTAAAATATTCTGAAGTTTAAGGACTAGAATATCTGCTTCAAATGGTTTCACGATGTAGTCATCTGCTCCTAATTTTAATCCTCTTATTTTATCTTCTTTCATTTTCTTAGCAGTAAGGAAAACGAATGGAATTTCGGGATCTATTTCTACTACTTGCTCTGCCAATGTAAACCCATCCATTTTTGGCATCATCACATCAAAGACACATATATCAAATTTTCCTTCAGAAAATATCGATAGTGCTTCTTTACCGTCTTTTGCCCAGATCACCTTATAATTATGTATTTCGAGATATTGCTTTAATATACTTCCAAAATCAAAATCATCTTCTGCGAGTAGTATATGCTTCATAATTATTAAATTATTGGTATGGTTATTTTAAAATCTGTTCCTTCTTCGGGTTTACTTTCAATATTAATTTCTCCCTGGTGTGCTTTAATAATTTGATTGGTATAGAACAATCCCAGACCTAATCCCTTTACATCATGTATGTTTCCTGTTGTTACTCTATAAAATTTTTCAAAAATCTTATGATGTTCTTTTTCAGAAATCCCGATCCCATTATCACGAATCGAAATTGTATATGTATCGTTTTTACGTTCTGTTCGTATTCTAATTTCGACTTTTTCTTTCCCGTATTTCACAGCATTTTCCAGTACATTAAATAATGCTGTGGTAAATAGAAATTTATCGATATAAAGATTTACATCTCTAAATTCTATCTTCATACTTACGTCGACTTGCTTATCTTTAACCGATACCTTAAAATCCTCTACAACTTCTTTAAAATACTTAGCATCCAAAACCTGTTCTTTACTCAAAATGATTTCTTCCGATCCCAAAGTATTATTCATTACCTGATCAATTAGTTTCTGCAATCGGTTATTCTGTCGATCTAATATATCTAATGCACTAGAGAATATTTTTGGTGAATTTTGGGTCTCTTTGCTCCTTAAACTTTTCGAAGCAATACCCAAAGTTGCCAAAGGAGTTTTAAGCTCATGAGTAATGTTATTTATAAAATCATTGCGCACATCAGCTATTTTCTTTTGTCTAATTACAGTTTTAATCGAATAAAAAAGTAAGACAACTACAAATAGTAACAATATAACAGAGAATAAAAACAGGCTTGCCATTTGCCCAAAAACTATTCTTTTCCATCCAATAATACTAATCGAATCTACTGTTCGAATTTCGAGATTAAGTTGAGTTTTTATAATTTCAACACCACTATCATCCTCTATATCTTGTTCTGTAAACCATCTACCACTACTTATCACATTACCTTCTTCATCAGGAAAATCTTCTCCGAACAGAAAGTAATTACTCTCTTCTTTTGCTTTAAAAACGGTATCTAAAAGGTTATTATCATGAATAATAATACTCTTTATTGTTTTCTTATATTTTAACTCATATCTCAGATTAACCTTACCAATTTCTTTTTTATAATATTCATTAAATATATTATTTAACGAATCTGTAAAAGGCTTGAAACGTTCTATAGTTTCATTTTTAAGAAGATTATTCTTTCTATATTCTATCAGGTTCTTTGTTAGCTGATTATACCAAAGTTCTGCTATAGAATCCATTTCTTTAGTATTATCTATACTCGAAACAGCCTTCTTGGTTTCTTTAATAAACACATCCTTTTTAAGCTGGTACGTGTTATAAATCAAATACCCCTGAATACCAGACAATGCCAATAAGGTTAAAATAGATGTAATAATGAGTATGTTTATCTTTTTCTTCATTAGTGATATACAGCTTATTTATTTTTTAATACCTATTCGTTTTTTGATTGATGATGATTCCAAAAGTATAGCAAACATCCTTTTATTCAATAAAATCAGCCTTCATTAACCCTCTATTAACGTTAATACACCTCTTCACTACTATAAAAACAAGGCTTTCAAGTATCTATGTTAATAGGGCTAAAATTGGTATTAATTATTACATTTGCTGACTAATTAACCAATCACCTCTATGCTATCTTATCTGAAGCTTATAAAATTTGATAACTTACTTATAATTGCTTTTGCACAATTATGTCTTAAATATGGCCTTTTTGAACCCTTTAATATTGCTATTACCTTAAATGGCTTGGGTATTGCTATTTTGATGGCGGCAACATTTTGTATTGCTGCTGCAGGAAACATAATTATCGAAATTTACAATCAAGAAGATACCGGTGTAAAAGGTGTATTATATGATTCTATAACCGAAAAATCGGCCAATCGATTATTTATTATTCTTAATGTAATTGGTGTTCTTATTGGATTTTACTTAGCTAACCTTATTAACAGGCCAGGTTTTGCTGCATTATTTATAGTAATTTCTGGAGTATTTTACATCTACGCTTCTTATTTAAAAGAAATCATTGTTCTTAAAAATTGTATTCTCGCACTACTTATAGGATTAAGTTTGATTGTCGTTGGGATTTTTGATCTTCTTCCTGCTATCACCGAAAAGAATAGAGCATCACAAACCGTTATTTTTTCTATTATTTTAGATTATTCAATATTTGCATTTATGATTATACTCTTAAGAGAAATTATAAAAGATTGTCTGCACATAGATAGAGATCATAATTTAGGAATTAGAACCATCCCAATAGTTCTAGGTAAAAATCGAACAACAAAATTAATCGGAGTATTAACATTGCTTCCAATTATATCTGTAATTTATTACATATATAATTATCTTTTTTCTAACAGTAAAGCTGTTATTTTTGTACTGATACTTATTGTTGCTCCTTTACTCTATTTTATGATCAAAAGCTTTAGTGCCGAATCAGATCAGCAGTTTAAAAGATTAGCATTGCTTTTAAAGATAATTTTATTTGGTGCATCTATTTCTTTGTTATTTTATCAATTTGTTTTAGTATAACATATGTTAAAAGATATATTAAAAGGTAAAAATATAATTCTTGCGTCTGGTTCTCCTAGAAGGCAACAATTTTTTAAGGATCTGGACCTGGATTTTTCAATACAATTAAAAGAGATTGAAGAGGTTTATCCTGATCATCTTAAAGCCGAAGAAATTTCGGATTACCTTGCTAAGCTTAAAGCAAATGCTTTTACAGATTTACACCCCAAAGATATTTTAATCACTAGTGATACCATTGTTTGGCATAAAAACAATGCCTTAGGTAAGCCAAAAAACCTGATAGAAGCTTCAGAAATGATTAATTCTCTATCCGGAGATACGCATGAGGTTATTACTTCGGTGTGTTTTAAGACAATCAATCAGATCATTGTAGTGCATCAAACCACCAAGGTTACTTTTAAGGAGTTATCTCCAGAAGAAATCGAATATTATGTACAAACTTATAAGCCTCTGGATAAAGCCGGAGCTTATGGGATACAAGAATGGATAGGTTTTATTGGTATATCCAATATAGAAGGGAGTCATTTTAATGTAATGGGGCTCCCCACACATCTTGTCTACGAAACATTAAGACAGCTAGCCTAAAAGTACCATCTCAATAAATTTAGCACATAGAATATATTAATTTTTTAATTAATATTTCTTATCGTAACAAAATGTTAAATGAGGTTTTTCCGTAATTACCTGGTTTTTATTTTGTTTATATTTCTTTAATTATTTTTAAAACTTAATATTATGCTAAAGAATCTCTTAAACCTGGATGGTATCAAAACACTTAACAAAACAGAACAAAAATCTCTAAAAGGAGGTTGGACCTATGTTATGTGTCACTCTTGTGATCAATATTTACCACCAGGATACGTGTGTATGAATCAGGTTTTTTGTGGGCCTAACTAATACCATATAAAAAATTAAAAACGGGATTTAAGTATCCCGTTTTTCACTTTTAAATTGTGAAGTATTTTCTAAACTGTCTTTATTAATTTTTGCCTGTTCTCTCTCTCATTCTTATAAGTAGATTTCTCTCTATACCAAAAAACATTCTTAACTACTCATTACATTAGATAATTTCTCATTCATTTGTCAATTATAAAGGTTAGATAGTTACTGAAACGTTAACAGTACTTGCCAAATCCAAGGTTTATTGTAATTTGCTATATAAAAACGTTATCATGAAAAAGTCAATACTACTGTTCGCTTTATTAGGCGTATTAGTCTTTATTGCTTGTAGCAATATTAAGGCAGACGAAGTGAGCAAAGCCTCTACAACTGAAGAGGTCATTAAAGAAAAGGTACCACCTGCAAAAACGCTCTCCGAAGATTTTAAGAAATACTGGTATGCTGGTGAAGCAGAAATATCATCATATCAACTAGAACAAGCTCGATATGGTGAAATAAGAAAAGGAACCGCGGTTCTTATTTATGTTACTGAAGATTTTTTACCAAAAAAACAGGTGAAAGCAGATCGCCAAAATACAAATAACATACCCGTTCTAAAACTTAATGCTACCAAAAAATTTAATACAGGAATCTACCCATATTCTGTGATGCAGAGCACATTTTATCCTGTGGCAGATAACCGACATGCTATTAAAGTATCTAATTCGATGCAGGAATGGTGTGGTCATGTATATGCGCAATTAAATAACAGAAAACAATTCGAGATTACTTCGCATTCCTATTTTGAAAATGAATCAGATCAGGATTTTAAATTAGACAAAGCTATTTTAGAAAATGAACTTTGGACAAAAATCAGAATTAATCCTGATGCATTGCCACAAGGAGATCTACAAATTATTCCTTCTTTTGAGTATTCTAGATTAAGGCATAAAGAAATCAAAGCATACTCGGCTAAAGCATCTATACAAAAAGACACTGATACTAATACATATACGATAGAATATCCCGAACTCGATAGGAGTATCAGTATTACTTTTAACGCCTCTTTTCCTTATGAAATTGAGCATTGGACAGAAACCTATAAAAGTGGGTTTGGGCCAAATGCAAAGAAGCTTACTACAAAAGCAACTAAAATCAAAAGTATTAAATCTGCCTATTGGGGTAAAAACAGTAATAAAGATGAAGTCTTGCGTGATGAATTAGGGCTTACAAATCAAAAATAAACATTAAGTAACTTACAACTAACTAATACAATACTAATGGTAAAATTATCAGAATCTGAGATAAAAGAAAAACTAAACGACATAGATGGTTGGGAATACCATGATAATGCTCTTCATACCACTTTTGAATTTAACGATTTTAAAGATGCGTTCTCTGTCATGACTCGTATCGCTTTTGAAGCCGAACTACAACAACATCATCCCGACTGGTCTAATGTTTATAATAAATTACATATTAGCCTTTCTACTCATGATGCTGGTGGTATAACCGAAAATGATTTTAATCTTGCAAAAACTATAGATAACATTATCGAAGGAGAATAGTTATTGAACTCATTTTAAATCAAAAAACAAGTATCAAATTCTAAGGTCAAAACTTCTTGTTTTACTTTTTGAATTTTGGTACTTTAGGCGTAATCAAAATTGATCGTACACAAACATTTGTCAAAAACTTGGTTTCTACTTATGTTTGTATTTAGATTTTAAAATTAGCATATGGGAAGAGCTTTTGAATTTAGAAAAGCACGTAAGATGAAACGCTGGTCGGCAATGGCAAAAGCGTTTACTCGAATTGGTAAAGATATTGTAATGGCAGTAAAAGAAGGTGGACCTGACCCAGCTTCTAACTCTCGTTTAAGAGCAGTGATCCAGAATGCCAAATCTGTGAACATGCCAAAAGATAATATCGAAAGGGCAATTAAAAAGGCATCTGATAAAGATCAAGGCGACTATAAAGAAGTTCTTTTTGAAGGATACGCTCCTCACGGAATAGCTATTTTGGTAGAAACTGCAACAGATAACAATAATAGAACAGTTGCCAATATTCGATCCTATTTTAATAAATGCGAGGGTAACCTGGGAACATCAGGTTCTGTAGAGTTTATGTTTGATCATACCTGTAATTTTAGAATTAATAGTGAAGGATTAGATCCAGAAGAACTCGAACTTGAATTTATTGATTTTGGAGCAGAAGAAGTTTTTCAGGATGACGATGGGATATTGATCTATGCTCCTTTTGGAAGTTTTGGAACGATACAAAAGGAATTAGAAAGTCGTGAAATCGAAATTCTATCCTCTGGATTTGAACGTATCCCACAGGTTACTAAAAAAATAACTCCAGAGCAAGCTGCAGATGTAGAAAAATTACTGGAAAAAATAGAAGAAGATGATGACGTGCAGAACGTTTATCATACCATGGAAGAGTTAACTCAGGAATAGCTAGTATTTTTCACTCATTATAGAGAAACAATAGTTTATAAAAAGTATAAAGGCTAGAATAAGGAATATTGATTAACTATAAAAATACTAATTGTTCCTATTTTATTTGAGAATAGCATCTGCTGCCACACTTAACAGATAAAATTGTTTAAATATATCTCCTTTATTCGTAAAACGGTAAAGGTCAAGTTTCATTTTTTCATCATTGTAAAGTTCTATAATACCTTGAGATTCATAGAATTCTTTTACAGTTTTATGAAATCCTTTTAACTTGGAAGGAGAATCTTTCAATTCCAAATATATTTTCCTAAACCCTTTATTATTTGAATGGTTATTAATTTTTTCAAAATCATCAATACTATATCCTTCTCTTATAACGATACTTTTTCTATAATTAGAGGAAAAAATATCGTCATAAGAAAAATCCGATTTAGAATCTTTTTCTTTTAATATACTCAAGCTCTCATTGTGCGTATTTATTGCTTCATTTAATTTATCACGTTCTACTTTCATTTCATGAATAACCTCATCTTTTCCTAAAATTTCCGCTTTTAACGATTCTATTTTATCATTTAGCTCTGACTTATCCTTTAATTTAGCTTTGGTATCCTCTAGATCAATTTCTACTCCAGCTAGCTCAATACTCCTCTTAACTGATTTAATCTTTTGTTTATTCAAAATATTCTTTCTCCATTCAGCTGCAAAATAGGTTATCTTTTCTAATACCCACATTAAATAAGGCAATACTACTATATAACACAAGGTTATTCCTAAGACAATCCAGAATTTAGTCCAGGTTAAGGTATAATAATCTTCAATCTTTTTTATTCTCAACTCTATAATGTCTGTGGAAAAAAATAATATTGATATTGGTTTCCAGTTTACTGTAATTATGGAAAACAAAAAGGCGCCCAAAAACGGATTTTTCAACCTTTCTCTACTTGTTTGAAAAAAAGCAGTTATAATATCTTTCATTGTATACAGGTTTTAAAAGTAGTTTTAAAAATAATCTATTTATTTACAGAAACAAATATGTTTTAATTCTAATTCAATCTTTATGTTAAGAGGGTTACTGTTCTATAAACAAACTATCTAGAAGCAGCTTGACACAACAAATACCTTGGCCCTAAGATATATACCGAATAAGTTTGTTTTATGGTTTCTGAGTTCGTTTTTTGTTATGTTTACTATAATACCCCGACTATAGATAAAATATAAGCTATGAAAAGATTAGCCATACTTCTTCTATTTTCTTTTGCAGGCATAGTACATGCCCAACATATGGATAATACCAAACTAGAGTTAATTATTAAAAAAAATGCAGATACTCTAGATGGCATTCCCGGTAACTGGAAATTTATATACAAAGAGATTCCTATGCTTTGTGTTACCGATAAAACCAATAATCGAATGAGAATTATTTCTCCTATTATAGCATCAGATCGTCTTGATAAAGATTTACTCCTCGACGCAATGACTGCCAATTTTCATTCTGCTCTTGATGTAAAATATGCTATCACCAATAAAATTTTATGGTCGGTTTATATCCACCCTTTAAAAGAACTTACGAATGAACAGGTAAATAGTGCTATATCACAAGTATATTATGCCGCAAAAACTTTTGGTACCACTTTTTCTAGTACAGAGCTTATTTTTGGAGCAGGAAGCGTAAAGGAAAAACCTAAAGATGCTACCCCAGAAGAAAAAATTCATAAATTTTAAGTCCCGTCAAAGCTGTTTTCGGGGACTTTGCCTTTAACATCTTTAAAGAAACGATACATATATTCGAAATCCTTTTTAATATCCTCTGTAGGATAATAAGGATTAGAAACCATACATTGTTTTTTTCCAAAATCAAAAGCGACCATAATAATAGGGATATTTGCAGCTTTGGCAATATGGTAAAACCCTGTTTTCCATTCTTTAACTTTTTTCCTTGTTCCTTCGGGGGCAATGGTTAAACGCAATTCATCCTTTTTTTCAAATAACTCTGCAATAGCTTCAACCTTATTCTGACCAGGAGTTCTATCCAGAGAAATCCCTCCTACTCTTTTAAGGTACCAACCTAATGGCCATTTAAAAAGTTCTTTTTTGGCCAAAAAACTTATCTTAATACCGGCTACTTGTCGTACCAAAAGGCCAATATAAAAATCGTGCCAGCTCGTATGAGGTACTACAATAACAATACATTTTTTTACAGTATCAGCACTGAAATCACCAATAAACTTCCACCCTATAATTTTATGATATATGAAGGAAGAAAAGTATCGCATGAAAATAAAAGATTGAAAAACGATTTACAAAGAACGATAAAGTTCTTTCAACATATCTGTATTTATTTTAGATTTCCAATCGCATCCCAGGGCATTTTCCCAGAGCGGTTCTAAACTTAGTGCGACCTTAGTCATTACATCTAATTGCTCTTCGGTTACATTAGCGCAAACTCCTGTGGGTAAATTGATATTATGAAATTCTTTCATTTTTTTGAACACAGCTACACCTTCAGGATAGTATTTTTCTAATTTATCAAATACGATACAGTTACCTATCCCATGCTTTGTACCTAATACATATGCCAGCCCATAACTCATCGCATGAGCAACACCAACCTGAGAATATGCAATACTCATCCCGCCATGCCAGGAAGCCATCATTAATTTTGCATCTACCTCTTCTTTGTTTAGGTTATTTTCGAGAAAAATCTCTTTGCATAAGTCTAAGGCTTTTTCGCCATAGCTCTGGCTAAATGCATTTAAATACGTTCCGTCTAGTGATTCAATACAGTGAATATAACAATCCATACCCGTATAGAACCATTGATCTTTAGGAACATCTTTTATTAATTCTGGATCTAATACCACCTGATCAAAAGGTGTAAAATCAGAATTGATTCCTAATTTACGTTCGGGTCCTGTAAGTACAGTGGTACGAGATACTTCTGCTCCTGTTCCTGAGATTGTTGGAATCCCAACATGGAATACAGCTTTATTCTTTACCAGATCCCATCCCTGGTAATCTGCAGCACTTCCCGGGTTGGTTAGCATGATCGCTACCGCCTTGGACAAATCCAATATAGAGCCCCCACCTATTCCAATAATTCCACTGGGAACATACTGATAATCATTTCTTATTTTAGTAACTATCTCATCTACCTGTGATGTTTTAGGTTCTTCAACAGTTGACACATAAACTATCTCATCGGTATAAGATAATGGTATTCTATCCTCTATAAACGAGGTATTGTTCTTAAAAACGTCATCTACCAAAAAGATAAAAGGAGCAACACCATTTCGTTCGGGTGAAATAATATCACAAATCTGATTAAAAGCTCCTTTCCCAAATACTACTTTTGGTACCATTGGGAAATTTTTATGCGTAGAAGTAGATTCTTCTGGAGTAATTATAGATTTTGGATTCAATAGATTTTCTTTATTTATTATTCTTTTTGCTCTTTCTAAATCTTCCGGGGTATCAATTTCTACACCTTCGTGGTGCGTTTCAACCATTTTAATATTTTTACCATATTCGAGATATCGAATACATTCTATTTTCTCTGAAGCTTCCAAAGAACGCATTGGTAAACGGTAAAAATCTAAAATAGCTTGTTTCTTAAACGCATAAACACCTTTATGTTTATGGTAAACGTGGTTTATTTCTTTATCTCTTGGGTATGGTATAGGTGCACGAGAAAAATATAATGCATAATTATTTTCATCCACAATGACCTTTACACTATTAGGATTCATGATATCATCCCAGTCATCCATAGGAGTCATTAGACTAGCTAAGTCTATACGATCAGAATCTTCCTGATAAAATACGCTTAGCACTTTTTCTAAACTTTCTCTATCGGTAAAAGGTTCATCTCCCTGGACATTTACTACAATATCAACATCCATGTCTTCGACTGCCTCGGCTATTCGATCACTACCACAGCTATGTTCCTTCTTACTCATAATAGCTATACCACCATGAGAAGTAATTTCTTTATATATAACATCGCTGTCGGTAACTACATATACGGCATCAAAAAGTCCTGAATTTAGGGTCGCTTCATACGTTCTTCTTATAACGCTTTTCCCTTCTAGGTCCTGCATTAGCTTGCCAGGAAAACGCGTGGCAGCATACCTCGCAGGTATCATTGCGATAGTTTTTAGAGTATTTTTGTTCAAAATTTGTTGCTTTTCTAGAGTTGCAAAAATAACTTTTTTAAATCAATTTTCGGGCCAACCATTATATTTAGTTTCATAATTTATTTAAAAAAAACTAAACTACACTATACATATGTTATGCAAATTTTAGTTTTCAATAAAAAAATCATCTTTAAATCCTATTAAATATAACTTTTTCTTAGCTCTGGTAACAGCAGTATACAACCATCTCAAATAATCTTTATTGATCCCATCGGGAAGATAAGGCTGCTCTATAAAAACATTATCCCATTGCCCTCCTTGTGACTTATGACACGTAATGGCATAAGAGAATTTGACTTGCAAACTATTAAAAAACTTATTATTCTTTACTCCCATAAACCGTTTGTACTTCGATTTCTCATCTTCAAAATCTTTTAGGACTTCCTGATACAATTTATTTGATTCTTCATAAGATAAAGATGGAGTTTCTGATGTTAATGTATCTAATAACAAAACCGTTTCAAAAGGTTTTTGATTTGGATAATCAACCATACTAACATTAACTATAGCAAACCGAAATCCATACAATTCTTTTATAGAAAAAATCTCTAAAATTTTAATTATATCTCCATTAGCAATGAAACCAGCTTCACTTTTGTTATCCAGCCAAAAATAATTATTCTTAACCACCATTAAATAATCACCGGGTGACAGTTCTTCTTCCTGAAAAAGTATCCTTGAGCGAATCTGCTGATTATAAATATTAGCTCTTTTATTAGAACGAAGTATAATCACTGATTCTTCGTGTCCTACACTAGCATATGCTTCATTTAATGCATCCATAATCTCATGGCCGTCAAAAAACCGAACTACATCTGGATATCCTGACACCTGAAACCGAAAAGAGTCATAAAAACCATCATTAATTGTTTCTCTTAGCTGGGTAGCATTCATTAAAATGCCACTATTCTCTGCTTGTCGTACTACTTCGTCTAACTCTATCTGGGTAACCTCTTTATTAAATCCCATTGCAAGGTTATTAGGATCGAGTGCCGGGCTTACTTCTAGTTTTACTGGCGGTAATTGCGCAGTATCCCCAATAAAAAGGATTTTACAATTAAATCCAGAATACACATACATCATTAGATCATCTAGTAAAGATCCGTTTTCGAACAATTTACTATCACTGGGTGTGTCTGGTATCATAGAAGCTTCATCTACAATAAAAATAGTATTACGATTTTTATTTTGTTTTAATTGAAAAGCTAATCCCCCACTTTTATCCTTTTTGGGATAATAAATATTCCTATGTATGGTTTGAGCCTGCTTTCCCGAAAAATTACTAATCACTTTAGCCGCACGACCCGTGGGAGCAAGTAAAACAGCATTTAATTTAGCTTTCCAAAGGTTTTTCACCAAAGATCCTATTAAAGTAGTTTTTCCTGTACCTGCATATCCTTTTAGTAGAAAAAGTGATTCTTTTGCCCCTGATAACACAAAATAAGATAGTTTTTGTAGGACAATATCTTGTTTTATAGTAGGTTCAAAAGGAAAATCTTCTTTTAATAATTCATAAAATTCTTTTTCCTTCATTAAAAAAACTTATCTATATGATTCATATTACTATTAATAAATCAAAGATAGGGATGATTTTTTGGCAATAAACTTTTACGATTAAAAAAAAATTGTAGATTTGCGTATACACTAATGTTTAAAGCTAAATCATAAAATGAAAATTGTTGTTCAATTAGTTCTGTGGGTTATTATAGGAGTTTTAGGATACTTGGTATTCAATTCTGTTAATGGTCCTGTAAAGTTCAATAAAATAAAGCAAGCTAGATATGCAAAAGCTGTTGAAAATTTAAGAGATATTCGTACAGCTCAATTGGCATACAGATCAGTAACTGGAAAATTTACTAAAGATCCTGTTAAATTAGTTGCTTTTATAGATACTGCTAAATTTACACTAACCCAAAGAAGAGATTCTAGTTATATTGCATTTAATAAGATACTTAAAATTGATGAGCCAAGAGATACAGTTATTGTTGATACCCTTGGATATGCATCGGTAAAAGATTCTTTATTTAAAACAGGAAATCATAAAAATATGATTAAAATACCGATCGAAGGTGTTGAATCTAATTTTGAAATGGATGCAGGTTATATTAACAAAAATGATCTACGAATTCCGGTTTTTGAAGCTAAAGTAGCTAAAGATATACTACTACACGATCAGGATAAAGATTTATTAGCTCAAGAGAAAGAAGTACGTTCTGTTGATGAAGTTAATGGAGGATTCCTTTCGGTAGGATCAATGACAGAAGTAATGACTTCTGGTAACTGGCCAAGAACTTATGGTGCAAACGATCAATAATACAATTGATAATACATCAAAAACATTGTCCATTCAGGTAAGCTTGAATGGACTTTCTTTTTGTACCGTAAATACTAATAATCAAATAACATCAATAGCGCATGAATCCTTTGGTATACAATTAACTCCCACACAAGTACTTGATAAAATCAAATATACTTTTGATCACAATCATAATCTAAAAGGAACTTTTGATACTATCGAAGTAATTCATCAAAATGACTTATATACTGTTGTTCCTAAAGCTTTATTTAACGAAGATTCATTAAAGGAGTACCTTAAATTTAATACCAAAGTGCTTCAAAATGATTTTATTGCTTATGATGAATTACACCCTCATAATATAACAACAGTCTACATTCCTTATACCAACATCAATAATTTCTTTTTTGATACATTTGGTTCTTTTACTTATAAGCATTCTAGTACCATTTTAATAAATTCTTTACTTACTCAAGAAAAAAACAGTGAATCTATCACCGTTTTTGCGAATATAAATGATGCTTCTTTCGATATTATAGTAATCAATAAAGGGAATCTGATATTAAGTAATACCTATAAATATCAAACTAAAGAAGATTTTTTGTATTATCTATTGTACACTACAGAACAACTACAACTAAATCCAGAAGAATTTAGTTTAGTGTTTTTGGGAGATATTTCCAGGGATAGTGAGTTTTTCAATATTGCATATACTTATATTCGTCATATACGTTTCGGAAACCTTCTTAAGAAACCACAAGTAACAGAAGATATAACATCTTTTGAGCCTCATAAACATTTTGTATTACTTAGCCATTTTTAGATATGCGTATTATTTCAGGAAAATATAAAGGAAAAAGACTTACAGCACCTAAAAAACTGCCTGTACGTCCTACTACCGATATGGCAAAAGAAGCATTGTTCAATATCCTAAGAAATCAATATAACTTCTCTCAGATATCAATTCTAGATCTTTTTGCAGGTACAGGAAACATAAGCTATGAATTCTTATCCAGAGGAACAGAGGATATAACCGCAGTAGATGCTCACTATGCCTGTCTTGGGTATATCAAAAGCGTAGCAAAAGAACTAGATGCTCCTATTGAGACTATAAAAAGTGATGTGTACAGTTACCTCGAAAAAGTAAAACGAAAAGTAGATATTATTTTTGCTGATCCCCCATATGATTTTACAACAGATCAATTTCACAAAATTGCAACATTAGTTTTTGAAAATGAATTACTAAATGAACACGGGGTCTTGATTATTGAGCACTCTAAACATACCTCTCTCGAGGAATCACCACATTTTAGTAATTCGAGAAAATATGGAGGATCTGTTTTTAGCTTTTTTGAAATATAAATCTACGTAAAAACCTGTATACTACACATTAAGTCTCATTCATTACCGAAGTTCGTATTGAAAATTCATCAATAGTAGTAAGGTTGCTCAAAGAATGAATTTGATGAGCAGCATTATTAATAATATCTTCATAAAAAGCCAAAACTTTTACATCAAAACCAGGGGTATCTTCTGCTGTGATTTTAAATATATCCATTTGATAAATAAAATTATTTAGGATATGATGACTAGAAGAAAGCATAGCTTTATAAATATTTAGTTTAGCATTTTCCATCTTTACTTTTTTAGCATTTTGTTGTGTATCTATAAATAGAAATACAAAAAATACTATTAATGGAATTATCATTTCGTCAAACTCAAATTGTTCTATACTCTCCAATAATGCGATAGCTTTTTCAAACAATTCTAATTCTAAAACAATAGTTGTTACATAAATAAAAACAGACAACACTAATCCGATACATGTTAGTTTATACTTACTCATTAGTTTAAGGTTAGGGGGTTAGGGGAATAACGATTTGTGAAGAATTTAAATGTTACGGTTTACAAATTTTACATGAAATTGTAAATAAACGTTCGATTTTCAATATTAAATATATAGTAAAAAACAGCAACATACAGTAATTTACAAGTATTTTAACATTATGTATAGATCCAATTAACGTGCTCTCCCATGCTTGTAAAGCAAAGAAACTGGCAACCAATTATATATACATTGAGGCATATTTTATAACCAACACAGTCTTCTTCTAAGCTACTTCTTTCCCTGTAGAAGCTTCCCAAACCATAAACCATTCTTCGTCTGTAATATTAATAGCTAAAGCATCTATTGCAGATTTAATACGATTGATTTTGGTTGAACCAATAATTGGAAGAATACCAGAAGGGTGTTTTATGATCCAGGATGTTAGAATCTGGTCAGGGGTAACATTATATTTTTCTGCCAATGCATTTACCACCTTATTAATCCTAATAACTCTATCTTTTGGGTGTTTGGCAAAGAATTTCCCTCCTGCTAATGTAGAATATCCCATGGGCATAATATGCTTGGTAATACATTGATCTAAAGTACCATCTACAAAAGGATCCAGGTGAAGAGAAGATACTTCTATCTGATTTGCTACCAGAGGTATAAACTTATGTAACATTTCAAATTGATGTATCGTAAAGTTTGATACTCCAAAATGCAACACCTTACCATCATTTTTAAGTTGGGTAAAAGCCTCTGCAATCTCTTCTGGATTCATTAACGGGCTTGGTCTATGAATCAAAAAAAGGTCTATATAATCTGTATTTAGATTCTGCAAAGATTGTTCTGCAGAACTTATAATGTATTCTTTACTAGTATTATATGATTTAATAGTAGTATCAGGACGGTTAGGTGTTACTAGTTTAATACCACATTTGGTAACAAGTTGCATTTTTTCTCGAAGAGAAGGTCGTTTTTTAAGCGCATTACCAAATAATATTTCTGTCGTATAATACCCATAGATATCTGCATGATCAAAAGTGGTAACATTTATTGCAAGACAATCTTCTATCAATTCCTGAGCCTGATTTACGGTTAAATTAGCTCCCCATTCTCCCCAATTCATACACCCAGCTATTATACGCGAGCATATTGCATCTTGATTTGAAACCCTGACACTCATATTTTTTAACTTTTGAAAATTATTGTTTTTCTGTTGATACAATCAATAATCTATTGCTTCATAGATCAACCTTTGTATCTCTGAGCGAATATCATGTGATATGAGTTTTCTATTTGCGGCATTAGGAAAAGTACGGTTACTTAAAAAGACATATATCATTTCCTGTTCTGGATCTGCCCAGGTAAAGGTTCCTGTAAATCCACTATGCCCAAAACTAGTCATTGATATACACCCGCAAGTCGGGCCTACATCTCCTAGTTGTGGTTTATCAAAACCTATTCCCCGTCGTACATTTCGATGACAATAATGACATGTATTAAACTCATCCAACGTTTCTTCTCTAAAATATTGCTTACCTCCATAATACCCCTTATTGAGATACATTTGCATGATCTTGGCAATATCATTTGCATTAGCAAATAGTCCTGCATGCCCAGCAATTCCTCCTAACATAGCAGCTCCCTGATCATGAACATACCCATGAACAACTTCGTCTCTAAAGATCTTATCATACTCTGTAGGAACTATTCTTTTTTTTCTGAAACGTGTTAAAGGTAAATATGAGGTATTATTAGCCCCCAATGGCTTATAAAAATGTTGTTGGGTTAGCTTATGCAATGTATTACTATAATGACTTTCTATATATGCTTTTAAAAGATAGTACGGTAAATCACTATACTTATATTTTAATCTATCTCTCAATTCACTATCTCTAATTCTTAGCAGTAAAGAATCCTTCATATCACTTCTGAAATAAAGGTTATTAGTAACTTCTATATTAAAATCTTTAGAGCGACTATTTCGATAATATTTCTTATCCGGTTTTCGGGTAATAGAATCCATTGTTTGCAAATAAAAAGGAATCCAGGCCTTTAATTTTGCATAATGTGACAGCATTGATCTTATGGTAATATTCTCTTTATTAGAACCTTTAAAGGAAGGTAACATCTTTCCTACCTTTGTATTTAAGGAAATTATTCCCTTATCCTTTAACTCTATAGTAAGTGGTAAAGTAGCTAATATTTTGGTTAAAGATGCCAAATCATAAACATCAGATCCTTTAACTTTTCTAAATTTACTATAGGTATGGTACCCATAATTTTTATTAAATACTACTTTTCCTTTTCTTGCAACAATGAGTTGCACACCAGGTGCCATTTTTTCTTTTAGTGCAAAATCTACTATAGAATCAATTCTATTAAGTTTATAAGAATTCATCCCAACACTTTCGGGTAACCCATAAGATAATCTATTTAAGGCCCTCGTATGCAGTCCTGTACCAGCAGGAAACTCTTCTCCGATGCTTACAGGAAGTTTTCCTTTGGCTTCTAACGCTCCAAAAAGTAATTGTGCTGTTTTTTCCTGAGCCACTTTACTATTTTGATAAGACATCACTATCCCTTCAAAATTCGTAGTGGTTAACATATCTAACATTGCATAAGGTCTTGCAAATACACTAAGAACCGTAGTATTTAATCTGGCAATTTCGTATAACCAAACTAATTCTTTATCCTTAAACTTATATTCTGCCCAGGGTGAATCGTTTGATTTATGAAAACCTACAATAACATAATTATAGTTTTTCAATTGTTCTACCATTTCACCCAATTGATTGGCTTTCACCCATTCGACCTGAGTATATTTACTTAATTCTTCATAAAAAGCTTCTCCAGAGTCATCACCAAGAGAAACATAAGCAATTTTTTTCAGGTCAAGGTTCTTAATTGGCAGTGTTGCTCTTTCATTCTTTATAACGGTCAAAGAATTTTCGACCAAATCATGAAACAGCACTTTATTTTTAACACTATTTAGTTCCTCATAAAGAAAACCTGTTTCTACAGGTTGATAGGTGTTAAGGCCTGCTTTATATTTGGCAAATAAGATCTTTCTAACAGAATAAGACAAACGCTCTTCTGTTAAAGCTCCAGAGTAATATGCAGATACTATTTTCTGAGATGCCAACGGTACATCTTCAGACATTAAAAGAATATCATTTCCTGCTAAAAAAGCTGCCAAATCAATATCTCCAGGCGCTTTAAAATCAGAAGCTCCTTTCATATTAAGAGCATCTGTAAAAATTAAACCTTCAAACTTTAAGCTATCTTTTAATACTCCAGAAACTACTTTTTTAGAAATAGAAGATGGATAGTCTGATCTATATTCTAAACTAGGAATATTAAGATGAGCTACCATAATACTAGATAACCCTTCATTAATAAGTTTTTTATATGGGTATAATTCGATACTATCAATTCTTTTGGCATCAAAATTAATAGTCGGCAATGTATTATGCGAATCGGTATCGGTATCACCATGACCAGGAAAATGCTTAGCAGCGGCCAGAATCCCTTCTCTTTGCATTCCTTTCATAAAAGCCAGTGCTTTTTGAGCTACCTTTTCTTTATCTTCTCCAAAAGAACGGTTACCAATTATCGGGTTTTTGGGGTTTGTATTAATATCTACTACGGGTGCAAAATTAATATGGACTCCCATTCGTTTACAATGCCGTGCTACCTGTCTTCCGGTTTCTTCTATTAAATGATCATCTTGTATTGCTCCAAGAGTCATATTCCAGGGGAAAGCTTGTGTCGAATCTAATCGCATACCAAGTCCCCACTCTGCATCAATACCTATTAACAATGGTATTTTGGATAACTTCTGATATTCATTATTTAGTTTAACCTGTCGCTTAGGTCCTCCTTTAGAAAAAATAACGCCTCCGATCATAAACTCTTCGATGAGTCGTTTTATTTTATCTGTTTCTTTTTGGGGATCAGAAGAAGATACATTTACCATAAATAACTGCCCTACTTTTTCCTTAAGGGTCATTCTATTATAAATACTATCTACCCATCTTCTTTGAGTCTCAACATCTTCTACTAATAAAGGATTTTCTGATTGAGCATCAACGCCAAAAGTTATTAGAAAAAATATAAAATAAAAATACTTTTTTATGATCTGCCGCACGTAAATTTTAATTTAAAAAACGGTTATGCCAACTATCTTTTGCAGGGATTTCCCAATTGATTCGATATTCGGCAATATTAGTAACCAGGTTATTGAAAACGATAGTATTTGGGGATACTGATCTATTTTTAGCCATTTTCCTAAAATCTGCAAGAGGTTTATAGGCTACAAATTCTCCTTGTTTAAAAGACACGTTCATCTTGTCCATCAAGTCTACATTATATACTTGTTCTAGTTCCTGAATAAAACGAACAGAAGCATCTATAGAGCATCCAGTTGCCTGATTCACTCCTTGATCTAGTCCAATGGTTATAAATCGTTTATACTTTATTTCATAACCCGCTTTTAGATCAGCACCGTGGGCTGTCCACTGAGTTATAAATTCTTTTATTTTTTTCTCGATCTCTTCCAGTTCATCCAAAGTGAATGACCGATTTGCCTGATAAATCCACACTCGAGATGTTTCCGGAAGGTCATTAAAATCTACCAACATGAGCTATTTTTTACTAAAGTAACAAAAACTATTGCTATTTACGATTATAGAAAAGAGTTAATATGAAAAAACATATTAACTCTAATAAAATTGTGTATAATTAAGAAAAAATCTACAAATCCTGAGCGTTGGCAATAAGTTCGGCCACATCCATCACTTGTATACTTTCTTCTTTTTCTTTACTTTTTACCCCATCTGTCATCATTGTATTACAAAAAGGACATCCGGCGGCAATAATATCTGGTTTGGTTTCTAAGGCATCTTCTGTTCTTTCGACATTAACATCCTTATTTCCAGGTTCTGGTTCTTTAAACATCTGTGCACCACCAGCTCCACAACATAAGCCATTTCGCTTACAGCGTTTCATTTCTACAAGTTCTACTTCTAATTTTCTAAGTAAATCTCTTGGTGCCTCGTATACATTATTTGCTCTACCGAGATAGCAGGGATCGTGAAATGTAATTCGTTTACCTTTAAATTTTCCTCCTTCAACTTTTAATCTACCTTCATCAAGAAGGGATTTTAAGAATTGAGTATGGTGCATTACTTCATAATCTCCTCCTAGTACAGGATATTCATTTTTTAAAGTATTAAAACAGTGAGGACATGCAGTAACTACTTTTTTAATTTCGTAAGCATTCATTACCTCTATATTTGTAACGGCCTGCATTTGAAACAAGAATTCATTACCTGCTCTTTTTGCCGGATCTCCCGTACAGCTTTCTTCGGTACCTAATACAGCAAAATCCACATTTGCATTATGAAGTAATTTCACAAAAGCTTTTGTAATTTTTTTAGCTCTGTCATCAAAACTACCAGCGCAACCCACCCAAAATAAAACTTCTGGTTTTTTGCCTTCTGCCATATATTCTGCCATTGTTGGCACCTTTACTGTCTCACTCATATTATACTATTTAAAGTCTAGGAATACACTCCCAAAACTCATATTTTAATCATGTTTTCCATCATCAAAAACTTCGATCGTCACAACTCTTTCTACCAGTTCTGTAAATTTACCCGTATATCGTGTTGCTTTTACCAGGTGATTATCAATCCAATGATAGTTTCCTCCTCTTGGTTTTCCCATCAAAAGACTGTGATACTTAAAGCCACATTTTCTTAACCATGTTTCGGTCACATCTCTGTGTTCTTCGGTTCTTGAAGTAAAGAAGCATATAACATGTCCTTGATCATACCATTTATTTAATGTAACTAATGCATCAGGAAAAGGCTCACAAGTAACCATTCGCCCTGGTTCTTCATTAGGTACATCTTCGGTTATAGTCCCATCAATATCAATAAGGTAATTCTTGACACCTTCTGGCAGGACCGGACTTACATGCTCTCCTTCTTCTATTTTATCATGCAATAATTTTTCTACTTCTTCCTTTTTCATAATTTCTATTAATTTGTGGTTTAATTGGTTAAAAGTTTTGGTTAAAATTTAATGTATTCTGATTGGTTATTTAATAAAAATTATTCATTGCTCCAGTTTAATCTGTCCATTTGGTTAAACGGCCATGGAGCTCCATTATTTTCTATATTGGTCATCATATTATTTAGGTCAGATGGTGCTGCACTTTGCTCCATTACCAGATAGCGTCTCATATCAATAATAATAGACAATGGGCTAATACTAACCGGGCAAGTCTCTACACAGGCATTACAACTGGTACAAGCCCACAATTCTTCAGGAGTAATGTAGTCATTCAGCAATTGTTTTCCATCATCTACAAAACTACCATTCTTATCAATATTGTCTCCTACTTCTTTTAAACGATCTCTGGTATCCATCATGATTTTACGCGGAGATAGTTTTTTTCCTGTTTGATTTGCAGGGCATTCGCTTGTGCAACGGCCACACTCGGTACACGTATATGCATTTAGCAATTGCACCCAGTTTAAATCTGCAACATCTGATGCTCCAAATTTCTCGGGCTCTCCCTCTTGTTGATCATCTGCAGGAGCAGCAAAAGGATCTGCACTCGGATCCATCATTAATTGCACTTCTTTGGTAACAGCTTCGAGATTATCAAGTTCTCCTTTAGGGTTTAAGTCTCCATAATATGTATTCGGAAATGCCAACAGGATATGTAAATGTTTTGAAAAATATAAATAATTTAAGAACACTAATATTCCTATAATATGCACCCACCAGCATGCTCTTTCTAATACGATTAGAGCTGTTTCTGACATCCCATTAAAAAGTGGAGATATATACTGACTTATTGGGTACGCTCCAGCCTTGATATAATGCTCTGCTCCTAACGCTTGTAGTTGAAGATCTGATGCATTCATTACCAAAAACAGAGTCATCAAAACCATCTCGAAATACAAGATTAAGTTCCCATCATTTTTTGGCCATCCTTTCATCTCTGGATTCCAGAAACGTTTTAATTTAATCACATTACGACGAATCCAAAATAAAACCACCCCTACAAATACAAGGAATGCCAAAATCTCGAATGAACCAATTAAGAAATCATACAATCCTCCTAAAAACGCAAAGATTCTATGCGTACCAAAAATACCATCGATGATAATTTCTAATACTTCTATATTGATGATAATAAACCCTAGATATACAACAATATGCAATATCCCAGCTACAGGTCGTCGTACCATTTTGGACTGTCCTAATGCTATCCTAGCCATATTTTTAAATCGTTCTCCTTTATTATCAGAACGATCTACGTCTTTTCCTAATCGGATATTACGAATGACTTTACGGACATTTTTTGTGAAATATCCAATACCCGCTACCAAAACAAGTATAAATAGGATATTAGGTATGTATTGCATAATGTTTTAATTTATTGAATCTGTTGGTTTTTCGTAAGGAGCATTTTTCTTTCCAAAAACCGAAATATGAACATATCGTTTTGGATTTAATCGTAAATCCTGTATCAGTAATTCTAGTTGTTTACTGGTTTTTTCTAAATTATCATATAATTTATCATCTTTCAGTAATTTTCCAACAGTTCCTCTTCCTGAGTTAATGTCTTTTGAAATTTTCTCAAAATTAGCTAGTACCTTTTCCAGGTCTTTTCCTAATTTGGCTACATTTATCTGAGCCAGGGAATCTGAAACCTTATTAAGATTAGTAGACATTTTATCCAGGTTTGTAAATGTATTGTTTAGCTTTTCTTCATTACCCGAAAGAATCGTATTTAAAGAGTTTGAAGCTCCTTTAAAATTCTTAACTGTTATGCTTAAATCTTTAAAAATAGAATTCAGATTATTTTTATTATCTACATTAAGAATCCCATTAACCGAGTTTAGAAGTGTATCTGCATCTGTAATTGCAGCTTCAAGTTTTTCTTGTAAAGGAGCGAGTTTATCATTTACCAACTCTAGAAGACCTGCTTCTATTCTACCGGGTAGTGTGTCTTTATCTTTTGCTTCAAGGCCTTGTTCATATTTAGGCATTATTGCTAGGGATTTACCACCTATCAAGCCACCTCCATATACTTTGGCCAGGCTATTCTTTGAAAACGAAAAATCACTATCTACATTAAACTCTACAACAAGGTTACCTTTGGCATCTGCAAAACCGATAGAAACCACTTGCCCTACAACCATACCATTTATGGTTACGGGAGAAGAAGGTATTAACCCTTCTACATTATCATAAACAGCATAAAAGGTTCTATCATTTTCTAAGAGATTTTTTCCCTTCAGGAAACTATAGCCAAAGATTAAAAGTGCTATTGCGCAGATTGCTAATATTCCTGTTTTGACTTCTCGAGTAAATTTCAAAATAGATTACATTTTAGGACACAAATTTAGAATAAAAATACATTTCTACTGGTAATTTCCTAAGGAATTATCAGTATTTATTTAGATTAATTCGAAGATGTATCAGCTTTTAAAGCTTCGGTTAAAGGAATCGATTCACTATTACGAAAAGCAACGATAAAGCTAGAATCAAATCCTTTACCCACTGCAATTTCTCTTAATTCCTGTATTAAAGTATAATTAGACGTACTTCCGAAGTAATACTTATAGAGGTCTCCTGTTTTATTTTTAGACAGTTGATCCAAGCCATTAAAATTAAACGATTGTAACTCTATATCACTGGATCCGGCTGCTATTTGCACCTTAAATGTAATATCATCAAACACGCGATCACCATCCATTTTGGCAGTTACTTTGGTTACTTCGGGAGTTTTAGGAGGATCTACTTTATAGATAGCATCAAGGCTCTCTTTATAATCTACAATCGAGGTAGTGATAGATTTTGCCATCTCTCCCTGTCCTTTTTTAGAGTTAAGATATTTTCCTTCACTATTGTTAGTTAGAAAACCTAATTCGATAAGAACACTAGGCATATAGGTTTGATGTAAAACGACAAAACCAGCTTGTTTTACTCCTCTACTCTTTCTGTCTAATGCTTTTTTAAATCTATTCTGCACAAAACTAGCCAGTGTAAGGCTCTGATCCAGATATTCTTCCTGCATTAAAGTAAGTCCGATAATTGATTCTGGAGAATTAGGATCAAACCCATCATAATTAGCTTCGTAATTATCTTCCAGAAGGATTACCGAGTTTTCCTTTTTTGCTACATTAAAATTTTCATTGTTAGCATGTAGTCCTAAAACAAAGGTTTCTGTACCAAAAGCCTGAGAGCGGTGCGAATTGCAATGTACAGATACAAAAAGATTTGCTCCCGCCTTATTGGCAATACTTCCTCTCTCATGTAATTCTATAAAGGTATCTGTTTTTCGGGTATACACTACTTTAAACCTACCATCATCTTCTAAAGCCGCGCCTACGGCCAAAACTACATCTAGTGCAATTTCTTTTTCTTTATAGCCATTTCCTCGGTTGCCGGGATCATGACCACCATGTCCAGCATCCAAAACAACAATAAACTTTTCTTTTTCCTGGGCAACCACATCTGTGTTAAAAACAGATATAACAAACATAAAGACCAATAAAAAAACACTACATACTATACTTCGTCTCATCAACTACAAATAATTTTACTACTAATTTTGAAACATTTCTGTTATGTTTCAGTATTTAATATAACAAGTTAAAAATCTAAAGATTGTGATTTATATAATAAACCTATATCTTCTATGTTTATACAGCTTAGAAGGTATGCTTTTGACATAATTTTTTATTTTTTTCTGAATTACAATCTAAGCATAAAAAATATATGTAATTTTGGCACTTCAAAAACTGAGCCATAGTTATACAAAAATAGGATTTAAACCATTGCAAACAACGGTACGTTACATACTTTATTCACTAAGTTTTTCACTGCTTTGTATTTGTCAAATTACAGCACAGGAAATAAACGAAACTAAGGAGGTGCCTATTCCTGCTAATCAGGACACTATAAAACCTCTTGAAATCAATCCAGAGGAATTACTTAATGAAAAAGCTCAGGATACGGTTAAAAAAGACACACTCGCAGAACCACAGCTATTAACAGACAAAGTGGTCTATAAAGCTACTGATTATATGAGATTGAGTCGTAAAGAGAATAAAATGTATCTTTATGATAATGCCGAAATCGTATATGGAGAGATGCAGATTAATGCGGGGTTTATTGTAGTAGACAACAGCAAAAATGAAGTATATGCTTATGGAATTAAAGATTCTCTGGGCGAATATGTACAAACTCCTGTTTTTAAACAAGCACAAAATGTAGTAGAACCAGATTCTATTCGTTTTAATTTTGATACCGAAAAAGCACTGATATACAATTCTAGAACAGAACAGAATGGGTTTAGAATTAAAAATGAGATTTCAAAACGGGAGAATGACTCTGTGATTTACATGAAAAATGTAAAATTCACTACTTCAGAAAATATCGAAGACCCCGAATACTATTTCTATGCTCGTAGAATTAAGTTTGTTCCTAAAAAGAAAATCGTAACGGGACTTGTGAATATGTTTATTGCCGATGTTCCTACACCGTTAGGATTACCCTTTGGGTATTTTCCTTTAACAGAGGATAGGACTTCAGGATTTATTATTCCCAGTCCGGGAGAAGAGAATAATCGTGGGTATTTTCTTCAAAATGGTGGGTATTATTTTGCCATTAGCGATTATGTAGATCTAACTCTTATGGGGGATTATTATACTAATGGTAGTTATAGTTTTGCTGCAGAATCGGCCTATGCCTTACGCTATAAATACAGGGGAAGTCTTAGGTTTAGGTATGAAAATATTCTGCAAAGCGAAAGAGGGTTTCCCGATTTTGCCAAAACCACTACATACAATATCCAATGGACACATAGCCAGGATGCAAAAGCCAATCCAAACTCCAGGTTCTCGGCCTCTGTAAATTTTGGAAGTAGTGACTTTTTTCAGCAATCCACCAACCAGCTTAATACGGGTAATTTCCTGAACAATCAAATTAGTTCTAATATATCCTATTCAAAGACATTTCAGGGAGACCCACAGGTTAATGTTAACCTTGCAGCTACTCATAACTCTAATACCAACACTGGGACTGTAAATTTATCACTTCCTAATATGAATGTAAGTGTATCAAGGGTATTTCCTTTTGCTCCAAAAGTAGGTGCAAAAAAAGGAATCATACAGAATATAAATACACAATATAATTTTAAAGGAGAAAACAGAATACAAACGACCGATGATGATTTATTCTCATCTGATATGTTTAAAGGTGCTAAATTAGGAATGCAACATACCATTCCTTTATCAACAAATTTTAAGCTGTTTAAATATCTTAGTGCTACTGCGGGAACAAATTTTCAGGAAAACTGGGTATTTGAAACGATAAAGCAAAGTTATGACTCTAGTGCTAATGATGGTGCTGGCGAAGTAGTACGGGATACTATAAAAGGTTTTGATGCTTTTCGTACGTATAATTTTTCGACAAGCCTGGGTACCACTATTTATGGTACTTTCAAGTTTAAGAAAGGCAAAAAAATAGAAGCGATTCGCCACACTATGAGACCATCTATTAGCTATAGTATAAATCCCGCATTTAGTGAGTTTTATGATAGCTATACGGTTACCGATGATCCTAATACGACTACTATTGATGAAACAGAAGTTGTAGAATACTCCAGGTTCGAAGGAGGTTATTTTGGAGCACCTAGTAATACATTTTCTAGCAGTATTGGTTTTTCTCTTAGTAACAATGTAGAAATGAAGGTAAAAAGTAAGGACAGCACAGCTACAGAAGCTAAAAAAGTGACTTTATTAAACAACCTTAATTTTAGTACATCTTATAATGTTGCAGGAGATTCTTTAAAGTTAAGTCCGCTATCTATTACCGGTAATATCCCGATAATCCAAAATAAGCTGGATATTAACTTTAATGCACAATTAGACCCTTATGCATTAGATAATAATAATCGTAAAATCGATGTGTGGAATATCAATAATGGAGGTAGCCTTTTTCGTTTAACCAGAGCTAGTGCTAATTTTGGGTATTCATTTTCGAGTAAAGACTTTGAAAAAGGAAAAGTTAATGAAGACCCATTAGATAATCAAAACTTTAGAAATGAAGGTCGGCCTGACAATCTGTTTGGGGGAGTTACCGACTTTGGAGAGACTCGTTCTTTTGATAAAAACAAAAGTAAAGATACCGATAAAGACATAAAAAATTATAATTATAAAATCCCCTGGACATTGCGATTGTCATATAATGTTAATTATAGTAATAGCGCCCGGCAAAATGAAATATCATCGCACTCTATCATGTTTTCTGGTGATGTAGAACTTGCACCGCGATGGTCGGTTGGAGTATCTTCGGGATATGATCTAAAGAATCCCGGATTTACCTATACTAATTTAAGGTTTCAACGGGACCTGGAAAGTTGGGTGATGAATTTTAATTGGATTCCTTTTAGTGAAAGAACATCATGGAACTTCTTTATAGGTATCAAATCATCGATGCTTAGCGATATTAAATGGGACAAAAGACGTGAGCCAGACAGACAACTATAAGTTCTTGGTTTGGAGTCAAGTTTCTGGTTTTCAAATTTTCAGATTAGCAATAAAATTATAAACTAATATTATATCCTATCACATGAAAAAAATCATAACTACGACCAAAGCCCCTGCTCCTATTGGTCCTTATAGTCAGGCTATTTTAACCGGAAATACATTATATACATCAGGTCAGATTGCAATTAATCCAGAAACAGGAGCATTAGTTTTGGATGATATCACTACTGAAGCCAAACTGGTTATGCAAAATCTAAAAGCTGTGTTGGATGAAGCAGGAATGACATTCGAAAATGTGATTAAAACCACTATTTTTTTAAGTGACATGAATAATTTTGCTGAAGTAAATGCTGTATATGGCAGTTATTTTAATGAAGCCACTGCACCTGCAAGAGAAACTGTAGCGGTATTAACGCTACCAAAATCTGTGAATGTAGAAATCTCTGTAATTGCTGTAAAGTAATCTATAGCGGTATTGTTAGTTCGAAGCTTGTTGTGGTTTTTTTGGCGATTAATCGTATAATACTTCAACAAGCTTTGTTAGCAATCAATCTCCTCCTATAATCTCGATTTGCATCGTATCGATATGTTCGTCCAAAAGAATTTGACAGGCCAATCTGCTGTTGGGATAATAGTCTAATTGATTTTTTAGTATATTCTCTTCTAGTCCTTCAAAAAATTGCATTGAAGTATTAGATGAATGTACCCGAATATGACAGGTACCACATAGCCCTCTGCCTTTACAATCTCCTATTTCATCATGTAGCCTGTTGACTAATAATTCCATAAGGTTGCGATACTCAAATTTTTTAAACTCTAAAACATGAGCATATCCAATAGTATCTATGACATTTATCGTATACATTACATCTAATTATGCCTGCAAATTACGATTAGGAGTTTACTTTACCTTATGATTTAACTCATAAAACAAGCAGAAGAATATAGTTAGTTTTGCTGTATAAAAACAATTACTATGCAATTAACCTCATTACTCAAGGATCTTACCTACGGAGATACAAAACCAGTCATCACCAAATTAATAGAAAATGATGCTACCAAAGAAATTAGAATCGTTTTTAAAAAAGGACAGGAAATGAAAAGTCATAAGACCCCATTCCCAATTACTGTGTCTATTTTTGAAGGTGAGATTAATTTTGGAGTCGACACTACCGATCATATTCTTAAAAAAGGAGATCTTATTTCTCTGGAGCCTAGCATCATTCATAATTTAATCGCAGTAGAAGATAGTATAGTTCGACTTTCGCTCTCTAAGAATGATTCTGTAGAAAGAGTACAAAAAGTAACCGAGCAATAAACCACATATAAAAGTAAAAACAGTCACTACAATGTGACTGTTTTTTTCTTTTACTATGTTTCATGGATTACGAATACGAACTGAAATAGTATTAAAATAATGCCTTATTGCAGTTCTAAAATTGCACGCTCCAGGACTTCATCTTTTGTCAAATCACTCCAATCTACCAAGGCTTCAATATCTGGTGGAACTCCATTTTCGTAATCAGGGCTCTTATCTAATGTTAATGCTTGTGTAATAGAGAACCTGTAGGTCCAACCATTAGGTAATTGTCCGCCATTAGGTAGGCCAAGCCCCCCGCCTGTAGTATCCCCAATAAGTGTAATATTTGGAAGCGCTTTGGTCGCAAGTGAGAAAAATGAACCTGCACTATATGTTCCCCGATCTACTAATACAACAATTTTATTTTTATAACGTATTCCACTATACGGAGAGACATATACCGGTTCTGCTTCAGAAAAATCATTTCGCCCCGGGCCACTTTTTATTCTAGAATAGTTAACCAGCGTTTTACGCTCTACAAAACGGCTTAAAATTGCAAAAATATCGGTTACAGCTCCGCCTCCGTTTTCTCGTAAATCTAAGATTAATCCTTTTGTATTTTTATATCTGTTTAGAACAAAATTCAGGTTATCGCCATCTACAGTACCTGGAAAAGAAGGAAAACGTACATATCCTATTTCTTTATTATCAAGAAAATTATGCAAAAATGGTCCTGTAATGTAATAGTCCCGATTTAAATAGTGATCTTCGATGATACGCCAATCAAAATTATCCTGTCCCAAGTAATCTACTCTAAACGTAGAGATATTAAAATTGGATATTAGATTGGTATGATCATCTCTTAGTTCTGTTAACATTCCTCCCAATACTTTAAATAGGGAATCTTGACTCATTCCATCATAAATTTTGGCAGAATATTCGGATTTTACAACATCCCAATCAATATTTTTCACATCAAAATAGGAATATTTCTCATTGCATTCGTTCCATAGATATTCAAAATTATCTTTTGGATTTGTAGAGGCCAGGTCGTTTTCAAAAAGTGCTTTCTCACAAGAGATAAGAGATAGACTTATTATTACTATACTATATAACTTTCTCATTACTTATTATTGGTATTAAATAGAAAAGTGAGTTTTAAAAGATGGGCAGACATTTCGAATTTATCAAAATCCCCTCCGGTTTTATAGGCATCCCATACATACGAAAATCGTAATGCATTTTTGTTCTTAAGGGAAATTGTATAGTCTAAAGAACTATTTACCCTAAACCCAGAAAACATATCGAACTCATACTCATCAAATATATTTGCTTCGTTTAACAAACCTGATTGCCCATTATACACATATCCATTTCTAAACGAGCTATTGACCAATCCAACATTTAGTCTAAATGCTAAATTTCTTGTTCTTTTCTTTAGTTTATATTTAATAAATAAGAACTTTTTACTCTTTTCTTCTTTACGGCTTATATCTTTTTCGATTTTAACAGAGCCAAAAAGAGTTGGAATAATTTCTACTCCTACTCCGTTATTACCAAATCCTTCATTGGTTCTAAAATTAGTAGTGGTATTAAATAATCCACCGACTTTTACATTTAACTTAGGAGAACTAAGCATGTTTAACCGGTATAACCTAGAATAGTACAAGGATACACTATGAAGCTTACTACTTTGGAAATGCCTGTTAAAGTTATTGTGGAACTGCCCAAAAAAATAGGATGCTCCAATTTCGGATTCTCTTTCTATATCAGCTTTGATATATGATAGCGCTATGTTTTTTGGTGTGCCTTTATAAAAAAGTGGAGAGGTTGCAAAATCTCTAAAAGATGATTTCCCTAGTCCTACTGTAAACCCTATATAAGCAGGTCTGTTTTTTCTTTTTTCTTTCTTAGAAAGCTCTGGGTTTTCTGTTTGCGAAATACCTGCTACCGATATAAACAGTAACAGCATAATGACAATTCTATTTTTTCTTATCATTTAGGCGTTAGTTTTAATTTGTTATGATGTAATGATATGAATGTATGTTGTTCATCTAATGACAACCGAAAAAACAATAGGTTGCATCTTTTTCTAAATCTTTAATGAATTTAATGTGATTTCTATCGTAAATCCGAGCCATCAGGTTTATTAGTAATTTACTATAACAAAAAAAACAGCCACATTATAAGTAACCGTTTTGATATTACTTATACTTCACGGATTGCAACCTTAAATCCGCGCCATCGGGATATTGGCTTACAATGATCGTTTTTTTGTATGCTAATTAGGTAGTTCACTTTTATACATCAAAAAACAGTTACATTACTGTAACTGTTTTATATTTTGTTATGTTTCACGGATTACAAATCCGCATCATCGAGTTCATTAAACACAAACACCTGAGGCCATATTAGGGACACCAATAACAGGTATAAGCCTGGTACATTTTTTTCCTGAACAGCATTTAATCATAAGATGTAGACTAACAAGACATTTATTTGGTGAACACAAATCTGCTTTTCCTCCATTAATTAGTTTTTGTTCTTTTTTTTTAAGGATAATTGCTTTAGAAATATCTAGGATTTTTTTCATTTTTCTATATTTAAATTTGGTTAATAATCCAAAAATAAAAATTTAACAAACAATATTACAGACAATTATATATTTTTATAGACTTAATATTTTAACATATACCCGATGGTCTGGGTTTGTATCTTAAATCCGCGCCATCGAGGTCAATGCTGTGGATTTATCAATATTTATTTCTTACTCAGAACCTTGCGAAATTGCAAACTATCGCAGAGCATCACTCTTCTATGAGCGCAAGTCTACTAAGCTACTATTACTAGTTCATTGTTGAGCAAAGTATAAAGAGTATGTCATAGCTAACAATTACAATAAAAAGCACCCATATTGTTCTTTTTCCTAAAAGTATTGGTGTTAAAATAAAAGCTGCTAAAAACAATAACAATGAACCTAAATTACTTTTTATAAAAGATGGTAAAACATCACATTCTATATTTTTAGGTTTGAAAAAAAAATAATTTATAAACAAAATAAGAAGAAATAAAATTGTTCTCCATTTTTTCTCTCTTAAAAAGGATTTCTTATTCATATGGTCTAAAACTTCCTATTAATTTTTTTGGTAATCAAACTTTATAATACTTTTTCTCAAAGGCATCAGTTTGACCCATTACCAGTTTGACTTATTACCGACACTACCTTCAATCTACTCTTATTAAATACCAATCATTATTATATACCTTAATAACATCGGTTAGTTCAAAATTTAATTCATCATTTTTTAAGTCTTCATCTTTTATGCCGTGCGATTTTTCAAATAACAACGATTTGTATGAGGAGAAATAATTTTCATAATAGAAAACAGCGTTATTTTCTCCTAGTTTCATTTTCATTCCTAAAAATGGATTGTTAAAATCCTTTACTTGTTTCCCTTTATTGATTTCGATAACTGTATAATTGCAAATGTTTTGAATTTGATTACCTAATACTATTTGAAATAAAACTACTCCTAAGCTAATATAAGTAATTCTTTTTCTGATCTTAAAAGCAAAAATTGTTAGTGCGAATATTGCTATAATTGATAAATAGAAAGAGTTATTAACAAAAAAATCGTTTAATGATTCATTAAAATTTAATGGAAAATACCTAAGAAAGGGTAGAATTATAATTATTATAACTATTTTTTTCATAATTAATTTGTCTTTTTTGGTGCGTTTTCAAATTGACGTTTCATTTTTTCAATGAATCTGTTAAATGCTTGAATTCTTTCTTTTTCTTTTCCGGATCTTTTATCATAATGTTCTTTATAGTACCTTTCTCAATTTATCTCCTTTTAAATCATAACCTAAAACACTATTCTTAGGTTCTTCACCCGATGGCGCGGATTTGACTTATTATCGTTTTAATAATTCTGCTAATAGAGGTAAAACTTCATTTAGTTTTTTAGTTTTATATATTTTATTTACTCCATAACCTAAACCTGCCCACAAATATGATTCAATAGATTTTTTTTCTTCTAACGATAGGTTTTCAATTGCTCTTAAATATTCCTGCTCTCCAATCTTTTCGATTAAACGAATTAAAACATAACCATGCTCATATCCTCCTGCATCCGAAATTTTATAAGTTGAAATTTTAATTATTGCTTCTTTATCTAATTTAATTGCTTTATCTAGTGTATCACAATATGAATCATCTATTTGTCTATTTAAAAGTTCTGGAATCTCTATTCCTTGAATTTCATTACAATTATTACAACTTATAATCGTCATAGAAATAATTATAATCATTACAAAAAAATTATATTTCCGCATTTTAATTACTCTTTTTTTGTTTTGAGATTTTTAATATACTCGGGATTGATGCAAAAACTGCACTTATACTCAGAATTATTCCGTAATTAATTGCATTATGATGCATACTAAGTATTCCATCATCACAAGTCGTGCATGCTATTATTTTGAAATTGGCATTAATTGCACAAATGATGACCAATGTGATGGTAAATATTCCTATCCATATCAACACATTTTTTAGTATCAACTTAAAATTCAATGTTAGATTAGCCATACCTAACACTACTATTGCAATTGTAAAACTTATGTAATATATAGTACTCAAAAAAAGATAAAAACCTTTTCCAAAATATTGAATCCTATCATTAGTTGTTAGTTGAAACAATAACTGAATCTGGTTTCTAAAAAATGAAGTCAAAAAAAGAGCAATCACCATACCTAGTAAAGAAAAAACGATCCCAAAACCTATTTTTTTAATCATAACAACGAATAATTTATTAGTATCATTTCACCTATTTTTATCTAACCCTATTTAAATAATCAAAGTCGTTTATTTATACTTCTATTACTTTTGTTTTAGACAGTGTATCATGCCAGCCCGAACCGTCACCCAAAAACGAAAACGCATTAAAAGGAATATGCCTGCATAGACTACGTACTAATATAGTTTGCATGTCAGGGTTATTTCCATACTCATCAACTACTTTTGTTCCTGTAATCAACTTACCAATCGTTCTACCTGTGGTTATTTCAAAAAAAGAATAATAAATCATTCCTAATATAAAACCTAACCCGTAGTCTATAATTCGGCTATCTGTTTCTAAAATCGATAACATAGACGGAAAAATAAAGGCTACGACAATACCAAACACAAAACCAAATACCAAAATACATATAGAATCCAGGATATAGTTGGTAAATCTTTTTCCCTGGCTCGCTTCTTTACCCACTACTGTTCTTGTTATCGTAAGTTGCTTTTCTTTTTCTGCCAGTATCGGGTCTTCTTCAAATGTAGTGCAGGTATCTTCAAAATTTGCAATTGCATCGGTTAATCTGCAAACTATCCCTTGTTTTGAGTCAAATTTTTGATTTGTACAGATTTTACAAAATTGTAAATATTCTTGTCTGGTCATAACGGTATCTAATTATTGTTTGATGCTACAATAATACGTCCCGCCAGTTTCATTTTTCGGAACTGATAAATTTTTAACCTATTAAAAATGATTACTGGTGGCTCTACATGCAAATATTACCGTAAACTTTGCCTATATGTCGTTGGTGTAACCCCTGTATGTTTTTTAAAAACGTTATAAAATGTACTTACATGACTAAATCCTACCTCATACCCAATCGCAGAGATTTTATATTTATCAAAATCTGGATTGCCTAGTAATGTTTTGGCTTCTTTTACCCGGTATGTATTAATAAAATCTGTAAACCTTTGTTGTGACACCTGGTTTATTACCGCAGAAAGTGTAGTTCTGTTTGTTTTTAGTTTTTTGGCTAATATATCCAGGGTTAGTTTTTGTTTTCTGTAGATCTGTTCTTTCTCAATTAGATCTTTACACCTCTTAAATACCGGATGATCCTCTGTATACTCATCTACTGTAGTAGAATTTAGTTTTTTATATCCATCCTGAAATGAAATTTCATCCAGCAGTATTGCTTTTACCAGCTTATACCTATATACTCTCCCCTCCCAATAGAATGTATTAATATTAGCGTCTTCATTTTTCATTTTCGTTTAAATTTCTTCAAATATAAATTTTAAATTTATAAAATAGCGCATATATGCGTTGTTTTTATTTTGAAGGTTTACGCAATTTTAGCCTGTGAAGGTTAAAGATCATAATTATATCATTGCTTTTGGAAAGCATTTACGAAGTTTGAGAAAGAAGAATAAGCTTTCTCAAGAACGCCTAGCTAATGATGCTGATATTCCCATTAGTCAGGTAGGAAGAATAGAAAGAGGAGAAGTAAATACTACTCTATCTACAATGAGAGCTCTATCTAAAGCCCTGAAAATTCATATTACTGAGTTGTTTGATTTTGATAACGATTAAAACTTGCAATGATCTACCAAACTATAAAATCCATCTTTTGTGATAATCAAATGATCTAGTAAATTAATATCTAATAGGTTACCTGATTCTTTAATTTTCTTAGTTAGTCTAATATCTGAATCACTTGGTATTAGAGTGCCAGAGGGATGATTATGAGCTATAATAACATCACTAGCACATACTTTTAAAGCTGTAGCAAATAATAGCTTTACATCTACATAAGTACCACTAATCCCTCCTTTTGATAGATTTTGTACTCCTAATACTTCGTTTGTGTTATTTAAGAGTAGAATCTTAAATTCTTCTTGTAGTCCTATAGTTTTCTGATCCCAAGAATTAATAAATACATTGTAAGCATCTGTAGAACTCTTAATTTTTATTCTGTGTTTTTTAGCAATATGAGATGAGTAGCTAATCTGTATCTCAGAAATGTTGTTTGTTCGCATAGATTTGGTTTTAATAGGGGTTGTATTGTTCTTTTTCTCCCTTCTGGCAGACTAGAAAACTGTTTTCTTAGCTCACTTTTATGCATAAAAAAAAGAGTTGTAGAAATACAACTCTTTTTTACTTATAATTTGGTAATCAAATTTTAGAATGCTTTTTCTCAAAAGCACCAGTTTGACCCATTACCACGGATTACAAATCTGCGCTATCGGGGCCTATTACCGAGCTCGGTATAACTTCATAAACTCCCGTCTCAATCCCATCTATAATTAACTTAGATATTTTCTTTTCATTTACAAGAAATAACAAACCTAATTCTAGATCATGTCTATTTATAATATTTAAATCTGGGTGGCTTTCTATAAATTTTGAAAATTTCCATGGTGAGAATTTAATATCACGACCATTTAACGGTGCTATATCATATTCACAAATAATATCATTCTTTATTACCTCACATCCTGCTCCATGAAATTTATATTGATAATCCTTAACTTTTCCAGATTTAGGAAAATCTTTACCAGATCTATTCCAAATATTACCATTAATATCGAACTCACTAGTAAGTGAATTTTCAAACTCTCTTATAAAATCTACATACTTTTTTAATTCTTCTACCATAATTTAATCAAATAACCCTCTATGAATATCATCTACCTTACTTTTAAATAATTGATATGCTTTATCATAAGGCAACTCTATAACCTCTAATGATGAATTTAATTTTTTAGCAGCTGACACTCTGTGATGTCCATCTAAAATATATTTTTGTCCCCTATATAAATATGTAAAGATAGGTTCATTATAAAGCCACGGATCTCCATTTTGCATTGCTCTCATTATATCATTCACTTTATCAAAAGCCTGTGCTCCCAATTCAGTACTTCTTAAGCCACCTAATGCCTTGGAAGAGTACACAGTAGATACAACTTTTGAAAAACCTCTAGGAGCAGCTCCAACTGCTCTTGTTATATTTACAGCGTTTTTTACTCTAATTGCTCGATAAATCCAAGCACTTCCCTGCAATACTTTAACAACAGCCCATTCTCCAACAACAAATAAAATTAGTTCTCCCGCAGCATCAGCTTTTTCTCTTTCATTTTGAGCAATATCAGCCTCTGTAGGGTTATATGGGTCGTTTCCATTTAAAAACGCTGTTCTAGATGCACCATTGTATGCCATCCCATAAAACTCTCCAGCATTCATGTCCTTTACATCCTTCTTTTGGCTTTTCTTTTTCTTCTTCTTCTTGGGATCAGTTCCTCCAGAATCACCATATTGATTCCTTAAATTAAGAAATTCAACTTTAGCATTTTCACCAGTATATGTTGTTCCATTCTCAGTTTGTTCAACACTTGCGCCAGAAGGATCAGCCCAAAAAACTGGATTTCCATCAAAAGCACTATAAGTAGACTGCCAATGATGCGTAATAGGGTCAATCGAAGTCCAACGAGCTATTGCAGGATCGTATTGACGCAGTGGCATTTCGTAAAGATCAAGACCTAAACTTTGCTCGTGCTCAATACCATTAAATTTATATGGATGTTCCCTACCAGTAATGGTGTTGTTATACCCTTTATGTTGTAGTCCAAAGGGATAATAATTTTTCTCTTCAATAATCTCACTTTGCGTTATAGTACCATTCTTATCAGCATCTTTATAGGATAGCCTAATGTTACCTAAATGATCCTTAAACTGATATACATATTTATATCCATCTGCTTCATGTTCTACAATACCTTCTGCATGATTAAAAAATTCTAACGTACCATTCTTATACACATAATTACCAGCATACTCTGTTGTTGATGAACTTCCCTCTGTGGTAATCTTTTTTAGTTTTACCCCAGTGGCATCGTAAATATAGGTAATATTTCCGGTATGAGAAGCATTATTTACAGTTACTGTTTTGGGGAGATTTAAATGATTATAGGTGATCCCTGTAATCCCCTTGTTTTGATCTATAGTCATGTTGCCATTGGGATCATAAGTATAATCATCATTGGTATTGGTACCATCTTCAAACCCACTGGCCCCATCAATTTGTTCTTCTACAGTTAAGAGTTTATTTCCAGAATCATAAGTATAGGATAGGTAATCTAAGGCTACACTTTGATTAAGGCTTCCTTTTTTATGTCTTTTTAGTGATTTTAGGTTACCGTTCTTATCATAGGTAATCCCAAAAACCCTAAACCAATCCTGCTCGCTATTATCCTGACTATTATAATTTGCATCGGTAATTCGATTTAAAGCATCATAACTGTATTTGTAATGTCGCTCTACGTTATCATTGGCAGTTTTCCATGTAGTTTCAGAGATATTACCATTAAACAATGCCGTAGCTCCATGTTGCGGTGTATTATAATTAATTTTAAAAGCAAAAAGCTTGTTGCCAAGAGTAGTATTAGGATCATTGATTTTGGTAAGCCAACCTCGTACATTATAGGTATAATCCACCTCTTGTAATCCTCCTCCTGTTTTCTTACGTTCTAATTGCCCTAAGGCATCATAGGTATTTTCAACAATAGTTTCAACTGCTTGAGTATTGATCTTTTGGGTTTGTATCAACAGCCTACCCATATCATCATAGGTAAATGTATCTATGGTAACAATTTCAGCATTATTACCTTTCTTGTGTCTAGTAGTAGTTTCTTCTACCTTACCTATAAAATCCAACTTGGTTTCTATAACGTCTGTAGTGTTTAAATATTCATTTTTACTAGCGATATATATAGGCCTTGCTTTATTGTCATACCTGGTAACCGTAGTAATCCAGTCATTGGTGTCTAGTACCCGTACTTTACTTCCTGTGGGTAGAGATTTTGTATGGTTAAGAACAGTCTCACCATATACGGTACCGGGATTGGTTAGTCCTGCAAGATCAAAAGTATAATCATCGTAATAATTGATGGTAAACACCTTATAGATACTTGTTGGATATGCATCTTTAGAATAATAAACAGTTGTACCACCAATAGTAATAGGAGAATCTAGTTTAGACTCATACTGTGGAGTTGTAGCATTATTCACGTTATTCTGAATAACCTTTCTATTAGCTCCGTTTATAACGGTTCCTGTATACACCACTCTACCAAAGCCATCGTATTTAGTAAACAACCATTGATCCCACGCCTTACCTGTCATTGCTTTTCTTAAACTGGCATCTTGAGTAAGAATAGGTTGGTCTAGTTTATTATACACAATATACTCCCAATCCTTACCAGGGATCTTCTTTTCGATAAGCCTATTACGATTATCATATTTGTATTGATAACACAATTCAGATAACTCACTCTCTGATACACCGTCATTTGTAGTTACTTTAGGAGGGATTACATAGGTTAAATTCCCAAATCTATCATACACATAATAGGTGTCATGCGCCTCGACTACGCTCGGCGCCCCAACAGCATACGGTTCTTTTTAAGATCACTCTACCTTGTTTATCCTTGTACTCTTTGGTCGTATGGATTATTGACCATCTGTCGCAGTCCAGTTCTCATCTTTGGTGATGGTAACATACAACTGATTGGCAGGGTAAAAACCATCTTGTACTAAGGCTGGGGTTTCTGTATCACCATGGGTTGGCAAAATTTACCTTAAAAGTAACCACTTCATTAGCCGATATTGGTATCCCAATTAAATTTAATCGTATGATCTGTAGTCACTATCTTTATTAGCCTTTCCAATCCTTACCCGGAGCTCCCTGTTCTACTACTCTGTTAAGAGGAGAAGCTTCAAACACACTTTCTGAATAGGCATTAAAATCCTTCATGATCCTTTTGCTACTCCGATAAAATCATCAGGCGTACTTAGTTTCATAATACTGGTTAATATCGTTAACAATATCAACATCTTTATAACTACCCACAGCTAGTATTCGACTCAAAAGGCAGGTATTGTTTGTCTTGCCTGCCATACTCATCATACCCGATGTGAGTTACAATATCCTTACCATCGGGTGAAGCTTTGATCGCTATTTGTTGTTTTGTTCTACCCAATCCATCAAAATAGGTGACACTCTCTATCACATCTTTATTATAATGTATCTGGTCTGGTGAGGTCATTGGCTTTTGATACACCCGGGTAAACACATAATTCTCATTAGAGAGATGAAGCTGATGAGGAATAAAAATACAGCCTTGTTGGGGTCCTGATTTTTCTGGACATTGATCATTATTATTCAATACATACCCCGCAGGTTGGATACACTGTTGTTTTAAAACATTAGGGTCTCCAAAACCATCACCATCGGTATCTGCATACCAAACCGTATTAGGGTGGATGGCAGCACTACCATCATCACAATCTCCCAGTGGTTTTACCGTTAAACTATAGCCGCTACCTGGGTGAGCACATTGGGTTTTGGTCGTACTGGCAAAACCATCGCCATCACTATTCTTATACCAAACTGTATTAGGATGAATCGCTGCATTACTATCATCACAATCCCCCAATGGTTTTACCGTTAAGCTATAACCAGCTCCAGGATTACTACATTGTACCTTAGAGGTACTGGCAAAACCATCCCCATCACTATTCTTATACCAAACTGTATTAGGATGGATAGCAGCATCACTATCATCACAATCCCCCAGAGGTAATTCTTCATAAGTATACTCTGCTCCCGGATTGGTACATTGCACCTTAGAGGTACTGGCAAAGCCATCACCATCACTATTCTTATACCAAACGGTTTCGGGGTGGATATTAATGTTATTATCATTACAATCTCCTACCTTTTGTGTATAACCGGTTGGTTGGCTACATTGTCTCTTTACCGCTCCCAAATCAGAGGCCGTTCCCCAGCCATCACTATCACCATCAGGATACCAAATCGTATTGGGGTTTAAACTACTATCGCCATCATGACAATCGGTAACCGGAAGCACACTAAGGGTATATCCTGCTCCGGGGTTGCTACATTGCTTTTTTGTTGCAATCGCAAAACCATCACCATCACTATCCTTATACCATACTGTATTAGGATGTATGGCACTGCTGCCATCATTACAATCACTACTATTGGTTACATATCCAGAGGGTTGTACACTGCGATAGGTGCTTATACCAGGATGACCATATCCATCGCCATCGCCATCTCTATAAAAATGTCGAGGTGCAATATTGGTAATCAAACTGGTACTGTCATCACGATCACTATTATTGGTCACATAACCTGAAGGCTGTACACTACGATAGGTTACTATATTGGGATTACCCCAACCATCTCCATCGGCATCTCTATAAAAGTTCTTAGGTGGGATATTGGTAATCCATTGATTATTGTCATTAATATCTCCGTATTTAGAAACATATCCACTGGGAATAGTAAGCTGACAGGTTTTGTTGTTATAATCTCCCCAACCATCACCATCGGCATCACGGTAAGAAGTAATACCACAATCTCCTAATTGAGAGAACATCATTGTACTGCTCATCATTAGGACAAGCAAAATTATATACTGTTGTATCTTAGTATTTCTCATTGTTTTCCTTATTTTTTATACCCGTATTTGTTCTCTGAAATCAGCTTCCCGGCATCATCCTTTACATATTCCAATCTATTAAAGGTATCATAGCTATAATGCATAGTATATCCTTTGGGATCGGTAACAGAGGTTACCCCTATCAGTGGATCATAGGTATAGGAAGTGATTTGTGCACCAGCAAAATAAGAATGTGCCCGAAGCTGAACCACCAGATCTCGCATGTTTTGCTCTTTTGCGGTACTATCTTCACTGTTTGAAACCGTTTTTAACTGATCAATCAAACTCGTTACTGCTGCTGGCATACCCGTATAACTGGATTTTACAACCTTGGCAATAGGGAAACTATCCTGATACCCCCAGATATAAATAAGGTGACTCCCCTCTGATTGTTTTACCTCTAAGGGATTCCCTTTGGCATCATAAGACAGGTATTCGATACGATCTTCCAGGGCCCCTCCTGATTTAGAGGCTTGAATCGCCTTGGGTAAGGTCATACCATTCCAAACCTTATATGTCGTACGTTGTACACTTACTTGTTGATCCCCTACCCAGGTTTCTTGCTGGATAGGCTCTCCTATACGATGACCACTACTCTTTTTAAGAGTACCTATTGCGGTGTACTCCTCGGTAGTAAGAGGTGCTCCAAGAGCGGTAGCAGAGGTTACATCATCTGCAAAAAAACGTTTAGAGGTTATCATCTCTCCAAAGCTATTGGTAGTGGTAGTTGCTATAGGGATGGTTCTCCCCTGATACCCTATATCATAAGTATACTGAGTCGTCGTTTTTACAGCTCCCGATGGATAATATGTTGTTTGTTCTCTACCAGAGGGTAAATAGCGTTCACTGATGTTATCATATCTTGCATGTTCATTAAGATCTCCAACCTTACCCATCATCAGGTTTTGTGTTCGTAAATCATCGGTAGGAGTATAGATCGTTTTTGTGGCTTCAACTATGGTAAACTTATCTGTTGATTTCTCATATCGATACTGTTTCTCTTCTAATAACTGCCCTCTACGATGTGAATAATCTGTTGCAGGAACCATCAAATTACCAATACCATCAAATACATTAGTAGCATTAATACTCCCATCTGCACTGTAGCTATAGATGTACTGGGTTTTTCCATTTTCTTGACCCTGATTATATTCGGTAACATTTGTATAATTTACATGAGAACCACCTTGACCATTGAGTGGAAAAATTGAATTTGATCGTAAAACATCCTGGCTACAGTCACTAAAAGGGATCCTACGCGATACAAAAACTGGAGGGTTTAAAGACCTTCCACTAGATACTGTAGCATCATCAAACTTTTGATAGTTATATTGCTTACTATTGATCATGGTATCATCATAATCCATAAACTGGATTTCTTTTATCCGTAAGCCTCCAACTATTGCTTCATTAGCCTGGCTTGCATTAATGGCTATTTTTTGAGTAAAAGCAATACTCACAGTATTCCCCGTTTGAAATGGACCATTTTCAATTTTTATAGTATAGCTACCAGCAGATAAACCCTCAATACCAGTCTCATTGGCGGTATTAAAAGTCGTGATAATAGCATCGTCTTTATATAAACGTATCGCCGGACAATCGTTGTTACTGTATTGACAAGAGGTTTCTGCCTCTACACTATAATAGGCATCAGTAGATTCACTAAGGGTAAAGGTGGTAGAAAAAGTAGCCCCGGGTTGTGAAGCATCGTTATGCAACTGGGCTCCTGGGATTTGTTGGTCTACCATTTTGGTTCCTATAAAAAAATCTTGATTCCCTGATAAGGTATTGGATTCAAAAATAAACTTGCTTTTTCCTCCTGTTGGATAAACAATCTCTTCTAACAATAAGGCCTTGGTATGCAATTCGCTTACGGTTCTATCTGCTCCTGCTACCTCTACAGCAGAAGTATAAGGAACATACACAATACCAGGATATAGTTTAGCATTATTGACTCCGTTATAATACCCCCATAAATCCTGTGAAAACGAAAAACGCTCTGGCAATTGATGGGCCTGGTTATAGGTAAAACGATGAACTTTATTGTCTGTACTACCTTTTTGTTGGGTGATGGTTTTAAGATAAAGACGCTTGGTACGCTGATCTGTATCGCCATAATTCAATAAATGCTCCATACCCCCAGCAGAAGTAAAATATCCTTGTTCCAACACATATCGATCAATAGTAGCATTGTTGCTATCTAACAGTTTGACCCCGGTAAGCGCTTTGTCATTTTTAAGATCTATACGGGTATCATTATATTCTAAAACAATACTACCTTGAGTAGTCGTGATAGATGATAAATAGGTAGGGGTATACTTATCTTCTGTCAAAGAAACAGGCTCTGCAGTACTGCTACTACACGATGATCCAACTCCTATTAAATTTTTACTTTGCCCCGTTATATTCCAATAGGTAATCTGTTGAGTCCCCTTGGTATAGTTAAAATTGATTTGATTCCCACGATAATCAGAAATCTGAGTTAAGTACCATCCCGTAGTATGTTCTATAATTCTTGAAGGTAAATTAGTTGCTTGCGAAAAAAAACGGGTCTCCTTGATTTCAGCTACCTGTTGAGTAGTTCCCGGAATGACTCCAAAACTATAGAGCACTCCTTCTGGGGTGGTCACCTGCCATCCTGAAATGGTAATCCCATCACGAAGCGCCACAATCTTTAAATCACTCTTTTGATGCATAACGATAGTACCGTTCTGATTAAAAAAGAACTTGCCTGACAACCCGGCGACATTGATATGGTAGACATCTGATTCAAAATCCTGGTTGTCTGATAAGGCGGATTGAAATAATTGTGCTCGCCCATTGGCATCCTGGGCAAAATAATGATCAATTGTGTTACTGGTATTAATAAAGCCTTCGGTGTGGTCATCGGCAATACCGCGAACCTGGCGGGAGATCATACCTCCGCCATGAAGTGACCAGCCTAATCCCACTCGGGAGGCCATCTCACCTACTCTAATCCCTGAAGCATGATAACTCACAGAGACCGAAGCACTCAGCATGCCCTCGGAGATACTGGCCAGTGGAATCGAAATATTAGGAGTGCCTGTAAAAAGACTCACTGGCACATCAAGATATTTACCCATAGCGGCTACCTCTGGAGTAGGAGGAGCCAGATCTGGTAACTCCTGACCCACCATCACAGCACTCAGCATAAAAACAAAGAATAAAAGTTGTTTTTTCATAAAAGTAATTTTTGTAAGGATTGAATTGTTCAATTGCTTACCCCTTAGTAAACTCCTAACCAACTATGAAAACAAACCAGAAACTCTATACTGGTGAAGTCATCTTTAGCAAGCATCTAAAAACATAGGTAAAGCATTATAAATGAACTTGTTTTTTGTGTTTTTAATCGTATTCCCAATGCAATATTAAAGCATCCCAGTTTCGTTTTTCGGGACTGAGAAAAAAAAAAATGAAAGTTTTTTTAAAAATAAATTCGAAGAGGTTTTAGGTATCTGATATTTGGTTTGGATTAACCGTTCTCTTAGCCAGCCTATAAAAGGGTTAAGAATATTTGTTTTTCGATCTTTTGTATAGAATCCAAAAGTAAAATCAACGAGCTCAGCGTATACAAAACTTTGTACCGTGATGTCATACTCATATGTAAATGAATACATTTCCTTTTATTACAATAAAAACAGTATCCACAATTGGTATGTATTAACCATCGGTATAAGTAACATCATCCTCACAACATTTTTATCGATCATCGGCACATTATATATCTTCGTCACATCATTGTGTTTTTCCTCGCACTAATTATATCGACCATCGGTATACCGACTGCTCTCCCCAGAGCTATAAAACCAACCCGCGCAGTATGATCAGGCTCCATGATTGCACAGAAACCTTAAGCTTAGGCGCGGGCTAGTTATAGCTCTCGATTATCTACGTTTATATTGACTAATATATCCTTTATAACGCTCGGGGTCTTTTCTAAAAGCATATTTCCCAGTATCCCGAACTTCATCTACAGCCTCTTTAAGATGAGTAAAGGCTCTATCCCTGATTTCTTTGGCTTTAGAATTATCTAAAGTAGTTCCGTTAGCTTTGGCCAGTAATTCGGCCAGAGTATCTGATTTCTGTGCGGCCAGTTCTAAGTTTCGAAGATCGTATTTCTTTTTTTCGAGTTCTGGCACATTGGCTTTACCCAGTACACTAATATCCATCAAATCCTGGATCATATCTGCATCCCCTTCTCCATCTGCAATAGCTCGTACACGAGTGATAAGGTCTGGTCTCTTGCGAAACGTAAAGCGCAAATCGGCAAGCAAATCATTTCTAAACTCGTATGCTTTAGGAGATTTTTCTTTCCAAACTTTGGAGGCTTCTTCCTGGCTATATCGTTCTTTCATCCACATGGCCTGTGCATATCGACAGGCTCCAGTTCTAATAGGTAAATCCTCTACAAACATCTTCCAATCCAACCCTTTGGCTAGTAATATTTCTTTGTCTTCCTCTGTCCATACGTACAAGTTTTCGGCTTCTTGAATAAATACATCAACGGGAAGTGTAGGTGCCTTTATTTCTTCTTGTGGTAGTGTTTCTAATACAGCTAATTTTACATCATAATTTTCTTTAGACATAGTATATTAATGATTTTGTGATCTATTGCATGCTATAAAATTTTACAATACATCCTAGTTAATAAACAAATTGTGTATAATGATAAGACATCCCAGTTCTGAAAAACGGAACTGGAAAAATGTTTTTTTTTAAGAAATGAGGGGGTAGATTTATGATTTTGGGCCTCATATGTAGTATTTAGTTTTATATAATCTATACTTCTGGTTATCTCCCAAAACCATTAAGGATTTTTGCTTTTTGATTTTTTGTATAGAATCCAAAAGTAAATCCTACCGGTTCGGCATACACAAAACTTTGTAGCGTGATATCATACTCGATAGGAGCATTTAAAGTTTTCATCGTATTAATAATGCGGTATAATTTGGTTTTTGAGATGCCTAATTTAGAGATCAGTTCTTCTGGTGAGCCCGTAGCTTGCAGACGAATAAGTTGATCAACTCGCTCTATCAATCGTATTTGCTTTACCATCAAATTCATAACTATAGATTAAAAATGTACACTGTACTACGAAACATGAAAAGTTGGTTTTCTAAATAGTATTCTTTACGGTTTTAATATCGTAATCAAAGCGAAATTATGGTTTTTCCGTAAGGGAGAAATACAGATATCTGTAAACCAGTTACATTTAATAAATTATAATACCATAAGGATTTTACATTCGACAAATACAAATTAAGTGTCAATACAACATAATAGGATTCTTAACTTAGAAAAAAACAATACTTTTACCCTATAAACCCGTAATTAAAATATATGATTCCTATCCACGAATTTCTTGTATTTGCTCTCGCCTCACTAATAATGGTACTATCTCCCGGACCTAATATGATCTATCTTATTTCTAGATCCTTATCCCAGGGGAGACAGGCGGGAATCATTTCGCTTTTTGGAGTTATCTGCGGATTTTTGTTTCACATTCTTATGGTATCCTTTGGGTTAACTGCCATCTTTTTTGCAGTACCCTATGCTTTTGTGATTGTTAAATTCCTCGGAGTTGGTTATTTATTATACTTAGCCTATAATACGATTAGATCTGGTGGCACTAAAATCTTTGATGCCGATCGTTCTTTAACAAAAGACAAGCCTTTTAAATTATTTAATATTGGGCTTCTTACCAATGTACTCAATCCTAAAATGGCATTGTTTTATTTATCCTTTTTCCCTCAATTCATCAAACCAGAATACGGATCAATTTTGGGACAAAGTTTTCAATTAGGGATGATGCAGATTATTATTAGTTTTTCAATCAATTTTCTTATTGTTATTTCGGCAGCAAAAATGGCGGGTTGGTTTGCAAAAAATCCAGTATGGGTAAGGGTTCAAAAATGGTTTATGGCTTCTGTACTAACAGGATTAGCTGTAAAAATTGCTTTCGCAAAAGCGAAATAACAAATGTAAAATCAAAAAGTAAAAATCTCCTATTTGGTTTGAATACTATCTTTGTAATCTATGACATATTTAAAGCTTAATACATCAGATTATAAACTTCTGGTTTTTTATTTTGTTCTGGCTACCCTCTGGGATATGGCTCGATACTATATTTTGGACATGGCATTATTACAATATCTGGTAAACATGCCTCTGTTTTGGGTAAAAACTAGTATTCTACTATTTCTTTTTAAGTATCTTATCACAGAATTACTGGTTAAAAACAAAAAATATCTTCTGTTTTTTATGCTGGCACTTGCAAGTGTTATTTTAGTTGGATTTGGGTCTCTTCTTCTTGAGTTTTGGTCCTCAGGTAATCCACTTACTTTTTCTAATATGCATCCTCTTTTATTATTTAAAAGTTACTATAATTCTGCGGTAGATATTGCCATACCATTAGGACTATTATTAGGCAAAAAGTACTATGAAAACTTTATAAAAGTTAATCAGATTGAAAAAGAACAACGAGAAACAGAGCTTAAATTATTACGATCACAGTTTGATCCTCATTTTTTGTTTAATAGCCTAAATACTATGGATGCGCTTATTGATTCTTCTCCTCAAAAAGCAAAAGTGTATACTGCCCGATTAGCTGCATTATATCGCTACCTAATCCAAACCAAGGATCAGGAGGTTGTCTCTTTGAAAGAGGAAATAAAATTAGCCGAAAACTACTTCTTTCTTATCAAAACACGATTTGGACATTCTTATGAATTTAAAATACCAGAAACCAACTTACCAAAAGACAAGTATTTACCTACTGGTGCATTACAGACCGTTATTGAAAATGTTGTGAAACACAATAAACCGACGAATGATCAAATCATTACTACACAAATCACAATTACCGAAGATAATATTCTGGTAAAAAACAATACTTCGAACACCATAGAAACGAACCTTTCTTCGGGAAGTGGTCTACAGAACATAAAAAAACGGTATGTTTTGCTTTCTGATAGAGAAGTAGCTATTGAAGAAAATAAAGCGTATTTTACTGTTTCGCTACCACTTTTAACATTAAAAGACTAAAACCACATCGTTGATCCCATGCATATTCTGATTTTAGAAGATGAAATTCCGGCTTATGAAAAACTTGAACTATATCTTACTGAGTATTTTGAGTCAGATCTTACTTTGGATTGGTCCAGATCAGTAAATGAGGCCACAGCTTTGTTATCTAAACACCAGTATGATTTAATCCTTTCAGATATTCAATTATTAGACGGTAATGCATTTGATCTCTTTGATCAAATGCCAATATCTTCTCCTATTATCTTTTGTACTGCTTATGATACGTTTCTATTAGATGCTTTTAAAACTAATGGCATTGCATATATTCTAAAACCCTATTCGAAAGAAGAGCTTTCTGAAGCACTTCGCAAATATGAAACACTTATTGCATTACCAAAAAATACGCCTTCGGTAGACAAAAATGTTTTTAAAGAACTTAAAGAATTAATGACTCCCGAAAAAAGACAGTTCCTAAAACGTTTTGTGATTAAAAAAGGAAATGGGATCAAGTTAATCGATACCAATACAATATCCCTAATTGAAGCGTATGGAGATTTTTGTAAGATTACAGATACAAAAGGCAATATACATAGAGCAACGCAAAAAATAGGTACTCTAACCGATCAGCTAGACTCAAAAGTTTTCTTCAGAATTAACAGAAGTCAAATGGTGAATATCAATCACATCAAAGCAATGGACAGTCATAGTAAAAACAGATTGTTAATTATTCTTGATGGAGTTGAGCAAAGTGTAATCACTAGTTCGAGTACTACTTCTGCATTCAGAAAATGGGTGCAATTTTAAGCAAGTACTTACTTTAATTCTTCAACGATAAAAAGAAACGCTTTACTGTTTTTTTACCCTAATTCATCACTATTTTAAGATTAGTTTTTTAACTACACACTATATTTAACTCAGGTTATTACTAAAAACATGAGAAGTAAAATTGTAGTTATGTTGATGAGTTTTTTAATGTCCCAGGGATTTGGGCAAGAAAACGAATCGTATTCTAAATTATTAAAAGAAGCCTGGAGGTTATACCAATCTAAAGAATTTCATACATCGGGACAAAAATACACAGAAGCATTCGCTGTATTAGGCAATCAACCAAATATGTCTGACAAAGAAATTTCTAATCGATTTAATGCAGCATGCGCCTGGGCATTGGCAAAAGAATCAGATGCTGCATTTCTACAATTACTTAAAATAGCAAAAGAAGGAAAGTTTTCTAACTATAAGCAACTAACAAATGATAGTGATTTAAAATCTCTATATACCGACCCAAGGTGGAAAGAAGTCACAGATATTGTAGCAGCCGAATACGAAAAAATTAAACCTTTATCTAAAAAAGAATTAAAATCAGTTTTCAAAAAATATAAAGATGCTCATCAAAAAGTCTTTAAAAAAGGATCTACAGTAGCAGATGTAGACTTTTTATATCGTTTTTACACCTCAGATTTTGAATATAACCACCCAGGTTATGGCGGTATATATTCAAGAGAATTGCTTTATAACAATACCGTAAAATTCTTAAAAAAAGGTAGATATAATGATTTTCCAAAAAGCAAAATCGTAAATATGATTATTGGATTGAATGCTATTGTTATAGAAGAATTACAAGAGAATGAAACCAAGAGTACAATGACACTTATAAAATTTAGAAAAGATAAAATCTACTATATCGAAGAATATTGGTAATCATAAATCGACCATTATGGTATGGCATGAAAAACAAATCAATTATTAATAAAAATCCTCATCAAGCACATTATGAAAACGAACCGTTTCTCTATAATTACAATTCTTTTATTTACATTTATTTTTACCGGGAAAGCGCAACAATCTCATGAATCTTCGTTATCCAAAATCTCCTCTTCCCCTATCACTTATGCAGAAAAGATTACTTTTCATTCTAAGATATTGGATGAAAATAGAGTAATGAATATTTACGTTCCAGAAAGCTTTCATGTAGCATCAAAAGATCATACGTATCCTGTAGTGATGATAAGCGGTTCTCATGGTGTTAAATTTTTTCAAATGATATCTGGAGTTATACGACATCTAAGTTCTGTTACTCGAATGCCCGAAGCTATTGTTATTAGTTTTGAAGAAGAAACACATTATGCTCCTAATGTATATAATAATGGCATGTGGGGAAACAGAGAGAAACTTGAATTTAATGCCGATCCAGATAAATTCACAAAACACCTTAAAGAAGAACTATTTCCGTATTTAAAAGAACAATATCGCGCTGCTGATTACAGAATGATCATTGGAGTATCAGGAAGTAGTGTATATCCACTACACACATTTGCAAAGGAACCAGATCTGTTTCAGGCACATATTACTGTTGCCACAGCAGATATGATTGGTATGGGCTATCAGTCCAACACCACCTTCATAGACGCTTTTGAAGAAAGTTTTGTTAAAAACCCCAATCGTAAAGCACAATTCTATTTGGGTGCCTCTGAAAATGATATTAGTAAAAACAAATCCTATATCAAAAACATGGAGGAGTTGAAAAAACGATTATCTCCATTTACTTCAAAAAACTTAAACCTAAAAGTTGAAGTGATTCCTAATGAAGATCATTACGCATGTATCACAAAAGCACTGCTTTCTTCGATAGAAATGATTTTTCCGAAAGAAAAATGGTCTCCAAAATTTAGAGATATCATAAAACAACCAGGTAATGCTTTAAAGAATATTGATGTTTATCACCAAAAGCTATCAACAACATATGGCTTTTCTATTTTACCAAAAGCTGAACGATGGAATAGTGTAAATTCTTTACGATTTATCGGTAAAAAATTACTAGATGATGGAAGAGTTAAAGAATCTATAGAGGTTTTTAAACGACGAATACAGTATCGTCCCCAATCTCCCTGGGCATATAGCAGTCTATCTGAAGCGTTAGAAAAAGATAATCAACTTAATGCTGCTCTTGAAGCACAGCAAAAGGCGATACAACTTGCTCAGGAATATGATAACGAATATTTATCTGAGTATGAAGAGCAATTAGCTAAAATCAAAACCAAACTTGAGAAACAAGGTAAACGATAATTTATACCCGTTGTGCATTTTAAGATTAATACTATAAAAAAAGCGTCAATTCGAGTGGTTTTTCATAGTGAAACGAAGAAAAATTGCACTTCGACCTAGCTCAGCAGGACTATCTAGAATAGCTTTTTTGATCCCAAATCCTATTCTCGATACACTTCTTCCTATGGTCGAAGCACTCGAATTGACGAATTTGGGATTCAAAAATATCAAAATGCGCAACAGGTTAATTTCTATCATTTTATACATTGTATTGCTATGAATATTAAACATCTATTTTTATTATGTATTCTATTTAGTTTTATCTTCTGTTTTTCATTTGCACAAATCCAAATAACAGAAAATACTATAGGGAAGAACATTGTGATTCCTTCTAAAATATTAGATGAAGAAAGAAAAATTCAAATTTTCCTACCCGAAGATTATAATGATTCTTCAAAAAAATACCCTGTAATTTATGTATTAGACGGGCAACGGCTTTTTCTTCATGCTATAAGTGTATCACAATCCTTTAAAAAATTTAAACTCACTCCAGAACATATTATAGTAGGTATCACAAATACGTACCCCAAGCGATTTGGTCATTTTAGTTCTGGAGCAAAAACCTTTTTAAGTTTTATAGCTCAAGAACTTATTCCTTATGTAGATCAGGAATTTAAAACATCTGGAGAGCGATTACTATTCGGGTGGGAATATGCCGGGGGCTTTGTTATTGAAACGATGGCCAAAAACCCTGAGTTATTTAACGGATACCTGGCCGCAAGTCCTTTTCCCATTTATGATACCAGCTTACCGATATCTGCAAACAGAATGAAATCTCTGGATAGTATCCTTAGCGCAAAGAAAAAGCTCGAAACTTTCCTGTTTTTTACTTCCAGTACCCATGAAGGTGTCGTAACAAAAGGCGCCGAATACCTTAAAAACAAACTAGAATCAGAAGCTCCAAATACATTGAGATGGGAGTATACCTATCTGCAGAACGAAGAACATCGCTCTACCTCATACCACACCCTTTATCATGGTATAAAGCAATATTTTCATAATTATCCAGAACTTCGGTTCAACTCCTTAGAAGAATACAAAAAATTAGGCGGAATGGATAATGTGATTACCTATTATAAAAAGAGAGCCGTACAGTTTGGTTTTCCCGAAAAAGTCGCTCAGGGTACTATGTGGAATCTCGTCAAAAAAGCTTCTGATGAAGACAATTATACTGCATTTGACACTTTTATAAATCAGTTTAAACCTAACGGTTTTCTTGAAAACCTAAGAACAAACTGGGGATGTGTCTTTGCAGCATTTTATATGAAACACAACCAGCCAGAGAAAGCAAAAGAGTTGTATACTTTTTTCACTAATAAATCCCCTAATGCGGCACGCCCGGTTAATGGATTAGGCGATGTTTATCGTGCTTTAAAAAACAAAAAAGAAGCTATAATGTATTACCAACGTGCTATTCGACTCGGCAAAAAAAATGCTGACTGGAGGTTAGAAGAATATGAAAAAGACCTATTAGATCTTAAAAACGAAAAGTAGTAAACAGCACATATCGATCATAAAAAAAACCTCACAGACTAATGCCGAACTTAGTGTAGCATCTCCTGCGAGGTTTATACTATAATTATTGATATTTCTTAAATCGAAGCAGAAATAGTTTCCATAGATCGATCTACTTTTTTCACCAATCCTGATAATACTTTTCCTGGCCCAACTTCTGTAAATGATGTTGCGCCATCTTTGATCATATTTTGCACACTTTGCGTCCATTTTACAGGTGCCGTAAGCTGTGCGATCAAGTTCTTTTTAATTTCTTCTGGATCTGTAACCGCTTCTGTCGTCACATTTTGATACACAGGGCAATTGGGGGTATTAAAAGTAGTCGCTTCAATCGCTGCTGCCAATTCTTCTCTGGCAGGTTCCATTAATGGCGAATGAAATGCTCCTCCTACTGGTAATACCAATGCTCTTCGGGCTCCTTTTTCTTTCATCAATTCACATGCTTTTTCGATAGCTTCTACTTCGCCAGAGATTACTAATTGCCCAGGGCAATTATAATTTGCTGCTACTACAATCCCATCTATTTCTTCGCACCCCTGCTCTACTACCTCATCTTCTAATCCTAAAACAGCTGCCATTGTAGATGGTTTCAACTCACACGCTTTTTGCATAGCCATCGCTCGTTTAGATACCAATCGCAATGCATCTTCAAAATTAAGAGTTCCGTTAGCAACTAAAGCAGAAAATTCACCTAAAGAATGTCCTGCAACCATATCTGGTTTAAAACTATCTCCTAATACTTTGCTTAAGATAACAGAATGTAAAAAGATAGCAGGTTGTGTTACTTTAGTTTGTTTTAACTCATCTGCCGTACCTTCAAACATAATTTTGGTAATCTCAAACCCTAAGATATCATTTGCTTTATCAAAAAGTTCTTTAGCGATGTCTGAGTTTTCATATAGATCAAGACCCATTCCTGAAAATTGAGCTCCTTGACCAGGAAATACATATGCGTTCATATGATACTGTATATTTAAAATTTTGACAAAAGTAAGGATAAAGTTGGTACGAGTAACTAGAATTTTTGTTTTGGGCGTTCGGGCGGGCTATTCGCTACAATTCCTCGCATGATCTACCCCTAGACAACACTTCGCCAAGCTCAGTATCATAGCTTAAAAAGACAATACTCGGGATTTCTACTACTATCCCTAACGCAACAAGTTGTCTTATTTAAAATATAGAATACCCAAAGATTATAGACAGTGTTTTATAATCAGAGCTCCAATCTGCATAATCATTTAAGATATCATGACTTAATCCATATCTACATTCCAAACTATATTTATCATTATATTTGTACCCTAAACCAAAAGTTAAATTGCTTCCTGCCTGAATATCTAAATCTTCGCTGTGTTCAAAAGTAATATTTGAGTTTAGATTCAAAACAAATGCAAAAGAGCTATTGATAAATAATTTTGAGTTTTCGCTTAAAAACATATAATGTCTAATTCCAACAGGTATTTCTAGAGACTTGTAATCCACCTTAATCTGTTCTGTTCGCTCAATAACAGTATTCGGGTTTAAAATTCTTTCGTTTTCTGATTTATAATATTGATATTTTGGTTCAACCAGTACGGCCCATTTGTTTTTGTTAAATGGTAAAATGAATTCAGCTTCAACTCCAAGCCTAAATCCCAATTTATTGTCAAAATCCATATTATATGATGAAAACAAAGCATCATTGCGTATGGATAGAGAAGAACTATTTAAACCAAGTCTAACGGTTAAATTAAACAAATCTCTTTTCTGTTTGTTTTCAAAATTGATAGATTCTGAATTGTTACATTTATTGTATTTCTCAAAAAGAACTTTTAGTTCATTTTTATAATAATCCACATTTTTAAAAGTGTTCATTGAAATGCCTTTGCATTTTAAATCACTCCATAACTGCTGTCTGTATCTATTGTTTATATTTATTTTGTTTTCTGGGGTCAAGTATTTTTTAAATATTAATTGCTTAACTTCAGAATTATCTACGCTATAAAAAAACTTTGACAAGTTTTTATCTTCAAATGAGTACAAACTAGCTTTTCCTTCTATTACTACCTTTAAAAAAAGTTCTTCCTCCTTAAATGTAAAATTTCCACTAGTACTCAACTTGTTCATTGCATTGCTTGATCTCTCAATCATAACTACATGTCTACGATATTTTAATATATCATAAACCCCAAACTCTTTAACAGATTTGATAGTGATTTTCTTGTGTTCTGTATCTTCTGATAATCTATATTCGAATTCGGTTGGGTTATTTTTCCAATCAATATTTTTAATTTGGCAATCAATTTTTTGGCCAGAATTATCGATATAATATCCTTTTTGAAAAGAAATTTGTGAATAGCAATTGATATTAACAATAATGGTTAAAAGAAATAATAGTTGTTTTTTCATTTTAAACTAGTTAATTATAAGTTAGGTAATGGTTTACGTTTTTTTTAATCGTAAGAGACTATATAGATCAAAATGTAATATTATATGCAATAATAGAACATCTCAGTTTCATTTTTCGGAACTGAAAAAAATAATTCAAATTGTTTATACCTAATTTATATAACCGTCTAAAAAAAAGTAAGGTGAGTTTATTACGAATACCGCTTTACAATACTTTTTACCTTATTGTAATATGAACTCCCAAATAGATTAAGGTGAACCAAAAGGTAATATAATTGCCAAATCGATAATCGATCTTTCCAATTCTCTACAAGCGGAAAAACTTCATTGTAGATATCAAATACGCTAGAATTAAAACCTCCAAAAAGATGCATCATACCTATATCCATTTCTCTGGGTGCGTATGCAACTGCCGGATCGATAAGACAAGGATATCCTTGCATGTCAATCATAAAATTACCACTCCATAAATCACCATGAATCAGGCTTGGTTTTTCGTCTGGTATTTCATCTTTAAGCATATTATAAAATGTATCTACATCTGAGAATAAGAAACCATTTTGTCGCGCCAATTCAAATTGTGGTTGTAGTCGCTGGGTCACATAGAATTGGTATGTAGAATCACATACAGTATTATACTGTGGTAAACTCCCGATATAATTGTCATTTTCGAAACCAAAATAAGAATCATTTTGTTGGTGTAGGCCCGCTAGTTGTTCTCCAAATATTTCCCAAAAAGTATCTGCTTGTTTTCCAGAATCAATATATTCTAATATCAAAAAAGCAACATCATCAGATTCACCAAAATGAATAATATCTGGTATGGTAAATGTGTTTGAATCTTTAAGTTTTTCAAGACCTTTGACTTCTGCCTCAAACATCCCAGGAAATTCTGAAGCACTATTAACTTTGGCAACAAATTTTTGTTGATTTGTGTGTATAAGACAGACGTCATTAATATCTCCTCCTGATAATGGCTGTATCGCTATTATATTTTCTGAAAGTAATTCTTCAAAATGAGATGTAAGCTTTAAAGAGCGCATTATTTTTTGATATACGTCAAATACGTAAATGGATACTTATGCTTTTCGTCTATATCATGAAATTCTTCTTTCTCTAATTTCCAGATTTTGGTATCAATTTCAGGAAAAAAAGCATCTGCTTCAAAAGATTCATGTACTCTGGTTAATTCAATACAATCTGCATGATCCATCCCCATAGTATAAATCTCACCACCTCCTATAATAAAAGGTTGTGTATCTCCTTTGGCTATCTCTAAAGCATCTTGTATATTATGTACTACTATTACACCTTCTGCCTGATAGTTTGTATTTCTGGTGATTACAATATGCACACGATTAGGGAGTAATTTAGGAAAAGTTTCAAAAGTTTTACGCCCCATGATAATATGATGACCAGTCGTTAGTTTTTTAAACCGCTTAAAATCATCTGGTAAATGCCAAACCAGGTCATTATCTTTACCTAAGGCATTATTTTCTCCAGCCGCAGCAATCATTGTAATCACACTCTTTGTTTCTTTTAACTCTCCCACAATCTCTGATGTTTTTCCTTTTATAAATCCTTCTTTCTTTTTAACCAATTCTTCTTTGGGGTACATTAAATCTACATCTTTCTGAAGTAAAGCAATTTCTTCTTTTTGTTTGGTAATTAAACGCTCCATCTGGCGATCTGCCCACTCTTGCCCCATAAATGTACTAAACAACCATACATTACAAAAATGTACTACCAAAAGGAATGCCCAGCATAGTATTGCTATAATATACCAGTCTATCCCAAATAATGTAACTTCTTTTCCGTAACCAAATGCCAGGTTAAGAATCGCAAAAAACACAGAACCAACTAAAAAAATGATGAAATGTTGAAATAATCTTTTTTTCTGAATAACGCGCTTACGTGCATGCTCATATAACTCACGCTGCTGTGGGTCAATTTGTATTGTTTCTTTCTTTTTTGAAAACATATTAATGCTAACTTAGTACCGGCAAGTAAAGATATAGTTTTTACCAAAAAGCACTAAAATTACTTATGAAGAATTTAAGAAAAGAATTTCCTGTTTTATCTAACAATACCTATCTCAACACAGCATCTTCTGGATTACTTTATGATTCGCTTTTAGATTTTAGACAGGAACATGATTTAGATTTTCTTATTGGCGGAAGTCTGTTTAGAGATCATCAACAGAATTTTTTAAATAGTGTGCGCAAAACTATTGCAACATTTTTTGGAAGCTCTGATGACAATGTAGTATTAACTCCTAATTTTTCTCTAGGCTTCAATACAATATTGAGCGGGTTAGATAAAAATAAAAAGGTCTTAATGCTGGATGAAGACTATCCTTCTATTAACTTTGCTGTCACCAGTAAAGGATTTAATGTTTGTTACGCAACAATAGATGCTACAGTAGAACAAAATATTGAAAATGCCATACAAAAACATAAGCCTGATATTTTTGCATTTAGCCTGGTACAATACATTAATGGTATTGCAATAGATCTTGATTTCCTTACCCAATTAAAAGCCAAACATCCTGATATACTTTTTATTGCTGATGCTACACAGTTTTGTGGCACCAGGGCTTTCGATTTTAATGCTTCGGGGATTGATATTTTGGGATGTAGTGGTTATAAATGGTTACTGGGCGGGTATGGTAATGGATTTATGTTGTTTAACCATAAAGTATTAGATCAGATTACACCTTCTTCATATATCGATGCTGCTGCTAAAACCAATTATGATCCATCATACACAAGTTTGCAAGCAAGATTTGAATGTGGTCATCTAGACACCTTCAATTTTGGAAGCCTACAATACTCTCTAAATTTTTTAAACAAAATAAGCATTGCAACTATTGAAGAACATATGAACACATTAAGTGATTATGCAAAATCAGAATTTGCCAAACTAAATGTATTAGAAGAAAATGTGGTAAAACGCCAAAGACATAGTACAATTTTTAATATAAAGGGGGATCAGAAATTACATGCACATTTAAAAAAACATCATATAATTACTTCTCTTCGAGGACCAGGGATTCGAATTAGTCTTCATTTTTATAATACCAAAGAGGATATAGAAAAATTAATTGATGTACTACATCGTTATCGTTAATATCTTATTGTTAAGTGTTGATTAAATTACTGATAATCTGACGTTTCCCTCTTTTCGTTTTTATTGTTTTATAGTAACTTAGTTATAAATTTATTAACCAATATTTAATAGTATATAAATTATGGCGATTACTAAGCAATACTTAAAATCTAAACCTATTTGTAAAGTTACTTTTATCGTTCCTGCGAAAGAAGCAAATAATGTAAGCGTAGCCGGAGAATTTAATGAATGGAATACAGAAGCTACCATTTTGAAAAAGTTAAAAAACGGAAACTTTAAAGGAACCATTGATCTTCCTAAAGACAACAAATTTGAATTTAAATATGTTGTAGATGGTGAATGGACAAACGAGATCGAAGCTGACGGATATCAGTGGAACGATTTTGCAGCTGCAGACAATAGTTTACTTGTCGTATAATTGATTTATAACTCTATAAATTTATACAAGGTGTTGAAAAGTGTTAATCCACAACTTCAACACCTTTCCAAAAAGCAACATATCCTTTGATTTGCTTTGCCAGATCACTAGTATTTGGGTAATACCATGCCGCATCTTTATTTTCTTTTCCATCTACCTCGATCGTATAATACGATGCTACTCCTTTCCAAGGGCAATTAGTATGTGTATCACTGGATTTAAAAAATTCTTTTTTTATTGCTTCGGGGGGGAAATAGTGATTATTCTCTATCACTTTAGTATCATTACTTTCTGCTAATACCTGTCCATTCCAAATTGCTTTCATATTCTGGGTGTTTTTTGTTTTTTATTCTTCTTTTGTAATTAGATAATCTTTGTAATCGTTATTCTGATCCGAAAAAGATTTCACAATTTTCAAACCAGATTCTTTTGCCAGCCACTTTACAATATCATCATCATATTTCTGAGAAATCTCGGTATGAATACTCTCCCAGGCTTCGAAGTGAACTTGCAACGACAAACTATCGATATCGACAGTTTGTTTTTCTTTGCTCACCAAATAACTTTTAGCGGTTCCATTTTCGGGATCATATGTCTCCCAATGCATAAACTTATCCAGATCAAAATTCCCATTAAGTTCTTTATTAATTCTTGCTAAAACATTCTTATTAAAAGCTGCTGTTACTCCAGATTTGTCGTTATATGCATCTAAAACTTTCTGAGGATGTTTTTTTTGGTCAAATCCTATAAAAAGCAAATCACCAGTATGCATTGCATTATATAATTTTTTCAAAAACTGAATAGCTCTGGCGTGCAATAGATTCCCAATATTAGACCCTAGAACCATGATTACTTTTTTACGATCGCTTATATGTTTTAATCGATCTAAGACTTCAAAATACTCACCTATTTGCCCTTGAACCATAACTTCTGGCATTTCCTGGTTTAAGTTTTTCACCAATCCATCAATAGCATTTTCGCTAATATCAATAGGGCTATATGTAAAATCGTAGTTTTGATTTAGTAATTCTTGTAATAACACTTTTGTTTTTTTCCCATCTCCTGCTCCCAATTCTATTAAGTCAAAACCTTCTTTATTGGTATCGAATTTTTGAATAATATCGGATTTGTGAGTTGCAAAAATTTCATACTCTGCTCGTGTAAGATAATATTCTGGCAATGCCATTATCTGCTGAAAGAGTTCGTCTCCAATTTCGTCATAAAAAAATTTGGATGACAGGTATTTGGGAAACGCAGTTAAACCTTCGCATACTTCTTTCTCGAAAGTAGAAACCAGTACTTTTTGATCTTTAGAATTCATGTAAAAAAAATAGAGTTATTTATCCTTCACTAATCGCAATCCTGTAAATTGCCATCTAAGGTTTGGGTGAAAAAAATTACGATATGTTGGTCTTGTATGGTTTCGTGGTGTAGCTACAGATCCTCCTCGTAGCACCTTTTGATTTACCATAAATTTTCCGTTGTACTCCCCTAATGCCCCGGGAGCTTTTTTGTAGTTTGGATAAGGTGAGTATGCACTTTCTGTCCATTCCCATCGTATTCCCCATTTGAAAAGAGACTGAGCAGTTTCCCATTCAAATTCGGTTGGTAAGCGCTCTCCTTTCCATTGAGCAAAAGCAAATGCTTCATAGAATGAAATATGAGTGACTGGAGCTGTGTAATCCACTGTTTTTAATCCCTGTAAGGTATACTGATGGTATTGTTCATCTATTTTATGCCAATATAATGGAGCTTTGATATTATCTTTATGTATCCAATCCCAAGCTTCTGCATGCCATAACAGACTGTTTTTATATCCTTTATCCTCTATAAACTCAAGATATTCTTTATTAGTTACAAGTGTATTTGCAATGGTGTATTCTCTTAGAAATACCTTATGTCTGCCAAGTTCATTGTCATAACAAAACTCATTTCCCTCATACCCAATTTCATATATACCTTCTTTTACCGTACTATATCCAGAAGTTTGATCATCATCAAAACTAGTGTTTTCAGAAAACGTATCATTGTACTTAGGAAACAACGGGTTATTTCCTAATATAAATTTTATGTCAGTAATCAATAATTCCTGATGTTGTTTTTCATGATGAATCCCAATCTCTACCAACTCTCTGATTTTTGGGTCATCATTTTCTTCTAAAAAAGTCTGTAAGTGCGAGGTAATATAATCTCTATATTCGTATACCTCACTTACGGTTGGTCTAGAAAGATTTCCTCTATCGGTACGGATTACTCGTTTTCCTACGCTTTCATAATAACTATTAAAAACATAGGCATACTCTGGATGAAATCGTTTAAAACCTGATACATATTTTGACAGAATGAATTCTTCAAAAAACCAGGTAGTATGCCCTAAATGCCATTTTGGAGGTGAAACATCTACAATAGGTTGGATCACATAATCTTCAATCTGGAGAGGTGCACAAATTTCTTCGGTATCTGATCGGGTTCTTAAAAAGGAAGTTATTAAATTATCTATAATGATCATAAAAAAGAGTGTATACGACTTACGTATACACTCAAATTTACTGATTTTTATTATTTTTTATCCTATAACAAGGTTAATCCAATGTTAAAATTAGAATGTCAACCTCTATATTACTGTGGTTTTCTAAACGTAATTGGAACAGTATAAGCTACAGCTATTGGTTTCTCTCCCCATTTACCTGGTTTCATCTTAGGGATAGCTCTAATAATTCTAATAGCTTCTCTTTGTAAATATCTATGTGCTCCTGTAACTTCAAGGACTTCTACTTTTCCTTTTTTATTTATAATAAACTCTACTGTTACTGTACCACTTAATCCTTCGTTCATAGCAATCTCTGGGTACTCAAAATTTTGAATAATATGATTTCTCAATTTTTGATCAAAACATTGTGCGGGGGTTTGTCTTGACCGATCACATTTTGGCCACAGTGGTGTGATTCCTTTTTCATTCGCATTTTCCTGCGATAAAATTATTGCATCCTGGGAAAAGGAAATTCCCGAAAGCAAAAGTGTTAAAATAAGTAATGTTTTTTTCATCGTAGTTCATTTAAAATTTGGGCTTAAACTGCAACCCTTCCCTTTATATGCGAGTGCGGATCATAGTCTACTAACTTGAAATCATCAAAAACGAAGCCAAAAATATCTTTCACCTCTGGATTAAGTATCATTTTGGGTAATTTTCGAGGTGTTCTAGATAGCTGAAGCTCTAGTTGTTCTTTATGATTGTTATAGATATGTGCATCTCCAAAAGTATGTATAAACTCACCTGCTTCATAGCCACAAACCTGTGCCATCATCATGGTAAACAAAGCATAAGAAGCTATATTAAATGGCACCCCTAAAAAAACATCTGCACTACGTTGATACAGTTGACACGACAGTTTACCATTAGCAACATAAAATTGAAAAAAAGCATGACAGGGAGGTAATGCCGCCTTACCGTTAGCCACATTTTCTGAAAAAGACTTTGATGTATCTGGAAGAACACTTGGGTTCCAAGCAGATACCAACATACGCCTACTATCGGGATTGCTTTTAAGCGTCTCTACTATTTCTTTGATCTGGTCGATTTCATTATTATCCCAATTACGCCATTGATGACCATATACAGGGCCTAAATCTCCATTATCATCAGCCCATTCGTTCCAGATACGAACGCCATTCTCCTGAAGATACCCTATATTGGTATCTCCTTTCAAAAACCATAATAATTCGTGGACTATAGATTTTAGATGTAGTTTTTTGGTAGTGACCATAGGGAATCCTTCACTAAGATCAAAACGCATTTGGTAACCAAAAACGCTTTTTGTACCTGTGCCAGTTCGATCTTCTTTTGCATTTCCATTTTCAATTACATGATTCACAAGATCAAGATATTGCCTCATATTCTCTCTTACAGTTTATGTTAATCTTTAAAGTTAAAAGTGCTTTCCAAATATACAAAAAATAGCATACGAGGTACTCTTTAATTTATTGATTTAAGGATTGTTGTACAATAGTTTTTAACAATACATTATGAATAAACTATTATCCTATTATCATTCCTGCAATTGTAGCAGATAATAGGGATGCTATGGTGCCTCCGATCAGTGCTTTCATACCGAATTCAGATAATGTTTTTCGTTGACCAGGTGCCAACGAACCTATACCTCCGATTTGTATTCCGATTGAAGCAAAATTTGCAAAACCACATAGCATATAAGTCGCCATGATCACAGATTTATTATAGGTAAAATGTAGAGCACTGGCTGGGTTTTTTAAATCTGCTAATTGTATATACCCTACAAACTCGCTTGCTGCCAATTTAATTCCTAATAATTGTCCCATTAGCATCATATCCTCTTTGGCAACTCCAATCAACCACATTAAAGGTGCGAATACGGTTCCCAAAATCGCTTCTAATGAAAGCTTATCATAAGGAGTGTTATTAGCCAAGAATTGATCAAGACCTGTTAACTCTCCAAATTTTCCAAACCCATAATTTATCATTGCTATAAATGCAATAAACACAAGGAGCATTGCTCCTACATTTGCTGCTAATTTAAGACCTTCGGTAGTACCGTTAGCAATTGCATCAAGGATATTAGATCCTATTTTATCTGTTGATACTTTTACATCGGTATCAATAGGTTCTTGTTGAGGGTATAGTAATTTAGAAATCACTATAGCTCCAGGAGCAGCCATTACAGATGCAGCTAATAAGTGCTTAGCAAATTCTAATCTTAACACAGGATCATCTCCTCCCAAAAAACCTATATATGCAGCCAAAACGCCACCGGCTACAGTGGCCATTCCTCCAATCATCACCAAAAGAATTTCTGAACGTGTCATACGTTCTAAATATGCTTTGATCATCAAAGGAGCTTCTGTTTGGCCTAAAAAGATATTACCAGCAACGCTTAGACTTTCTGCTCCAGAAATACCCATTAATTTTGTTAAAATCCATGCCATACCTTTTACAACAATCTGAATAACTCCCAGATAAAACAATACAGATGTTAAGGCCGAAAAGAAGATAATAGTTGGTAATACCTGAAACAAAAAGATAAATCCAAAACTATCTACATTCATCATATCCCCAAGTAAAAACTCACTCCCTGCCCTGGTAAAATCAAGTATTAGAACAAATAACTTTCCTACAAACTCAAAGGTTTTCTGTACAAAACTTACTTTCAACACTCCAAAAGCTAATAATAATTGAGCACCGAGGCCTATTCCTACAGTTTTCCAATTGATTGCTTTTTTATTATTACTAAACAAGTAGGCAATAACCAGAAGTACTATCATTCCTAAAACACCTCTCCATAAACTATTAAATGAAAATCCTTGATTAGGTATAAGTTGATTAACTTCTGTTACAGGAGTTACTTGTTCTGTTCCTTTTTGAGCAGTAAGAGCATATGTAATTCCTTTTTTTGTAACCACTAATGTAGAATCCGTTAAAGTAGTTACCTTATAACGTATTAGAGAATCCTGAGCTGTCTCAGGAAAAAGTAAAAGAATATTATTTTGTTGTAAGTAATCTCCTTGTAGTGTTTCTGAAGCACCATTAAAAGCATATGAAAACTGGCCTTGTTTTAATGAAAGATAATCTCCCTTTTTAACGGTAAAAGTTTCTTCTGTATCTCCATTAACTTCTTCTAAAGCCCATTTTTTCTCTATGGATTGTGCTGATAATATAGTGAAAACAAATAGAGATAATAGAAAAGTAAGTACTCCTTTCTTCATATAAATTGAACTCATTTAAAATAGATTAGATCTTTTACCCTAACATATAAATTAGCCTCGTTTAGAAATTTCATCGCGAATCCTTGCTGCTAATTCATAGTCTTCATTAGTAACTGCCTGATCAAGCATTCGATTGAGTTCTTCAATAGATAAGTCTTTATAACTTGTTTCTTTACCTACCATTTCAACATCATCAGAAACCAATTCATCTACTAAGAGGTTTTCGGGATCGGTCTCATCATCCTTTTTAGGATTTACTTTAAGATATATACCAGCCTGATCCAAAATATTTTTATAGGTAAATATAGGAGCTTGAAATCGTAGTGCTAATGCAATTGCATCGCTTGTTCTGGCATCTATAATTTCTTCAATTTTATCGCGTTCACAAATAACACTGGAATAAAAGACACCGTCTACCAGTTTATGAATAATTACTTGCTTTACTATAATATCAAACCGATCTGCAAAATTCTTAAAAAGATCATGGGTAAGTGGTCTAGGTGGTTTGATTTCCTTTTCTAAAGCAATAGCTATAGATTGTGCCTCAAAAGCACCTATAACAATTGGTAACTTTCTTTCTCCATCCACCTCACTTAAAATTAGCGCATAAGCACCATTTTGGGTTTGACTGTATGATATTCCTTTTATGTTCAGTCGAACTAAACTCATATTGCTCTCAATAAAAAAAGGTTGTTTGAACATGCGGACTTCTACGTAGGTTCAAACAACCCCTAATTGGGCACAATTTATGAAAATTATGCGTTATTCGACTTAAATTCTTTTAATTTTTCAATAAGTTTTGGTACTACTTCAAAAGCATCTCCCACTATTCCGTAGTCCGCAGCTTTAAAGAAAGGGGCCTCAGGATCATTATTAATTACCACTTTTACTTTACTGGCATTAATTCCTGCCAAGTGTTGAATGGCTCCAGAAACTCCAATAGCAATATACAGATTAGACGCAACTGGTTTTCCGGTTTGTCCTACATGTTCACTATGAGGTCTCCATCCCATATCACTTACTGGTTTTGAACATGCTGTAGCTGCGCCAAGCACATCTGCAAGCTCTTCTATCATTCCCCAATTTTCGGGACCTTTTAACCCACGTCCTCCTGATACTACAATTTCTGCATCTGCAATAGAAACTTTATCTGTAGCTTTATCTACAGCGGTTACCTGTACTCCAAAATCACCATCAGAAAGTGATGGTTCAAAAGTCTCAGAAGCTGCAGATCCAGCATTTTCTTTAAGACCAAAAGCATTATTAGACAAACCAATTACTTTAACATCTGTTGGTATTTCTGTAACATTAAATGCTTTATTGGTAAATGCGGTACGTTTCACTTTAAAAGGAGAAGCGCGCTCTGGCAATCCTACAACATTAGAAGCATATCCGGCATTAAGGTGTACCGCTAGTAAAGGTGCCAAAAATTTGCTATCTGCTGTAGAACTCACCACAACAACCTTTGCATCTTCTTGTACTGCTGCTTGTTTTATTGCATCTGCATATGCTTTTGCATTAAATGTAGATAGTTTATCATTTTTTATCTCTAAAACTTTATCTACTCCATACGCTCCTAATTCGCTACTATCCCCTCCATTAATACTTACAGCGGTTACAGTTGTACCAAGCATAGCAGCAACTTCTTTTGCATAAGATGCCACTTCGAAAGCGGCTTTTTTAAATTTTTGGCCTTCACTTTCTGTATATACTAAAATTGACATAAAAATTTTGTTTAATTTTTCCTGAGCATGTTTTCAGGAACTGTTTGATTGTTTTGTTAATTTTTTAAAAGAGTTCAGAATGACTTCGTTTTCAATTAAATCACCTTAGCCTCGTTATGCAATAATGCAACCAATTGATCCACATTATCCGGATCTACCAATGTTACTTCTCCTTTTGGAGTTGGTTTTTGAAACTGAACAGCTTTTGTTTCTTGATTTGCTTCAATTGGCTCTACTACAGTAAGTGGTTTTTTACGAGCCATCATAATTCCTCTCATATTCGGAATACGTAAATCACTTTCTTCTACCAATCCTTTTTGTCCTCCAACAATTAAAGGTAATTTAGTCGTAGAAGTTTCTTTCCCTCCATCAATTTCGCGTATTACTGTTGCTGTATCTCCTTCGACTTCTAAACCGATGCAAGTATTTACAAAATTAGCACCTGTAAGAGCAGAAATCATTCCTGGCACCATACCACCATTATAGTCAATAGACTCTCTACCGGCAATAACAAGATCATAACCACCGTCCTGTATAACTTTTGCCAATTGTCGAGCAACATAAAAACCATCTGTAGCTTCGGTATTTACTCTAATTGCATTATCTGCACCAATCGCCAAGGCCTTACGTAAAGTAGGTTCTGTCTCGGGACCACCAACGTTTGCAACATCTACAGATGCTCCCTGCTTTTCTTTAAACCACATTGCACGAGTTAACCCAAACTCATCATTAGGATTAATCACAAATTGCACTCCATTGGTATCAAACTTAGTATCTCCATCCGTAAAATTAATTTTGGAAGTTGTGTCTGGCACATGGCTAATACAAACTAATATCTTCATTTTATATATGTATTTTTTGAGAATTTAATAATAAAAGCGAAGGTACAAATAAAAAGTATAATTTACTATGCGTGCATAATAAATTTTTTCAATATTCTCCCCCTATCAAAGGGTTTTAATTGCTACTTTTGCCTTCGTTATGGCACAAAATATTTTTTTCAAATAAAATCTGAATAATTAAAATGATTATTACGATTACATTTATTAATCATTTTAATTCTAAAAATAAACGGTGTCGACTAAAAATAATAAAAACAAGCACATGAAGACCATACAATTCAGAGAAGCGATTTGCGAAGCAATGACTGAAGAAATGCGACGAGATGAATCCATATATTTAATGGGTGAAGAGGTTGCAGAATATAACGGAGCGTATAAAGCAAGTAAAGGCATGCTGGACGAGTTTGGTCCGGATCGGGTTCTTGACACTCCTATCTCTGAGTTAGGTTTTTCAGGTATTGGTGTTGGTAGTGCTATGAATGGTAATAGACCCATTATCGAATTCATGACGTTTAATTTTTCATTAGTAGGAATAGATCAAATCATTAACAACGCTGCAAAAATGCGCCAAATGAGTGGTGGTCAATTTAATATTCCTATTGTTTTTAGAGGCCCTACTGCTTCTGCAGGTCAATTGGGTGCTACACACTCACAAGCTTTTGAAAATTGGTTTGCCAACACACCAGGATTAAAAGTAGTGGTTCCTTCAAATCCAAAAGATGCAAAAGGATTATTAAAATCTGCCATCAGAGATAACGATCCTGTTATCTTCATGGAAAGTGAACAAATGTATGGCGATAAAGGCGAGGTACCAGAAGGTGAGTTTACCATTCCTCTTGGAGTAGCGGAAACAAAGAGAGAAGGTAACGATGTTACTATTGTTTCATTTGGAAAAATTATTAAAGAAGCGTATAAAGCAGCAGATGAACTCGCTAAAGAAAATATCTCTTGTGAGATTATAGACCTAAGAACTGTTCGCCCTCTAGATCTTGACGCTATATTTACTTCTGTTAAAAAAACAAATCGACTAATTATTCTTGAGGAAGCTTGGCCTTTAGCTAATATCTCTTCAGAAATCACATATCAGGTACAATCTAATATTTTCGACTACTTGGATGCACCTATCTTAAAAATCAACACCGCAGATACACCAACTCCATATTCTCCACAACTATTAGAAGAATGGTTGCCTAATAGTAAAGATGTTGTTAAAGCTGTTAAAAAAGTAATGTATAAATAAAATGAACTCCTTTATTTTGCGTTTCATCAGTTTTCGGAACATCATCAAATATAAAAATGGCCCAAAAATTGAGGTGATCCACTAATTATTGCAAGTATTAATCTTATATAGTATTAGATGAGACATTTGATTTTAGGAATACTTTTTACTTTATTGAGTTGTACATTTCTTTATTCACAAACTAAAATTGGTGGCCAGGTTTATGATAGTAATAAGCAACCTGTTCCTTTTGCTAATATTGTATTTGCAAATTCTACAATAGGAACTATAACCGATGAAAACGGTAGGTTTTATATGGAATCTGACAACAATTATTCTAATGTTAAAGTTTCTTTTATTGGTTTTAAAACCAAAACTATAAAGCTAACCAAGCGGGTTACCTATAAGATGGAAATCATCCTCGAAGAGGAGGCCGCTGCATTGGATGAAGTTGTTATCTACAAAGGAAAAACTTCTAAAAAAAATAATCCCGCGATTGATATTCTAAGAAAAATCTGGAAAAACCGACGGGAAAACGGAGTTAAGAAGTTTAAACAATACACCTATGATAAATATGAAAAATTAGAATTTGACCTTAATACTATTGATAGTGCTTTGGTCAATAGTAGGATTTTTAATGGTATGGAATTTATTTTTGATGATGTAGATACATCGAGAATAACCGGAAAAACCTATTTACCCATTTTTCTTAATGAAGCTCTTTCTAAAGTATATGGTGATAATTTAATTAATGAAGAGAAAGAAGTATTGGCAGGAAATAAAAATGCTGGATTTAGTGATAATCAAACTTTAATTGCATTTGTTAAAGACTTGTACTCTGACTATGACGTTTATGAAAACTATCTAAAATTCTTTGATAAAAGCTTTACCAGTCCATTATCTCGAACTGGGATTAGTGTATATAACTATGTCTTAACAGATAGTGCATATATAGATAATAAATGGTGTTATAACATTATATATTACCCCAGAAGAAAAAATGAGTTGACTTTTAAAGGAGATTTTTGGGTTAATGATACTACCTGGGCCATTAAAGAAATAAATCTGGAAGTTACAAAAAGTGCCAATATTAACTGGGTAAAAGATTTATATATCGAACAAGAGTTCGATGTCTTAAATGATTCTATTTTTCTAATTACCAAAGATTATTTTCAGTCTGACTTTGCTTTTAGTAAGAAAGAAAAATCACGTGGAGTATATGGTAAAAGAACAACTTTATATGACAATTATAAATTTGACATAAAAAAAGATAAAAAATTCTATCAAAGTCAGGTAGATCCATATGACCAGGATATCTATAACAGAGAGGATTCTTTCTGGGCTAATGCCAGAATGGAAAAACTGAATAAGGATGAACAAAAAGTATACAAACTACTCGATACCCTTAAGACGGTAAAAGCTTTTAAACGACTCTATAATATAGGGACCATATTAGCTTCGGGATATGTAGAGTTTAATGGTTTTGATTTTGGCCCTCTTTTTAATACTATAGGATTTAATGATATTGAAGGGTTTAGGCTTAGAGCAGGTGGTAGAACATATTTTACTGCTAATGATAGATGGCGTATAGAAGGTTATGGCGCTTACGGTTTTAAAGACAATAAGTTTAAATATGGAATTTCGGGTAAATATCTTGTGGATCGGAAATCAAGACTTATCGTAGCTGCCGGAAACCGACGAGATGTAGAGCAACTTGGCGCCAGTCTAACCAATACTAATAATGTTGAAGGAAGAAGTCTGGCCTCCTCTTCTGTTATCGCTACCGGAGATAATGATAGGCTTACATCTATCAATCTGTCTGCATTTTCTATGCAAATAGAACCCAAGAAAAACTTAACAGTAGGAATAACAGGATCATACAGAACTTTAAAACCAGCAGACCCTTCTTTATTCAGCTTAGATTTTCTTGATCCCGAAACCAATGAATTGCGAACTCAAATCAAACAAACCGAAATAGCAACTCAAATTACATATACACCTGGTAGAAAAACTACTGGTTATGGTGTAGATAGAATTGTTGTAAATGATGGTGATTTTTCAACTTTATTCTTAAACTATAGTGTTGGTGTAAAGGGCTTGATCGAAAGTGATTTTGAGTATCAAAAACTACAATTTTTCTATCAACAACCATGGAACATTGGAGGTTTTGGTGTATTAAACAGCTCATTAGAAATAGGAAAAACATTTGGCGAAGTCCCACTTGGTTTATTAAGTGTTATCCCAGGAAATCAAACTTATCTTTCTATATATAATACTTTTCCATTATTAAACTATTATGAATTTGTTACAGATACTTATACTTCTCTTCACTTAGAACATAATTTTAATGGTAGAATATTTTCAAGAATTCCGCTACTAAGAAAACTTAACCTTAGGGAGCTAGTCGGTATAAGAGGTGTTTGGGGAGAATTATCTGATGAAAATATAGCACTCGATGCTTCAGGCTTTTTACAATCTGTAGGAGCTCCTAACGATAAAGTATATTGGGAGTATAGTTTGGGTGTAGGGAATATTTTTAAAATTTTCAGAATAGATTTTCATTTTAGAGGAAATTATTTTGACAATCCTGATGCTCGTAAATTTGGAGTTACCGGATCTTTTGGGTTTTATTTCTAAAAAAGATTACTATATCACGGTTTTTCAAAACATTGTTTGCACCTTACAATCATTATATTTTTCTGTATTGTTACCGTGTATTTTTATCTAAAAACCTTTTAGGTTATCACAATTTTAAGATTTAACTAAAAAAGCAATAATTTTTCTTTATAAATTTTAACTAACCCCTTGTAATACCTATATTTGCCGCCCATTAAAAAGAGAATGTAATTATGAGCGCAGCTACTAAAGAAAGCTTTGACGTACTAATTGAAATACCAAAAGGAAGTAGAAACAAATACGAGTATGATTTTGATATAAAAAAAATCAGATACGATCGTATGATCTTTTCCTCTATGATGTATCCTGCAGATTATGGATTTATCCCCGAAACTCTAGCCTTAGACGGAGACCCTCTGGATGTTTTAGTGTTAGTTACAGAACCAACATTTCCTGGTTGTGTAATGGAAGTTAAACCTATTGGTGTTTTTCATATGGCAGACGAAAAAGGACCTGACGAAAAAATCATCTGTGTCCCCGTTTCTGATCCTATAGCTAGTCGACTGGCAGATTTAAAAGAAATGAACCCTCATTTAATAAAAGAAATAGAACACTTTTTTCAGGTATATAAAGATTTAGAACGAAAAAAAGTTGATGTAGGTGGATGGGGTAATATTGATGAAGCTAAAGATATTATCAAGGCCTGTATTAAACGTTTTGACGAACTTGAAAATAAACCAAAAGGATTATTTAGTATTTACTAAACATCAATCCTAAGGGCTAAAAAAGCATGATGTCTATGTAAAGAAAACATCATGCTTTTTATTTTACATCATACCCAGAAGGAAACTCTCTTTTATACTTTTTCATTTGAAGCGTACTCATATGCTGAGTAATTTCATAATTCCTTTTGTATGTATATTGGACAACCATTGGATACCCTACTTTATCATTTACATTTCTTAAATTTCCATCGGCATATTCAAAAACATTAAAAGCCCAATAACTATGTCCATTGGATTGTTCCAGATTCATTGTTATGATTTCGTAGTTCCCATCATTATCAACATCTCTTTCTGATCTGTGTTTTTCAAATGTCATATCATCAAAAGATATTTTTTGAAATAATACATCACTTTTTTGAAATAAATACAAAACCTTAACCAGCATACCCATCACTCCATTTCCTGTGCCTTGCTGTATTAGCTTTATATCTTTATATCCATCGCCATTTATATCTGACACCAAAACAAGTCCTCCTTTCATAGTTAAGGGAGAAAATGAACCTGGTTGTTTTATTTTTTGAATCTCTCTCTTATTTCGAAAAATACGAATCAAACCAAAATCGATTTGGGCAACAAACCAAGTTAATTGAATAGTTAAGTCATCTTTATTATCAAAAAACTCGTCTATCGACAAGGTACAATCATAGGTTCCTTTAGTGTCTATTCTATCATACTCTTCCCACTTATTATATGTTTTATAGGACGGAGCAGAATAGTCCTCGAATGCATATTGAGCATTTGTATAACCTATAAAAAACAAACTATAAAACACTATCAGAAAGGCAGTTCTGTAAAAATATAAAAACATATATTTTCCTGTTTTTTTAAAACTTATACAATATAAGGCAGTATTATCATAATTTACTCCCCGAAAACAGTAGTTTTTTCCATTTTTCGTACAATCGATTATTTAAAATTATTGCCCTCTAACTATCTTTCGTATTTAGGGTATTTTTACTACTTTTAGCGACTAATTAACTTAAAATATACTTAATGGAATCGAATATGATTTATATGCCCATTGTTTTGGCATTACTAGGGCTAGTTTATATGCTTATCAAAAAATCTTGGGTAATGAAACAAGATGCAGGTGATGGTAAAATGAAAGAAATTTCGGATCATATTTATGAAGGTGCTTTAGCTTTCTTAAATGCAGAATACAAATTACTTGCAATATTCGTTGTAATAGTAAGTGTTTTATTATTTATAGTTTCTATAGTAGTAGATACAACACACTGGCTGATTGTGATCGCTTTTATTTTTGGAGCAGTATTCTCTGCCTTTGCAGGAAACATAGGGATGAAAATCGCTACCAAGACAAATGTTAGAACTACTCAAGCAGCCCGTACTAGTTTACCAAATGCGCTTAAAATTTCTTTTGGTGGTGGTACAGTAATGGGACTTGGTGTTGCAGGATTAGCGGTATTAGGATTAACAACTTTCTTTATTATATTTTATAACGTCTTTATGGGAGGTGAATGGACTTCTGCCGATAAAATGACTGTAGTTTTAGAAACCTTAGCCGGGTTTTCTTTAGGAGCAGAGTCTATTGCACTATTTGCTCGTGTTGGTGGAGGTATTTATACCAAAGCAGCAGATGTAGGAGCAGATTTGGTTGGTAAAGTAGAAGCAGGTATCCCAGAAGATGATCCTCGTAACCCTGCTACCATTGCTGATAATGTTGGTGATAATGTTGGCGATGTTGCTGGTATGGGTGCAGATTTATTTGGATCTTATGTGGCAACTGTCCTTGCTGCTATGGTATTAGGTAACTATGTAATCAAAGATATGGGAGGTTCTATTACAGATCTTTTTGGAGGTATTGGACCAATCTTATTGCCTATGGCAATTGCTGGTGTTGGAATTATCATCTCTGTAATAGGTACGATGCTTGTCAAAATTAAAAGTAATGATGCCAAAGAAGCTCAAGTAATGGGAGCACTTAATATTGGTAACTGGACATCAATCATTTTAGTAGCAGTAGCCTGTTTTGCATTATGTAAATGGATGCTTCCTGAAACAATGAAAATGGAATTCTTTGGAGAAGGTCTTGTAGAGATTTCTTCAATGAGAGTTTTTTATGCAACTTTAATTGGCTTGTTAGTTGGAGCAGTAATCTCTTCTGTAACCGAATATTATACTGGACTAGGTAAATCACCTATTCTTAAAATTGTACAACAATCAAGTACAGGTGCTGGAACAAACATTATTGCTGGTTTAGCAACCGGAATGATTTCTACATTCCCTTCTGTGTTATTATTTGCAGGAGCTATTTGGGCATCTTATGCCTTTGCAGGATTTTATGGAGTTGCACTAGCAGCCTCTGCGATGATGGCTACCACAGCTATGCAATTAGCTATTGATGCTTTTGGACCAATATCTGATAATGCTGGTGGGATCGCAGAAATGAGCGAACAGGAACCAATAGTAAGAGAACGAACAGATATACTAGATTCTGTAGGAAACACAACAGCAGCAACAGGAAAAGGATTTGCTATTGCTTCTGCTGCACTAACATCTTTAGCTTTATTTGCCGCTTATGTTACCTTCACAGGAATTGACGGAATTAATATTTTCAAAGCACCTGTATTAGCAATGTTATTTGTTGGAGGTATGGTGCCAGTAGTATTCTCTGCTTTAGCAATGAATGCTGTAGGAAAAGCTGCTATGGAAATGGTACAAGAAGTACGTCGCCAGTTTAAAGATATTGCTGGAATTATGGAAGGAACAGGAAAACCTGAATATGATAAATGTGTAGCTATTTCTACTAAAGCATCTTTAAGAGAAATGATGTTACCTGGTTTATTGACTATTGGATTCCCACTAGTAATAGCTTTCATTCCAATGCTTTTTGGAATGGACACTAAAGCCATTGCAGAAATGTTAGGAGGATATATGGCAGGAGTTACAGTGAGTGGTGTGTTATGGGCTATTTTCCAAAACAATGCAGGTGGTGCTTGGGATAATGCTAAAAAATCATTTGAAGCAGGTGTAGAGATTAATGGAGAAATGACATATAAAGGTTCTGATGCTCATAAAGCTGCAGTAACAGGTGATACTGTTGGAGATCCATTTAAAGATACCTCTGGCCCATCGATGAACATTTTAATCAAATTAACATGCCTTATAGGATTAGTAATTGCTCCTATTTTAGGGGGACATACTTCTGAAACTGCTGTTGCATTTAACAATATTGAAGTGATACAATCGGCAAATAACGATTCTGAAAAGAAAATTGAAGTTCGTATGAAAATGGAAGGTGAATTAGCAACTGCTACGGTTACCATAGAAACTTCTGAAAAAGGAAAAGTAAAACGTGATATAAAAGAATTAAAAGGATCAGAAGCTGAAGTAAAAGCAGAAATTGAAGCAATTAAAGCTTCTATAAAATAAGAATCCTAAAATTAATGTATAAGACAACCTCGCTCTTTGGGCGAGGTTGTTTATTTTTATGATATCTCTCAGTAAAAAAAATAAAATAATACGACTAATACATAAAATTGCATCAAACGTAACTATACAAATTATTAAAATTTATATTTTTCATGTTTAAGAAAAAAGCTTTACGTATCAATACTTATCTTGGTTATGGCACAAATTCTATTTTTCGTGCAACAGGAAGAGCTCTTGAAGATGAAAATATCGATTTTAGCACAAATCAAAGCATTTTTAAAACGTTAAGGAATATCTACAGGCAGCTTGAAAGTGATGAAATTAGGGATATCTCGATAGCATTAAAATTACCCAATGGACAAGTCATAGAAACACGTACGGATCTCGAAGGGTATTATAATCTAGAACTAGATATTCCTACGCTTTCTAACCATATAGATGAAAATGGTTGGATTACATATAGCGTATCCTACAAAAAGGAAAATACGCATAAAGAAATAAGCAACAAAAACATATTTAAAAGCCAAATGCTTGTACCATCAGATCAAGCAGAATTTGCAATTATAAGTGATATCGATGACACTATCATACATACAGGTGTCGCTTCACTATTTAAATGGAGGGTTATTGCGAATACACTTTTCAAAAACTTTGACAAAAGAACTGCAATAGAAGGCACCGTAAAATTTTGTAAAAAATTACACCTGGGCACAAAAGGATCACCTGTTAACCCTTTCTTTTATGTGAGTAATAGCCCATGGAATTTATATGATTATTTAAGTGCATTTTTTAATAAGCATCATTTTCCAAAAGGCCCAATTTTACTTAGAGATTTCAGAACTCCATTTGATAAAACACCAAAACCTAAAGTTCCGCATAAGCAATCCGAAATTGTAAACCTTTTAACGATGTATCCACATTTTAAATTTATTCTTATAGGAGATAGTGGAGAAAAAGATGCTGATATTTATACCAAAATAGCAGAGCAATATCCCGGTCGTATTTTGGCTATTTATTTAAGAAACGTAAAACATCGTCGAAAAGAAAAGCGAATTAAAAAGATTATACATTCCTTTACAGTCTCTCCTATTCTACTTGTTCACTCTTATGATGAAGCTATCAAACATGCACAAGAATCTGGATTCATAAACTAGTGTTTCAAACTTCTCACCTCAGAGGTTAATACCTGCATCGCTTCTTGTAGCTGTTTCATACTGGCGGCATCAGTATTAGCATCAATATTAAAACTTAATTTGCTATTTATCTCCCAAAGCTCAACTATTTGATGTGTTTGAATCGTATAAGGTAAGTATTCAGAATTTAAAGAGATTAGCGTTATTATAGAAGCATCAGCATTTTTTCTAATTTTCTTTACCACTACACTATCTTCCAAAACAATTACACAAATTGTATTATTACTTACTTCAGAAAGGTTATTTACAGCTTTACCAATCACCCATTCTTTGGGTTCAAGCAATGGTAACATACTATCCCCTTCTACCTGAAAGCCCCGGTATGTAGCATTTCGATACTCTGGTAAAGGAATATCAAATGCAGGTAATTGTTGATACCAGTCTAAATCCTGAACATTATGAGGATATCCAGCTGCAGCTTTTACATTTACCAAAACTATATTCTCATTATTCTGAGAATCTATAGTCACTACTTTTGGAGATACGTCTCCCAGGTGTAATTGTATTTTCTTTTGAGTACTCTCGCCAAACAACCACAAGGGGTTAACATTAAACTCCTGTAATAATCTGGCTACAACTTTTCCTGAAATCTTAGTCTTACCCCTTTCTATATCTGCTGTAGAATTTTTAATCTGTAAAACCTTGGCAAAATCAGATTGGGTATAATGGTTTTCCTCGCGAATTTGTTTAAAACGCTTTATGGTTTGGTTGGTTGAATTATCCATAAAATCGAAATTTTAATAGTATTATCATATAAAAATGGTGCTGTGACCTGGGATAATTAGTAGCAAAGATACAAGATTTTGGAATATTTCCAATTTTAACATAATTTTATTTTAATATTATTGGAAAAATTCCATAAATTTGGAAAAATTACAACTAAATACATCTACCATGTCTTCACAAACCATTCCTTTATACCAAAAAGTATCAGAGAAAATCATTAGACATTCACTCGATAGTTCTATTACATCTATCGACCAGCTTCATCAAAAACTCATAGAAAAAGGGTTTCATTTTCTTAGAAATAAGACAGTAAAAAATTACAATTTTGACTTTTACTGTGGCACATCAAAAATTGCTATTGAAATTGATAGCTATGCACACGAGTTCTCGGATATCCACAACTTAGATGCGCCAAAAAAGTTATTTATTTCTTCGCTAGGAATTACGGTTCTTAGATTCACAGATTATCAAATATTAACTGATATAGAAGAAATCATAAGAACTGTAAAAAATCAAATAAAAACCGCTACAGAATGCATCTATGTCGTTTGAACGAATACGTCAAAAACTCTCCATTTTGGCAGATGCCGCAAAATATGATGTTTCATGTGCCAGTAGTGGAGGTAAAAGAGCCAATACCAAAAAAGGATTAGGGAATAATACAGGTTTCGGAATTTGTCATAGTTATACAGAAGATGGACGCTGTGTTTCCTTATTAAAAATTTTGCTTACCAATCATTGCATTTATGATTGCGCATATTGTATTACCAGAAAAAGTAATGATATTAAAAGAGCTGCTTTTAAAATTCAGGAAGTAGTTGATCTAACTATTAATTTTTATAGAAGGAATTATATCGAAGGGCTATTTCTAAGCTCTGGGATATTTAAAAACTCTGATTTCACCATGGAGCGATTAGTTGCTGTGGCAAAAAAACTCAGGTTAGAAGAGAATTTTAATGGTTATATCCATCTTAAATCTATTCCCGGCGCCAGTGATGAATTGATGCGAGAGGCAGGATTATATGCAGATCGATTAAGTGTGAATATTGAAATCCCTACCAAATCGGGCTTAAAACTTTTAGCACCAGATAAAAAACATGAGGATTTTATAAAACCTATGCAAAAGGTTAAAAATGAAATCATTCAATATAAAGCAGAGCGTAAAACGATAAAGAACACTCCCAAATATGCTCCGGCAGGGCAAAGTACTCAAATGATCATTGGAGCAACTGGTGAGAGTGATCGAGATATCATGTATTCTGCAACCTATTACTATAAAAAATTTGATATGCGACGAGTATATTACTCTGGATATATTCCTGTTATGACAGACTCTCGGTTACCATCCTTAGGAACTGAGGTTCCTATCCTTAGAGAAAACCGTCTTTACCAAACCGATTGGTTATTGAGATTTTATGGATTTTCTGTTAACGAAATATTGAATGACAAATACAAAAATCTGGACTTGGATATAGATCCAAAGCTAAGTTGGGCATTACGTAATCTACATTTCTTTCCTATTGATATCAACAAAGCAGATAAAAGGATATTGGCCCGGGTTCCTGGTATCGGTATGCAATCGGTATTTAAAATACTGCAGGCCAGAAAATTTAGAAATTTAGATTGGTCTCATCTTAAAGCCATTGGTATAGCTCTAAACAGAGCCCAATATTTTATCACTTGTAATTCTAAGGATTTTTATAACAAAGATCATGACCCCCATACATTAAAAGCTAAAATCCTAAAAAGCTCTAATAGCAAGTATAAAAAATACTTTAATCAACAGTTGAGTCTTTTCTCTTAATATTAATACTTATGAATCCGCAAACGATATTACTATATGATGGAAGTTTTGAAGGATTTTTAAGTTGTGTTTTTATGGTATATGATCAAAAAATATCTGATGCCGTTATTAGAAAAGAATCAGAAACCAACACTCAACTATTTACAATAACAGAAGAGGTTATTACCGAGAAACATAAAGCATCCAGAGTATGGAAAGGGTTTAAATCTAAAACAACCCGAAATGAACAACAGGATTTCTTTAAAGTATTTTTAAGTGAAATCAAAGGTGTAGAAAATACATTATTGAGCTATATGCAAAATATTTTTACCAAAAAAGAGAATAGGAATATTGATTTTGGCAATAAAGATATTTTAAAAATTAGCCAGGTTGCGAGAATGGTAGGTCGGGAAAAGCACAGAATGGAAGCTTTTGTACGTTTTCAATTAACCAGTGATAATATATACACTGCGACTGTAGAACCAGATTTTAATGTTTTACCTCTAATCATTCATCATTTTAAGGATCGCTATGCCGATCAGCAATGGGTTATCTATGATGTTAAAAGAAATTATGGTATCTACTATGATCTAAACACTGTAGAAACAGTAACTATCGAAGGGCTTTCTAGAAAAAACACTCGTATTTCAGAAGGACTACTTGCTCAAAACGAAACCGAGTTTCAAAAACTATGGGGAACATACTACAATAATGTGAACATAAAATCCCGTAAAAACAACAAATTACATAAACAACACCTTCCAAAACGCTACTGGAAATACTTAACCGAGAAAAATAGTAGCCTATAATAATATATTGTTAAGAAATCTTCACCTATATAAACACCTAATTTACAAGTATAACAGGCACTTAGGCCTATGTAATTGTCAAATAATAAAAACCAGTGTGTATTTTTTACCCATCTTAAATTTCGAATAGATAAAATAAAGTATTAGATTTGGCGTTAAGTAACCAAAATTAACTATATCTATTTATTATGAAAAAATTTTTTTTAGGAGCTTTAGCTCTAGTATTTTTAACAGTAATCTCTTGTAAAGATGCTGCTAATAAAGCTGAAGAAGCAGCTGATACAGCAGAAGAAGCTGTTGAAGAAGTTGCAGAAAAAGTAGAAGAAGCTGCCGAAGAAGTTGCAGAAAAAGTAGAAGAAGCCGTTGACGGTGTTCCTAATTTTGACAACGAGGAAGTAAAAGCATACGTTGAAAAATATGAAGCTTATATGGCTGAATATGCAAAAATCGTAGAAAGCAAAGATATGACTGCTTTTGCTGGACTTGCTACAAAAGGATCAAAACTTGGAGAAGAAGCTGCTGGTATTGCTGGAAAATTATCTGGTGATGATGTTAAAAAATGGACTGACTATATGACTGCTAGTTCTGAAAAGATGCAAGCACTTGCTAAAAAAATGACTCAGCAGTAGTCATATTTTAAAATACAATAAGTCGTATGACTTATAAAAACCATCCACAATGTGGATGGTTTTTTTATTCCATCCATTGTACTTTACTCTCTACCGGTTCTCGTTTTGATGTATTCTTCTCGTCTTCATCATAATACCCTAGATAAAAGAAACCTAGACATCGTTCTCCTTCTTCAAAATCAAAAAAATCACCCATATAGTTGATTAATTTGGGGCTGCTCCAATAGCAACCAATATCGTTTGCCGTGCAAGTCAGCCACATATTCTGTACTGCCATTGCAGTCGAGGCAACTTCTTCCCACTCGGGAACACGTTCCTTGGGATCTCGTTGCATACAGATCGCAACTATCGCACTGGCAGATTTACAGTTATTGATTATTTTATTATACTTAAATGGAGAAAAATCTTCATCAGAAGTGATATCGGTATATGTATCTGATAAAAATGCACCCAATCGATCTTTGGCTTCTCCTTCTACCACCTTAAAACGCCAGGGTTGCGTGAGTTTATGCGTTGGAGCCCAATTTGCATTCTCTAACAACATCTTAATCAGATCCTTAGATACAGTTTTACCATTGTATTGCGCAGGAAAAACAGATCGTCTCCTCCTAATTATTTCATTAATATCGGCTTTAAACATCGTATTTTCATCTTTTTTTGTAAAGTTATTATTATTCTAAGGACTAAAAACACCTGTATCATTAATTAATATAATATTGTGAACCTTAGAGTTCGACTACATAAACCTGAGCAACTAGACAATTTATCCCTATCAGGAGGAATACTTAATTCTACATTAGACAGCTTAAAATTTATAAATACTTATTTTGGCAATCACAGACAATTAAGTAAAGCGATACTGCATTATTGTAAAACGCAACCTGTGATAGAAAGAATTCATATTGTTGATATTGGTTGTGGTGGTGGAGATTGTATTATGCATATCTCTAACATACTAAAGAAGCATAGAATAAAAACCACATTTACAGGAATTGATGGCAATCCTAAAAGCATTTCTTATGCGCGGCAAAATAACCCTGACCCTACTCATATTAGTTTTAATACCGCTAATATTCTAGATAAGGATTTTGCGTTACCAGATTGTGATTTGTTGATCAGCAGCCATTTTATGTATCATTTTAATAACGAAAATCTAATCGATTTTTTAAAGAAGTTACAATCTAATACCGTAAAACATATTATTTTTAGTGAATTATACAGAAGTAAAATGGCGTATCATATATTTAAAACAATACGTTTTATACTTCCTGTTTCGGATATGGCAAAAAAGGATGGGTTGATTGCTATACAACGAGCTTTTACTAATAAAGAATTAGAAACAATTATTCGCAAGAGTGCAATAGAAAAACATCGTATTACCAAAAAGCCGTTTTTCCGTATGATTGCTCAAATATATTTTCATGATGAAAAGAATATTATCTAAACATATAGATACTCTAAAAGAAGTGCCAAAAACTTTAATCCTAACGTATATTGTTATTTATTTCCTATGGGGAATGGGAATGAATCGTTTTGGAGCAGAAGTAGAAATTGCCAGATTTACATACTGGTGGCAAGTAATTACATGTTACATTTTATATATGGTACCTATTTCGATTATCTTAAAGCAATACTCTTCTTTTGAGCAATATGCATATGGATTGGTTGCAATGGGAATATTAGAATTTTTAGGGTATTGGCTTCAATCATCCTATGCATATCCCGATAATATCCTAGATAAGATATTTAACCCTCAAAACTTCAGTTTAGGGATGGCTTTATTCTTTGCATTATATTTTCCGGCAGGAAATTGGCTCGTTAAAAAAGTACATGACCTAATTTTTACAAGCGATAAATAGTATTATTTTTTGGGAACGAGAACAAACTGTTTCTTTCCTTGTTTTTTAATCCTATATTTTTTTGCGATATCTCCAGCACCTTCCAGGTCCAAAGTATCCGAAATATATGCTATCCAATCTTGTCTATCTACAATAACATTATCCAAAATGGCATCTGTTAAATTTGCATTTTCTAATTTGGTTCCCCACAATATCGCTTCAGAGAGATCGGCTCCACTAAGGTCTGCTCCATACAAATTAGCATTTGTAAAATCAACACTTAACAATTCTGCCCGTTGTAGATTAGCATTATGCAATCGCACTCTTTTTAAGTTACCGTCTGATAAATTAATTTTACTCATTCGTACTTCTTTAAGGTCACAGCTTTCCATATTTGCAGCAGGCATCTGAGCTTCTGTTAGATCAGAGTAATCTAATCGTGCATATTTAAGATTAACTCCTCTTCCCAGGTTAACCTTTCTAAGATTTGTATATCTAAACTCTGCAGAATTTAAAATATCCTGTGAAGATTCTAGCCCCAAATCACTTTTTAAAAGCGTAAATAGTAGTTGTCCCCGTTCTGGACTAATTGGTTTATCAATCAACACTCCATCATCAATATAGCGATATGGTTTCATCGCCATACACAAACCAACTATTCTAGCTTCTAATGTTTTACTTATATTACGACTACCAGAACCTTTATATTTTAATTCCTCATTTAAATCGGTAAGAACATCACCCATTACAAATACCAATGATGATCTTCGGTCTGCTTCTACAAGGTTATTCTGGCTGGTAATTAATTTATTTTGATTTAGCAATAGCTTTGTTTGAAAAATCAATACCAATGAAGGAACTATGGCAAATAAAAATGCAAACAATCCAATTCTTGTCACTCGCCAGATTACACTAGAAGATACATCAGAAACTGTATCTACAGAAACTGTTTTATATTCTTTATACTCATTAATAGCAGCACTAATACTTCTCTTAAGTCGATTGCCAAAAATTGGAGTACTGGATTTTTTTAAGAGCCACCATCTAAATCTTCTTTTTTTCTGTTTCCCTTTATTAATTTTATCCAGCTTATCCTGAAGTAACTTATTTTCGTTTTTTAACCGTTCAATATAATCTTGTTCGTTCACAGCGCTATAGATTTGGATATTAAAACGCATAAGATATAAAAGTTATTACTACTTTAAAAAAAAGAGAGCTTTCTTAACGCAGTAAAAAAGCCCTCTTTGATCATAGTAAAATCAGTAGTGGTGTTTTTTCATTCGAGATAAGTCGAGATATCTTCTGCAATATCTTCTATTATAGAGAGTTCTTCCTGATCATCGATAAGATGAATAGTTTTTATCAAAAGCTGTACATATCCCGCTACATATGCTTTCTTTTTTTTATCGCTCACATACTCTTTGCCTTCTACCACTATAAATGCGATTAAATTGCGTATAATCAATTGGATCTCTGAAATATCTAGCTCCTTTTTCATTAGAAATATTTTAAGTAACTCCCTAAGAATTAGATACTAAAATATAATTATGCACTTCAAAAAATAGAAAAACAGCCTAATTAAAAGACTGATCTTCGATTAAAAGCAGCTTTTATCGTTTTGTAGAGTATCCCAAAAACTTTATCTTTTTATGATCTAAAAAAGATTACATTTGAATCACCAGCTTAAAACAACTTCGATATAAAAACACAAATACTACATGAATAGGGATACATACTGCAAAAGATATAGAAAAGAGCTACTACTACTTATCTTTTTTGCAATAATTACAAGTTGTAAAAAAGAACAAGAGCTCAAAAAAGTTGAAAAAACCTCAACTAAACAACAGACACAAATCATTAAAGATCTACCAAAAGGAATGGCAATCCCAGAAGGAATGGTTTGGATTCCTGGAGGAAGTTTCAATCAAGGAGCTATAAAAAATGATCCTATGATCATGAAACATGAAGCCCCTGCTCATCCTGTTTCTGTAGATGGTTTTTTTATGGATATAACAGAAGTTACAAATGCACAATTTAAAAAATTTGTTGATGCTACAAACTATATAACAGTCGCAGAGCGAGAGATTGTTTGGGAAGAAATGAAAAAGCAATTACCTCCCAACGCTCCTAAACCTCATGATTCTATATTGCAACCCGGTTCGCTTATTTTCAAAAAAACAAAAAAGAGTGTTCCTAACCTTTTCGACTATTCTCAATGGTGGTTATGGAAGATTGGAGCCAACTGGAAACACCCTTTAGGTCCAGAAAGTTCTATTGAAGGAAAAGACGAATATCCTGTTGTACATATTGCTTATGAAGATGCTGTGGCATATTGCAAATGGGCAGGTAGAAGATTACCTACTGAAGCCGAATGGGAATATGCCTCCCGAGGTAAAGAAAAAAACACTATTTTTTTCTGGGGAAATGACATCAAGGATTTAAGTAGTCATGCCAATACATGGGAAGGAGAGTTTCCACTACAAAACACCAAAGTAGATGGTTATGAAAATAAGGCTCCTGTTCGTTCCTATCCGCCTAATTCATACAACCTATATGATATGGCCGGAAACGTTTGGGAATGGACACAAGATTGGTACAATACAACGTATTACAATCAATTAAAACAACAAGGGTTAACTCATAATCCCAAGGGTGCTGCAAAACCATATAATCCTAATAATCCTGCTTTGCGAGAAAAAGTCATAAAAGGTGGTTCTTTTTTATGTAATGATTCTTATTGTGCCAGTTATCGTAATAGCGCACGAATGGCCACTAGTATGGATTCTTCGCTTGAGCATCTAGGGTTTAGAACGGTTCTAAGTCTGAATATGGTTAATGCTTCGAAAAAATAAAGTAAAGATATGAGCATATAAAGAGCGATGTACTCAAAATTATATGAAGAAAAAACTCCTTATATCACCACCTATCACCCCTTGTTTTATGCTAAAAGAAGAACAAACCATAAGTTTCTGAAACAAAAAGCTGTCTTCAGTTTTATTTTTTTGATCGGAGAAGTTCATATCTACCTAATTATCATTACTTTAGCAACACTCTTAATTCAAAATTTTTTAAATCATGAATAAAAAGCTAGTTTTAAACAAGAAGACAATTTCTGCACTAAATGACAAACATCTACTTAATATCCGAGCAGGAGGCGATGCGATAGAGGGAGATTTCACCTCATTTGGTGATAAATGTGGGAAGAAAAAAACTTGTAATTCTAAATGCAACACCTGTTGTCCTCCTAATTAAATTCTAACTATCAAAAATATAGGCTATATATCTTATTTTTTGGATGTATAGCCTATATCAAAATTGTACCAAAAGGTTTATTATTATTTTTTTCATTACATACAACAGAATTTTCTTCTATTTCTGTTAATGAGAAGAATATTCATTTTCAAGAATCATGTTACAAACTTTAATATGAATGAATTAAAGACAGTTATTGATGGTATCAAAAACGAATTACTGATCCGAAAAAATATTCTTAAAAAACATTCCCAATTATACTTTGGATCGATAGGTAAAATAATGTTTCTTTCTAACTATCTACAATATTCTGATGAAGAAAAGATTCAAACAGAATTATGGAGGCTAATCGAAGAGTTAATATTACAAACAGAAAACTCTGTACAATCTAATTATTTCAGTAATGGTCTTTGTGGATTAGCATGGTCGCTAAAATGGCTTGAAAACTGTGGCATCCTCGAGGAGCAAAACGAACTGCTATATCCTATTGATTCAAGACTAAAAGAATTAACTCTACAGTGTGATCATTATGATTTAATGTATGGTTTAATTGGCTATGGGGTATATTTTTTGGAATCTGGAAATAAAGAGATGACAAAAAAAATAGTTGAAAAAGTGATAAAGTTATCTAATAAAACAAAGTATGGAAAAATTTGGTTCGATACTCTTTCGGAGTACGATATTAATGCTAATTCAAAATCCTCAAATAGAGTAATTAATATTGGTTTAGCACATGGAATCCCTAGTATAATCTCATATTTATCATCTGCTTATCGTTTCAATCCTACTTTTGATTTAAGAGAAATTGTTCTTAGTCTCATTAATGTAATCAAAGAATTAACTGTTGTAGGAGGCAATAAATTGTTTTCACATTTATATGATGAAAATCTTAATCCTATTAACGGTTATGATCATTCAAAACTTGCTTGGACATATGGAGATATTACTATGGGATTTTCTTTGGTAAAAGCGGGTTATACTCTTAATGAAAAAAGCATTATTGATTATGGATTACAGATACTTAACAAAACTATAGATAGATCACTTAAAGGCTCTGATATTTATCAAAAAAAAATAATTTCTGCAATAGACACATCATTTTGCAATGGAACTTCTGGAGTCGCTCATTTATATGGAAGGTTATTTCAGTTAACAAAAAATAAAGAATATTTGAAAAAAACTGATTATTGGATTACAAAAACATTACACGGCTCCTTAAAGGATAAACGTAGGGGAATTTACGGCTATGTTTCTTATGGATTTGATGAAAATTATTTTTTAATTACGAAAGAGATTGATCCAACTTTATTTAGTGGAGTTTCAGGAACTGCTCTAGTGTTACTTGAATATCAATTTAGTAATAATTACTTAATAAATAATTCAACAGGGTGGGACAAAATTTTCCTAACCAATGTATAAGAAAAGCTCATTCTTTAAGATTATTGATTTTAAATCTAAAAGAAGAAAAAAGCAAGAGATGTCTAAAAACAAAGAAACCCTTTGATTTTTCAAAGGGTTGTCTTAAGTACTGAAGGCGGGACTTGAACCCGCACGGCCTTACAGGCCATTGGATTTTAAGTCCAACGTGTCTACCAATTCCACCACTTCAGCTTGGTATATATTTTATCTCAGAGCGAAAGACGGGATTTGAACCCGCGACCCTCACCTTGGCAAGGTGATGCTCTACCCCTGAGCTACTTTCGCAGTATGTTTTAAGAACTTCGCAACTCGTTATTGCGGATGCAAATTTAAAACAATTCTAGTAATACCAAAGTCTTTTTACAAAAAAGAATATTTTTTTTTACACCTGCGATGCTTTCTTCCTGGTTAACATACGTTTAATCTCATTAAGCTTCATTAATGCTTCTACCGGAGTAAGCGTATCAATATCGATATCCAGAATTTCTTCTTTGATTTCTTCTAATAAAGGATCATCCAAATTAAAGAAGCTCAATTGCACCTTGTCTTCTTCCTGCATCCCTTTAATCTTATCGGTAAGTTCTTCGCTACTATGCGATTTTTCAAGCTTCTTAAGCATCTTATTTGCTCTATGCAAAACTTGCTGAGGCATTCCTGCCATTTTAGCTACATGAATCCCAAAGCTATGCTCACTACCACCAGGAACTAGTTTACGTAAAAAAAGAACAGTGTCTTTTAATTCTTTTACCGATACATTATAATTTTTAATGCGACCAAAGGTCTCACACATCTCATTTAACTCGTGATAATGTGTAGCAAATAAGGTCTTAGGCCTTGCCGGATACTCGTGTAAAAATTCACTAATTGCCCAGGCAATAGATATTCCATCATAGGTGCTGGTTCCTCGGCCAATCTCATCTAATAATACTAAACTACGATCAGATATATTATTTAAGATACTTGCAGTTTCATTCATCTCTACCATAAATGTAGATTCTCCCATAGAGATATTATCACTCGCTCCTACTCTGGTAAATATTTTATCGATCACTCCTATCTTTGCTTCTTCCGCAGGAACAAAACATCCCATTTGCGCCAATAACACAATTAATGCAGTCTGTCTTAATATTGCAGATTTACCACTCATATTAGGGCCCGTGATCATAATGATCTGTTGATTATCTCTATCCAACAGAACATCATTAGCGATATACTGCTCACCTGGCGGCAATTGTTTCTCGATCACAGGATGTCGACCATTTTTAATTTCTAAATCATGCGACTCATCGATTAGAGGGCGTACATATTGATTTTCTGTAGCAAGCTGAGCAAAAGAACATAAACAATCTAGTTGCCCTATTAAAGTAGCATTTAGCTGTACAGGTTTGATATACTCACTCATCCAGAGTACAAGGTCGCCAAATAATTGTTGTTCTAGCGCCAGAATTTTTTCTTCTGCTCCAAGAATTTTGGCCTCATATTCCTTAAGTTCTTCTGTGATATAACGTTCTGCATTTACCAGAGTTTGTTTACGAATCCAGGTATCAGGAACTTTATCTTTATGGGTATTTCGAACCTCGATATAATACCCAAATACATTATTCGAAGCTATTTTTAAAGAAGTAATGCCAGTAGTTTCAGTTTCCCGCTCCAGCATTTTATCCAAATAATCTTTTCCTGAAAAAGCAATAGACCTTAACTCATCTAATTCTTCTAAATATCCATTAGCAATTGTGTTTCCTTTCAACACATTTACGGGGGCTTCTTCATTTAAAGTCTCTTTGATCTTATTGCGTAATAGCTCACAGTCACTAAGAGTTTCTCCTATTACTTTTAGCGCTTCGTTATCACTATTTGATGCTTGTGATTTTATAGGTACAATTGCTTCCAAAGAGTTTTTAAGCTGAATAACCTCACGAGGGTTTACTTTTCCGGTAGCTACTTTAGAAATCAATCGTTCAATATCTCCTATCTGCTTAATCTGATGCTGAATTTTTTGATGCAATGATGTGTTATTCAAAAAAAACTGCACTACTTCATGACGTTTTTGAATGGCAGTAATATTCTTAAGTGGTAATGCCAACCAACGTTTTAATGTACGACCACCCATAGGTGAGATCGTTTTATCTATAACATCAAGTAAAGTTACCGCATTTGCTGCATTGGCATGATATAGCTCAAGATTACGTATCGTAAAACGATCCATCCAGATATACTGATCTTCTGCAATACGTTGGATCCCTGTAATATGTTTTAATTTATGATGTTGGGTTTCGCCAAGGTAATGAAGAATTACACCAGCCGCTATAACACCTTCCTGCAAATGATCTACTCCAAATCCTTTTAATGTCTTTGTACCAAAATGTTTGTTTACAGTCTCATCTGCATAATCAGGTTTAAATACCCAATCTTCCATAAAGAATGTATGAAAATCATGGCCAAAATCTTGTTCAAAATCTTTCTTTTTTGGCTTGCTAATCAGAACCTCACTAGGGTTAAAGTTTTGCATCAACTTATCCATATGCGCTACATCACCCTGAGCGGTAAGAAATTCTCCTGTAGAAACATCCAGAAATGCTACTCCTAATTCTTTTTTTCCATAGTGCAACGCACATAAAAAGTTATTGGTTTTGCTCTGTAATACCTCGTCATTAAGAGCAACTCCTGGAGTTACAAGCTCTGTCACCCCTCGCTTAACAATAGTTTTGGTCTGTTTAGGGTCTTCTAACTGGTCACAGATAGCAACTCGCTCACCTGCTTTAACCAATTTTGGTAAATACGTATTTAAAGAATGATGCGGAAACCCAGCCAATGCTGTTTCCTGCTCACTTCCATTACCTCTTTTGGTTAAAACAATATTCAAAATAGCCGCAGCTTTAATTGCATCTGCTCCGAAAGTTTCATAAAAATCCCCTACTCTAAATAACAATAATGCATCAGGATACTTAGCCTTAATAGCATTGTATTGTTTCATTAATGGAGTTACTTTTTTTCCGTTTTTTGCTGCCAATGAAGTATAATTTTATGAATCATGCTAAAGTAGCTATTCTTCTATTTTTTTTGAAATATAGCTGTTAGGAGTTATTCAATTTTATTCACAATTTTTCCTCAACATAAAAAGAGGCCTACACTACATTGAATAAAGAACTTCATAATTTGTTTTAAATATATGATTGTCTAACCATAAAGTTCGTTTCAAAAAACACAAAGAATTCTCAAAGTTTTATCGAGTATCAATCGTAGAATTTGTGATAAATACTATTTTTGCGATAATGGAAGGAAGCAGAAAACTCAAAAATAACGAACTCGATCGCAAAACTGTACAAGAATTTAAGGCATCAGAAAAGACTCCTTTAATTATCATTCTGGATAACATTCGAAGTTTAAACAATATTGGATCTGTATTTAGAACTGCAGATGCATTTTTGATAGAAAAAATATACCTCTGCGGTATAACAGCTACTCCTCCTCATAAAGATATTCAAAAAACTGCACTAGGAGCTACCGATACTGTAGATTGGGAATATCAAAAAGACACTTTAGAACTTATACAGGGTCTTAAATCACAGCATGTAAATATTTTATCTATCGAGCAGGCAGAAAATGCAACTATGTTAAATGACTTTATTCCAGAACGTAATCAAAAATACGCAATCATTTTTGGTAATGAAGTTAAGGGTGTCCAACAGCAAGTTGTGTCAGAAAGTGATACTGTTATCGAGATTCCTCAATATGGTAGTAAGCATTCTCTTAATATTTCGGTTAGTGCAGGAGTTGTAATCTGGGATATTTTTAATAAGCTTTAGAAGATTTTAGATAAAAACAACGATACGTTTCATTTTCTTTTTGGAAACAAAACCTCAGCACTTCATCCTTGTCTTTTTAACACAAATAATGATTTTATAAGGGTTATTTAGCTTTTTTACGTCTTTATTAATAAGAACTATTAAAAAACATTAACAAATAACCAAACTCAAACTTATGAAATCAAGAAAACAAGCAGTTGTTTTTCTCGCGCTCGCCATGCTAACAACAATACGATTCGGATTTGCTCAAGAAAAAGATTGTGGTGCAGAACCGCCTAAAAACTACGATACTTTTATGCTTAAACGCCTTAAATCTATTACTGATAACGGTAGTAAGGCTTTAGCAACACCTGTATCATTACCAATACAACATCATGTCTCGCGTAACTCGAGCGGAGGCTCTCCTGCAGTATCCAGCGCACAGATTCAAAATGTAATGAATGAACTAAATGCAACGTATGCTCCGATGAATATTTCATTTCACGAATATGCACCTACCAAATACATTGACAAGACTAGCTGGAATAATTCTTTTAACAAAAATAATGATAGTCAACTAGTACAATATGAAGTTGCAGAGGCTATCAATATTTTTTACTTTTCTGAAGTTACTTCGGGGAGTTCTACCATCTGTGGATTTGCTAAATTTCCGGGAACCGGAAACCGAGCAATATTAGATGCTTCTTGCTCACAAAACGGCTCTACTTCTTCCCATGAATTAGGACATTATTTTTCTATCCTGCACACACATTCTACATCTAATGGAAGAGAACTTGTGCGACGAACAAATTGCTCTTCTGCAGGAGATTTTTTCTGCGATACCCCAGCAGATCCAAGACTTAGTGGCCTTGTTAATTCTGGTTGTAATTATACCGGAACAGCAACAGATGCTAATGGAGATCAATATCAACCCGATGTAAACAACGTGATGTCTTACACTCGTAAAAGTTGTCGCACCGGAGGATTCTCAAGTCAACAACAAAATGCTATTGTGGCGTCATTAGAATCAGACAGAGCTTATTTAACCAGCTCAACAAATCCACCTGCATGTACCTCTATTAGTAATTTTCCGTATAGCGAAAGTTTTGAATCTGGATTAGGAGATTGGACCAATGCCACAGGGGATGATATCGAATGGACAAGAGACTCTAACGGAACTCCTTCATCGGGAACAGGGCCTTCTACAGCGCAAAACGGTTCTTTCTACCTTTACACAGAAGCATCTACAAATGTAACACCAGCCGGAAGCCCTAACAAAACAGCAATATTAAACAGCCCATGTATAGATTTAAGTCAGGCTAGCAATATGTCTTTAGAATTTGGATACCATATGTTAGGAAGTGATATAGGTACTATAGAAGTTTTGGTAAGTACTAATGATGGAACATCTTACACCTCTATTTGGTCCCAAAACGGAGCTAAAGGAGACATCTGGAATCAAGCAATTGTTAATCTTTCTGGATATTCTGGTTCTGTGATTAGATTGCAGTTTAAAGGAACAACAGGAGCGAGCTGGAGAAGTGATATAGCAATTGATAATATCAAAATCAAAACAACCACAACCAATCCTTCTTCTTGTAACGGGATTACCAGTTTTCCGTATAACGAAAGTTTTGAATCTGGAATTGGTGAATGGACACAAGAAACCGGTGATAATATAAACTGGACAGTTGATAGCAATGGTACGCCATCATCTAGTACAGGGCCATCTTCTGCAACTAACGGTAGTAATTATATCTTTACTGAAGCCTCTGGTAGCGGAAATGGATATCCTAATAAAGTAGCTTTATTAACAAGCCCTTGTGTAGATTTAACCAATGAATCAAATGTACAACTTAGCTTTGATTATCACATGTATGGATCAAATATGGGTACTTTAGAGGTGCGTGTATCTACCAATGATGGTGTAAACTGGACCACTGCCTGGAGTAAAAATGGAAACCAGGGAAATAGTTGGAGTTCTCAAACCGTAAGCTTATCTGCTTATAGTGGATCTACAATAAAATTGCAACTTAAAGGAACTACAGGATCTAGTTACAGAAGTGATATGGCTATCGATAATTTAAAAATTACTTCTGGTTCTACGGATAGTGATCTCATTGACAATGAAATCTATACAGCAAATCAAAAGATAACGATCTACCCCAACCCTATTACATCTGGTTCTTTATCGATCCAACATCCTGGATTCTCGAAAAATGGAGGAAAAACACAAATCACCATTACAGATTTTCTAGGAAAAACAATTGATATAGTAGATTCTAACAACGAAACTACAGCTTACGATGTTAGTAATCTAAGTAACGGCGTTTATTTTATAATCATTAAGAATAAAGAAGGACAAGTAACTCGAAAATTTATCAAAAGATAAGATTTGTTTAGTTTTTTTTTGAATTTAACCCAACTGCCTGAGAATTTTTTTCGGGCAGTTTTTATTACTAAAAATATCATCTGGAATTTGTTTTGTAAGTTTATGACACTATAAAACACATAATCACATCTAATTATGAAAAACTTTTCAATTTTTGCTGCTATTGTACTCTTACTTATTTCATGCAAACAAGAAAATATGAAAAAAGATACTTCTACAGAAGATCAACCAACCGTTACAGAGGATCAACTTATCGCCAAAGCAAAAGAAATTCATAATAAAGTCATTACTCTGGATACTCACTGTGATATTAATGTAAAAAACTTTACAGACTCTATCAATTACACTCAAGATCTTAGTTCACAAATCACTTTGCCAAAAATGAAAAAGGGCGGATTAGATGTTGCCTGGTTTATTGTTTATACAGGACAAGACTCTCTAACCACCAAAGGTTATGAAAAAGCATATGAAATTGCAATGTCAAAATTTAAGGCTATTCATAAACTAGCAGAAGAAATTGCACCGGATCAAATTGAATTAGCCTTAACATCTGATGATGTTCGTCGTATTCATAAAAAAGGAAAGAAAGTAGCTATGATTGGTATCGAAAATGGATATCCCGTAGGAACGGATATTAGTAATGTAAAGAAGTTTCATGACCTTGGTGCCAGATATATGTCACTTTCTCATAATGGGCATAGTCAGCTTTGTGATTCTAATACTGGCGAAGCAGATGGTATTTGGTTGCATAATGGCTTAAGCGATCTAGGGAAAGAAGTTATTGCAGAAATGAATAAAACAGGGATTATGATAGATGTTTCTCACCCTTCTAAAGAATCTATGCGACAAATGATCAAACTTACCAAAGCTCCGATCATTGCTTCTCACTCTTCTGCAAGAGCATTATGTGATCATAGTAGGAATCTTGATGATGAACAATTGCAATGGTTAAAAGAAAATGGTGGGGTGGTTCAAACCGTAGCTTTTACCTCCTACCTAAATACAGAGAAGTTTGAAAAACGAAATGAAAAAGAAGTAGAAATAGCCAAGCAGATTGCCGATTCTATGGGAGTAACCTGGATAGATCGTAAAGAAATAACTAAGCTCGGCACCGAAGAAAAAGAAAAGTACTATGATTTTTACATGAAAATGCTAACGATTCGAAGGGAAAAAGTAAAGAAAATGGATGATCTTCCTCCTGCTGTGGATGTAGTAGATTTTGTAAATCATATTGATTATATGGTTAATAAAATTGGCATTGATCATGTAGGGATTAGCTCTGATTTTGATGGAGGCGGTGGAATTGAAGGTTGGAGCGATGCTTCAGAAACATTTAATGTAACTCTAGAATTGGTAAAACGGGGATATACCGAAGAACAAATCGAAAAGTTATGGAGTGGGAATCTGTTACGTGTTCTTGATGAAGTGCAGAAAGTAGCAAAAGAGCTAAATCAAGCAGGATAATATTATTTTGAGATCTCTTCGATAATCGAAATGTAATCAGATCGGTTTGCTATAAAATCCCGTTTAGATACATCTATTATCCTTACATTAAATTCTGGTTGTGATTTTATAAATTGCAAATACCCCTTATTGATCTTATCCAGATAATCTGCAGGGATTTTTTGCTCATAATCCCTTCCTCTTTTTTTGATATTTTCTAAAAGACGTTCTGTATCTTGATATAAATACACATATAGTCCGGGTTTAGTCAAATTTCTATACATCAAGTCAAATACTTTTTTGTACAGCATAAATTCTTCTGATTGTAAGGTAACCTTAGCAAAAATCAATGATTTAAATACATCATAATCACTAACTACAAAATCTTTAAACAAATCAAATTGAGCAATATCATCCTGCAAACGCTGATAACGATCTGCCAGAAAAGACATTTCGAGAGGAAAAGCATAACGCTCCATATCCTCATAAAATTTTGGTAAAAAAGGATTATCTGCAAAACGTTCCAAAATAAGTTTTGCATTAAACTCTTGAGCTATAAGCTGTGCCAAACTTGTCTTACCAGCTCCAATATTTCCTTCGACAGTTAGGAATTGAAAGCGGGACAAGGCATACTTTTCTTTTGGGTTAACTATTTTCTCACCAAGCAAAGTAACTTTTGAATCATCTGAAGTACTATCTAACAATTGCTTTACGGTTTGCTTCAATTTTGGATGCACCATACCTCCTGCAATCTCTGCTAGCGGCTCTAATACAAATTTTCGATCCTGCATTGCAGGATGAGGAACTATCAAGTCTTTGGTTTCTATATCTCCTTCAGAAGAAAAAATAATATCCAGATCAATCGTTCTTGCCTCATACCCTTTACCATCTGTTCTATTTCTACCCAGAGAATTTTCAATTTCTAATAGCATTGTTAACACCTCATTTTCAGAAAGAAAAGTACGTACCGCAATACAAGCATTATAAAAATCATCACTACTAAATCCCCAGGCTGGAGTTTGATACACCCCAGAAATCGAAACCAAATCCCCTATCGATTCATATATATCATTAACAGCATTTTGTAGAAAATCCATACGATTTCCTATATTACTTCCTAACGAAATATGTAACAGACGGGATGTTTTCAAGATTGGATTTTTTATATTCTGATCAGAACTCCTTATTTTTAGAACAAATTAAACAAAACAAAATCACTTCGCCTTATTTTTAAGTAAACTATTATTTTATTTTGACAGAAACTCCTCTGAATTTAAAAAACAAACGCGTAGCCTATCGAATATACCTGATACTTGGCGCACTTTTCATATCATCATTAGTAGTATCTAATCTTATTTTTCAAAAATTCTTTTATTGGGATTTTTTCGGAATATATACTTTTGAAATTTCTGTAGGAATCCTACCATATCCTATCACTTTTTTGATAACCGATATTATTAGTGAAATATTTGGCAAGAGAAAAGCGAATCAAATTGTTACGGCCGGTATTTTTGCATCCTTTTTTTCATTACTCATTGTATATGCATCAGCTTCGGTACCTGCAACAGTTTGGTCTCCTATAGATGACGATATATTTAATCAGGTTTTTGGTGCTACAGTAATCGCCGTATTTGCATCAATGATGGCTTATCTTTTTGCACAATATATTGATATCCAGGTTTTTCATTTCTGGAAACGTGTTACAAAAGGGAAACATCTTTGGTTACGAAATAATTTTTCTACTTTTTCTTCTCAATTTATAGACACCCTAACAGTTCTTTTGTTATTATGTTCTGCTGGTATTATAGATTGGGATCGCTTTGGAATATTATTACTTAATGGTTTTTTGTTTAAAATATTGGTCGCTGCACTAGACACTCCTATTTTATACCTATGTGTGTATGTTATAAGAAAACGATTTAAACTAAAACAAGGTGGTGAATTAGCTCTGGAAATTTAAAATCTAACAAATAGTTAACTTAAAAAAAGTAACATTGTATCTTTGTAAATCGTTTCTTTATCTCAAAGCTATTTTATCATGAAAAAAGTCCTCAAAATTCTTGGTATTTTTTTATTACTATTTATCATAGGTATTATCTCAATTCCTTTTTTGTTTAAGGGAACTATCCAGGATAAAGTGCGTTACCTGGTGAATGAGCATGTGCATGCAAAAGTAGACTTTGCAAATTTGGACATTAGTCTTATCAGAAGTTTCCCACAAGCATCTGTGGTTATTGATGAATTTTCGATTATTAATTATGCTCCTTTTGAAGGAGATACCCTGGCATATTCTAAAAAAATAGCCCTGGATATGTCTATTAAAGAGTTATTTAAAAATGCTTCAGAACCTATTAGTGTTCAAAAAATAGTAATCGATGAAGCCAATATTGCAATCAAAACTGATTCATTAGGAAATTCTAATGTTGATATCGTTAAAAAACAGGAAGATGTTGTAGAAACTCAACCGGAAGAAGAAAGTGGTGCTTTTACCTTTGCTTTAGATCATTATGAAATAAACGATAGTAAAATTCTATTTAAAGATGATATAAGTAAAACCATATTGGCGATGACAGATCTTAATCATAGTGGTGATGGATCGATCTCTGGAGAAAAAATAATCTTAGATACTAAAACGAATACTGAAGCCTCATTAAATCTCGATGGTACCAAATATCTAAACAAAAACAAATTACAACTTGATGCCCAAATAGAATTAGATCTTGAGAATCAGCGTTATTCTTTCAAAGAAAATAAGGCTCAGGTTAATCGATTACCTCTCGAATTTGCAGGGTATGTTCAGTTATTCGAAAAATATACAGATATAGATCTCAGTTTTAAAACTCCTTCGTCTGATTTTAAGAATTTCCTTGCCGTTATTCCCGAAACTTATGTCAAAAACCTGGATGGAATACAAACTAGTGGAGACTTTTCTATTAACGGAATTATTAAAGGTAAATCTGATGATACTTATATCCCTAAAATGGATATCAAGATCGCCTCAAGTAATGCTTCTTTTAAATACCCTGACTTGCCTAAAGGCGTTAAAAACATAAATATCGATACTCAGATCAAGAATGAAACCGGGTTGGTGGATGATACATACATAAATATCGATAATCTAACTTTCAAAATAGATCAGGATTCTTTTGCCGCCAAAGGTAGTTTACGAAATCTTACTAAAAACATGATCGTAGATATGATGCTGAAAGGCACATTAAACCTGGCTAATCTAAATCAGGCATATCCGTTACAATTGGAAGAAAAAATAAATGGAATTGTTAATGCAGATGTCAAAACTAATTTTGACATGCAATCTTTAGAAAAGGAACAATATCAGAATGTAAAAAGCTCTGGTACTGCCAGTATTTCTCAATTTACTTATGCTTCTTCTGATACGCCTAATGAAATAAAAATTGAAAACGCCAATGTAAGTTTTACACCAGAAATCATTTCATTAGATAAGATGCAGGCCACCACCGGAAGATCAGATCTTGCTGCCACAGGTACCATACAAAACCTAATGGGATTCTTATTTGCAAAACAAGACCTAAAAGGAGATTTTAATGTAAACTCTAATGTGTTTGCTGTAGATGATTTTATGGTAAGTGAACAAGAAACCGAAGAAGAGGTCGCTAGTACAACAGAAGATGAAACTATGAGAATTCCCTCTTTTCTGGATGCTACACTAAACTTTGATACCAAAAAAGTTTTCTACGATAACTTAGAATTACAGAATACAAAAGGAACAGTAAAGATAAAAGATGAAACTGCATACTTAGAAAACGTAACTTCTAATATTTTTGATGGAGGAATGGCTCTTAATGGTAACGTATCTACTAAGTCTAAAGTTCCTACTTTTGATATGGCTCTCGACTTAAGTAAAATAGATATCGTAAAATCTTTTAATAATTTAGAATTAATAAAAGGTTTAGCTCCTATAGCGAAAGCGCTCACAGGTGACCTGACTACCAAAATTAACCTAAATGGTAAACTTAACGAAAATCTTATTCCTGTTTTAACTTCATTAAAAGGGAAAGCACTTGCCGAAATTCTTAATGCCCAAGTATCTACAACTAAGACTCCATTTTTATCTACCTTAGATAACCAGCTTAATTTTGTAGAAATTGATCAATTAAATCTAAAAGACATTAAAACTAATCTGAGTTTTGATGATGGAAAAATTAATGTAAAACCTTTTGAGTTTGATGTTCAGGGGATAAAGGTTACTGCTGGTGGAAGTCATAGTTTTGAGCAAAATATGAATTATAATATCAAACTAGATGTACCTGCCAAATATCTAGGCAGTGAGGTTGGAAACCTGATCTCGCAACTTGATCAAAAGGAAGCAAATACTATGACTGTTGGACTACCAATTGGGCTTTCTGGTAATTTTAAAAACCCAAAGGTTAGCCTAAATACTGATCTAGCCATAAAGCAACTTACGCAACAAATAGTAGACAAACAGAAAGAAAAAGTGAAAGGAGAACTTATCGGTAAAGGTGGAAAAGTATTAACAGACCTATTAGGAAATTCTAAAAAACAAACTGATTCTTCTAAAACGAATAACAATACTGAAGAAACACTAAAAAATACTGCAAAAAATATCTTAGGAGGATTTTTAGGTAAGAAAAAGAAAAAAGACTCTACAAAAACAAAGAATTAATAAATGTAATAGAAAAGAGTGTACCTGATTTCTCAAGTACCCTCTTATACTCAAAAATAATATTTTATTGGATACGATGATCCAATTGGTTTTTACATCACAGATTTATATGTGTATAGAGATTTTCCATCAAAATATAGAATTATCTTTTAGGATATTCTAAATTAGTGCCTATAATGTCTAACGGAGATATAGTTCTCTGAGCTCCGGTATAGCCTTCACCATTAAGTAACGTAATTGTTGGTTTACCATTTTTAGAAAAAGCATATTGATGATACATCATTATACTATTAATGTCAAATGCCCTAGTTAATCTTCTTGAATTCTTAATCTCGAATTGATCTTCTTTACCACTCTGTATATTTTCCCATTTAATAACAATATAGTTGTCTCTTTCTGGCCTTGCTTGTTCATGAAGAAAACCAAGCGTATGACCTATTTCATGAGTAACAAGGTTGGCACCTACATTATGACCTAATTTAATAATTCCTCCACCTAAATTGAACCCAATAGATGCCTCGCCACAAGTTGAGCATACATCCGAAGATTGTGTAAAAGTTACATAACCGAACAACTCATTGGTTCTTTTTTTAAACTTTATATTCGTTTTTCTACTCCATCTTTTCATCGCCAATAGTATATTAGTACGTAACTTAAGACTTAAGTTACTACTTAGGGCAAAAACAACAGTGTTGTTTGGCCATTTTCTAACAGGATCTAGTAATGTTAATTTTTGATTAGCAATTTGAGGAGTGTCCGACACATGTTCTTCAGAAAGAATGATGTCATCATGGTAAAGGTATTCTCCGTTACCCATGTCTTTGACAGTAACTAAATCTCCATCAAAATATTTTTCAATCAATTTTCCGTTAGATGTTGTTACCTCATCAGTTACATCTTCTTCTACGCTCTCTTTTTGGCAAGAAGCGAAAAGTAAAACTGTGCCCAGTACGAGAGTTTTAAATGACCTGATTCTTTTTGTGTTCATGATTGTGTGAAATTAAGTTTGTTTTAAAAAATTATTTATACCCCGGATTATTCAATAGGATTCAATTCATTAATACAATTCGTTGATTTTTAAATAGTTTCCTATTGCATCAAACAAGTTGAAATACCATAAATGCTGATGTTTTTTTAATTTTTGTATAGCATCATTATGGTGAAATTGAAAAATATAGGGAAACGGTAATATTTGCAGTATTTCAAAGATGTAATAGATTTTCTATTATAAAGCAAGTACAAATACTAGAGTGAACAAAAAACCTACCTTATTTATCTATCTCCCAGACCCGAAGGAAAGCTTATCCTCCTCCCTTTGGGAGGATTGAGGTAGGATAGATAAACAATTGTATGCGCAACATTGTAAATTTTCCTTTAAAAAGGAAATTTGTCGTACACCCCCTTTCTAGCATTTGTGTAAAACTATAATACTATTGACACTATATTATCCTGATTCTTTGAATAATCAAAAAAACAGGACAACCTTGTAACGGGTTTACGACAAGTCCTCCTGTGTTATTACCAAGTTTACATTCCGAGAGATAGCAAAGTTGTCTGTTGATATAGGCGATCTTGAGGTAATAAATAAACTCATTAGTTTTATGTTGATTGAACAGATGACTGGACTTTATCTCTTTGTTCTTATGAGGAATGAATACTTTGAAGTTGTTTTTGATACGAATATAATACCTGATCTTATTACGATTAAGATACTCTAGTCATTGTTCCCCTATAAACTCTTTGTCTACTACTATGGATTCGATAACCTCTTTCCAAAGGGCATAATCACTATGATTTACAACAACTAGTCTTTCCAAAAGATACTAGTGTTGTTAAATACAGGGCTTATTTTGATTTTGATCTAACGGCCCAGCGTATTGGTGCAGAAAATATATTTGCAATCCACAATTAGAAGCAATACCGTATACGAGCATCAATATGAATTGGATTTACCAGAAAAACAAGATCCGGATATTCTCAAAGATTAAATTATTATCTTAAAACAAGGTATTAAACCTAAGGTCCAGCTGAAACAACAGGATTAGTTCAACTATTTATTTTGAATACATTGCTATGCAACTTTTCAAAATAGAGTTTCACTGATAAAAACATAATCTTGGATGCAATACACCTGTTAAAGATACGTTAACAATTTAGTAATCTTATACCTACAATATAAGTATGTATATAGTTATAATTTTACTACAAAACTAAATCCCCCTAGCTATGAAATTGAAGAGTATTTCCATAATTCTTTTTTATTCCCTTTCCTTTTTATCATTCTCACAAACAGAAATTAATGACAATCAAATGCAATGGATTAAAGGATGGACAAATTTTGACCCTAATCAAAGAGAGTACCCAGATCCCGAAGAGGTACTTCCTAATATTATTGATAGTAACTCTTATTTAAAAAATGATGTGACGTATCTAATGTCTGGAAATGTTTATGTAATTAATAATGCTACTCTAACAATACAAGAAGGAACCATAATTAGATGTGATGTCGAAAATGAAGCAAGCCTGGTAATAACCAAAGGTTCTAAATTAATTGCAAGAGGTACAAAAGGGTTTCCAATTGTATTTACGTCAAATAATGCCCAAAAATCCAGAAAAGCCGGAGATTGGGGTGGTATCATAATTGCCGGATCCGGTATAATTAATTCGCCTGCCGGATCTAAAACTATAGAAGGGAATTTTCTACCTCAATATTCTTCGTACGGAGGAACACAAGAAAATGAATTAACAACCATGATGTCGTATGTTCGAATTGAATATGCAGGAAAAAAAATCAATCAATCCAAAGAGTTAAATGGATTATCCCTTTATGCACTAGGAAGTAATTCGATCATAAACAATGTTATGATCAGTTATTCGGCAGATGATTCTTTCGAATGTTTTGGAGGTAACGTGAACATGTCTAACCTAATCTCTTACAAAGCAAAAGATGATGATTATGATTTTACATTAGGATATAATGGAGAATTAAGTAATATTCTTGCAATTAGACATCCTTATATTAGTGATATTAGTGGTTCTTATGTTATCGAAGCAGATGGGTATGACAAAAAAGAAGGATTTATCGATCTAGAAGCATTATCAAACATACGTATCAAAAATGCAACTTTAGTAAACCTATCCGATCAAAACAATTACCAACATACTACTGCTGCAATTTCGTCTAAGAATTTAGCTAAACTCAATCTTACCAACATGCGTATATCTGGTTTTGCTAATGTTGTAAAATTTGATAAAACCTACAAATCATATTCTGATCTTCAAAAGTATTTCTCCTTAGAAAATAGTGTTTTTAACGTACACAGTAAATCAGTCGTGACACAATATAGCTCTACCATAAATACTGATCAATTGTTGAAGTATAATATGTATACAAATCATTTTAAAAGTGCTGCCGATCTATTTACTGATCCATTTGATGAAAAAAAACCAATATTTACACTAAAGGATTCGAAAAATTATACTGTAATGCAGTAAATTTGAATATATGCACTTAAAATCATCACAATAATGAAATTATTTAGTATCGCTTTCTTTGTATTTTTTATCATCAACCTTAATTATGCTCAAACAAGAAAGAATGTTTTTTTTGAGCAAAAGGCATTAACCAAAAAGTTTCACACTATAGATGAATTGGAAGACCTTAAAAAAGGTGAACTTGTTAAATTGTACACAGATCGTATTAATGAGATAATAACTGTTCTACCTTATTTAGCTCTTACCAATGAAGCTGGTGTTAAATTGTCTGACATTGGTATTAAAGAAAGTTCTGATCATTTAAAATCGCTGAACAAACACCATACGATGACTACAGACATGACTGAAAGTAATAAAAACTTAATTTCAGAATTTATTCCTTATGCAGATACAGAAAAGATTATTTGGGGTATTTTATATTTTGAAGAAGTAATTAAAAAAGTTAGAATAGGCGCTAATGGAAATTTTTAGTCCAGTATATTAGTAGATATTTCTCTCCACATAAACCAAATCAGCTTATAATCAATTAATAAGCTGATTTTTTTTATAAATAGGTTTTCAAAATACTTTTTACTTACAAACCATATTCATTGTATGTAATATATCGTCTTTTTTTGTTTTTAAATAAAATTTTAATAGAAAAATCACTTACAAATAGCACTCTAAAACAGGGGGAAACGCCCCTTTTTTAACAAAAAATGAATTCACTAAATAAAGTTGTTTAATGTTTACAAAAATCCAGTAAACATTCGTTAATTTTTTGATTATCAAGAAAGTATAAAATAATTATGTAGGAATTTTACTCATAATATTTTATTAATTTAAGTTAAAATAACGACTAACGTACAAAGTCTACGGTAAACACGTAACCACTTTTGTTAAAACTCTTATATCTTAGTAGTCCCAAAATTGGGAGAGAGAAATTTCTTCCAAATAAAGTTTAACCCCAAAATAAACTATTATGAAAAAAAGATGTTCTCTATTAACAGCTTTTATCCTACTACTAATTTCTAATCTAGCTATTGCACAAGATTTTAATGAAAATAATGACAGATGGGTCAAGGGATGGACAAATTTTACACCAAATAAAACTGACTATCCAGAAGCTGAAGAGAAACTGCCTAATATTATAATGGATCATACTTATTTAAGAAATGATATTGTGTATTCGATGTCTGGTGATGTATATGTAACGAATGGTGCATCTTTAACTATTCAAGAAGGAACAATTATACGATGTGATCATGAAAATCCTGCAAACCTTATAATTTCAAAAGGTGCAAAATTGATTGCAGCAGGATCCAAAGCTTATCCTATCGTTTTTACATCCAGCAAAGCTCCTAAATCTCGAAACAGTGGAGATTGGGGAGGTATAATTATTGCCGGGTCTGGAAAAGTAAATACAGTTTCGGGTAGCGGTATACTTGAAGGTGATTTCAACCCTCAGTATTCTGTTTATGGAGGAAATAACATAAATGAAGAAACGACAATACTACGATTTGTAAGAATCGAATTTTCTGGAAACAATGGATCTAATGGATTATCTCTATATGGCTTAGGAACTTCTTCTATTGTAAAAGATATCATGGTAAGTTATTCGGGTCAGGATTCTTATAATATTCACGGAGGAAAAAATAACATTCAGAATCTGGTTTCTCTTAAAGCACAAGATGATGATTACCACATTTCTGAAGGTTTTAGAGGGACAATTAAGAATGTTCTTGCTATAAGACATCCATACATTAACAGTCCCCAGGGATCATATGCTATCGAAATAGATGGATACAATACAGAACTTGGTTACATCAAACCAGATGCTATAACAGATGTTACTATTGCTAACGCAACTCTTGTTAACTTGTCTGATAAAACCAATTACCAGCATACCACTGCAGCTATTTCTACATCTAATTCGGCAATAACATACATACACAACTCTAAAATATCTGGTTTCTCTGATGTTGTTAAGTTTGATAAATCATATACATCTTTGGCAGTAATACAAAAAGCATTTATGATGGATAATAGTTTTTTTAATATTCATGGTAAAGGTATAACCACAAGTAATGCAGCAATTAACGGAGCCTTAGATATTTTAAAATACAATAGATTTACCGAAAGCTTTGTTGGTGTAAATGATTTATTTAATGACCCCAAAAGCTCTATTGTACCTAAGTTTCAGTTAAAAAAATCATTAAATAATTATATGGTGATGCAATAATAAAATAGTTTGCTCTGATTTTACTGTACAAAATCAATCAAAATCAAATGTATATTACAAACATTATGTCAAAATTATTAACAAGCTTAATCTTCTTTCTTGCAATAAGTACAATTTATGCACAACAAGCAAGTGAAGCCATATTCTTTACACAAAGGAGTCAGACCAATAAATTTCACACAATTAGTGATCTACAAGCCTTAAAGAAAGGTCAACTCGTAAAACTATATCAAGATCGGGTCGAGGAGATCATGACCATACTCCCATTTCTATCACTTACTAATGAACCTGGTGTAAGATTAAGTGATATTGGCATCAAAGAAGATTCACGACATCTAAAAATTCTTAGAAATAACAAAGAGTCTACGCAAAAAAATTTAGAAGTTACTAAAGAAACTATCGAAGAATTAGTTCCGTATGCCGATACAGAAAAAATTATCTGGACAATCCTCTACTATGAAGAAGTCATTAAAAAAATGAGGATAGGAGTTAACGGAAATTTTTAAAAATTAAATTAGTAATGTGTTTAAATTATCATATTTACTTAGGGTTAGAAGCGGCAGTTGCCGCTTCTATTGTTTTATTTAATTGTAAGATTACTTTATTTATAACTACTAAGAATTTATGACACTATCTGTACTATATCTCTTATTAGGAATTGTTACAGCTGTAATAGGTGCACTTCCTCTGGGGGCAGTCAATCTGGCTGTTATTCATACTTCTGTAAAAGAAAATATTAAAACCGCATCACGTATAGCACTGGCAGCAGGGATTGGTGAAGTTTTGCTGGCCCTTTTTGCGTTGCATTGTAGTATGGAGTTATCCAACTTTTTTCGAGAAAATCAATGGATTCAAATTGTGTTCATTATACTCTTCTTCTCTATTGGCGTGTATTTCTTACTTTTTAAGAATAAAATAAATACTAAACATAAATCCAAAAAATTAAAACTATCCAAATCTAAATTCCTTACCGGTTTTTCTTTAGCGATATTAAACCCTCCTGTAATTATTTACTGGGTTTTAGCCATTTCACTGGTAAATAAATATATTTTTAAACTCACAGTTCAAAATCCACTTATTTCTCTTTTCCTTTTCTTTATTGGAATTTACTTAGGAAAAATAGGAACATTATATTTTTATGGTCGATGGGGAAACAAAATTGCACAACAACCAGGAGATTCAAAAGCTAAGCTTTCTAGGATTATAGGAATAGTCTTGGTTGTTATTTCTATTTTTCAAGGTATCAATTTTTTAACCGAATGAAGTAAGCTATACCAAAATACCATTTTTTAAGCCATTTATACAAGTAATTATCTGTTAAGTGTTTTTATATTTGTCAGCAATTCTGATAAAATTATATTGCCGTGAATAAAGACGATTTCAACTCTAAGTTAAGGTTGCCAAAAGAAGAAATGCAACACTATGGATATAAGATTATAGATCATATTGTGGACCATTTTGAGACCCAGAACTCAAAAAAGCCTGTAACCATTGCTTCAAGAGAGGAAATGGATTCTTTACTAACAGAGGAACTTCCTGATCACCCTACTCCTGCAAACGAAGTTCTGGATTTTGTAATGGATCAAGTCATTCCGAACAGTAGTATTGTATCTCATCCAAAATCATATTCTTTTGTGCCTGGTCCAAGTAACTACATAAGTGCAATGGCTGATACTATTGCCACAGGTTTTAATATATTTTCTGGTGGCTGGGCCGCATCTCCGGCAGCAGCAGAATTAGAAATAGTAGTTATGAACTGGTTACTCAAGATTTTTGGGTTTCCAACAAAAATGGGAGGAGGAATATTTACCAGTGGTGGTTCGATGGCAAATCTTACTGCATTGGTAACAGCCAGAAGAGTAAAGTGCGGAGAAGATTTTTCTAAAGCAATAATCTATTTATCAGATCAAGCTCACTCTTCAAACATAAAAGCAATCAAAGTAATTGGCTTTAAAAAAGAGCAGATCAGGCTTATTCCTACGGATCTAGAATTTAAAGTTTCTTTAAATAAATTAAAAAATGTAATTGCCAAAGATCGTCTTGAAGGGTTTCAACCGTTTTGCATAATAGCATCTGCAGGAACTACCAATACAGGAACTGTAGATCCTATGGATGAAATTGCGAATATCTGCCAGGAAGAAAATTTGTGGATGCATGTTGATGGAGCATACGGAGGTGCTGCAATTTTGGCAAGTAAAGGAAAAAAGCTTTTAAAAGGTATCGAACGAGCAGATTCGCTAACTGTAGATCCACACAAGTGGTTTTTTCAGCCATACGAAATAGGTTGCTTATTAGTTAAAGATCATAATTGGTTAAGTGGTACATTTAGTGAGAAACCAGAATACCTAAGAGATATAGAAGGCAATGAATCTGAAATTAATTTTTATGATCATGGTATTCAGTTAACCCGACGTTTTCGTGCTTTAAAGTTTTATATGTCGTTAAAAACGTTTGGCCTAGAATCTTTTAGAAAAGCCATACAATACAATATAGATCTTGCCGAACAAACTGAAAATATCTTACGAAAAAGTACATATTGGGAAATTACATCACCAGCTACATTGGCCATAATTAACTTTAGATATCACCCTATTGGTCATCAACTTTCTGAAGAACAATTAGATCGTATCAATCAGAATATTTCTAAAAAAATAGTCGATTCTAGAGAAGCAATACTGGTAACTACAGTTTTGCAAGGTCAGGTCGTACTTAGGATGTGCCTTATAAATCCAAGAACATCCATTGAAGACATTAAAAGTACATTACAACAATGTGAAATCTACGGAGAAGAAGAATTGGCTATAATTACAAAAGAATCATGTTAGGTTATTGTTAAACTAACCACATATCCTTCGTTATTTCTCACATTAAAGACTGTATTATCTTCAAAAATGAGATATTGTCCCTTAATTCCTTTTAGCACGCCAGAATATTCTGGTGTTTTCTCCAGGTTAAGACTTTTTACAGTATTAGGATATTGAAGTACAGGAAAACAAAGCTGAGTCTCTTTTCCATTTTCGACAAAATACTCTTTTACCTCATCGGGTATAAAATCTTTTAGTTTGTTTTTAAAAGAGGTCAGATCTTCATCTGTTATTTCATTTTTAAGCATGGTACGCCAATTTGTTTTATCGGCAACCTTTTCTTTTAAAGCTACTTCGGTAATACCTGCCAAATATCGATTAGGAACTTCAACAATTTCTATAGCTTCATGAGCTCCTTGATCTATCCATCTTGTGGGTACCTGAGATTTTCTGGTTACCCCTACCTTAACATTACTAGAATTAGCCAGATATACTATATGTGGCTGAAGCTGTGCCTTTTTCTCAAATTCTAAATCCCTATCCTCAATATCTAAATGGGCAGTACTTAACTCTGGACGCATTACCCAATCTCCGACTTGAGGTTGGTTGTAAAAATCATCATAACAATACCCTTGTCTAAATATTTTTTTATTTTCACCACAAGCAAGACACTGATATCCTACAAATTCTATTCGTACTTTTTTATCCAATAACTGATTCATGTGAATAAAATCGGATTCGAAAACCAGATAATACTGAATAGGATCATTAATTTCTGTTTGCATTTTTGTTAGTACCCCCTGATATTGCATAAAATTTCGTTATATAATAATCTAATAAGAAGAATGTGATTATTTTTATTATTTTAGTTTCTAATTGACAACAACAAAAATAATGTTTCCCGGTTTTATATTAAGAATTGGTGTACATTATTTCTGCCTAAATATACATTAAAAAATGCCAATCCCATTAGTTAATTCTATAGCCAGCTGGTTCTTAAAAAAACGCTTTCATCAAATGGAGCTTTTTCTTAAGTATCCTAATGAAGTTCAGCTCGAATTGCTGCATGTGCTATTAGAAACAGCTAAGAATACAGAATTTGGGAAAAGCTATGATTTTGCGACTATAAGTAATTATGAAACTTTTAAAGAACGAGTACCTATACGGTCTTATGAAGATTATGAATCGATAATCGAAAGAAGTCGTTTAGGCGAACACAATATTTTTTGGCCCACTCCTATCAAGTGGTTTGCAAAATCTAGTGGTACTACCAGTTCTAAAAGCAAATTCATCCCTGTTAGTGAAGAATCACTAGAAGATTGTCATTTTGCTGCTGGTAAAGACCTCTTATGCATGTACCTTAACAATAATGAGGAATCAAAACTTTTTACGGGAAAAAGCCTTAGGCTAGGTGGTAGTAAAGAATTATATAAAGAAAACGGAACTTCTTTTGGAGATTTATCTGCAATAATTATAGACAACATGCCTTTTTGGGCAGAATTTAGCTCTACTCCTAGTAACGAAGTATCATTAATGAGTGATTGGGAGCATAAAATGAAGGCTATTGTTAATGAGACCATTCAGGAAAATGTAACTAGTTTAGCAGGTGTTCCTTCCTGGATGTTAGTTTTACTTAATCAAGTGCTGGAAATGACAGGAAATGAGAATATCTTCGACATCTGGAATAATCTCGAAGTATATTTTCACGGTGGAGTAAGTTTTGAACCCTATAAAGATCAATACAGCAAAATTTTACCTAGAAACTCTTTTAAATATTACGAAATATATAATGCTTCTGAAGGTTTCTTTGCTATCCAGGATCATAACAATTCTTCTGAGTTACTATTGATGCTAGACTATGGGATTTTTTATGAGTTTATACCTATGGATACTTATGGTACCAAAACAGAAAAAGTGATTCCGTTAAGCGAAGTAGAGGTTGGAAAAAATTATGCCATTATCATTACAACTAATGCTGGATTATGGCGCTATAAAATTGGAGATACTATTCGATTTACCTCTATAGATCCATATAGGATCAAGGTATCAGGAAGAACCAAGCATCATATTAATGTCTTTGGAGAAGAGCTTATTATCGAAAATGCAGAAGAAGCGCTTAGAAAAACAACCAAAATCACTAATAGTGAAATTGTAGATTATACCGTAGCGCCAATTTTTATGAAAGAACGAGAAAAAGGTGCACATGAGTGGATCATTGAGTTTAAAAAGCATCCCGAAGACATTAAAGAATTTACTCATATTCTCGATCAAAATCTGCAACAGGTAAATAGTGATTATGAGGCCAAAAGATATAACAACACAACTCTTAACATTCTTCATATACGTATTGCAAGACAAAATCTATTCTATGATTGGTTGAAAAAGAATAATAAGCTGGGTGGGCAACATAAAGTTCCAAGACTTTCTAATAAACGAACGTATATTGACGAGCTAATTGCCCTAAATAATGTGAGTTCCTATTCTCCTTGATTAAGAAATAGTTAAGTCTTCCAAAATCGATCTTTTTTCCATAAAAACCATAAACAAAAACATATATAATTACGGTTTAACCGTAAAAAAACTATGTAAGAATTGTCGTTTTTAACAAAAAAATTAGTATTTCATCGTTCAAAAAAAGCGTTTGATCTAAAAAATATCAAATCATTTTTTAGGCTCTCATTTTCATATTAAATTTGTCCTCAGATAGTTATTAAATATATTAAAGCCCCAAAATATGAAAACTACGATATCTTGCATTACTTTATTACTGCTAACCATAGGAATTAACGCACAAGAAATCAAAACCGAAAACCATATTACTAATGCCGATGAAACGGCTAATATAACTTCAAAAGAGACTACTACTGATGTTTCTTCTTCTACAAGGGCTTTAAAAACAGAAAACACACTAGAAGAAGACACTTGTTATAGTGAAATTTCTAAAGCAACATTTTATGAAGCTTTAATTCGTCAAAATGGTTTAGAAACACACCTTAACAACAGTGATCTTGTATTAAAAAACACAGAAGATATCATTACCAACAATAAGGATCGAATATCATATACAGAATAAATATATTATCAACTAATCAACCAACAAAAAACACCTTTATAAATTTATAAAGGTGTTTTTTTATGTAAAGCTTTTTTCTTTTACTTTAAGAGACTGCTTTAAGCTTTTTAATCGTAGATTTATTCAGCTTCTTTTCGGCATAATCCTTAGTTACTCTAAACTCTGTTTCTTCGCTTTCTGGCAGTTCGTACATTGCATCTGTTAAAATTGCTTCGCAAAGTGATCTAAGACCCCTTGCTCCCAATCTATACTCAAGAGCTTTTTCTACAATATATTCTAATGCACCATCGGTAATTGAGAAACCAATATTATCCATTTCAAACAACTTCTTATATTGCTTTATTATAGCATTTTTAGGAACTGTTAAAATAGACCTAAGGGTTTCCTCATCCAAAGGATTCATATAAGAAAGTACAGGAAGTCTACCAATAATCTCAGGAATTAATCCAAAATCTTTCAAATCTCTAGGAATGATATATTGTAACAGATTATCTTTCTCTATAGCGTCTTCACTTTTAGAAGCACTATATCCAACAGCCTGCATATTTAATCGTTTCTGGATCATTTTTTCGATCCCATCAAAAGCACCGCCAGCAATAAAAAGAATATTTTCGGTATTTACTTCAATAAACTTTTGATCTGGATGCTTACGCCCACCTTTTGGCGGAACATTTACTACAGTGCCTTCTAACAACTTAAGTAAAGCTTGTTGCACTCCTTCTCCAGAAACATCTCTGGTAATACTAGGATTATCACTTTTACGAGCTATTTTATCTATCTCATCAATAAATACAATACCACGTTGTGCTTTCTCAAGATTATAATCTGCAGCCTGAAGTAGTCGTGTAAGAATACTTTCTACATCTTCACCTACATAACCTGCTTCGGTAAGTACAGTTGCATCTACAATAGCTAATGGAACGTTAAGCATTTTGGCAATGGTTTTAGCCATTAATGTTTTTCCCGTACCCGTTTGCCCTACCATAATGATATTACTCTTTTGAATCTCAATATCATCATCTGTTTGTGGTTGCAATAAACGTTTATAATGATTATATACTGCTACAGACATTACTTTTTTTGTAAACTCCTGCCCTATTACATACTCATCCAAAAACTTCTTGATAGCCATAGGCTTTCGTAACATTAATTCGCTACTAAGCTCGCCTGTTTCTTCATCTTTAGCTTCTTCCACCACAATTCCATGTGCCTGAACAATACATCGATCACAAATATGGGCATCTAACCCTGCAATAAGCAAATTGGTTTCAGGCTTCTTTCTTCCACAAAAAGAGCATTCTAAATCTTCCTTAGCCATAGTTATTTATTTTCATTTTCATAAAAACTTCTCTTGTTTTCGTATATACATACAAGTATAAGGGAAAAATCCCCTAATTAACAAGAAAAATCACATCATTCTCTAGTCAAAATCTCATCAATCATCCCATACTCTAGAGCTTTATCTGCTTTCATCCAATAATCTCTATCACTATCCTCATAAACTTTATCGTAGGTTTGTCCGGAGTGTTTGGCAATAATTTTATATAATTCTTCTTTTAATATCAAAATCTCACGTGCAGTAATTTCTATGTCACTTGCTTGTCCCTGGGCACCTCCTAATGGCTGATGAATCATAACGCGACTATGAGGCAATCCAGAACGTTTTCCTTTTTGTCCTGCACATAATAATACAGCTCCCATAGATGCAGCCATACCTGTACATATAGTAGCCACATCTGGTTTGATAAATTGCATTGTATCATAAATACCAAGGCCTGCATAGACACTTCCTCCTGGAGAATTGATATAAATCTGAATATCTTTAGAAGAATCTACACTTTCGAGAAATAACAATTGGGCCTGAACAATATTAGCAACCTGATCATTAATCCCGGTTCCTAAAAATATAATACGATCCATCATTAACCTCGAGAAAACATCAAAAATAGCAATGTTCATTTGACGTTCTTCTATGATATTAGGAGTCATCCCGGTTGGATACATACTACTAACGATCTGGTTATAATAGTTACTATTAATACCATGATGCTTAGTAGCGTATTTTTCGAATTCTTTTCCGTAATCCATATTTCTTTTTCTGAAATTTTTATTGATAAAAAGGGCGTTAACCTAAAGATAGTTTAACGCCCTAAATATAAGTATAATTCCTTAGTAAATTACAACATTAATTATTTGTAAACTTCTTTTATGAATTCATCAAAGCTAACCTCTTTTACCTTTAGCTTTGCATTTTCTTTATAATAATTAAGTAGCTTTTTACTCATCAATTGTTCAGAGATTCTTTTAACCTCTTCTTGATTGGATAATATTCTTGCTGCAATATCCTCTAACTCTTTATCTTCTGGAGAATTTTGCCCAAATTGAGCCATCTGACCTTTAATCAATTCTTTTGCAAAATCTTTCAATTCTTCAAAAGTTACCTGAAGGTTATTATCATTAATTATTTTACCTTCGATCAATTGATAACGTAATCCTTTTTCGCTTTTTTCAAATTCGTCCTTTGCTTCATCTTCTGTCAAAGGCTTCTCACCAGTCGCTCTAATCCATTTCTTCAAAAACTCATTAGGGAGATCAAATTTAGTATTCTCTAAAACATTTTCAGTGATATCATTAAGTAGTTGTTGCTCTGACTGTTGCTCGAATTGACGTTCGGCATCTTCTTTTATTTTTTCTTTCAGATCGGTAACCGACTTTATAACACCTGCACCATATAGTTTATCGAATAACTCCTGATCTAAATCTGCAAGTTCCTGGGTATTTATTTCTGAAACTGTAAAAGTTACTTCTACATTAAGGTCGTGTGCCTCATCATGATTTATTTTTAAAGCACTTATCAAATCGTGATCATCGGCAAACAATCCTTTTGTTTTTAACTTGATAACATCACCTACTTTTGCTCCTATAAATTTATCAAGATTCTTTTTACCTTTAATTTTATCTAAAGAAACAGTAAATGCATTGTCAATTTCTTTTTCTTCATTAACAAAAGAACCAGCTACCAAATCATCTTTCTCTACAACATCTTTAGATATAAGCTTTCCATATTGTTTCTGGATGGTTTTGATCTGATTATCGATCATCTCATCATTTGCTACAATTTTGTAGTGAGTGATCGCTTTTTTACCATTAAGTTTTACTTCAAATTTTGGAGCTAATCCAAGTTCGAATTCGAAAGAGTAATCATCGGTATCCCAGTCAAAGTTTTCCTGTTCCTTTGGTAATGGGTTTCCTAATACATCAAGTTTTTCTTCTGTAAGGTATTTATTTAATGCATCTTGTAACAGTTTATTTACTTCATCTACCAAAACTGCTTTTCCGTATTGTTTTTTAACAAGTCCCATAGGAACGTGACCTTTTCTAAAACCAGGAATGTTAGCATTTTTACGATAATCACCAAGGATTTTTTCGACCTTATCACTATAGTCTTCTTTAGCGATATCTACGGTTACCACTGCATTTAATTCGTCTAATTGCTCTTTTGAAATATTCATTATCTCTACGTTTACTCTAAAAATTGGCTTGCAAAAGTAATACTTTTTTAGATCACAACAAACTTTTAACTCCTTGAAAAACAGTAAGCGTTACATTAATTTTTGTCTTTCTTCAAAATAGAATGTAGTATCGATTGAAACACAGATAACAAGACACTAAAGATCAGCGCCCACAACCATCCATTTACACTAAAACCAGCTATAAAATAATCTGCCAATAAAATAATTGCTGCATTAATAACTAAAAGAAACAATCCCAAAGTAAGTATTGTAGCTGGCAGTGTTAAAATAATCAGTAAAGGCTTTACAATTGTATTCAAAATTGCCAAAACAGCCGCAACTATTAATGCGCTAACATAATTATCGACTCCTACTCCTGGTAGGATCTTGGCTAGAAGAAGCACTGCTAATGCATTTAAAATAAGTTTAAGTATAAAATTCATACCTCAAATATAAACTTTATCTCATTCAATAAAAAAAGCCTGCTGAAAAAAACAGCAGGCTTTTACCTAAACATTGTTTAGTATATTTTTTCTTAATTAACATCATTACTTAAGGTAACTGTACCATAATCTGCAGGATTAACTCTTGGCAGGTTAGCTCCATAAGTAGCTTTAATCGCATCTAATACTCCATTAGTTATCAAAGCATGAGCTCTTGGTGTTGGGTGCACCCCATCTAATGAGAATCCACCACCTATAACAAATTCTGATGTAATCACTCCTCCATCAATAGGAATACCTCCGTTTGCAGCTTGTGCCAAATCGGCTGCAGCGTCATAAAACGCTAATCCTTTAGCTGTAGCAAGACCTGCAATAGTAGCATTAAACCCTGTACGAGCATTTTCTATAGCCGTTTGTTCTGTAGGTATTAACACATACTTATCCTCTAAAGGAAAACTAACGCCATTAACCGCTAATTGACCTGCTTCTTCCTGAGACAAACCTAAACCAACTAATTCTGTAAACCTAGCTTCGTTAAGTTTTCCGATAATACTTGAACTGGTCAGCACTAATAAATCTTCTGCTGTAGCTTGTCTTGCCTGACCGTATTGCGCACCAAAAAGGGCTGCTTTTAATGCTCCAAATGTAGGAGTTAAAGCAGCAGTCAATTGTGCTGTTTTATCATCGAGTGATTTATCTTTAATTACCACAGCACTTGCTCCAGTAGTAGAAAATTCTATTGCTCTTTCTGGAACACCAATACCTGCAAATGCAAGGTTTAATCCTGCATAGGTTGCATTAAGTGTTGGTATTTGTGGCCCGAAATCAGGATTCAAAGGACTTAATGGCGCATAAGGAACCGTTGTAAAAAATGGTATAGAAGTTACACTTGGTAAGTTTAGCAACACTCCCTTAGCTCCTTTTGCAGTAAGTGCATCAATTAATTGACTATAAACACCTGCAAACACAGTAGTATTTGTAATATCATTTGGACCATAAGTAGACGGATCAGTGTTAGGCACTTCATTATTATCTGCGCCTACACCTCCAGAAGTAGCATAACTAAGTATATCATTATTTCCAATCCATAAACTAAAAAACGTAGGGTTTTGAGCTACAGCATCTCCTACAACCGTTGCTGTTGCAGAAGAAGCAAATCTTGCAAAATATGGATTTGCCGAACCACTTGCTACTCCTGCTACATTACCATATCCTATTGCAGTTGGACTTAAATGAAAACTTTTTGCACCAGGAACTCCCATATTATTAAAAGGCCCTGCTAAAGTACTAGATATCTCTGTAGTTGGTGCCGCTCCTGTATATACAGAAGGACCAACAGGTTTACCATCTGCATCAAAAACTAAAACAAATCTATTATCCAAAATTTGAGTTCCTCCTAGCAATGCTCCTCCTGCATTATCCGACATTAATGGTTGTGTAAAATCACCGCCACCCGCAAATGCAAATTGCTTAGATAGTATATTAGGATATGAATTTTCTTGTCCTGTTATATATAATGCTCCGTCAGCAAAACCTGCTGTAAGCGAGTTCCCTAATGCTACATAGTTACTAAAATCGGCTTCTCCACTTGTATACGTTCCTGCCTCATCAATCGGATTATCAAATTCTGGTTCACATGCTATTATTCCTAATGCAAGAATCGCTAAATATTTTATATTTTTCCTCATCATCTTTATTACATTTTATAAGTTAAACCAAGTCCAGGAGCAAATGCGCTGGATTTATATGTTCCTCCAAAAGATTCTCTACCACCAGTCGAGTTTGTACCAAAATCATAAGAAGCATCTACCTCTTCAAATCTCAAGTAAAAGAATGAAGCATCAATAGCTAACTTAGATGTTACGGCAAAACTTAAACCACCAGTAAATCCATCAGAGTCATTACGAGGAGTTTCTGGAGCAAAATAGCCTGGTTGCACCGGAGTTTCATCACGGTAATATCCAGCTCTTAGGGTGATCTTATCGGTTGCCTGATACTGCAATCCAAGTCGGTAGACCGAAGAATTCTTATAATTACGCGGGTTTACCGAATTAGAACCATTACCAAAAGTAAGATCCAACGACTCATATACATCCCAGAATTGTCTGTTATAGTCAAATGCAAATACCCATTTCTCATATTCGTATGAAAGCCCTAGAGTAAGTTCTGCTGGCAATGGCAACTCTGCATTAAAGGTTGTAGTTCCATTAGCGGGTGCTGCAGGAGAATTTGGGAAATTCGAAAACGTAGCTTCTCCCCCTTCGACTTCCATAATAATCTCACTACGATAACTAAATCCTATATGCAAATCTTCGGTAGGATTAAACATTGCACCTATACTCCATCCCCAATTGGTAACTCCAGAATCGTCGACCGTAATATTAGAACGGTTACCTTCTAAATCGGTTGTTGTTCTACTGGCATTACGATTAAAATTCACAGAACCGGTAACATAAATAGGTCCACCACCAATACTAAAATAATCAGAAATCTTAAACGATACTACTGGCTGTATATAGATTGCCGCTAATTCAATATTATTAACCAAATGAGAACCTGCCCAATCAGTCGGCCATTCTACTTCGCTACCAAAAGGAGTATATACTCCCAAACCAATAGACATCCAATCATTTACCTTATAAGAACCATATAAATTAAGAGGAGTACCTACAGAACTATCAGTTTCTGAAGAAGTACCTAATCCTTGGTTTTGATATATTACATTTGTAAAGATACCACTTGCACCAACACTTACGTTTAATTTATTTTCTAAGTACACAAGACCCGCAGGATTAAAGAATACCAATTCTGCACTATTCACCACCGCTACTCCAGTATGCCCCATTGCAACAGCTCTTTGTCCTTGCACACTAACTCTATATCCGCCTGCATACGTAACCAAGGTTACCGAGACGAACAGAATAAATAATAAAAGTTTTCTCATAATTAATTAGTATTGTTTGTTATGTTTAGAATGAACTTGTCTACTTTTTTGTTTGTAAGTAAAAAATTTTGGCGGTTAATCTAGAATAAAAAGTTTCATGAGTGCATCACCATGCCATATTATGGGAAAGACACAAAAATTTAGAGGCCAAAATGTAAAATTCGTAGGTAAACAAAAAGTTTATATAAGTTCTATATTAAAATTTGATTTTCCAAATTTAATAGAAAATACTAATTATCCAACGAAATCATCAAAATATTATGCATACATAGCATTTTTTCTCTATTTTTTGATGAATTCTAACACTTCTTCCAAAAAATTAGTTGGGTTTTCGGCATGTAACCAATGACCTGCGTTTGAAATTTCCCCGATTTTAGAATTAGGGAATTGCTTTTTTATTCTGGGTTCATCTTCTTCCAAAATATAATTAGATCGCTCTCCTTTTAGAAAGAGAGTATATCCAGAATAACTATATTGTTCTGGTAGTTCTACTCCGATTTCGTGAGCATTTTTTATCAATGCTTCCAAATTCATTCGCAGCCCGAGAACTCCCTTATCTTTCCAGTACAGATTTTTAAGAAGAAACATTCGTACTCCTGTATCAGGCACATACATACTTAACTCGTGATCCACCTCTCCTCTGGATTTTAAAATTTCAAAATCCAAAGCACTTAACCCGTCTAAAATATCCTGGTGATGTAATGGATAATATTTCGGTCCTATATCGGCCACAATTAAACGATCAATCAAATCAGGGTATTTTGATGCGAAAAGCATTACTGTCTTTCCCCCCATAGAGTGTCCCAAAATATTACAGTTCTGCAAATGGTGTTCTTCGCAGTACGTCGCTAAATCATCTGCAAGTATATCATAATTAAACTCATTACTATGAGGGCTTCTACCATGATTTCGTTGATCTATCAAATGAACCTGAAATCCTTGTTCAGAGATTTTCTTCCCAAGTGTCTTCCAGTTATCTCCCGTTCCTAAAAACCCATGAAGGATTATAAAAGGTTGCCCTTCGCCAAAAACATTTGCATGTAACTTCATATCTACAGCTTTACTTTAAACGATGTAAATACATATTAACTACATTCTCTAATCCCAGATATATAGATTCGCTTATCAAAGCATGCCCAATAGAAACCTCAAGAAGTCCAGGGATATTTTCTTTAAAAAACTTAATATTATCCAAAGAGAGATCATGACCTGCATTTACTCCGATCCCAAGATCAATTGCTTGTTGAGCACAATCCGAATAGGGCTGTATTGCTTTCAAATTTCCTTTTGCGTATTCTGAAGCAAATTCTTCGGTATACAATTCAATCCTATCTGCTCCTGTACTTACAGCACCTTCTATCATCTCGGAAATGGGATCTACAAATATTGAGGTTCTAATATCATTACGCTTAAACTCAGATATTACTTCTTTCAAAAAACTTTCATGTTTTTTTGTATTCCAACCTGCATTACTCGTTATAGCATCCTCTGCATCAGGAACCAAAGTAACCTGAGTTGGCTTAACAGCTAATACCAACTCTACAAACTTAGGAATAGGATTTCCCTCTATATTATACTCTGTATGTACAATTGGCTTTAGATCATATGCATCTTGATATCGTATATGCCTCTCATCTGGTCTTGGATGAATTGTAATTCCTTCTCCTCCAAAATGCTGAATATCGGTGGCTACCTGTATTAAATTAGGAGTATTCCCTCCTCTTGAATTACGTAAAGTTGCAATTTTATTAACGTTAACACTTAACTTTGTCATGGTTTTTGATGTCTTTTACTAAAAAAGCAAAAATACAAAGTTGAGAACGCCTTGATTGTATATTTTTTGATTATTTTGCATAATATAGCCCCAAAAAAGTTATGAAGACGAATTTGTACATAGTTAATGAAATAGAACCTCTTGACGTAGCTGTCAAAGTAACAGAGGCGCAACTGCTATTTAATGAACTTACCTATACCCATTTCCCTGTTATAAAACAGAATATATATTTAGGGTGCATTTCTGAAGCAGATATCCGATGTTTTGAAACCGATAAAACTTTGGATGCTTATCAATATGCCCTTGAAGGGTTTTATGTAAGAGAAGGTGATAACTGGTTAGATATTCTAGAATCTTTCGCACAGAGCAATTCTAACATTATGCCAGTATTAGATGACAACAACAGTTATTTAGGCTTTTTTGAACTTGGTGATATTATGAACCTTTTTAACGAAACCCCGTTTCTTAGTGAGCCTGGTAATATTTTAATAGTAGAAAAAGGAGTTCTGGATTATTCTTTTAGTGAAATTTCGCAAATTGTAGAATCAAATAATGCCAAAGTATTGGGTTTATTTATATCGAATATGAAAAATGATGTCGCCCAGATAACACTAAAGATTAGCGATACCGACATTAATAATATCGTACAAACATTTAGAAGATACAGCTATAATATTGTTTCAAAGCATCAAGAAGATACATTTTTGTCAAATCTTAAAGAAAGATCCCAATATTTAGCAAAATACCTTAATATATAGAACAGGTTACCTAATCTAATACTAACACAAATCCAATTATAATGAAGATCGGTATATACGGGCAGTTCTATCATAAAAACTCGGGAATCTACATTCAACAGTTATTAGAAACTCTTGACAAAAACGGTGTAGAAGTTGTAATTGAGAAAAATTTTCTTGAATTGATAAATCTTCATGATGAAATAGATAAAACATATTCTCATTTTAGCACTTTTGAAGAACTGGATACATCGTATGATCTTTTTTTTAGTATTGGAGGAGACGGCACTATTCTCAAAACGATCACCTATGTTCGAGATTTAGGAATCCCAATTGCAGGGATCAACACCGGAAGATTAGGTTTTTTGGCTACCATTCAAAAAGAAGAAATTAAAGATACTATAGCACTCATCCTTGACAAAAAGTTTTATATTTCTTCAAGAAGCCTCGTAACGGTAGAAACTTTACCTGCAACAGAAGAGTTTGGCGTATTAAACTTTGCAATGAATGAAATCGCAGTAAGTCGAAGAAATACAACTTCTATGATTACTGTACATACCACTCTTAACAATGAATTTCTTACTTCATATTGGGCAGATGGTTTAATTGTTTCTACTCCTACCGGTTCTACAGGATACTCATTAAGTTGTGGTGGCCCGGTAATGATGCCTGATGCAGAAAGTATGGTATTAACTCCTATTGCTCCACATAATCTTAATGTAAGACCCCTTGTTATACCCGATAATCAAGAAATCAAATTACAGGTTACAGGAAGAGAAGATACCTACTTAATTTCTTTAGACTCAAGAATACACACACTACCAAATGAAGCTACAGTAGTTATTAAAAAAGCTCCATTCAAAATTAATATGGTAGTTCTGCAAGATGAAAGCTTTCTAAAAACATTGCGTAAAAAGATGCTTTGGGGGGAAGATAAACGCAATTGAACAATAAAATGTACTAAAAAGTGTTTTTTATTCATACTATTTTACTCAAATTCTTGTGTACTAAAGTTAATTGTTATATTTGCAAACTTTTGAAAATCTATGAGATACTTAGCATCACTTATAATTGTTGTATTTTTTGTACAACCAATCGCATCACAAACTTACGAAGTAGGTTTGATGGCTGGAGGAGCTAACTATATAGGAGATGTAGGATCTACATACTACATTTCACCTAATAATGTCGCTTTTGGAGCTATCGGAAAATGGAATCGAAGTAAACGACATGCTTTTAGAGCTTCATTTCTATATGCCAAACTCAATGCTAATGACGATAAAGGAGATGATAGAAGAAAACAAAGAGGACTAAGTTTTAGCAATTCTGTAAAAGAAATATCGCTAGGAATGGAATTTAATTTCTGGGATTGGTATCTTTACGACGGAGAATCCCAATTCACCCCTTATCTATATACAGGAATTACTACATTTAATTATGGTGCATTAGCTGTTGATGCGAATAATCAAATCGACGCATATGCAGATAAATGGAGTTTCGCAATCCCTATGGTTTTAGGGATTAAAAAAACATTAGGCAGAAATTTTGTGTTTGGTGCAGAAATAGGTGCCAGATACACATTTACTGATAACCTTGACGGCAGTAATCCTGATGATAGGTATGGAACAGGATTTGGTAATTTAAATAACAATGACTGGTATGTATTTACAGGTATAACAATATCGTATACCTGGGGTAGAATACCATGTTTTTGTGCTTTCTAAAAATGATTGATAAAAAACAATTAAACTCTAATATCCCACAGCACGTTGCCATTATTATGGATGGTAATGGGCGATGGGCCAAAAAGAAAGGTCTATTTAGAGCCGTTGGCCACGAAAACGGAACTAAAGCAGTTAAAGAAGCTGTAGAAAGTAGTGCAGAGATAGGCGTTAAATATCTTACATTATATGCTTTTTCTACAGAAAACTGGAATAGACCAAAACTTGAAGTAGATACCTTAATGAAACTTTTGGTGAATTCCTTAAAAAAGGAAATCAAAACACTTCAGGATAACAATATTAAACTTAATGCTATTGGAAATTTGCAGTCGCTTCCCAAAAAAGCAAGAGTAGAACTTTTAGAAGTTATTGAAAAGACCAAATCCAATACACATATGACACTTACTCTGGCTCTAAGCTACGGAAGTAGAGAAGAGCTCATAAAAACTATCAAAGAAATAAGTATTAAAGTTAAAAATGGTGTAATTTCGCCACATCTTATAAATGAATCAGTCATTAATGAGCATTTGTATACAAAAGACCTGCCCGATGTGGACTTATTGATACGTACCAGTGGGGAACAACGTATCAGTAATTTTTTACTATGGCAAATTGCGTATGCAGAATTATATTTTACAGAAATTTTATGGCCGGACTTTAAAAAATCCGATTTATTTGAGGCCATATACAATTATCAAAAAAGAGAAAGAAGATTTGGAAAAACTAGTGAGCAGCTCAGTTAAAGAAATGACAAAAAAACTACCTATTACGTATTTTACGTTACTCGCCTTATTAATATCAACATCACTTTCTGCACAAAATTTACCTGGTGCTAACGGGAAAGAATATATTATTGGCGATATTAAAGTTACCGGGATTACCAGTTACAATGAAAATACAGTAATTACTTTTACCGGTCTTAGAAAAGGAGAACGTATTTTTCTTCCGGGAGATCGAATAAGTAAAGTCATTAAGAAATTATGGGATCTCGAATTATTTAGTGATATTAACTTCTACATTAGTAATGTAGAAGGAGACGTTGCTGATCTCGAAATTAACATACAGGAAGTACCTGAGTTAAACGAAGCCCGTATTCAAGGAATTAAAAAGCGTAAATCCGAAGATTTAATTAAAGATAATGGGCTAACCAAAGGTGCAAAGGTTACAGAAAACCTGATAACCACAACTCGTAATTTTATTACTAATAAGTATAAAAAAGACGGATTTCTAAACACAAAAGTTGTTATCAACACCATTCCTATTAAAGATACCGTTGTAAGCAACAAGGTAAATATGGTAGTTCTGATCGACAAAGGAGATCGGGTTAAAGTTGATAAAATCAACATAGAAGGAAACGAGCAACTTTCTGATGCAAAGGTGCGCAGGGCTATGAAAAATACCAAGCGTAAGAAATTTCTAAGATTCTGGAAACGATCAAAATATATCCGAGCAGATTATGAGGAAGATAAAGATAATATCATTACAAAATATAAAGAAAAAGGATATCGAGACGCTCGTATCACCTCTGATAGTTTGATTATAGAAGATGACAATAGTGTATCGCTTAATCTTAATCTTGAAGAAGGGAATAGGTATTATTTTGGTAATATCACATTTCTAGGTAATAGCGTATATACCGATCGAGAATTGGCCCGACAACTTGTTATCAAAAAAGGGGATGTGTATAATGGCGTTCTTTTAGAAAAACAAATTGCTGATAATACTAAGCCTGATGCAAATGATCTTACCAACTTATATCAAAATAACGGATATCTATTTTCTTCTATTGATGCTGTAGAAACAAAAGTATATAATGATACTCTTGATTTTGAAATCAGAATACGTGAAGGAAAACTGACCTATTTTGACCACATTACCGTTACCGGAAATGACAAAACAAATGATCATGTAATTTATAGAACACTTAGAACCAGACCAGGCCAACGTTACAGTAAAGATCTTGTGGTACGAACTGTTCGTGAATTAGGACAGTTAGGATTTTTTGATCCTGAACAATTAGAACCACAATTTAAAAATGCAAATCCTCAGGCAGGAACCATTGATATTAATTTCCCTGTAGTAGAAAAAGGATCTAGTCAAATTGAGCTTCAGGGAGGTTTTGGCGGAGGTGGTTTTGTAGGAACTCTGGGATTAGCTTTTAGCAATTTTTCAATACGTAACATTTTTAACAAAGAATCTTACAGTCCTCTACCCATGGGAGATGGTCAAACGCTTAGAGTTAGAGCCCAGGCCAGTAGATTCTTTCAAACCTATAGTCTTTCTTTTGTAGAACCATGGCTAGGAGGAAAAAGACCATATCAACTCTCTACATCATTCTCTCATACAATCCAGTTCTTACTTAATAACAGAACACGTAAAGTAGATAGAGATAGTAAATTTCTTATTACTGGAGGATCAATAGGAATAGCCAAAAGATTAAATTGGCCAGATAACTACTTTACATTATCTCAAGCCATTAGTGTAAGACATTATAACCTTAAAAACTACAACACCAGACTATTTACTTTTGGTAATGGATCTTCTAATGATTTATCCTATACTATCGGAATCAATAGAAACAACACTACGGTAAACCCCATTTTCCCAACAGGTGGATCAGAATTTAATCTTGTTGCCAAACTTTCTGTACCTTACTCTCTTTTTGATGGCGTTGACTACAGTGAATTAAAAGACCGTAGAGATACTTTAGAAGAAGAAAGAAGTAATCTAGACAGCAGTAATTCGAGAGATCTTGTAAGAGGCTCTGAAATCGCTACAGAGATTGGAGAAATCGATCAGGAGCGTTTTAAATGGCTAGAATATTATAAGCTAAAATTTGATGGTACCTGGTACACAAGTTTAGTTAATATTGGAAAAAAGCCTTTGGTTCTAAAAACAAAAGCCGAGTACGGGTTTTTAGGTGCATATAATAACAATAGAGGTAATATTCCTTTTGAACGTTTTTTCCTGGGAGGAGATGGATTAGGGGCTACAAGTCTTGATGGTCGCGAGGTTGTTTCGTTAAGAGGATACCCAAATCAATCTATTACACCTCAAAGTAGAACTAATAATCAAGATTTTGATGCCGATGGGGCAACAATTTATAACAAATATTCGTTAGAGCTTCGTTATCCTATAACACTAAAACCCGCAGCATCAATATATATGCTAGGATTTTTGGAAGGTGGAGCCTCTTATGATAGCTTTAAAAGTTTTAACCCTTTCCAATTAAGTCGTTCTGCTGGAGCAGGTTTACGTATCTTTATGCCAGCATTTGGGTTATTAGGTATAGATTTTGGGTATGGTTTTGATCCTATTCCGGGAACAAATCAGGCTAATGGATGGGAAACCCATTTTATTATAGGACAACAATTTTAGTTTTGGCACGATTATTTCTATATACACACAAAGTTATGAAAACAAAGGGTCTTTTACTAGTTGCAGCAGTCAGTTGGCTATTTTTCACAAACGCAGTACATGCACAGAAAGGTATTAGGATTGGCTATATTGATATGAGCTATATTCTGGAAAACGTTCCAGAATACAATGAAGCTTCTTCTGAACTCGAAACCAAAGTTCAAAAATGGAAAGTTGAAATAGAAGCAGAACTTAAAGAAGTTGAAGAAATGCGTAAAGACCTTAATAATGAAAGAGTCTTACTAACCAAAGAGCTAATCGAAGAAAGAGAAGAAGATATCTTTTTTAAAGAAAAAGAAATATTAGAATATCAACAAAAACGATTTGGCCCTAATGGAGATCTTTTTATTCAAAAAAAGAGATTGGTTCAACCAGTACAGGATCAAGTTTTTGTAGCAGTTCAAGAAATTGCTAAAAACAAAAAATATGATTTCGTTTTTGATAAATCAGCAGATTTGGTAATGCTATATTCTGCAGATCGATTTGATATAAGTGATCAGGTATTACTTAGAATAAATAGGGCTTCAAAAAGAAAACAACTCAATAGTAAGAAAGATAAGAAAGCTCTGGAAAGAGCTGAAAAAAGAAATGCAGAACAAGAAACTGAAGTATCTGACAGAGAACGTGAGGCTCAAAAAAGATTATCAGAAAGAGAACAACTTCTTGCAGAGCGTAAAGCACAAAGAGATTCTATAAGAGCTGCAAAAAAGAAAGAGTTTGAAGAAAGAAGAGCCCGATTGTTAGAATTACAAAAAAGAAAGAAAGATTCTATTAAAGCTTTAAAAACTCAAAGAGAAAACCTAAAAAATAATGACTCATCGTCTGATGCTGATAGTAGAAAAGACAATGATTAAATAATTAATTTTATAAATTTATAACACCCTTTAATAATACTTACAAATGAAACAATTTAGAACATTATTAGTAGCTATTGCAATTACCATAGGAAGCTCAAGTTTTGTGAATGCTCAATCTAAAGTAGCGCATATAGCATCACAGGAGCTTGTAGAAGCAATGCCTGCTTTTAAAGCTGCAAAAAGTGAGATCGAAAAATTAAATAAGACTTATGATGCAGAAATCAGAAATATGGTGTTAGAGTTACAAAACACTATTAAAAAATATTCTCAGGAAGCTGAAACTAAGACGGATGAAGAGAATTTAAAAAGACAACAAGAAGTACAGGCTACAGAGAAAAGCATTAACGATTATAGAACAAATGCACTTCAGGATCTTCAGAAAAAAGAGATCGAATTAATGAAGCCTATCTATGAGCAAGCACGTACATCTATCCAAAAAGTGGCAAGAGCGCAAGGTTTTCAATATGTATTAGATTCTACTACAGGTACAGGAGTAATTATGGCTGATGGTAAAAACCTAATGGCAGATGTAAAAAAAGATCTAGGTATCTAACAGTTTTACTTTAAACTTTTAATAAAAATAAAAAAACAGTGAGATGACATCTCGCTGTTTTTTTATTTTTGGGATAAACTATCATGTAAGTATGCAAAATCAACCTATTGGTATATTTGACTCAGGTATTGGTGGAACAACAATCTGGAAAGAAATCACTTCTCTATTGCCACATGAGGACACTATTTTTCTGGCTGATAGCAAATATGCTCCTTATGGTAAGCGTAGTAAAGAAGAGATTACTACATTAAGTATTAAAAATACAGAAAAACTCCTTGAGCTAAATTGTAAGATCATTGTGGTTGCATGTAATACCGCAACTACAAATGCCATAAAAACACTACGATCTAAGTATGACATACCCATTATTGGTATTGAGCCTGCTATAAAACCTGCTGCTATTCATACCAAAACAAAAAAAGTAGGTATACTCGCTACAAAAGGCACTTTATCTAGTGAATTATTTGTCAAAACGTCGGATCTGTATACTCAGAATATTGAAGTCATTGAAGTTGTTGGTACCGGACTGGTAGAACTTATAGAAAAAGGCAAGATAAACACAGATGAAATGTATACATTACTTCATTCCTATATTATCCCTATGCTTGACAAAAATATAGACCATCTGGTTCTTGGGTGTACGCATTACCCTTATCTAATTCCCCTTCTAAAAAAAATGCTTTCTGATCAGATTATAATTATCGATTCGGGAAAAGCTGTTGCACGACAAACCAAAGCTGTATTGATCGCAAATCATCTATTAAACCTAGATTCTAAAATAGGCAAACATACTTTATACACTAATGGTAATGCAGACATACTAAAGAACATTTTGCATAAAAATACTCTTACACATACTGTAAAAGCTTTAGATTTTTAGTTTTTAAATATATAAACTTAAAAAAGATTGTCTAAAAAATCATGTTCTTTGTTTTTACAAGATAAAACAACAAATTAGTTCTCAAAAAGACAATAAACAGATTAGTTCTAGACAATCTTAATTTCTTTAACTTAAAAGAGGATTAGCAGTAAATAGGTCCGCTAATTCCACCACCAGTACCTCCGCCAGTGCCTCCACAATTATTAGTATAACAAGTTTGACCAGGGTTATTACCTTGTCCGGCACAACTGTGTAATGATGGATTACCTGTTCCTCCTTTAATAGCTTTAGAGGCAAGATTAGAAATTTTGATTTTTTCTAGAGATAGTTTTTTTAACGATTCTCTTTTTTTCATTATTTTAAGTTTTTGTAGTTAATAATAGTGGATATTACAAATTACAACAACTAACGCTTGTTTTTTCAGTATGTTTTAACAAAAAAAATCAAAACCTCATAATTATCAGCTCGAATTATTTAAAATAATTCAATAATGCTCCTTTTTTAGAAGAGGACACCGCTAACTCTTTTCCTGAAGAAAGTACAATACTCCCTCCCTTCCCCTTCCGGTATCGTGTTATTTTGCTCACATTCACCAAATAACTTTTATGAGTTCTCACAAACCCATGTGGATTTAAAGATTCTTCAAAATATTTCAGCGTTTTACTCACTAACTTTTGGCCTTTATCCAGGTAAATTTTCGTATAGTTATCATCAGCTTCGCAATACATAATATCAGAAATCTGTAGAACCTCAAAACCATCTTGCTGCGGAATAGTGATTTTACCTTCAGCAGTTGTCACCTTGGGAACTAAAACAGTATCCAATAGAGCGGTTTCCCGCTGTTTGATATAGCTTACATGATCAACAGCTTTGATAAGATTATCAATTGCAATAGGTTTTAACAAGTAATAGGTTGCCTGAGCATTTAGAGCATCTACCGCATAATGATCATAGGCAGTTACAAAGACAATTTCGAATGTGCGATCGGGCACTTGCTCTAATAAATCAAATGCATTGCCATAAGGCATTTCTACATCCAAAAACAACATATCGGGGGTGTAAGATTCTAGCAATACTAATGTTTCTTTTACACTGGCTGCCTCTCCCAAAATGGTAACCGATGGGCAATACTTACCTAAATAATTTCTAAGTATAGCTCGGCTATTAGCTTCATCATCTACTATAATTGCAGTTAAGTTCATCTACTTGTCTTTCTTAAGAATTAATTTTACCTGTGTTCCTTCTGAGTTATCTTCAAGATCAGATATAAACACATCAACCTTATCTTTATACATTTTATTAAGGATGGCAATTCTCTTTTTGATATTACCCATCCCTCTGGATTTTTGAAGTTTTTGATTTTGCGTTTTCAGTTCTTTAGACTTTTTACGTCCAATTCCATCATCAGTAATTGTAATTTCTATACTCTCTGATGTTTCTTTTTGAAAACGTATGGATAACAACCCCTTTTCAGTTTTATATCGTAGCCCGTGCCATACCGCATTTTCTACATATGGTTGCAATAACATAGGAGGAATCATATATTCATTAATATCGATTTCTGGATCAACCTCAACTGTATATTCAAATTTATCCTGAAACCTAAAATGCTCTAATTGTACATATAATCTTAAGAGTTCTATCTCTTTTTCTAGAGGAATAAAATCTTCTTCACTATTCTCTAAAACAGCTCTCATCAATAATGAAAAATCGGTAAGATATCGATTTGCTGTTCTTTCATCACTTGTTGCTATAAATGTATTCACAGAATTTAAAGCATTAAAAATAAAATGTGGATTCATTTGGGAACGTAGTGATTTTAAAGCCAAAATATTATTTGCATACCGTTGTTGCTTCATATTACGATACATCAAATATCCAGCAAGAAGTAACAGAATCATTAACCCAATTAAAAAATAGATTACAATTTGTTGTCGTATACTTTGTTGATTTGCTATTTCTTGCGAAGCAAATGCCAATTCATATCTTGCTTCATTTAACTCCCTATCTTTCTCTAATGTAGTAATTCTATTTGCTCTCTGTGCTAGTTCTCTGCTAAAACGAGTTGCCTGTGATATCTCCTGATCTTTTTGAATATATAACTTATCTATGATTACCTCATATTCTTTGAAGGCATCTGATGCTTTTTCTAACTCTCCTTTTTCTCGATAGACTTCTCCTAGTTTTCGGGTAGCATCTTTTTGAACAATAAGATCATTTTTTGATTCTGCCTCTTTAATACTTTCTTCTAAATATGGTATGGCTTCATCATATGCTTCTTGCGCTGCAAAAGCACTGGCAATTTTATAATTTTGCACTTGAGTAGTTAAAGAATTGTCTTTCTCTGCCTGTGGACCTTCATTCTCATTGCTTTCCTCAATCTCTTCGATATCCTCGAGTGCTTCTTTTCTTAATTGTATCTCTTTACCATAGCTATTACTCTTATTATAAAAGTCTGCTGCAACAGATCGTTGCCTCGCTGATGTTTTTTTATCTTTTTGTTGTGCCAGTTGCACCGAATTATCCAAATACTCCTCGGCATCTCTAATATTCCCCTCTTGTTGTAACACTTCGGCTAGCTTAGAATTTAACAGAATCACCTTACCATCCAGCTTTTTTCTTTGGCTTATAGAAAGAGCTTTATTATAATTAGTAATAGCATCAGGATAATTTTGCAAACCTTTATAGCTATCTCCCAGACCTTCATAAACAATAGCCTTTTGAGTATTACTCAATCTGGATCGCCGTAATTCATCAAAAGTATTTAGAGCTGCCTGGTAATTTTTTCCTTCCAGTTGAGCATTAGCCAATTTAATTTTTACATCTGTGTTATATTTATTTTTAAGACTTAGAAGGTAGTTACTCTCTGCAAGATCTGGCTGTTTCCAGTACTCATAAATATCAGCTAACGACTCAAATAATTCGGCTTTTTTATCGTCTGATGAAGGATCATCATCTCGTATTGTTTCTAAAGCATTGGTGATATATTCTATACTCGTAGCAGCATCCTTTTTTAAGGAGTTTTTTGCTGCTCTAAGGTTTTCCTGATATCTTGACTCTCTTTTTTGTTTTGAAATCGAAGGTGATTTAGCCTCTTGTGGATTATCCTGTACTTCAATATCAATTCTTTGGCCATCCTTAATCGTATATCGTATAGTATTAAAACTATCATGAGTAATTACAAGCTCATCTCCAACACGAGCTTCAATCCTAAAATCACCAAAAACATCAGTTGTAACGGTTCCTTTTCCCAGAACGGTCACATCAACATCTCTAATTGCCTTTCGGGTGCTCTTTTCCTTCACAGAACCTTTAATACTCATTGATTCTGGTCGTTTCATTCTAGCATTTTCTTGCCCCAAAACCAATACAGGAAGGAACCAAAGAAATACTATTATCAAGCCAATCTTCTTCATTATACACTATTAAATCAAGGTAAACTTAATCCATTTAAATGGGATAATAAAATTCGAATCTCGTGATTACACAGTTTTACGGTAGCTTTTTAGGATAAAAAAGAAACTTCCCTAATCAAAAGAGTAAGTTCCCTCATTTATATTAACTAATCCCTCATTATAGATTTTTAATCAAAAAAGTTAACTATAGTTTTATCCAAAATAAAAAAAGGAAACTATGAAGACATTTTTTACATGGAGCATGTTATGTTTACTTGCTACTATTTCTTGTAACGCAAATAATAAACCGAACTCCGATCTCGCATTTCAAAAAGAAAAAAACCACTTAATACAAACTACCAAAACGGATCCAAATACACGCAACATACAAGTAGCTTTACTATTAGACACCAGTAATAGTATGGATGGGCTTATTGACCAGGCCAAGGCTCAACTATGGGAAATCGTAAATGAGCTTTCTTATGCAAAATGTGGTCATAACAAAATAAAGCTGGAAATAGCATTATACGAATATGGTAATGATGGTTTACCATCTCAAGAAGGGTTTATTAGACAGGTCTTACCGTTCTCTGATGATTTAGATGAAATATCTAAAGAACTTTTTGCACTTACAACTAACGGAGGAAACGAATATTGTGGTAAAGTGATCAATACTTCGATTAATCAATTAGGTTGGAAAAAAAATAATGATCACTTAAAATTAATCTTCATAGCGGGTAACGAACCTTTTACCCAGGGACCGGTTGATTATAAAGATGCAGCAACAGATGCATTAGAAAAAGATATTACTATTAACACCATTTTTTGTGGAAATTATAGACAAGGGATTGAAACGATGTGGAAACACGGAGCCGATATTACAACTGGAGAATATAGTGCAATTGATCATAATCGCGAAACTGTACATATTGCAACACCATACGATGATATTATTCTTAAGCTCAATCATAAACTAAATGGTACATATATCTATTATGGTCACCAAGGTGCTCAAAAAAGACAATTACAAGCTGAACAGGATAGTAATGCAAGATCCTACAGTTCTGCTAATGCCGTAAGTCGAACCGTTAGCAAGAGTTCTGGTTTCTATAAAAACAAAAGCTGGGATCTAATCGATGCTGCTGAGGACGAAGCTTTTGAAGTAGAAAAAGTAGCAAAAGACGAATTACCAAAAGAGCTTAAAGGAAAATCCAAAGCTGAGTTAAAGCAATATATCGCAGAAAAAAGTAAAACGCGTAAAGAGATACAACAAAAAATTAAAGAGTTAAATAAAAAGCGTGTATCGTATATCAAAGAAAACAGTAAAAAAGATGATACAAACCTGGAAGCTGCTTTACTAAATGCTATCAAAAAGCAAGGAAGAAAAAAATCTTTCTCCTGGGAAGAATAAATCATAAAAAATAGTGTGTTCTAAGAAAATAAACATTCAAGATGAAAACAGTTATTAAAGTAATTATACTAATTCTAATACCTATGTCCATGCAGGCACAGCAACAAAAGAAGTTATCAAAATCAAATGTTGATTATGATTCTTTTCTGGAAATATCTGAAGAAATTTTAGAATATAGAAAAGAACGATTAATCCCTCTGGAGACTTTTCTAAAGTATATGGCAGATGAGAATACTATTTTATTAGATACTCGTTCTGAAAGTGCTTACAAACAAAAACACCTTAAGGGAGCAACTCATATCAATTTTTCTGATTTTACAGAAGGAAAACTGGCAAAAAAAATACCTTCTAAAAAGACTCGTATTTTAATTTATTGTAATAACAATATCGATGGAGATTCTATTAATTTTGCTTCCAAAATGGCTCCTCTAGCATTAAATATCCCAACATTTATAAATCTCTATGGATATGGTTATAAAAATGTATATGAATTGTCCTCTTTGGTTCCTATAAAAGATCAAAGATTACAATTTGATGGTACTTTTACCAAATAAAATAAATGCCTGCATATTTGCAGGCATTTATTTTATCTTTTACGTAATATTTTTATACTGTGATCAGTTTTTAGAATTAACCGCCGGACAATTACAATTCCATCTTTCCTTACGTTTCCCAAAATCGTACCCTAGAGTAATTTGGTGAAAACCTCCATTACTAAGCACTACCGAATTTAATTGATAACTGTAAGTATACCCAACCATCCATTTTTTATAATTAACTCCCAAAAATGGGGTTATGTATTGCAATTGCTGGCTTTCTATAGAAGTCCCATCCTGAGAAAATTCTGCTCCATCCAGGCTACGTCTGTAAGATATTCCTCCCCATAAAGTACTGGAACTAAAATCTCGATATACTTTTAAATTAGCATCAATGGTACTTTCCTGAGTTTCATCTGTGGCTTGATACATAATAGATGGTTCTAAACTCCACGGAGTAGCACCAATACCAAACAAATACCCTAAAGAAAAGATATATCTACGTTGATTATTAGATTCTCGTATCGGAGTATCATTATCAAAAACATCACGAACAGTTGGCAATATATTTTTAACAGTAATATGGGCATACCATTCTAAATAATTATAAGATAATCCTACATCAACATTATAATATACATCTTTTTGCACTCTATCCAGAATTACAGGATCTGGGTCAAAAGGATCATCAAGCCCTCTTAAATCCACATTAGATTGTATCAAACCAGCACTAAGACCAAAAGATAACATATTTAAATCTGTTCTATCTCTAGAAAACAAAAGGTGATAAGCATATGTTACATACAGTCCTGTCTGAGAAAACCTACCATTTTCATCTCTATATACAATTCCTCCTAAACCAGATTTCTCACCAGTTCTAAAATTAATATTTAATGTCTGCAGATTAGGTGCATTATTCACATCAAACCATTGCTTTCTGGCAGTAAGCCTAATTTTATTAGCATTTGATGCGCCAGCCATTGCAGGATGTATTAAGTACAAATTATCAGAGAGATAATCAGAGTATACAGGAATACCTTCTTGCGAGAAGACAAATGGAGATACCAGTACTAATACTACTACATAGAATGTTTTTAAGTTCATTTGAGCACTATTATTTAGGGGCTAAATAGAATTTGTGAATTCAATCTAAACTATTAAAAACAGTTTATATTGTGAGGCTTCACCTTATTTTTTTAAATAAATCATTGTATTTCAATCGCTCCAAAGATATAAATTTTTGTCAGAATACAAGATCTATACTTTTTGAAGTCAAAACAAGTCAAAGGATGTACTCCTTCTTCTGGTTATAATTTTTAACCAATTATAGGCATTAGAAATCTGTCCTTGATCATTATATTTTTTGTGCAAACATAGCTGCATTCCCATTATAAATCAACGTTTAATAAAGATTTTGTGATGAATCACTTATTATTAGTGATGAAATTTTTGATCGATAATCTTATTCTTCTTTGTGTCTATATAATTATTATCAAATTCAACAACAAAAGTCAAAATGATGCACTTTATTTATCTACATGTATTTAAGATTAGTTAAAAACTGTTAGCATTACGCATACATTACTAATATCGTGTTGCTTTTTAGTAGATTTGCAAAAAAATAGCACATGGAAAAGAGTTTTGAAATAAAAATAGAACCTACTTCAAATCCGGGTATTGTTAAGTTTGAAGCCAATTATTTTCTAACCCAGCATACTAGTTATGAATTTGAGAATATAGATCAGGCCAAAAATGCTCCTCTTGCACAACAATTGTTTTATCTCCCATTTGTAAAAAGGGTATTTATTGCACAAAATTTTGTTGCAATAGATAAGTATGATATTGTAGAATGGCAAGATGTGCAGGAAGAAGTTGCACAACAAATCAAAAATTACCTAAATAGTGGTCAACCTATTATTACTGAAACCGAGACCGAAACCACAAAAAAAGTTCCTATTACTATTTATGCAGAGAGTACACCTAACCCTGCTGTATTAAAGTTTGTTGCTAATAAAAAATTAGTCACCGCAGGGCATGAATTTAAAAATATTGATGATGCCAGCGAAGCACCCTTGGCACAAGAGTTATTTCATTTTCCGTTTGTTAAGGAAGTATACATTGATGAAAATTATATTTCTATAGGGAAATACGACTTGGCAGATTGGAACGATATTACCACAGAGATCAGAGATTTTATACGCAGTTATCTAGAGCAAGGTAAAGAAGTTTTAACCGCAAATGCTGCTGTGACAAAAGAAGAAGTAAAAAAACAGTCTGATTTAGATTTTGAAAATCTGGATGATGTCTCAAAAGATATTGTAAATATTATTGATGAATATATTAAACCTGCTGTAGCTAGTGATGGGGGTAACATATTATTTGATTCTTATGATCCGAAGAGCAAAGGTGTAAAAGTAATTTTACAAGGAGCTTGCAGTGGATGTCCGTCTTCTACTTTTACATTAAAAAATGGAATCGAAAATATGCTAAAAGAGATGTTAAAAGACAAAGTAGAATACGTAGAAGCTATAAATGGTTAATATTTATATATAAAGAACCAAAAAACATAGTTTTTATCTATTCAATATCATACTAAATTATCCATATAATAGTACTAAAACATCAAAACATACATTTTTTAATACATTTCAAACTATTGATTATAGATAATTTATAAAACCGACATATATTAGCTACTTAAAAAAGTATAGAAATACTTTTTGTTAGTATCGTAAGTTAAGAATTATACCAAGGATTTTTTTGAGTTTTGAATGATTAAAAAATCGCTCAAAAGTAAATTATTGAGATAATGTATGACAAAAACAAACATAATAATGTCCAGCATTTTATAAATAACGCTCTCGATAATTTAGAGTTGTTTAAGGGGTCATTTACATCACATCAATTTAAGCCTCATTTTCATGAAAGTTACACTATAATTTTTATGGATTATGGTATTGGTGACTATTCTAACGATTCTTCTAATTTTATTTTATCTACTGGTTCAATTCTTGTTTTCAATCCCTATGAAGTACATACAGGAAAGCCTGTAAAAAATTCACCATGGAATTTTCTTACTATGTATATTCCTATTGGGATCATGAAAAAGGCTATGGATACTCTAAATCTGCCTATAGAGTTACCTATTTTTAAAGAAAATATTATAAACAATAAGGTATTATTCAAAAAAGGTAAAGCCGTATTTCCGAATTTGATTTACAATCAACATAATCCAAAGTACGAATGTTTACTTATGGAATTTCTTAAAGAGCTTATCCAAAAGTATGCGTATACTGAAATAAATAATGAACCAATTTCAGAAAAACTTATTGTTGCACGGCAAATCAAAGAATATTTACACGACCATTATCTTGAAGAAGTTTCGACACATGATCTTTCTAACTTAACAGGTATTTCAGAATACGGCTTGATCAAATCTTTTAAAAAACAATATCAACTACCTCCACATCAATATTTAGTAAATCTTAGAATAGAAAAAGCTAAAAAACTACTAACAGAAAGATTATCTGCAACAGAAGTTGCCTACCAGTCTGGTTTTTTTGACCAAAGTCATTTTACCCGTCATTTCAAAAAAATAATAGGTATTACCCCTAAACAATTTGCCAATAAAGTAATTACCTAAAACATTTTCTTACAAACTACAAAACAGCATTCTATCCCGTTTTCATTTTATTAAATCGATACAAATATTCGATTGCAATTTTGTACTATTTTTTCAATTTTATTCTTCACAATTTGCATCCATTAATTTTTGATGCGTCAAAATCCGATGCATCAAAAAATATAGTAACCAAAATCCGATGCTCAATATTGGGTGTAATATGCTAAAAAAAAGAAAATATGGTACAAGATATTCAGGACAATGAGATAAAAAACCTTATCGTAGAAGAAACAGAACGTCAAGAACATGGAATAGAGCTAATTGCCTCAGAAAACTTTACATCTAAGCAAGTTATGTCTGCCATGGGTTCTTCTCTAACCAACAAATATGCAGAAGGACTTCCTGGAAAAAGATATTATGGCGGTTGTGAAGTAGTCGATAAGGTAGAAACACTTGCCATAGATAGAGCTGCAAAACTCTTTGGAGCAGAATGGGTAAATGTACAACCGCATTCTGGAGCGCAAGCTAACGCAGCTGTAATGCTAGGTTGTCTTAATCCAGGTGATAAAATACTAGGTTTTGACCTATCACACGGAGGTCATCTTACTCATGGATCACCGGTTAACTTTTCTGGTAAAATTTATCAACCGAGTTTCTATGGAGTAGAACAAGAAACAGGTCTTATCAATTGGGATACCGTTGCAGAAACAGCAGAAAGAGAAAAGCCTAAATTAATTGTTTGCGGAGCATCTGCCTATAGTCGTGATTGGGATTATGAAAGATTAAGAGCTATAGCAGATCAGACAGGAGCTTTATTATTGGCAGATATCTCTCATCCGGCAGGATTAATTGCTAAAGGTCTATTAAATGATCCTATAAAACATTGTCATATTGTAACGACTACAACACATAAAACATTGAGAGGCCCAAGAGGAGGAATGATTATGATGGGGCAAGATTTTGAAAATCCATGGGGCCACGCTACCAAAAAAGGAGTAATCAAAATGATGTCTAATGTTTTAGATATGGCTGTTTTCCCTGGAACTCAAGGAGGACCATTAGAACATGTAATCGCAGCAAAAGCGGTTGCATTTGGTGAAGCGCTTACTGATGACTATAAAGTATATGTAGAGCAAGTAGCAAAAAATGCCAAAGCAATGTGTGCTGCCTTAATAGAAAGAGGATATGATATTATCTCTAACGGAACCGATAACCATATGGCTCTTATTGATCTGCGATCAAAAGACATCACAGGAAAATTAGCAGAAAACACATTGATAAAAGCAGATATTACAATTAACAAAAACATGGTGCCCTTTGATGATAAATCACCATTTGTAACATCTGGTATGAGACTAGGAACATCTGCCATTACTACCAGAGGAATGAAAGAAAATGACATGTATACCATGGTTGGTTTTATAGATGAAGTATTATCAAACCATGATAATGATTCTAAGATTTCATCTATCAAAACAGAAGTAAATAACTGGATGAAAAATTTTCCATTGTATAAATAAAAACAATCTAGCGGATAGTTATATTATGAAAGATCTAAGTACACTTAAACAAGAATTCCTACCAAGGCATATAGGCCCAGGTAAAAAAGAAATTGGTCAAATGCTAAACGTGATTGGTGTTTCATCATTAACACAGTTAATTGATGAGACAGTTCCAAAAAACATTCGTTCTACAAAACCATTAGCATTACCAAAAGCTCAAACAGAATTGGAGTTCCTTACCAACTTCAAATCTATGATGGAAAACAATAAAGTATTCCGTTCATTTATAGGAATGGGATATCACGACTGTATTGTACCGCCAGTTATTCAGCGAAATATTCTTGAGAATCCAGCTTGGTATACTGCTTACACACCGTATCAGGCAGAGATAGCACAAGGTCGGCTAGAAGCCTTGATCAATTATCAAACCATGATTACAGATCTTACAGGAATGGAACTAGCTAATGCTTCTCTTTTGGATGAAGCTACGGCTGCAGCAGAAGCCATGACACTTCTATATCGTGTAAAAAGCAGAGCAAAAAAACAAGCCAGTACATTTTTTATTGATCAAAAAACATTTCCGCATACCATAGAGCTTATCATAGGTCGTGCAGAACCTATTGGTATTAATGTAGTTGTTGGAGATATCGCCGAACTTGATATGTCAAACCCTGACCTTTTCGGACTTCTTATCCAATATCCTGATAGCAATGGAACAATTACTGATCCAACACCATATATTACTGAAGCACAAAAACATGAAGTAAAAATTGCTGTAGCATCTGATCTAATGGCATTAACACATATTACTGCACCAGGCGAAATGGGAGTAGATGTAGTTGTAGGTACTTCACAAAGATTTGGAGTACCCCTAGGATATGGTGGGCCACATGCTGCATATTTTGCTACAAAAGAAGTGTATAAACGTCATATTCCTGGTAGAATTATTGGAGTAACAGAAGATAGCCATGGTCGTCCTGCATATCGAATGGCACTACAAACCAGAGAGCAACACATTAAACGAGAAAAAGCTACCTCAAATATCTGTACCGCACAGGTATTACTTGCTGTAATGGCTGGTATGTATGCTGTGTATCACGGAAAAGATGGACTATCTCAGATCGCCAATAAAATCCATTTATCAACGGCTAAACTTAATCAAGAATTAGAGAAACTCGGATATACACAAACGAATACTCATTTTTTTGATACTTTAAAAATAGAAGTAGAAGATAAAGAACGTATTAAAAAAATAGCTCTTGATAAAGAAATCAATTTCAGATATTTTGAGGATAATCATGTAGGGATATCACTGCACGAAAAAACTACATTGGCCGATCTACAAGATATCATCGAAATCTTTGCTAATGCAAAGGGTAAAACGGTAAAGATAACAGATTGGAAAATTGATGCAACTGCAATCCCTGCTTCTTTACAAAGAAAATCTTCTTATCTAGAACACCCTGTATTTAATTCTTACCAGGCAGAGCATGAAATGCTTAGATATCTAAAAAGATTAGAAAATAAAGATCTTTCATTAGTGCATTCTATGATTGCCTTAGGTTCATGCACCATGAAACTTAATGCAACTACAGAGATGATGCCTTTATCGTGGGGTGAGCTTGCCAATATTCATCCTTTTGTACCCACAAATCAAGCAAAAGGATACCATCAAATGTTTGAGCATTTAGCCTCATGGCTGGCAGAAATCACTGGTTTATATACTACCTCCTTACAACCAAACAGTGGAGCGCAGGGAGAACTTGCAGGCTTAATGGTTATAAAAGCATATTATGCAGATAAAAACCAAACTCATAGAAATATAACTCTTATCCCATCGTCTGCACATGGTACCAATCCTGCAACTGCAACTATGGCGGGGCAACAAGTAGTTATTGTATCCTGTAGAGAAAATGGAGATATAGATATCGATGACTTGCGTGCTAAAGCCGAAAAACATAAGGATAATTTAATGGCTTTAATGGTTACCTATCCATCTACTCATGGTGTTTTTGAAGAAAATATTAAAGAAGCCTGTGAGATTATTCATGACAATGGAGGAAAAGTGTACTTGGATGGAGCAAATCTAAACGCTCAATTAGGGTTAACTAGCCCTGGAATTATCGGTGGAGACGTATGTCACCTTAACCTTCATAAAACCTTTTGTATCCCTCATGGTGGTGGTGGACCAGGGATGGGTCCTATTGCCGTAAGTAAAGAACTTGCTCCATTTATACCGGGTAATGCAGTAGTAAAAAATGCAGGAGGAGAAAAGGCTATCGCAGCTATCTCTGCAGCTCCTTGGGGTAGTGCTAGTATTCTTTCTATTTCTTATGCATATATCGCATTAATGGGTGGCGAAGGATTAACCTCTGCTACAAAAATGGCAATTCTAAACGCTAACTACATAAAAGAAAAACTCGTCGATCATTATCCTATCCTATTTACAGGAGAAAAAGGTCGCAATGCCCATGAGCTTATTATCGATTGTAGAGCATTTAAAGAAGAAGATATTACCGTAACCGATATTGCAAAAAGACTTATGGATTACGGATTTCATGCACCAACTGTATCATTTCCTGTTGCAGGAACTATTATGATAGAACCTACAGAAAGTGAAACTGTAGAAGAACTCGACCGTTTTATTGATGCTATGATAAGTATAAGAAATGAAATAAAAGAAATAGCAAATGGAACTGCCTCTAGGGAGCAAAATGTATTAAAAAATGCTCCTCACACTATGGAGTTTATCGCTCGAGATAATTGGGATATGCCCTATTCCCGAACCAAAGCAGCTTTTCCGCTACCTCATATAAAAAGCAATAAATTCTGGCCTAGTGTAGGTCGTGTAAATGATGCCCATGGAGATCGAAATTTAATGTGTAGTTGCCTACCTGTTTCGGCTTTTGAAGAAGATATAAAAAATACAGAAATAACTATAAACTAATATGGAAACAGAACTAATGAGTATAGCTCTCGAAGCTAAGCACCAGGAATTGGGAGCAAAAATGGTCCCATTTGCAGGATATTTAATGCCACTTCAATATACCTCTGTAGTACAGGAGCATAAAACTGTAAGAGAAGGTGTTGGTATATTTGACGTATCACATATGGGCGAATTTATCCTTAAAGGACCTAAAGCGTTAGATTTAATTCAGAAAATAAGTAGTAATGATGCCACTAAATTAAATATTGGGAGTGCTCAGTATTCTTGTATGCCCAATGACAAAGGCGGTGTGGTAGATGATCTTATTATCTATAAACTAGGTGATGAAGAATATCTTTTGGTAGTTAACGCCTCTAATATCGATAAGGACTGGAACTGGATAAAAAGTCATAATACAGACAATGTAGAAATGATTGATCGTTCTAATAAAATATCACTTTTTGCCGTACAAGGACCACTTGCAAGCCAGGTATTACAAAAACTCACAAAAGTAACGCTTGCTAATATCCCATATTACACTTTTGTTATGGGTGAAATAGGAGGGATACAAGATGTAATTATTTCTGCTACAGGATATACAGGTGCAGGAGGTTTTGAACTTTATGTTCCTAATTCTGGAGCAGAACAACTTTGGGATGCAATTCTCGAAATTGGAAAAGAAGATAACATTCAGCCTATCGGACTTGGAGCAAGAGATACATTACGATTAGAAATGGGATTCTGCTTGTATGGAAATGATATTGATGACACCACCTCTCCATTAGAAGCAGGATTAGGTTGGATTACAAAATTCACTAAACCTTTTATTAATTCTGAAGCTTTACAAAAACAAAAAGCAGAGGGAGTCACTCGAAGATTAGTTGGTTTTGAAATGATAGAAAAAGGTATTCCTAGAGCTGGGTATACAATATATAATGAAAATGATGAGTGTATCGGAAAAGTAACTTCAGGAAGTCAATCACCAATATTAGAAAAAGGAATAGGGCTTGGTTATGTAACTATTCCCCACGCTAAAGCAGATAGTACCATTTTTATCGAAATTCGAAATAAGCGCATCAAAGCAATAGTTAAAAAAACACCTTTCATAAAAAAATAAAACTATGAATATCCCAGAAGAATTAAAGTATAGCAAAGATCACGAATGGATCAGAATCGAGAACAATATTGCTCATATAGGCATTACAGATTTTGCACAAAGTGAGTTAGGAGATATTGTTTATGTAGAACTCGAATCTTTGGATGAAGAACTTAATGAAGGAGAAGTAATGGGGTCTATTGAAGCAGTTAAAACCGTTTCTGATATTTTTATGCCAATTTCGGGTACTGTTATTGAAATTAATGAAGAGCTGGAGTCAAATCCGGAAATGGTAAATTCTGATCCCTATACTGATGGTTGGCTTGCTAAAATAGAAATCTCTAACTCAGAAGAGATTAATGATCTATTAGATGCTAATGCATATAAAAAATTAATAGGAGCAGAATAACGGTTACTCATCAAAAAACAAGGTGATTTTATGCCCATATGCTTTTTAACGATAAATTTATAATTATATCGAAAAATCCAGGAAAAGAATACATGCTATTTTTTCTAAAAAGCAACAGTTTGTTGTATCTTAGATATTCTTATATTTTTTAATTTAAAAAACTCACAACATGGCGATTATTAAAGTTATCGAAGTATTAGCAAATTCTGAAAAAAGCTGGGAAGATGCTACTAGAAATGCTGTAAAACAAGCTAGTAAATCTGTAAAAAACATTAGATCTGCTTATGTTGCAGATCAAAGTGTTGTGGTTAAAGACAATGATGTAACAGAATTCAGAGTAAGCCTAAAAATCTCTTTTGAAGTAAAATAAAAAGTTTTATTACTTCTTTATAAAAAGCATTCTGATGTATTCGGGATGCTTTTTATATTTTTATACATTACTAAAATCGACTCTGGTGAAATATTTATGCATTATTATATCATCGCTATTATTTACAACGTGCACAAGTCAAAATAAACCACCTATGGAACAACACGCTTATACTAATGATCTTATTCATGAAACCAGTCCATATCTCCTGCAACATGCTCAAAATCCTGTAAATTGGAAACCTTGGGGAGAAGAAGCACTACAACAAGCTAAAAAAGAAAACAAGCTTATTATTGTAAGTATAGGATACGCAGCTTGCCATTGGTGCCATGTGATGGAACATGAAAGCTTTGAAGATCCTAAGGTAGCAGAAATCATGAATGCGAATTATGTAAATATTAAAGTAGATCGTGAAGAACGCCCCGATATAGATCAGGTATATATGAGTGCAGTACAATTAATGACCGGCAGTGGTGGTTGGCCTCTTAATATGGTTGTATTACCCGACGGAAGGCCTGTTTGGGGAGGCACCTATTTTCCTAAAGGAAATTGGGTTGATGCCTTAAAACAAATTGCAAATTTATATGAAAAACAACCCGATAAGCTAATAGAATATGCTGAAAAACTAGAACAAGGGATTAAGGCTGTAGATCTTATCGAAGTAAACACTAATGCTATTAATTTTGATAAAGAATTTATAGCGACTTCTGTAAAAGAATGGAGTTCTCATTTTGACCATCAAAAAGGAGGTACAAAACGAGTTCCTAAATTTATGATGCCCAATAATTATCATTTCCTTCTTCGATATGCTCATCAAATCAAAGACGAAACACTATTAAATTTTGTAAAAAATACCTTGACAAAAATATCATATGGTGGAGTGTATGATCATGTTGGAGGAGGGTTTGCACGATATTCTACAGATGGAAAATGGCATGTTCCCCACTTCGAGAAAATGTTATATGATAATGCACAATTAGTAAGTCTGTATTCTGATGCTTTTTTAGTTACCAAAGATCCCTGGTTTAAAGATGTGGTTTATGAAACTTTAGATTTTGTAGCAAGAGAGCTTACTAATAAAGAAGGAGCCTTTTATTCGTCTTTAGATGCAGATAGTAAAACTTTGGACGGAGAACTAGAAGAAGGTGCTTTTTATGTATGGACCAAAGAAGAATTAAAAAAAATAGTCCCTGATAATGACTACACCCTCTTTGCTGATTATTATAATATAAATTCATATGGTTTCTGGGAAAAAGGAAACTATGTTTTAATTAGAAAGGATACTCATCAAAAGTTCTGTAGTGAAAATAATATTGATAGTGAAGTCTTGATTAAAAAAATCTCTAAATGGAAACAAGTTTTACTTCATGAGCGTGAAAAACGCTCTCGACCACGATTAGATGACAAAACTCTAACTTCGTGGAACGCTTTAATGCTAAAAAGTTATCTAGATGCATATAGAGCTTTTGGAGAGAAAAAGTTTTTGGATGCTGCTATAAAAAATGCAAATTTTATCAAAACTACTCAGTTAAAAAATGATACATCTTTATTTCATAACTACAAAAACGGCAAAAGTACCATTAATGGGTATTTAGAAGATTATGCACTGGTTATTGAAGCTTTTATAACCTTATATCAAAACACATTTGACCCAGAATGGCTAGAGGTATCCGAACAACTTACACAATACACTTTAAACCACTTTTTTAATGAAAGCAAGAATATATTCTATTTTACTTCTGATCAAGACCCAAAACTTATTACACGTACTATAGAATACAGTGATAATGTAATCCCAGCATCTAATTCAATAATGGCTAAGAACTTATTTCTACTATCTCATTATCTTGATCGTTCTCATTACAAAGAAATAAGTGAACAAATGTTACATAATATTAAACCGCAAATCAAGTCTTATGCATCGGGGTACTCTAATTGGTTAGATCTTATGCTCAATTTTTCTTTTAACTTTTATGAATTGGTTATTATAGGTAAAGAAGCTAAAATTAAATTAAAAGAAGTAAGTCAAACTTATATTCCAAATAAACTAATAGCGGGAGGTACATCAGATTCTGATACTGCCTTATTAAAAAACAGATTTGTTAAAGACAAAACTTTGTTTTATTTATGTGTAAATAATTCATGTAAATATCCGGTTGAAGAATTTAAAGACATTTTACCTTTAGAATAAATACTTCTGGGGAAACCTATATTAAATTTTAATTTAACCTGACTTAGTTTTTGACTCAAATTAGTATAACATAATATTTCAATACTAATCCAAAATTCACTTATTATGAAAAGAATATTTTTATTTTTTATAGCTTTCATGTTTGCATTTGCGATTAATGCCCAGGTCGTATCAAATGGCAAGAACCAAACAAATTCTTTTACTCCTTTATTATATGCACATAAATATTTTAAAGATAATAAAAACAAGACGCTAGGGACTCCTTATGAAAATGCGAAGTTTGAATTAGGAGAGATTATTCATAACAATTCTAAACAAAAGATCAGAAAACTGTTTTTAAGATACAATGTGTTTAACGATCAAATAGAAGTAAGCAAAACCTTAAAATCTTCTGAAATTCTAGGACTCACCAAAAACAAAAGTGTCTATGTGCGAATTAAGAATAGAGAGTATCATTATAAGGAATACAAATATCGCAATAATAAAACTAAAAATGGGTATTTAATAAAGCTAACAAGTAATACCAAAATCAGTTTATACAAACTATTGAAAAAAAAATATATTGATACCAAAATCGCAAAAACTCCAATGAACAAAGATATTCCAGCAAAATTCACAGATCAACATGCCTATTATTTAGAAATAGACGAAAAACTATTTCCTGTTAGTTCAAGTAAAAAGAAAACGGTAAGTATCTTTCCTAACAATCAAAAAGAAGTAAAAGATTTTATTGGTAAAGAAAATTTAAGTTTAAAGAAAGAAAAGGATCTAATTAAATTAGTAAATTTCTACAACACATTGTAATACTATTTTAAGTAATGTAGCAAAAAAACGCTTAACCACTTTTTATTTTGAGCTATGCTAAAAGTGTTAAAAAAATGTTTTTTGTGGATTTTTTAACACCTTTAAACCATTAACAATCAATTCAATTGTAGTCTTAATCCTACATTAATTACGGTTTTACCGCAAAATGCCTATGTGAATTATTTGTTAAAATCGCAATTTTATTCCTAATAATTTAACGCTACACATGTTTGAATTATGAAATTCGTAAAAATTTGATCAAAAAAGCATATTAATTGTATTTAAAATGTTATTTCTTTAAGTTTATCACACCTAAATCGAAAAACTATGAGAAGAATATTACTTTTTTTATGCTTGATAGCATCGTCTGCATTATTTGCACAATTACCCCGAAATTTACTTACATCTACTACCAGAGTTTCTTTATATGATGATTATGATGGTAGTATCTATATGAAGAGTCGTTATAAAGAATCTAGTGTTATTGATGAGAAATCAGGAACTTTTGATGCTAAACTTAAGTATAACATTTATTCTGATGCTCTAGAATATAGTTCGCAATCCAAATTATACGAAGTGGTTAAAAGCCCAACTATTCATGCTCGAATCGATGGTGACTATTTCTATTACTGTGAATTCAAAAATCAACGAGGAAGCAATAGAGATGGCTATTATGTATTAGTAGAATTAACCGACAGATATCGTATTTATAAAAAATTTACACTCAAAATAAAAGATCCCGAAAAAACAGGTCCGATAATTAGCGGCCCTTCTGATCCAGGAACACTTAGAATGATTACCTCATATTACCTTGAAGAATCTGGTGTTATCATGGAATTACCAATGAACAAAAAAGAAATGCTTGCAGCATTTAATGATAAAGAAAACGAATTGAAAGATTATTTAAAAAAGGAAAGAATTCGTTTGAGAAAAGAAGAAGATTTAATTCGACTTGTAGCTAGATATAATGCATTAAAAAGCTCTGATTCTAGCCCGTCACGAAGTCTTTTAAGTAATACGGGTCGAGGTAACTAACATCTTCAAAATCTTTTTTCAAAAATTTAGGATAACTTAACATTGCCATCTCATTTGCAGATGGCAATTTGTTTTGTACAAATACAGCATTAGCATCGTTACAAATCGCCGAAAATTTTTCTACACCATTTCCTATGAAATATACTTTTCTCTCCTGTAAATGCGCTTTAAAAGAAGTCTCGGTAAGAATTTCTGCCTCTGTTTTTCTTATTTCTTTATACGTATTAGTAAAAACGGCAGAATACACTTCCATTCTTCGAGCATCTAGCATAGGAACAATATAGCTATCTTTTTCTGGTGATACCTGCAATGCTAATGAGTGCAGAGTAGGCACAGCTATTAATGGGATATCTAATGCATAGCATAACCCTTTTGCTGCCGATACACCTATTCTTAATCCTGTATATGAACCGGGACCTTTACTAACCGAAACCGCAGAAAGATCTTTTGGGGTTAACCCTGCTTCTTTTATAACTTTATCAATAAAATTATGTAACCGTTCTGCATGAGAATATGTGCTATCATAATCCTCTTTTAATCCAATTACCTCTTTGTCATTAGCTAAAGCTACAGAACAATTGGTTGTTGAAGTTTCTATACAAAGGATATAAGCCATCTATCAAAAATTTAGGCAAAGATAATCTAATTAGGCAAAAAAAATGATCTAATTAGATATGTCCATCACTAAATGTTTTACCGAAGTTTTAGAAGTCTTAACTAATAGAATTTTGGTGAGTCCCTAAAACTGCTGCTAGTTTTTATTTGGTAGATTTTTTCTCTTTCTCGGTAGTTACTTTATCTCCTGTCTTAAGTATTTTGGTAACCACATTATAAGGTCCTGTTATAACCTCATCTCCTTCCTTCAATCCACTAGTTATCTCAATATTACTATCATCCTGAATACCCGTTTTTATCACTCTTAATTTGGCAGTTTCGCCATTCTTAACGAATACACATTCGAATTTTTTATTGGTTTCCGATGATATCTCATCCTTAGAAGAGATTTTTTTCACATCAGAAGTATCATTTTTAATTACTATAGAACTTATAGGAACGCCTATTATATCCTTTCTTTTATCTGTAATAACATCAACCGTAGCAGTCATACCTGGTCTAAACGGAGAATAGTTTTCTGACTTCCCTTCTAGTAAATCGGCATATGACTCCTCCAAAATTCTAACTTTCACTCTAAAATTAGTTACTTGATCTGCGCTTACAGCATTTTCTGCAGAATTAGCGATTTCTGTAACTATTCCTTTAAATTGTTTCTTTAGATAAGCATCTACTTCAACAATTGTAGAATCTGCAATTGAAACTTTAACGATATCATTTTCATTCACATCTACTTCTACTTCCATATTACTAAGATTAGCAACACGTACGATCTCTGTACCCGCCATTTGTTGGGTACCTACTACTCTTTCTCCCAATTCTACAGATAACTTAGAAATTGTACCTGTCATAGGAGCATAAATCGTAGTTCTGCTTAGATTATCTTTGGCTTCGTTAACAGTTGCCTGAGCACTTCTTACATTATAATACGCTGATTGCTTAGCTGCTTCTGCTCCTTCATATGCAGAGGTTGCTCTATCCCACTCTGCTTTAGAAATTACTCCTTTATCAAATAACGCCTTATTACGATCATAGCTTAATTTTGATTCTTTTAAACTAGCTTCGGCTTGCCGCAATCCAGCTCTTACATTTTCTAATGCCGCCTGGGACCTGTTTAATCCAGATTGAATAATATCGGGGTTTATACGAACCAAAAGATCTCCTTTTTGAACCTGTTGGCCTTCTTTGATGGGTAAGTCGATAATCTCTCCTGATACTTCTGAAGAAAGTTTAACCTCTACTTCGGGTTGTATTTTACCCGTAGCCGAAACAGTTTCTACAATATCAATTTTGTCAATTTTGGTAACCGATACTTCTCTAAAGTTTCCACTTTCACCAAACCATCCAGCTTTCTTACCATAAACAAGTAGTACAATTACAATGACAACTATACCTAAAATGAAGAGTAATTTTTTTTTATTCATGACCTACTTTAACGTTAATTCTATTCTATGAAAATACAATCTTTTTCTATATAGTAGCCAAAAAATCGAATGCTACTATTCTATAATTTTATATCAGCGATCTTTATTCCGAAATACAGTTCTAGCACTTTTAATTTAAAAATGAAATCAAACTTATTTTGTACTTCCTGGCTCTGCGCATTTTCTAATCTAAATTTTGATTGACTAAAATCAAACGCATTAGTTAGTCCTACATCATATCGATCTTTTGCGTATTCATACGCTCTTTCTTGAGCTTTTACAGAAACTTGAGCAGCTTCATACGCCTCTGCAGCTCCTTTTGCATCGAGATATGCCTGGTATACATTACTATCCAAATCCAATTCTGCTTGCTCTAATTGAAATTCTGTACGCTTTACATTAACCTTATTTCTTTTTACAGCATTCCTTGCAGAAAACCCATTAAAAATCGGTACCTGAAGAGATAATCCATAAGAAATACCATCATTGGTATATAACTGATCGATAAATGGTGTAGCATCCTGTTCTACAAGAAGTAGATTAGGAGTTTGAGAAATAACATTCTGCCCTGTTGCTTCTACAACACCGATACTCTGAGTTGATACAGGATTATTCGCATCCAAAACACGCGCAAAAGATTTAGCTCCTGATTCTCTGGTATCATATCTAAAAGAACCGCTTAGTGTAGGGTAATATGCTCCCCTGGCAATTTCAAGATCTTTTTCTGCTATAAGTTTATTTTGCTCTGCAATCTGTACTTCATATCTTGATTCTCTGGCCTGTGCAATTACTTGATCAATAGGTTTTTCTAACATCTCTGATCCAGGAACTAAATACTCTTGTTCTGCAATGTCAAAATCTTCATAATTTTTAATCAGTAATCGCTGCGCTAATCCAATTAATGCAATCTGTACTGCATTTTCTGCCTGTACAATTCTTGTTAATTCGTCTGCAGAAGTTGCTTCGATTTCGAGAAGGTCACCTTGAGGTAATACCCCTGCTTCTACCAGATCTTTGGTACGTTGTAATTGTTCTAATGTGATCTCATGTTGTTTCTCTACTACTTTTAAAGATTCCTTGTTTAAAAGTACTTGCAGATAACTATTTGCAACAAACAATGCAATATCATCTTTAGACTTACCCAGGTTATATTGACTAAGTAGTTTATTAAGTTTAGCTCTTTGAAATCTTTTTATATTTCTTAAACCACTAAATATGGTTACTCCTGCACTAACGCCATAATTAGAACTTCTAAATGTCTGTGTTTTATTTTCATTGGTAATAGGATCTGTTGATAAACCAGATCTCCAAAAATTAGAAGCAGATGCATTTAATGATGGCAGAAAATTTCCTATGGCATCAATCCTATCAATTTCTGTTGCCTCTACATCTAATGCCGATTGTTTTATTGCAATATTATTTTCTAAAGCATATTCTACACACTCGCGTAATGTCCATTTCTTTTCTTGCGCCTGAATTTCTAGCACTCCAAAGAAAGTAATACATAAAATTAAAATTCTAATTCTCATAAGTTTAAAATCTATAGTGTCCTTTTGTGATGAGAACTTGCCTAAATCTTTTACTATTATTTTCATACTATGGTATAGGTATATATTTGATTGATGTTGTTACAGATTATTTAAAAAATATTTTTAATTATCTAACCACTATCAAAAATATTGTTTTAAAACATGCTGGCTTTAATCTTTTTCATCTTCTTTTTTAATGGGCTCTGTTTTATTCCAAACTTTAATATCATCTTCTTCTGTTATTCCTGATAGAATTTCAACATTAATACCATCAGAAATACCAATTTCAACATCTTTTCTTTCAAATTTCTGATCTCCTGTTTGTACTTCTACATAAGGGTCTTCTGTTTCTTTATCAAATTGTAAAAGTGCTTCTTTTACAGCAAGAATATCATTCTTTGTTTCTAAAACAATTGAAGCATTTGCACTATATCCTGCTCTTATAAAATATGATTTATCAAGAAAAACTTCACCTTCAATTTTAAACTGAACTGCACCTTGTTCTTCATCTCCTTTTGGCGCAATAAATTTTAGTTTTGCATCAAATTCTTTATCTCGTATAGCTCCAAGGCTAACTTTTAAAGGCATATCGATTTTTAGTTTATTCACCTCTGCTTCATCTACTTTTCCTTCAAAAATCATTTTGTTCAAATCTGCAATTGTAGCAATTGTGGTTCCGTCGTTAAAGTTATTACTTTCGATCACCTGGTCTCCTTCTTTAACCGGAATTTCAAGAATTGTTCCTGATACGGTTGCTCGTATATTAGTATTAGCTGTAGAAGAACCACCTGCAGAACCTAAACGTATGATCTGAAGATCACTCTGTGCATTCGAAAGATCTTGTCTTGCCTGATTATATCTTAGATCTATATTATTAAAATCCTGACTAGAGATTACTCCTTTATCAAAAAGTGCTTTATTTCTGTCATATTCTACCTTAGAGTTATTTAAAACAATTTGCACATTTTTAACACGTCCTCTGGCACTGTTCAAGGATTGCTCATTAGGTACTACTTTTACTTTAGCTATTAAATCTCCTGTTTTTATTGCTGCTCCTTCTTCAACATAAATCTTTTCTATAATTCCTGAAATCTGAGGTTTGATTGCTACTTCATCCTCTGGAACTACTTTTCCTGTAGCTACTGTTTTTTCTTCAATAGAGGTTTTAAACGCTTTTTCTGTAGTAAATACAATCGGGGATTTACTGTTAGAATCTATAAGGTACTTACCTGAAAACCCTAGTAAGGCCACAAAAATTACAACTAATAAAATTTTAAAAAACTTTTTCATTTGGATTGATGATTATTCTGGTTATTTATTTTATTCTTCTCTTAATGCTTCAATTGGTTTTATGCTTACGGCTTTTTGTGCTGGGATAAGCCCTATTATTGTTCCTAATAAGACTATAGATAATAATGCTCCGGTTACCGCAAAGAAATCGACTGTAGGGTTTAAAATGGGCACATCATCATTATTACCGATTGCGGTATTGATACCCCAAAGTAACAGTGTACCAAAAATAAAACCTAATAATCCTGCTAAAAAGGTAAGCAATACAGATTCTAGCATGATTTGGCCTCTCACCTCTGCTGGTGTTGCTCCCAATGCTCTACGTACTCCAATCTCTCTGGTACGTTCTTTAACAGTAATTAAAAGAACATTACCTATTGCTATTACTCCTGCAATAAGAGTAGCTATTCCTACAATATAAGTGATCAAACGCATACCCGCCAGAAATCCATTAATTTTTGCTACTTCTTCACCTAGATTAAAACTTCCAAAAGCCTGCGTATCATCTGGATGTACATTATGCATTCTTTTAAGCGTAGTCTTTATTGTAGTTTCTGTGTTTACAATATTCTTATCTGGTTTGGCAGTGATCACCATCCAGGATATATTTTCACCCTGATTAAAAATGGTTTGAAATGTTGTAAATGGTAAAAAAATAGAATCATCTCCTTCGAATCCAGATTGAGTAGGTTTATATACTCCTATTACTTTGAAATAAATTCCATTTATTCTCACAAAATCTCCTACTGCTTCTTCATCTTTATCATAGAATTGCTTATAAATATCTTCACCAATAACACAGACTTTACGTTCATATTTTATATCTTCTTCATTAATAAATCTTCCTCCCTTAAATATTTTTTTCTTCGATACTTTATCTATCGTTGGATAATCCCCAAATACTTTAAATGCCCCCGACTTAGAGCCTTTTACAAATTGCCCTGGTGGGGTTCCCCATTGACCAGTAACATTACGAGGAGCGATATACTCTATATCATCAACCTGAGATTCTAATGTTTCGACATCATTCAATGTGAGTTGCATTCGTCTCCCTCTCTTAAAGCCTTCGTTAGGCATACTGGTTTGTTGCCCCCAAACAAACATTGTATTGGTTGCAAAATCATTAAATTGACTTCTAAAACTATTATCCAACCCCTTAGCCATTCCTAAAAGGAACACAAATAAAAACACTCCCCAGGTTACCCCGATAACTGTAATTATGGTTCTTACTTTATTCTTACGAATAGCTCCATAAATTTCTTGCCAGGTATCTCTTTCAAATATAAATTTCATGCCAATTCGATTTTAATTATTCATCTCTTAACGCAATTATAGGCTTTATTCTTGCTGCTCTTCTTGCTGGGATATACCCTGCCAAAAGTCCGAAAAATATCAATACCATTGTGGCAGTCATAATAATACCTGTATCAACCTTAGGGTTAAGAATAAAAAACTCCTCTAGATTATTACCTATAAGTTTTAATGCAAGAATTCCTAAAATTAATCCAAGATATCCTGCGACAGATGTTATCAGAACTGATTCTTGAAGCACCATAGCTATGATTGATTTTGGTGATGCTCCCAGTGCTTTTCTGATTCCTAATTCTTTGGTACGTTCTTTAACACTAAACGTCATGATATTACCAATACCAATAACTCCAGAGATTAGAGTACCTATGCCTACAACAAATATGATCATATAAATACCTCCAAGAATAACCATCGTTTCTTTAATATCTTCTGCAAAACTTCGTACCCTGATTGCACTTTGATCATCTGGGGCTACTTTAAATTTTTCTTTAAAATCTTCTTCAATTTTTTTAGAAAATGCAATAGCCTGTTCGGTACTCATAGCCATATTATAAGATAAGTTTATCTGATTAATATGATCATTATTTCCATAGAGTAATTGAACAGTTTTATATGGCATATAGATTATTCGCTCTTCATTATCACCGCCACTATCTTGAAAAACTCCAATTATTTTATAAGCAATCCCATCTACATTTAGCATTTTACCTAAGGCCTTTTCATTTTTAAAAAGATCCTTCTCTACTAATCTACCAATAACAATGTTCTTGGTACGTTCGTTAATATCTGACTCATTAAGATATCGTCCGTTCATCATTATGGTTTTCTCAAGATATTGATGATCGGGATGTACAGCTCTTATACTATAGCTACCAGATTCTTTCTTATATTTTGCAGAACCATTTCTATATATTCTTGGGGTAGCAAACTCAACTTTGCCTATATAATTACTTTTTATAAATTCGAAATCTTCATTTTTAAACTGAATTCTTCTATTTTCCTGAAAGCCTTTGTATGCTTTTGATGTGTTTCCGCCACGAATGAATATAATGTTTTGAGCATCATCCACAAAACTGCTTAAAAAACTATTGAGAAGGCCATTACCCAGCCCTAATAGAATTGTAAAGATCAGGATTCCTAAAGCTACAGTAAATCCCGAAAGGAATGTACGTAGCTTATTTTTTCCTATAGCTTCAAATATTTCACCCCATCTATCTCTATCAAACATATTGAGATGCTCTAACTTGTTCTACTTCTTTATCTTCTACAATAACACCATCTTTAAGGTGTACTATACGTTTACACATATCGGCAATATCTGGTTCGTGGGTTACTACTAATATGGTTTTACCTTCATCATTAATATTTTGGATGATATCCATTACTTCATAAGAAGTTTTACTATCCAAAGCTCCTGTGGGTTCATCGGCTAATAATACTTTAGGATCTGCAGCTAATGCTCTGGCAATTGCCACACGTTGTTTTTGTCCTCCAGAAAGTTCACTTGGTAAGTGTGTCGCCCATTCTGCCAATCCAACTTTACCAAGGTAGTCCATTGCTTTATCAATTCTTTCTTTTCGTTTTTTACGTTGATAATATAATGGAAGGGCTACATTTTCTAGAGCTGTCTTGTAATTAATCAAATTAAAAGATTGAAAAACAAATCCTAAAAATTTGTTGCGATACTGTGCTGCTTTGGTTTCGTTTAACCCTTTGATAGGAACTTCATCTAGAAAATAACTTCCGCTATCTGCCTCATCCAGCATTCCTAAGATATTTAACAGTGTAGATTTTCCAGAACCCGAAGATCCCATTATAGCGACCAACTCGCCTTCTTTCACACTAAAATCTATTCCTTTAAGTACATGAAGCGAATTGCTTCCCATTTGGTAAGATTTATGTAAGTCTTTTATTTCAATCATAATACTGGATTAAGATTTGTAAGGCAAAATACCTTGATAAAACTGAGACCCACTAGCCTAAAAATACTGTACAGCATTTAGATCAATCTTACAGTTTTCCCCTGAAGACTTATTGATTGGTTAGCGTCGTCTTGTTACATAAGACTAACTAAATGGTATTTTTGTTACATCTTTTCTTGTTATGAAAATGTTAAAAAATTAAGAACTCTTTAATTATGGCTTTTTGTAGTTGCCGATTTTCTTTTATTTCTATATATAATATACCCTACAACTCCTATTAAAACATATGGTATAATCATTAGATATACAATCCCATTATTAATTCCTTTTGCTGCTTCCTGTCCTTCTTCATTCTCCAGAACTGCTCTACACATTGCGCATTGTGCTTCTACCGGGATAGTAAATACAAAAAAAAGAATTAATATGTAAAAGGTTTTTATTCGCATATACTCAAACTAAACATAATACGGTGATATCATAAAATACACAATCACTCCTGTAACGGCTACATATAACCAAATCGGAAATGTAATTCTCGCAATTTTTTTATGTCTATCAAATCGTTTTGCCAGTGCTCTTACATAAGTAATCAATACAAAAGGAATAACAACAACAGACAGGATTATATGAGTGATTAAAATAAAATAGTATATGTATCGTATCATCCCTTCTCCTCCAAATCGAGTAGAATCACTAGTCATATGATACGCGATATACATCAATAAAAACAATACCGAACATAAAATAGCTGTTTTCATGAGTTTCTCATGCAATGTAATATTCTTATTTTTTATTGCCCACAAAGCAGCTAGTAAAATCACAGCGGTTAAACCATTAATCGTAGCATATATTGGTGGCAAAAAAGTAAGAGGTTTTACATCAAATCCAAGTTTTCTCAAATTAACTCCAAATAATGCAGCTACTGCGAGAGGAATAAAAACCGATAAAACTACAATCCATTTATTGTATTTTTTTTCTACATCTGATTGGTTGTTGTTACTCATTCTTATCTAATAGTTTCTTTATATCTTCTAATAAAATAGTTATTTGCTCTTCTTCACCATTTTCATCTACTTTTTCTTTCACACCAATTGTTCCTCTATAATAAATAATTGGATTGCCCGACGCATCATATCTCGATCTTATATATCCTTCCTGATCAATTAAAGCAAAGTAACCGTTATGTTCGAATCCTCCTGGTACATCGGGATTCTCTGCCGCATAAATATTGAATCCAGCATTAGCCAGCTCATAGATATCTTCTCTATCTCCTGTCATAAAATGCCAGTCAGGATCTGTTACTTTATACTTCTCTGCATACTTCTTAAGCCTTTTTGGGGTATCAAACTTAGGGTTGATCGTAAAAGAAGCTACTCCAAAATCCTCATTGTCTTTTAATTTATTTTGCAGATACACCAAATTTTTATTCATCTTAGGACAAATGGTTGGGCAACTGGTAAAGAAAAATTCTGCAATATATACTTTACCTTTATAGTCATGATTCGTAATTAGGATACTATCCTGATCTAAGAATGCAAACTCAGGAACTTTTTTTGGCTCCCCATTAAGTTTTATATAACTAAGTTTTTCATTAACAACAGGGTTACTAGCACTCATCCTATCATTTTTAACAATCGAAGTGCTTTTGATTCTATTCATAATCTTTGGTATAAAAATGATTCCAAAAACCAATATGATAAACGATATCCCGATATATGAATTTTTTTTCATGTGCTTACTCTTTATTTCTCTTTACGATCTGCTTTATATTTTTTTAAAGCTAAACGGTATTCTGCAAGAATCACTTTTACATCATCACTCATGACATTTGATAAATCAGCAACAGAACTTGCATCATAACCATATACTTTTGATTCATTCTCTTTTAAATTACCATCTCTACCTCTTAGCCCTCCATTTTTATCGATTATATATACATACTGCGTAGCTAAATTATCATCTAATTGATGTGGTGCCTTTAAACTCTTAAACAAAGTTTTTATGCTTTCTGGGGTGCCAAAAATAAAGTTCCACTCAGAAACATCGGTAATATTATCTAATTCATCCAACAGTTTCTTTGCAGCATTCTCGCTACCGTAAGGTAAAACCATCACAAATTGAAAGTCCCGAAATCCATAATTTTTTTTATAGATCTTTTGATTTAGGTTGAAGGCATTCCCTTGTTTGTTATGAATATCTTTACCTAAGAAACCCAATACGGTAATCTTATCAGAAAAACTAACTTCTTTTTTGGTTAAGGGCTCAAAATTTTTAAGATCCTCTATAGACTCATTTAGTACAGGAAGTTTGGCGAAATTATGTACTCCAGAAGCAAAAAATAAATAAGCCACTAATGGTAATACAAATAAGATTCCTAAAACAAGAAATTTTTTCATTTGACAAGTATCAAATAGTTATAAAATCGATATCTAATACCGTTTATCATTTCAATTTACTGGAAGAGAAAATTCAAACAACAAATGGTATAAAGTTTTGAAATAAGCTTAAAACAATTGTGCAAAAATAAAAAAAGACGGCTTAATAAACCGTCTTTTTACAATGCTTTTAACTTATATATTTAAAGGATTAAAAATCCCAAGCTACATATCCATTTTTATAGATTTCAAATATATAATCTCCTTCGGTAAGCAGAATAAATATTAAATAACAAATTAGGAAAATACCTGTCCAAACAACCGATCTTCTTAAGCCTTTAGTCTCACCTTCCATATGCATAAATGACCAGGTGATATAATATGCTTTGTAAATTGTAAGAATAATAAAAATCCAGTTTAATAGTTTCATACTAATTAAAGTGGTTTCTACTAAAAACGCAGGTTTTATAATCCCTAATATTACTTCTACTATTGTAACAACAGATAATAGAATAAATACTTTCCAGATTCTTCCTATATTCGATTCGTGATGTGCTGTATCGTGTGCCATGCTGTATAACTACTAAATTTTTATTAAACCAGGTAAAAGAATGTAAATACAAATACCCATACCAAATCTACAAAGTGCCAGTATAAACCGACCTTTTCTACCATTTCATAATTCTTTCTCCTTTCATAAGTACCAAGAATTACATTGATAAAAATAATGATATTAATAACGACTCCAGAAAACACGTGAAAACCGTGAAAACCAGTGATAAAGAAGAAGAAGTTAGCAAATAACGGAGTACCATATTCGTTATGCACAAGATTTGCCCCTTCAACAATACCAATAGCATCTGCCTGTATTCTTTTTAAAGACTCTGTTCTTGACAAGATTGTTTTCTCTCCTTTTTCTGTTAAGACTTGAGTTCTTATCAAAAGATCTTTTCTTTTTGCAAAACCTGTTCTTATTTCTTCGATAGTATATGTAGGAAGAGTTCCTTCTTTTTTATACCAAATTCCATTTTTTCGCTCGTGCTGAGTCCTATCTTTATGGGGATCGATAATTGCGATATCCTTTAGACCTACTCTATGCCCTTCTCCATCTACAAATTGCAAAATTTGTCCTCCTTTGGTTTCTACTGCACCGTATTCTCCTTTGATAAAATTTTTCCACTCCCAGGCTTGTGACCCTACGAATATAGCTCCACCAATTATAGTTAGAAACATATAAAAAATTACCTTTTTCTTTTTCATATGGTGTCCGGCATCTACAGCTAACACCATAGTTACTGAAGAAAAAATCAGAATAAAAGTCATCAAAGCCACATAATACATTGGAGCATCTACCCCATGTAAGAATGGAAAGTGATTAAATACTTCATCGGCTATTGGCCAAGAATCTATAAACTTAAATCTTGAAAAACCATAAGAGGCTAAAAAACCAGAGAATGTAAGTGCATCCGAAAGGATAAAAAACCACATCATCATCTTACCATAACTTACCTTGAGTGGTTGATTGCCACCTCCCCAGGTTTTATCTTCAGTACCTGTTTTAGTAACAGTTGTTTCCATATAAAGAATTTGGTATTGTTAAATTTTCCACAAAAATAATCAATTTTATCATTTCACCTGCTCAAATTTATTTTTTAATTGCCACAGATGCTTTTCTTTAAAACAATCTCTTTTATAGTATTAAATCAATGATCAAAGATCATTTAACGAAATACAAAAACAAAAAGAGATAAACCCACAGAAAATCAACAAAATGCCAGTACATAGCACCTAGTTCTAAACCAAGAGTTTGACCTGTTTTATATTTTTGTTTAAAATGATTATAAATTACAACTAAAAGCACTAATATCCCTCCAATGATATGTGCAAGGTGTGTTACTACAATGATAAACATAAATGTAGTAACGATATTAGATGTCGGACCTGTAAAATGATATCCTTGTCTAATAATATCGTTAAATCCTTCAAACTGCAAGAGTATAAATATGATTCCTAATGCAAGTGTAGAGAGCAGTAATAATGTAGCCTGGCCTCTATTATTTTTCTCAATTGCAATTTTTACAAAGTAAAATGTAACGCTACTTGCTACTATTATTAGTATACTGTATATAAATGCATTTGGAAAAACAAGATCTATCTCCCAGTCTTTCCTACTTTTACTCACAACATAAGCACTAGTAAGTCCTGCAAATACCATTGCCATACTGATCATAGCAAACCACATCATGGTTTTTTTGGATCTATTAACTTTTTCTTGTGTTGTTCCTTGTGTTAAATCCATATTCTAACAAATTTATCAACTACATAAATGACTTGTAATAATGTAATATATAAGACACTCATTAGCATTAATTGTTTTGCTGTTTTAGCATCTCTAACCTTATATAATCGAACTGCAGATCTAATCAAAATTATTCCTAACAGTAGAATAATTACCCCTGATACCGGAGTAAGATAAAGTTTACCAGTAACTCCAAAAACAGGTATTAAAGAGGTTACCACAGTCCATAATGTATAAATAATAACCTGCACAGCAGTACCTTGGTCTCTTTTACCTGTTGGAAGCATAAAAAACCCTCCTTTTTTATAGTCATCAAACAAAAACCATCCTATAGCCCAAAAATGTGGAAACTGCCAAAAGAATTGAATCATAAACAATGTTCCTGGTTCTATCCCAAAATTATTTGTTGCCGCTACCCAGCCTAACATAAAAGGAATTGCTCCGGGAATAGCCCCAACAAAAACAGATAATGGTGTTTTTGTTTTTAAAGGTGTATATATGCTTACATATATAAATATAGATATCGCACCAAACATTGCTGTCTGAGGATTAATCGTATACAACACAGAGATCCCTGCAATTGTAAAAAATGTAGCAATTGCAAAAGCCGTATTAACAGACATTCTTCCTGACGGAATCGGCCTATTCTTAGTACGATCCATCAGCTTATCTAAATTTCTTTCTATAATCTGATTATACGCGTTTGAGGCCCCTACCATAAAATAACCTCCTACAGCGAGAAGAATCAGAGTACTCCAGGAAACTGTTTCTACACCTAGCAAATATCCTGCAACAGAAGAAAAAACCACACTTAATGCCAGACGCATTTTTGTAATTTCTTTAAAATCCTGAACAATCGAGATTTTTATAGTATTCGTTTGGGTCACGCTCAAATCTTGCACGTTTTCTAAATAGCTTTTTTAAAAGTGGTGCAAAGATATATCTTAAAAGCATTTTAGACAACTTATAACTACTTATAATTCACCTTTTAACAAACTTACTATTACAACAAATAAATGATTACAGGAGTTGATCAAAATTTCTTTTCACAGAACATTTTGATAATCACCTTAATAGCCAAGAGTAATTTTCGTGCTTTATTCACGACAAATCATTATAAAAACCACATAAAATCATCTCTAATGAAAAAATTACTGACTCTCGCAGTCTTTACACTTTTCTTTGCTGCCAATGCACAAGATAAAGAAGTCAAAATCACCATAGACCCATTGTCTGATCACATTTATATGTTAACCGGTCGAGGAGGTAATATTGGTGTTTTCAAAAATGAAAAAGGATTGTTTATCATTGATGACCAATTTGCAAGATTATCTGATAAAATTCTCACTAATCTAAAGACAATAAGCGACCAACCTGTTACTATGGTAATCAACACACATTATCATGGTGATCATACTGGCGGAAATGAAAATATGGCCAATCAAGGCGCTACGATCTTTGCTCAAAAAAATGTAAGATCCAGAATGGAAAAAGGGCAAAAGGAAAAAGGAAGTATTGTTCTGCTATCGTTACCCGTAATTACATTTAACGAAGGGTTGCAATTATACTTCAAAGATGAAAACGTAAAAGCGTTTCATGTACACAATGCTCATACCGACGGAGATGCTCTTATCTATTTTGTAAATGGAAACGTATTACATATGGGAGATACTTTTTTTAATGGACGGTATCCTTATATAGATTTAAAATCTGGCGGAAGTATTAAAGGATATATAAAAGCATCAGAAAAAGCATTACTTATTGCAAATGATGACACCAAAATTATTCCTGGACACGGAAAATTGGCAACAAAAAAAGATTTGGCTATGTTTTTGAAAATGCTAAAAGAAATCACAAACGATATTCAAAAAGAAATTGAAGCCGGAAAATCTGAAGAAGATATTACAAAAGACACTTCGCTTACGGCAACTTATGATGCAAAAGGATATGGAGATGGGTTTATTAACTCAGAACGTATGCGAAAAACAATTTACACCAGTCTCACAAAATAAAAAATCGATTAGAAAAAGCCTGCTGGTATCATCAGCAGGCTTTTATTTTTAGTTATGTATTTTAAAAACAATTGGCAACTGATATTTTACAGTTACGGCTCTGCCTCGTTGTTTACCCGGAGTCATCTGCGGAAACAAATTAATTACTCTTTGTGCTTCTTTTTTTAATTTCGGGTGTGTTGCTCTAACCTGAATATTTTTAATCATTCCATCGGCATCAACATCAAACTGAGTGTAGATTCTTTGTACTCCTGCTAAACCATACTTTTCTCCTAATCCTGTATTAAATTTTCTGGAAACAATTTCTCTAATTTTCTCAGAAAAACAAGCTGCTTTTTCTTTATTAGTTCCTAATGTTTCACAACCAGGAAAAACAGGAACTGACTCTACTTTTACAAAATCAAAAAAAGGTGGATCTTCATCAACAGGATCAGCATCGATAATAGAACTGGGATCGATAGGTGTAGATTCGATAGGTTCATTTTTAAACACCTTATCCGGATCAGTTATTTTAGTATCATTATCAATAACTTTAAATTGCTCTGGGGTCACTACAGGTTTAGTAGACTTTCTTGCAACTTCTTTTGGCTTGGGTTCTTCATAAATTTTGTAAACCCCATCCCAATCTACATCGGGTTCTTCAATTGTAAGATCAATATCGCTATCATTAACTATTGGTGTAGCGGTATACACCTCAAACATTACATAGGTAAATAAAAGACTTGCTATAAGTCCAATCTGAAAATTCACCAATGTACTTTTTTGTACATTAGCATCGTGCTTGTTACTCATAATATTTAGTTTTAACGTTACAATTAATCTAAATCAACAAGCATACCAAAAAAAGAATCCCGTCTACGTAATGTAAACGGGATTCGAATATTTTATATGAAGGTATTTCCTTTCTAGTCCTGTACCTGAAAAACTATTGGTAAAGAATACAGTACACCTACTGCTTTTCCTCTTTGTTTCCCTGGAGTCATTTTAGGTAATAACTTAACTACTCTTTGTGCTTCTTTTTGTAATCTTGGGTGCGGAGCTCTTGCCTGAACACCAACAATATTACCACCTCTATCAATTTTAAATCTCACATAGATTCTATTAACACCAGAAAGACCTAATTCGCTTCCTATTTCTGTATTAAATTTACGGTTAACAAACTTCTTAACCTTATCACTCATACATTTCTTTTTAGCTGCATTGTTTCCTGCATTCTCACAACCAGGGAAGATTGGCACATTCTCGATAACTGCAAATGGTACATCAGCAATTACTTCTTCTTCATCTGTATCTTCGATTTCTTCTACCTCAACAATCTCTTCTTCTTGATTTGTCTCTGTAGATTCGATAATAGTTTCCTCTACTTCTTCTTCATCCTCTACTACATCAATAATTTCTGGTGCAGGTGGTGGAGGTGGTGGAGGTGGAGGTGTATTAAGATTTTGTGTAATTGGCACATCTTCTTCTTCCAACTCATCAAGATTAACCTGACCTATATCTATATTGGTTCTATCATAGGTTTTCCACTCTATTCCTTGCCATGTTATAAAAAGAACTAAAATAAGTCCTAATTGAAGGAATAAGATGCTTTTCTTAGTTAAATCTGCTTTTGGATTTTTCTTTGGTTCCATATTATATAATCGTTATAGGATTGCTAAAATAGCTAATTTCTTTTGTAATTTCCAACTAAAGATTAAAATGTAAAACAAAAAATAAGTTTTTTAACTTTTATGTTATCTACTTTTTAGTAAAAATAAGGCTGTATCTACCTGACTTCCTGCTTATTTTGTTTAAATTTTAATATTCTATTTTTAAACGCTACAAAAACAAGTACTGCAAAAATTGTACCACTTGTATTTGCAACTACATCATACCAATCAGAACTACGATATGTTGTTAAAAGTGCTTGTAATACTTCCATCAAGACACCATATAGGATGCATATAATCGAAGTAATAATCAAACTCTGTTTCAAATTTTTATTCATTTTTTCTGAAAAAAAGAAAAACAAAGCCCATGCTATAGTCAAAGTAAAGTATGCAATAAAATGTCCTATTTTATCACTCCCTTCTATTTTAAATGTAACCGGGTTTATAAATTTTGCCAGTGACGCCCAGGTTACCAAAGAGGTTAACACTACGACCAAAGTAAAAAGGGTGTTATGCCCCAACAACCTCTTTATATTCATCTGCAGATAGTAATAAATCGTCAACTTGCGAAACATCAGATATTTTAACTTTTACCATCCAACCAGCTCCATAAGGATCACTATTTACCAATTCTGGCTCATTCTCCAAAGCTTCATTAAATTCGATAATCTCACCTGTTAACGGTAAGAATAGATCTGATACCGTTTTTACCGCTTCTACAGTACCAAAAACCTCTTGTTCTTCTAATTCTTCGCCAACTGTTTCTACTTCTACATAAACAATATCACCTAATTCACTTTGTGCAAAATCAGTAATACCTATAGTTGCAATATCGCCTTCAACTTTGATCCATTCGTGATCTTTGGTATATTTTAAATCTCCAGGAGTATTCATTTCAAAAAAATTTATATGTTGTTAATATTATGATGACGAAAATAAATCTATTTTATTAAATTTTGAGAAAACCGGATAAAAAATTATGAAAAAACAACATTGCACTACCTTAAACAAAAGGTAATTGCAAAAATCTTAATTCCCAAAATTATACCTTAACGTAAACCCTCCTCTAATTGTGGTCTGAGGAAATGCGGTAGAAATAGAATATTTAGAAAAGGTATGGTCATAAAACAATAACGCAGTTAAGTTTTTACTTAATGAATAATCTGTTGTAAACTTTATTCCATAAATATCTTGTCCTGCGGTTACCTGAGTATTATCAAGGTCAAGATATCTAATCAGCGTTTCATTTTGACGTAGTGATAAATCAGCTCTTAAGTTAAGATCACTTTTTATCACTTTTTTTCTTCCTGCTATTTTAGTTGCAAACGTAAGGTCTTTTAATCTATATCCTAGTCCAATGATATATTCATTTCCTTGAATTTCGGTAAGTAGATTATTATCAAAACTTAATGATAATGCTCTATCTTTTTTCCATTCTGCAAGGATTTTGATCGAGTTTTTCATTTCCATATCCAATCGAACTAGCGGACTAAACTGCTCTGTTAAATTAATATTAGAATACAACTCTGGGTTTCTGTAGTTATTTGCTTCATCAAATTCACTCTTACCAAATTCAAGGTTGGTTTGAAATTGATTAATAGTATAATTAGCTCGATACCCATGGGCTACAGAAAACCTTTTAAAACGTTTCTTAAACCATTTTAAATTCATTAAACCTGTATACTTTACATCCCAGTTAGGTAGTGGAATATCTCTAAAAGCTCCTTTTTTAACTTTTTCTGGGTTTCCTCCTGTATAAGCTGCCAAGAATGCTGGCAGCAAAACTGCTTGATTCGTTCTTCCATAACCATCAGGAAAACCATCTCCATCACTATCTACATTTGGATTATTCCCTCTCTCTATTGCTAATCTTCTGGCAATAATTAATCTGTTTTCTCTAAATTTATCAAACGCTTCTGATGAAAATTCATCACTCTTTTTAAACGCGGTCTTAATCATTACCGTCGATATGGTAAAATTACCAAAAACACTAGGGCTTAATGGTTGATACACCAAGTTCTCTGCATTATAATTCTCGGTAAATGTTTCAGAAGAATTTCTACTAGCACTAATATCAATTTTAAGCCCTTTTAACAACCCTAGAGAAGCCTGTATATTAAGCTGTTTTCCCTCAACCTCTCGATATTGTTGATTAAATTGGTCGTATAAAGTAAGCCACCCATTACGTGCAGCCAGGTATCGAATATCAGATTGACTACCAAAAGTAAATCCAACTGTAGGCTTAAGCGTCCCCACAAACCCTGGGGATCTGGTATATCCGGGAAGGAAAATACCACTATCTTGTTGGTAATTTACATTTACCTTTTTCACTGCGGTAACTAACCCAATGAGTGTATTATATGCTTTATCACCAACACTTAGCTTACTTTTACCTCTTTTAGGTTTATTTTTTTGCGGGCTCCCAGGCACTCGATCTCCTTCTTTTTTATCTTTCGAATCTTTATTCTTCTTTTTTGCGCTTTTTCTTCCGGGTTTTATTTTGGTTAACCCTGCATATTTATACAATGTATTCATATCTAATGAACCATTTAACGTATGTACATTAGCATTCTGAACCGTATTTCCCAGATCTGGAATATTCTCCAAAGTCTTTAAAGCTTCACTTCCTTTTACCCATTGGAAATCTGCATTATACGCATATGTTGCACGTATAAATTTTAACACTGGTATTTTCTTAAAAGGAACTTCATAATTAACCTGAAGCTGTTGACTATGGGTATTAGGATCTCCTATATCAAAAAAGCCACTCCATACATCTATGGTATTATCAACTTCGTTATTTTCATTAATAAAGTTTTTAACAATTCGATTATTAGCAGAAGTAAAATTAAAATTTAAAGACTTGGTCAAATTATAGTTGACCCCATATTGCCAATCAAAAAGGAAATTACGTTGATATAATGTTTGTCTAATAGCTCCTTCAGGCAGTGTAATATCTCTAAAAACCTGCTCATTATATTGCCTATTGATATTAGAGTTTACCGAGATACTCGTAGGAAGCAGGTTTACATTAAAATCTTTGATAAGGTCAAAATATTTACTCTTGCCTAAAAACTTAACTTTCTTAAAAGGTTCTACTTCTTTTGGCTGAAAACTAAAATCATAGGTTCCTCCCAATCTTACATTTTGATCTAATGATTTTTCTATCTCAAAATCACGATGATCTGTTTGATTGTAAGTTCCTGAAAACGCAAAATTTTCTACATCATAAGGCATTGGCTTACCATCTCCTGTTCTCTCTTTACGCAGTCCAATAACATTAAAACTTTGCCTTTTGGTATAATTAGTATTAACATTTAGAATAGAATCTTTTTTCTGTTGTGATGGTGTATTATCCAAAATACCTTCGAGCTCCAAATCTTCATAAAATCTATCAAACTGAGGAGTAACTATTTCCTCTCCTCGACTATAATTAAATGGTATTTGCATTCCCCATTTTTTAGGTAATAATTGTCCCAAATTAACATTAGTAGTTACATCATATTGCTTAACATCCTCTCTACTTCGCTCATTCGGTCCTTGTTCAATCCCTCCGAATCCAATAGTACTAATTCTTCCAGACGCGCTAACATTTGCAAAATCCGCAACATTAGCATCCAGGCTACCTACAGCGGCCCAACCACCTCTGTTTTTAAGGTCGCTTAGACGCATTTCATTAAACCAAACTGTTCCAGACTGATCACTACCACTATCATTTTTGACCCCCACCATCATCACTCGCACATTTCCGAAATTAGGGTTACCCTTAATCCCCACTCTAAGGTTATTAGGACCTGTAAAGAAATTAAGATCATTCGCATTAAGAGTTTCACTCCCTAATACATTAGATTTTATTTGCTGAAGAAATTCTAAAGGAAGGCTTAATCGATTATTTTCTGGCCATGCTCCATTCTGACTACTATCATCTCGATCAGAAACAGTTAAGGGCAATTCTATCTGATAGAAATTATTAGTAAAATCATTACCCATTCTTATAAAAGCTTTTAGATCTCCATCCTGAATTGGAATTGCAGGTTCAGGAAGCGATTCTGCATGCAAAAACATTTCAAGATTTTCATACTGACGCATATCAACATTGAAATTCTTATACACCCCACGAGCATCACCAGATTGTAGATTATTTACCGTAAGTGCCAATGACCGCTCATCATCTCTTATAATATTATTATTGTTATTTAACTGTTCTCGCACAACTCCGGGTGGTGTCACATAATTCGCGGTCTCTTCAGAACTTACCGAGGTCACAATTACATCACTATTACCCGTTATATTAATACCACTTGTTGGATCATTTACAGTATTACCTTCTACAACATATCTTCTATAATCACCCCTTACCAAATCAAGACTACCAAATCGTAACAATGTGGGTTCTGCAAAACCAGTAAGATACATCCTCATAAATCGAATGGATCTAAAATCACTAATATTTATAGCTCTATCTGGGTTATATATAGGAATCTTAAAGCGAACCCATTTTGTATTTATTTGGCCTCCCTGCACAGTAACAGGAATATCTCTAACATCAGATATATAACCGGTCCCATTATCATTACCTACTCCCATTCCTCTAAAAATCGGAATCTCATACTCGTAATAACTATTAATCGTATTCATGGTATTATCCCTATTTACATCTTCTGCAGTAGGGAACGTAGTATTTCCTCGATCATCATTAGACACATTGGTCGGTGAGTTACCTTCTGTACCATTATACTTGTCATATCGTTCTAAGATACTTCCTCCTGCCTGAAGAAAATAGGTATAATTATCTCCCGAAGGGTCATCTAAAGATTGGAATGCGGCATATTCTGGTTTTTGTTTTTCATCCTGATCTCCCAAACCGTCAAATCCAGCATCCTGATCTACTCTATCCTGACCATCAGAATCAAAAGCATAGATCAAGGATTGGTTTACAGGAACACGACCATAATCAGTATCTATTGTACTACCAACACCTCCTTTAGGCAATCCATTTTCATATTGTTTTCTACCGTCTTTAAGTACATCTTCACTAATATTACCTAAATTAAATACAATGGTACCTCCAGGATTATCTACATCATCATATTCGAAAGGATCCATCAACCAAAACTCAATAAACTCTACATTAGCTTGCTCAAAATTAGTAGATGTTAATTGCCTGGTAATTCCCCCAAAATTATTTCTTGAATCGGGTTGTGGTAATGAACTCCCAGGGGCATATGCAGGATTAAAATTATATTGTCCTCTTTGCCCAGGTCTGTAATTAAGATCCAATGTAAATAATGCCAAGGTTTGCCCTTGCGCTATATCGGTTTGTGGGAAAATCTCATTAATAAATACTCTTCTGGTAGCGTTAGAAGCTAAATCCTGTTCAGATACTCCACTTGGTCTTCCATTACTATAAAAGATCGGATCAATAGAATACCAGGACAATTTTGCTCTTTGATATCCTGATTCTATACCATCAACAACAACATCACTATTAGGATTACTAGGATCACCAAAACCAATAGGTATACTAGAGAGCTCCCATGACAATGGTGAACTTACATCTATTCTGGTTTGTGCTCCTTCAAAATCATCTATATACGTAGTTACCTTACCATCAAAATTAGCTCCTCTTGGTGCCCCGGCAATCAGGTAAGCTCCTTCTGCTCTAACCGAAACACTAGAAGGTACATCTGTATCGATATTAGGGAGTTTATTCACCATCCTGGTTAAGAAAGGAACTTCTGTAGAATACGCTACATTAAACCCTAGTATTGTATTATTAATAGGCTCAAAGTCATAATTAGATTTTTGAGTAATTGGTCTTTCATTCAGATTTAAATAGGTTCCTCCTATAATAAAGTCGTCACTAAATTTATGCTCTATATTTAATCCTGTAAAACGTTTTGTTTGCTGACCAAAAACAGCGTTATTCTCGGTAGAAACCTGGATAGGAGTATTAGAAGATAGTAATGCTTCATCCAAAATATTTACTCTTCCCAATTGATAATTCACTGTATAATCTACCCCTTCCTGCAAAGTTCTTCCTCCTGCAGTAACAGTTACAGAACCTTGAGGAACATTAAATGCTCCCAAAGGGATTCCATCCTGACCAGAAGATTTGTACCTTCCTTTTAGTTGAAAATAGTTTTTATCGGCAGATTTCTGTTCTGCTACAATCTTTGTTTGTGTATATAAATCGCGAAAAACATATTTTGCCTGATTAGGATTATACGAATTAGGATTGGTATAATCTGCCCCAACAGGTCCATTATCAAGTTTATCAAATAAGTGCTCTCCAAATGGTTCTGTCGTAGTAAAAATAATGCGACCATTTTGTGAATCAATAGTAACCCCTGGCACATAATCAAAAAAACCATCTCCTCCTTGTACTGGATCATTATTAGGATTAAGGCGATCCAGATTAAAAACTTTAAGTAATGTCGTCTGCTCTACATCATCTGGTAGTGCTACCGATGATCCTTCTGCTGCCGTAATATAATTAATTGGAGAAGGGTTTGAATATAAAATATTTAATCTAAAATCATTTTGCTCTAGTCTAAATGCTCCTGTACTATAAATGTTCTTCATCATCAAATCCCATATTGGCAATGTCACATTAACAATCGGGCTTTTAAGCATCTTAACTACCAAACTTTGACTCGAACCTGCATCTACAGCCCCTCCTGTATTATCTCCTATAGTTGCATCTACTCCATCATTTGCAAATTCACCAACCTGAAAAACCTCTCCATTTCTGGTATACTGATATGCTACTGCCAAAACCTCATCATTATTCAATTTCTGATTTAAAGAGATATATCCTAATTGGGTATTTAGCGTATACTCACTTTGATTTAATTTTCTTGCATTTTCTAAAATTGCATAATCAAATCCTTCATTAAAATTAGCTATTGCTCCAATAAATCCTTGTTGCACAGTAGGTACTTGCCGTACTGCATCGGTAACAGGCCCTGCAGGACCAATAGTTGTTGGATCCAGATCATTGTTACTATTATCAGGAAAAGCTCCTGCTCCTGTATTAAACAAAGAAGCGGGTATTGTAAAATTACCCGTATCTGGTGATTCTCCTATATCCTGAAGCGCTACAATATTACGTGCATTAGTCAAGGTCTGTGCACTTGTTGCTCTATTGGTCACCCATACTTCGATCCTGGTTATCTGTATATTATTATTAATAAAAGGATAACTTGCCAAAGAAGTATTATATGTATCTCTAAAATAATGTGATAAAAAGAAATGTCGATTTTCGTCATAATCTAAAGCAAAAAGTTCAAAATCTTCTACGGTCCCTCCTCCTTCTACATTTACAGACCTTGTTTCAGAGCGCTGTTCAGAATACACCCCGGTAATAGTGGTTCGTCCAAATTGAAGTCCCATTTTAACTCCAAAAAGACTTTGCGCTCCCTGGATCAATGTACTATTCAATGGCATACTTACATTACCTACCTCAATACTTTGGATAATATCATCTTCTGTAGGCGTATATTCTAATTTTAATTGATTCTGAAAATCGAAAGTAGATTCTGTGTCATAATTAGCTGTTACCTGTAGCCTAGTTCCTATTTTACCCAGCAAACTTAAACTGATTCTTTGATCAAAGTCGAATGTAAAATTACTTCGGTTACGAGGTGAAAAAGCAGGATTATCTTGTTTTGTATACAGCAGTCCTAAATCTATTTCTACAGATCCCTGAGGAATAATTTCAATTTCATTTCCTCCAAAAATAGATTCGAAGAAATTAGAGTTAACATAAAAAATAGGAAGCAAATTCTTTCTTTTCTCTTCACTACCATCTTTTTTACCACTAAAAGCTTCAATTTTCTCTTTAAAATAAGCTCTTCGTTGTTCTTGTTCTACTAATGCTTCGTATTCTGATGGTGTTAAGAAAATAGGATATCTCACATTAAAATCCCCAAGTTTCTCCCGATAGATATATCGATTCGTAATCGGATCGTATTCATACTTGGTTACAATACTATTTGGATCTGGTAAAGACAATGCTCCCAAAGAAAATGTAGTACTTGTAGAATCTCGAACAGTTTGATTGTCCTGACCCTGTAACACCCCACTATAAAGTGCTATCAAACATACTAATATCCTAAAAAAATCAACGCGTAAGTAATTCGAAAAACTCAATGTTTTATAAATTTTTTAGTGCCTGTTTAATAATATTTTCAACTGTTTCTTTGGGGCTTTGTTTTAGAACTTTATCAATAGCTTTTTCTGCAATTTTTCGATTAAATCCTAGGGTTTCTAAAGCAGATAACGCTTCATCTTTATTAGTATTGCTTTGTGACACTGAAACTTCGTCGATATTATATACTTTGAGTATTTTATCTTTTAGATCTATAATAACACGTTGGGCAGTTTTGGCTCCGATTCCTTTAATAGATTGAATTGTAGCTACGTCATTAGAAGCTATTGCTTCTTTAATTTGATCCGGGTGTAATGAGGATAACATGGTTCTGGCTGTACTTGCTCCTATTCCCGAAACCGAGATTAAAAGCCTGAAAATTTCTCTTTCTGATTTTTCTGCAAAACCAAATAAGGTATGAGAATCTTCTTTTACCTGCAGATGTGTATATAATTGTAGCACTTCTCCCTCGGGAATCAAAGAAAAAGTATGTAATGAGATATGTAATAAATATCCTACTCCGCCACAATCTATTACTACATCAGTAGGATTTTTTTCTACAAGCCTCCCCTTGATATGTGTGATCATTTGTTAAGTTAATGTACTCTTTTTGAGTTTCTATACTGCAAAATAAATCCTGATCTTCATCAGGGGTTAGTTTTTTCTCTAATCTTATCTTTTTTTAGTGATATCGTTGGTACTACCAAAAAAGTACTTCACCAGAGCATAAAATCATAATTATTTTTGCTTGAATATTAAAATTCAAGAAGAGTTGAGTGTTAAGCAACCAAATGTAATAAAATTCTACTACATACAGGGGATAAAAAAACACCCTTTAAAAATGGTGTTCTTTTTTTATTACGCTCGCCTCTTCCTTAATATCCAATACAGAAAATATTTCTGCATTATCATATTTAAGCGATCGGATTAAATATTGTTCTTGTGTAAATACACCAATACACGCTAACAAAGCATAAACCTGATCGATGTATTATAAAACTTGTAGTCTACTTATCTTATCAAAATACAAAAAGCTATACTACTATCGTAGTATAGCTTTTAAACATCTTATAGAATTGATTTTTTGTTACAAACAAAACTAATGAGTCTCTCACAAGAGCTGGAATTACCAATCAATCGATTAAACAACATCTGGCATTAATGACAATTGTAAATCTCTTTTTTCCTTCTGCTGAGCATCAATAACAGCAACTGCTGCCATATTGATCATTTCTTCTACACTTGCTCCCAATTGAAGGATATGAGCTGGTTTATTCATCCCCATCATAATAGGTCCTATTGATTCTGCATTATTAATTTCACTTAATAATTTATAATTACTATTGGCCGAATCTAAATTAGGAAATACCAATGTATTCACCTTTTGCCCATTAAGCTTAGAAAATGGAAATTTATCCTTTCTCATTTTTCTGTTTAATGCAAAATTCATTTGCAATCCACCATCTACAACCAGGTTAGGGTAATACCTATGTAAATATGCTACTGCATCCTGTACTTTTGAAGCAGTAGGATGTTTTGATGATCCAAAATTAGAATATGAAACCATAGCAATCACAGGTTTTACCCCAAACATCTCTACTGTTCTTGCCGTCATTTGCGCTATTTTTGCCAATTCTTTTGAAGAAGGCTCGATATTTATAGAGGTATCACTTATAAACAATGGGCCTTTATCGGTCATCATTACATTCATCGTTGCAATACGAGTTGCCCCTTTGGCAAGCCCTATTAAGTCCATCATGGGTTTAACCACAGTTGGATAACTTCTAGAATACCCAGAAAGTAATGCATCGGCATCTCCTTCATTTACCATCATAGCAGCAAAATAGTTACGTTCACGCATTAATTTTTCTGCGTCATAGAGGGTAATTCCTTTACGTTTATTGGTTTTCCAATATTGTTTGGCATATCTATTTTTACGCTCACATTCTTCGTCTGCTTTAGGATCAATGATATCAATACCTGTCGGATCAAAATCAATCTCTTTCATCAGTTCGAGTATGATATCTTTACGACCTAATAAAACCGGAAAAGCAATACGTTCTTCTTTAACTGTCTGAGCTGCTTTTAACACATCCAAATGGTCTGCTTCTGCAAAAACAACGCGTTTAGGATTTGTTTTTGCTCTATCTAGTAACAATCGTACTATTTTATTATCATTACCCATTCGCTCAAGCAATTCATCTTCATACTTCTCCCAATCGGCAATAGGTGCTGTTGCTACACCACTTTCGATAGCTGCTTTAGCCACTGCAGGAGGTACTTTGGCAATAAGTCTTGGGTCAAACGGTTTTGGGATGATATAGTCTTTACCAAAATTAAGACGTGTTTCTCCATATGCTATATTTACTTGCTCTGGAACAGGTTCTTTGGCTAGCTCGGCTAATGCTTTTACGGCCGCCATTTTCATTTCTTCATTAATTGCAGTAGCTCTAACATCCAGCGCTCCTCTAAAAATAAAAGGGAATCCCAATACATTATTTACCTGGTTAGGATGATCACTTCTTCCTGTAGCCATGATCACATCTTTACGAGCTTTAATTGCCAGGTCATATTTTATTTCGGGATCAGGATTTGCCATTGCAAAAACAACTGGATTATCTGCCATCGTCACCAGCATCTCTGGGCTTACCAGATTAGCCATCGATAAACCAATAAATACATCTGCATCTCGCATCGCATCTTCTAAGTCATTTAGATCACGGTCTGTGGCAAATTCTGCTTTTTCGGGAGTAAGACTCTCCCTGTCTTTACGAATTACACCTTTACTATCGGTCATGACGATATTTTCGGATTTGGCACCAAAAGCTTTATACAATCTTGTACAAGATACTGCTGCTGCACCAGCACCACTAACCACAATTCTTACTTCTTCAATGTTTTTATTTGCAATTTCTAATGCATTTAATAACGCAGCGGCAGAAATTATAGCTGTACCATGCTGATCATCATGCATTACCGGAATATCTAGTTCCTCTTTTAGTCGTCTTTCGATCTCGAAGGCTTCTGGAGCTTTAATATCTTCAAGGTTTATTCCTCCAAATGTTGGGGCAATATTTTTAACTGTTTCGATAAAAGCATCTACATCTTTAGTATCTACTTCGATATCAAACACATCAATATCGGCAAATATCTTAAACAATAACCCTTTTCCTTCCATTACAGGTTTCGACGCTTCGGGGCCAATATCTCCTAATCCTAATACCGCTGTACCATTCGATATTACAGCAACCAGATTTCCTTTTGCCGTATATTTATAAACGTCTGCCTTTTCCTTTTCGATTTCCAAACAAGGCTCTGCAACACCAGGAGAATATGCTAAAGACAAATCTCTTTGAGTTGCATATTTTTTAGTAGGAACGACTTTAATTTTACCCGGGGTAGGCTTGGCATGATATACTAATGCCTCTCTTCTTTTACTTTCGATACTCATACTAAATCAAGATAAATGTGCTAATAAAAATAAAGATCAAAATACCATAACTACGTGATTTGCGGTTATGGTATTTTGATACTAATATATATACAAAGGTACAAGTCTGTTTGAGATGCGGAAATTAATATAAAGGAATCTTTGCGAAAAATCAGAATTGAGAAAAAACACCCATCATTTAACAATCTTATTAAAGATTTATCAATTAATTATTGGTTTTATTGAATATTTTATCAGGATCTATAAGTTGATTCAACTTATACTTATATGCTACAGGTAGAAGACTTAATCCCAATTGATAAGAAGCGTTCATCCATCCAAAGCCACCGTCGGGAACATATTTAAAATCGGATCCGACATTACCATACTCTACATCTACTTTAAATGTCCCACAAACGACATCGAATTTTTCTGGAATTACACCATTATAATCTGCCGCATTTTTAGTAATCATCCATAGCCATCTATACACAAGTTCTTCTGCCAAATCCTGGTACCCATAATTAAGCAATCCTTTCCAAATAATCATTTGATGTGGAGCCCATCCAAATGGGTAGTCCCACTGCCGTTTTGGAGCATCTTTAGGAACATCCCGAAGAGAAAATTTAGAGCTTCCGGTAATCCCAAATTTACATTTTAACCGAGGTATCAAATATTCGACAACACTTTTTGCCTGATCTGCTGTACATAATTTTGCCCATAATGGATAAAACCCGGTTGCCGACTCAAAATGAGTTTTCTTTTTTTCTAATAGATTATAATCAAAATAACTACCTGTTTTTTCATCCCACAGATATTGATTTATCAGCGCTACCCGTTGAGATGCGATATCATTCCAATACTCAGAATTTAATTTTCTCTCTTTATATATAAATTCATCATTAAAAAAACTTTTTATGATATATGCCAAATCTTTTTCATACTTATACAATAGTGTGTTAAGATCTACAGTAGTAAGATCAGCACATATACCTTCTAACCTGTAGGTTGTATCATGCCCACTTTCTCTTACGCTTCGATCATGCAAAAAATATTGATCTAGCTCTACTCTATCAACCTCTCTGTGCAGGTATAGTTTTCTAAATTCTTCGACAGATTGCGAGTCATCGTTCTTATATTTTTGTAATATATAATCATAATGTCCTTCTTCAACTTCTGCTGTTATACCTATTCCTTCTGCATAAAACCTATTTAATCCATTCGGTGCTAATCTTTTTCCAGATTGCATCCAAACAGTTTCATATTCATAAATGGCCGTTTTTATACATTCTTTTAGCCACGAAATAGGTGTTTGATCTTTATATTTTTCATAATACTCTACAACCATAGATGTATAAAAAGGAGGTTGAGTTCTTGTTAGATAATAGCTTCTATTGGCATTTAGAATTTTACCATAATTCTTGATTTGATATGTAAAATTATCAATCATCCCTTTGGCAAGCTCTTTTTTGCCATCTAGTAAAAGTCCTATATTTATAAAATAGCTATCCCATCCATACATCTCATTAAATCTTCCTCCTGGCACCAAAAACGGGACCGCTTTTTTCTTATGCTCATCAGTGGTTAATGCTAATCCTAAAATCCCAGGCTTATCATTAATGGATCTCACAAATTCTGGTGTTATTTTTTGGGGTAACGTCTCTAATATAATATGATCTATTCCTTTTGTTACTTCCTGATAAAAAGAATAGGCTTCTTTATCATGAAAAGGAACGTATAATCGTTTTTCTTTTATATCCCGTTTATCATCGGATAGAATTTTTTCAATACCATTTCGATCTAATTTTCTAGTTAATCGATCCCAATAGTGCTCTTTTATCATTTTAGAAATTCTTAAGCTTGGTTGTTGTTTAACCTCTGTTAAGGAAATTTCTATGATCCCTTTTTTGTCTTCTTTTCCCAATTTTAATTCCTGAAGCAGATTAGACAAGTGATAGGTCCCTTTAACGGTATGAACTTCGTTATTAATAGTATGTATTTTAAATTCTTTTGGACCCTGGTCATCAATGGTAATCCTTTTGTCTTGATCAGTATCTTCTTGTTGAAGCAAACTATGCAAGACATCTTTTCTATATATTTTAATCAACATTATTTCTTGTTAATTTGTGTAATACCAGTAATGTCAATAGCAATAAGATCATTGGTATTATCGTATAATAAAATGCTTGTTGGGCACCAACATTTTTAAATAACCAGCCTACTATTGTAGACCCTGTAGTTCCTCCTAAAGCAGAGAAAACCACAATAAGACCAGTCATAGGGCTATGTAATTTTTTGGGTAAAGCACTTAGTACCGCAGAATTTATTAGAGGATATATTGGAGCGAGACATAATCCGATAAGTGGAAACGCATATCCTATCCATGGTATATCTGTAATTTTTTGAATCTCTTGTACCTCAATATCAAGGGTTTTTGGTAAAATAAAAATCACCATAAGTATTGCTAATCCAATACATACTGTAAGAATATAAACCCAAGATATTCGCTTTGATAGAATTCCTGCACCTATTCTCCCGATAGCCAATGATATTGCAAAAACGCTAGACATCATAATGCTTACATTAGGAGGAAGCTGCAGCACTCTTTTATAAAATGTGGGTAGCCAAGTCATCACTCCCTGCTCTACCATTACAAATAAAAAAGCACTACCAACAAATACAATCACTAACATTTTGGTGCACAAAAGCATCATCTGCTTAACATCATCTAATAAATTTACGCCTGGAATTTCGTTTCCTTCTTCAAATCTGGTGAAGAACAATAATAGAAAAGACACAAAAATGAATCCCGCCAAAAGCAAATATACACGTAACCATGCATCTGGATCATTATCATAATTAAATGCAGGAAACAGAAAATAGGCCGCAGCGATTCCTATCATAAAAACTCCTTCTACAATACTCATTAAACTATTGTGATCTCGTCTGGTTTCTGTAATTATCCCAATTAATGTATATACCGAAACTTTTACTAAGGCAAAGGATACTCCTATTGCAGCAAAAAGAAGTTTTGCCGACCAGAAAGAATTACCATAGTACATCCCTAAGCATCCAATAAAAGAAATCAGTAACCCTGATAATATTGCTTTCTTATATCCTATTCTTGGTAAAAAAGAAGCAATTAAGAATGAAACCAATGCTATCGGTAAATCTTTAAACCATTCTAAAGTACTTGCCTCGATCTCATCAACATGGTAATTCTCTAAAGATTTTAAGATTACTATTCCTACGCTATTAAGAAGGATAGCAAAAATAAAATAGTTAATAAACAAGGATATTTTTATGGATACATTCTTCATTAAAAATGGTGATGACTGGTTATTAATTTAAAACTGCCCGAGCAATACGAGCAGTTTATGGCTCCAAACAATTAAAAATCTATTGCTACAGATAGTCTATAGGCCCTACCCAAAATTGGTCTTGCCAGAAAGACATCATCATTAGCATTAGTTGTTCCTCTTGGGTTACCTTCTGTTAACCCTATTTCATTAAATAGATTAGAAGCATCAAATCCAAATCGTAATTTTTTTACCTTGTAATATGCTCCTGCATTAAAAACATTAAAAGCTGGGAGTTCTGTGGTATTAGCTTCGTCCTGATATTTTTTTCCGAAATGAGACCATTGTGTATATAATCCCAAACCTTTAATAATTTCTACCTGTGGTCTTAATGTAAAATATACATTAGGGATTCTTCTGGCACTATTTCCTTCATAATTAAAAGTTGTACCATCTGCATTAGCTCCAGAAAAATTATCATACTCTGGTTTTTGAACTGTTATATTGGCCTCTACTGCAAAAGCTTTGTATTTAGCATTAGCTTCAAGCTCTACTCCTATATTATTTACATCGGCAAATTTGTTTTCTGAAGTACCATCTGCCAAAATATCTGTAAAGGCAATGTTATCCATATTCATATAGAAAAGGTTAGCATAAATACCTATGTTAGATGAAGAATACTTAAATCCTAATTCTGACTGATCAACTTCGGTAACTTCGATAGCACTAAGATCAGATGCATTGTCATAGTAAGATTCTTCTATTGGTGATCTAAATCCATGACTATGTCTTGCGTAGATTGCCATGTTATCACTAAACTTATAATTTAATGCAGTAGTATATGATAATTCGTCTACATCATAATTCCAATATGTATATGGATTACCGTCTACAACAGTAAGGGCATCATCGGCAGTATTATCAGGCAGCAAGCCTAAATCTGTCGAAAAAAAGCGTGCATTATCGCGATATCCAGAATATTTATCATCGTCGTAGCGAAGTCCAAAATTAGCAGTTAAATTATCGGTAAAATTAACTTCTGCATCTATGTAAAGAGCATTTAATCTTCCTTTGGTTTGTGCATCTCTTTCTAACCAGGTAATTCTTTCTATTCCGTTATAGGTCCTGGAAATTCCTGTACTGGTATCTACCAGATTTACCAATCTTGGATTATCAGATACATCAACCAGGTAATTACTCCAATTCCAATATTGGTTTGATTTCCAATTAGAATAATAATATCCCAGGGTGACATTTATTTTTTCGAAATTAAATGAAAATGCCAGGTTGTTTGCAAAATTAGACATGTCTTTATCGATTGCCCAGTGATCTGCACGCATTACCAATGTATTTGGGTTCAAAGCTGCGCCTGTATCTACATATGTGTACTCGGCATTTGCTGCATCGGTTAGTGGAAACTGAGTTGTTCCTGTAGCAAAATCGGCTTGTGTATTTGGCCCTCCAGTACTAAAAATTGCATTATAATTTAGATCAATGCTTGTATTTCTGAATGTGTTCTTTACTGATACCACATCAGAGATCTGATATTTAAGCTCTCCTCCTATGGCATCTACATTGGGGTTCACACCATCTTCTAAATCTCTTTCAAAAAACCCTCCTCCTATTTGTGGCACTCTTAATCTACTAAAATTTCTAGAGGCTAATGTTCCGTAATTCGCATCGAATCCTTCGAATTCTTCTGGGTTCCCATCACTATCTCCTCGTAATGGAATAGGAAGTAGGAAGAGGTTTCTGTCATCTAGTTTTTTATAGTTGATTCTGGCATAGCCTCCATCAAATTTATAGGTAAGGTTAAATTTCATCTGCCCTCCTTTGTTCGCTTCAAATCCCGGGTCCCTAATTCCCTGATCTACTCTATAAAATCCTCCTATATTAAAAAGCAATTTATCCTCGATAATTGCTCCTCCAATATTGAGATCAGTTCTAAAAAGCCCATAATCTCCTACAGTCATTTTGGCTCTTCCTATTAGTTCATTTTGACCTGTTTTAGAGATAAAATTGATAATTCCACCAGGTGAATTTGTAGCAAAAACAGAGGCAGATCCTCCTCGAATAGCTTCCATTCTTTTAACAGTTTCATCTAACCTATACCAGTTATCTGCATTGGCAAATTGTAAAGCTCCATCTTCAAAAACGGGAAGTCCATCTTCCTGAATTTGAACAAATTCATATGCTCCAGCGGATGGAATTCCTCTGGCAAAAAGATTATTTCCTACCTCTCCTCCTGAAGTTTCGACAACAAATCCAGGGACTGATTGTAGCAGATCGGCAGTACTCTGCGGAGCTTTTTGTTCTATTTCTTTGACTCCCATTGTGGTTATTGCTACACTGGATTCTAATTTTGTTCGTGGATTAGAAGATCCGGTTACTACAATCTCATCTAATGAAAGCAGGTCTTCTTCTAAAACAATATCTTTAACAATGTTATCTGCCATAACAATCTCCTCTCTTACGGTCTTAAATCCCACCGAAGAAATTATCAAAACATAAGTAGCATTGGCTTCTAGATTATTAATAATATATTCTCCATCAAAATCTGATGTTGCTCCTCTGTTGGTTCCTTCTAGTAGTATATTAACTCCAATTACCGGAACGCCCTTATTATCTTTAATTGTTCCTGATACGCTTTTTCCTCCTTGAGCAATGGAATCCCCTATCCCGAAAACTAAGAAGAGAATAATACACAGTCTTGTTCTCATAATTTTTTAAGTATTTAGTTCTCTGCAATTTCATAAAACCTTAATGATAATTTACTTTTTCTTTAAGGTTCATGGGCTTCGAAATCGTTTTCGATACGATCGAAAACGATTTCGAAAGAACTATTCATTTAGGGTAAAAAGCCCATCTAAAAGTACTTTTCTCATTCATTTTGTCCTTTTTCACTAACAAGAGAGGCTTTTCAAATTTTTATATTTTATTAATCTAATTGTATTTTAGCTTAAATTGTATATTTAATAAATATAACATTTAGTCTATGAAAGTTACTACTTTAAAAGATATTGCTAATGAATTAGGAATTTCTGTAGCAACTGTATCTAAGGCTCTAAAAGACTATCCAGATGTAAATAAAGACACTAAGAAAAAGGTTCTTCGGACTGCCAGAAAATTGAATTACTCACCTAATCAATTAGCTGTAAACCTAAGAACTAAGCAAACAAAAACAATTGGTGTTATCATCCCGACTACAGTACATCATTTTTTTTCTAAAGTAATAGATGGTATCATTGAAGAAGCAGAAAAAAAAGGGTATCTGGTTATCATCCTCCAATCTAGTGAGAAACTATTTCTTGAAAAATTACAAATAAATTTATTAATTGATAAACGAGTAGATGGTATTTTAATGTCTTTATCTAATAAAACTAACGAATTCGTTCATTTAAAAAAAGTACTGAGTCGAAATATTCCTTTGGTACTTTTTGATAAAATAGAACCTTCTATACCTTGTTCTAAAGTACGGATCGACGATAAAAAAGCTGCATACGAGGCTGTTTCATATCTTATTTCCAAAGGATACAAAAAGATTTCACATTTCAGAGGGGATCTTAACCCCAAAATTTCTAACGATCGTTTTGAAGGATACAAAGAAGCATTAGAAGATCATGGAATCACATACGATGCTTCTTTGGTATATCTGTGTAATAACAATACAGATTTTGAAGATGGATATAACAATGCGAAGAAGCTAATACAAGAAAATCCCGAGGTTGATTCTATTTTCACAATAACTGATCTTGTGGCAATTGGTGCGATAAAATATTTTAATGAAAACAACATCAAAATCCCCGATGATGTAGCTGTTTTTGGATTTAGCAACTGGTTTATGTCTTCTGTTGTCTCTCCTACATTAACAACTGTACATCAACCTGCACATCAAATGGGAGTTATTGCCACAGAGATTTTACTAGATGAAATAGAATTAAATAAAGAAAATAAACCTTGTCTTCATAAAGAGATCATTCTGCCTACCAAGCTTATTTTTAGAGAATCATGTTAATCGTTTTTTAATCTCTAAATAAAAAATCGATATTCCTTTGCAACCCCGAGAATTTAGTTCTTTTTACTGCAGATTTCTGAAACACCTTTGAAAATACTTCTTGTGTGATCTCTTCCCAGTCTTTTTTTGACATCTCTAGTAATTCTGGTTTTGGATTAAAAAGTGGTTCATTATGTGGTTTAGAAAAGCGATTCCATGGGCATACATCCTGACACACATCGCAACCAAACATCCAATCATCAAATTGGTTTTTATAGCTATTAGGAATCTCTTCTTTAAGCTCTATCGTAAAATACGATATGCACTTACTGCCATCTACCACATAAGGTTCTACAATTGCTTGCGTAGGACAAGCATCAATACATGCTGTACACGTACCGCAATGGTCTGTAACGGGAGTATCATATTCTAAATCAAGATCTATGATAAGCTCTGCAATAAAATAAAAAGAACCTACCTGTTGTGTTAACAGGTTGCTATTTTTACCAATCCAACCCAATCCACTTTTTGCTGCCCAGGCTTTATCTAATACAGGTGCAGAATCTACAAAGGCTCGCCCATGGACCTCACCAATTTCTTCTTCAATAAAATGCAATAACTGCTTCAGTTTATCTTTAATCACAAAATGATAATCGGTACCATATGCATACTTAGACAGTTTGGGAGCTTCGGGATCTTTTTGTTTTTCTGAAGGGAAATAATTGAGTAGTAGGGATATTACACTTTTTGAATCATCTACCAATTTGGTAGGATCCAGGCGTTTATCAAAATGATTTTCCATATACTGCATCTCACCGTGCATATTCTGGTTGAGCCATTTTTCTAAACGTGGAGCCTCCTGTTCTAGGAATTCTGCTTTAGAAATTCCGCACGACAGAAAACCCAGGCGTTTTGCCTCGGATTTAATACGTTGAGTGTATCTGGTTTTAGGATTCAACTACACTTCTTCTTTATGGTCAATTTGTTCTTCTATGCGTTTATTCATGATTTGGATTCCTTTTTGTATCACCATAGATGTAGGTAAAGTTATGTTTTCGCCATGATCAGTAATCATAAAAAGATAAAATCCTGTAATATCTTTCACTTCTCCGGTCCAGTCAAAATCTTTATCCAAAACTCGTATCCTATCCCCTATCCTTACCGGATGACTAAAAAATAAAATAATACTTGCAGTAAGGTTCGATAAGATAGACCATTGCGCAAAAAAAGCAATCCCCAATACTGCTAAAACCGAAGAAATAAAGACACTAAACTGTTTAAGTTCTACCCCCCAGATAATCACCAAAGCTGTTCCTGCAATAAGGTAATGAACCAGATTGGTTAGATTGCGTATCAATTTTCTTCGATTAGCATTTATAGATTTTAATATTGAGAATTTCCTAATTACACTTTTTGTTATCAGTAACACAAAAAATAATAATATCAATACTATAATAGTCAGTAAAATTTCATTTCTATAAGCAATCATTATTTAGTTTATTAACGTATTCCGTATTTGTTCCTGCAAAAATACGTAAATATAAAATGTAGGGAAAAGTGTTAGAACTACTTCTTCTTGTTTAATGATTGTTAATCAAAACAACTATCAATAACTTATTATTTATTTAGATCTCTACCATTCTTTTCACAAATCATAAGGTAGTACTAAAACATAAATTAATTAGCTCTTTTAAATACAAAATCATCGTTATTTTGATCAGTAAGTGTAAGTATATCACCTTGTAATTTATATGAAAATATATCCTTTGGAGGAGGAAAGGTTCCAAAATTTCCATCTGCATCTTCTTTAGAAAGTACTATTGAATCTTTGGTTATTTCTTCGCTGCTGCCACTTACACATAATTTACTTCCGTCTCGGATAACTACCATCGAATTTACAGTCACTATAGTCTCTTTGTCAAATATTAGCTTTGTTGCATTTGTATCACAACCTATCGGAGTACTCTCTTTGTTTTGATTGTAGTCTTGCTCTGTTGTACTTTCTAAAATCCACGTACCAATAATAGTATTATTATCTGTGTTTGTATTTGTATCATCATCGCCTGAGCACGATGATATCATAATTGCCAATATGGCAAGTACAAAAATCTGTTTTTTCATAATTAGTTATATATTAAATAGTTATCCTATGTCTACTAACATTTTAATACTAAAAAAAGTATTAGTTAGCACGTTTATTATTATTTATCTCAAAAAACCAGAACACCTATTTTGATAATCTGGTTTTCCTTAGTCTATGACCTAACCACATTTATAATTAAACATAGTCTAGTATGGGTTTCTACAAATCTCTGCGCATTCTCTTGCCGACAAACCAGCACAGAGTATTTGTTTACAGTTATTGATCCTTCCTGCAATGATTGATTTTTGAGCAATTTTACTTAGAATCTTAACCTCGTTTAATTTAAGAATTTTCATGATTTTTATTATTTTAAAATTAGTATTCTATGAACATTTAAAGACATTCAAGATTATCTCTATCTACAGGGTACTCGTACTTTAACCCATCTACAATATCTTCCGGTTAATGGCGGAAAGCCAACTGTATCACATAACCATTTCCATTGCCAACACGTAAGTATGGGGTCAGGAAGGTTTATATCTCCGCCTCCTATCGATTTTTGTGCAGTTTTGCTTAGGATTTTAATTCCTTCTATTTTTAAATTTTTCATATCGTTATTTTAAAAGTTTAATCTACCAGTTCCTCTTTCTCCTGTAGAATACGTATCCCATCCCCAGAAAAATGTGTTATCCAACCATCGATTTGGGTTGGATCTTAAATAAGTACTTCCTGTAGCAGAAACTGTTTGATATGATGGGTACGCATAGACATCATAATTTGTTATAAACCATCCATCTGTTCCTTTTAATGAAATTTTGGCGGATTGAATTTCTACCCAACTTATAGCTTGTCCCGGGTATCTTGCACTTAAATAATAATAGTCTGTTTGCCCTCTTTCTCGATCATCCCCAGCATTATTTAAACTAGATACCGAATGTGTATAGATTCCTCTACTAGTTCGAAACCTCACACTAGCCTTAGCATCTCCATCAGTTTCATTATTTTTTTGAGCTCCTGTCTTTGTACGGATTCTATAATACCACCTTGTACTATAACCTTTCTCATAATTGGTATTTACCGAATTCTTATTCATATATTCTGCAACTTCTTCTTCAAATCTTGCATCAGCATCTTCTTTACTTATATCGGCGCTATAACTTCGATGCAATATTGGAATTACAACTTCCGCATTTTCTTCAATCCTGATATCACTTTTACCTGTTTTGCTCATAAAACCTTCGGTATTATTTGAAATTTCGGGAATAACCTCTTGTTCCTTCTCACAAGAAGCAATTGCTACTATGCAAAATACCCCTACTACATACATTTTTAGATTTGTTAGTTTTTTCATTTTATTTAATAATTAGTTTTTTTGCCTACTCTATTCACTTTTCGGCTACCGTGTTTACTTAAATCCAGATTATGCTACTCAAAAAATGGTTTTAGAAAGTATACTTCAGTTGTATTCAGAATCTAATTTCAGGAGAGTTTTGAGCCACTCCTCCTCCATCAACATAATAGGTCACATTAGTATCCTTTTTTACTTTTATTTGCATTCTTGCTCTGGTCAATGACCATTTACCAACTTGAAGTTTTTTGTAGGTTCTTCCGTCTAACTTTTGTTTCTGTCTATCTTTCCCAAACCAGCCAACACCATATCTAACTTTAATTGAAGCATCGTTTGGGGCTTTAAAAAAAGCAACCCCATTGGCATTAAAAAAGCTTTCCATAGTTTTCCATTTCCCCTTTTTTACAAATTTTTCCCTAATCGTGGCCATAACGTATTATATATTTTATTTTCTTGCTTACTCTATACACTTTTCAGCTTACGTGTTATCTAATACCAATTATTTTTAAGCTTTAATTCTGAGCTATTAATAGTTCTATTTTTATATTACATAAGGGCATATGTCTCCATATCCATAAGAATATGGGATCATTGATTACGTTAAATTTTATATGAGAAGGTTAGGTTATGTAATATTCACGGTAATTTGATAATCTCCTAGATTCGAAGTGACAACACTATTAGTACTTCTTTTACCTGAAGGAAATGTAGCATTTACAATCCCAATTTTATCATTCTCAATATCACCTCCTTCTAACAAATCTGTTCCTAGCTTTAAAAACCCTTTTCTAATCCCCTCTCCTGCTGTTTTTCTTTCCTGAGAATTTAAGCTGGACGAACTTGCTACTTTTGAGGACAATCCTACAGATTTACCAAGAATATCATGAATAGGATCAGCTTCATATCCATTAGTTGATATTTTAACGTGTTGTGTTTTGTGTAAATGAAGAACTACCTTGTGATTTAATGTGCGTTTTCCTTTATCCATACTTTCAAACAATCTCCATCGGCCATTAATACCAACATACAGATACCATTCATCCTGCTTTTTAAAAATTATTCCATCGGGATCTTTATCCTTCTTAAAAACAGCTTCTCGTACTGCAACAGTTACTTTTTTAATATGCTTAGCATCTATTCCTTTGGGATCCGACCATCCCCCACTAATCATTACTCCATAATTTTCTGATGGAATATTTTTCCCCTTCAGTGGAATCGTCACTCGTAACAATTTTGGATCATCACTAGGAAAAGGAGTAATTATTGGATTAATAGCACTAGCAATCATTTTCTTTACTTTGAATTTTGGGATTGAAGAATCTGATGGTTTTGGTGGCAAGTAGAGATCAAAAGTATAATTTTGATCGTTGATCTTTTGGTTGATGTATCCCCCTTTTTTATTTATATAAACGATTGCTTGATTAGCTCTGGACAGTCCTTTATTTCCAGAAAAAAGATCGGTCTCTTCCCGAAAAGAAACTACTGCTTTTGGAGGGTGAATTTCGGATCTGTGTTTTCCGTTTTTAGGATGCCCACAGTCATAGATCCATCTTCCTGTAACTTGTATACGATCGCCGGGCATGGGCAGTGACCATAATGGGACAAATTTAGAATCCCATTCACATTCCATTACGGCAATCTGATTTTTAGCATCATATTTCCCATTTGCCGGGCTATTCAGATAAAAAAACTGCTTATCAGTTTTTACAAAATAGTTCCAGTCATAACTATGATGCCATGGTTTAAGAGGAAAATCTGTACCTGATATTCTGCTCTGTGTTAAAACACCTTTTATCGTTCGTATTTGGGCACCGGTTCTCGAGTCTCTTTTTGCTGCAGAAACCCAGGAGGGAACAACCTCTCCAAATTCTTTTGTTAAGATCTTCGGTAATATCACAAGTTTTAACGAATTACTCTTCCTACACCCGCAATCAAACCCATTTCCATCATTCTTTGAAGAAAATACCGAATGTGCTTTTTTTATAGATGTTGGTAAGCCAAAATGCATTTCATGATTTTGTTTTATACTAATTACCGGAAACGAAATACCTTGTTGCTGGTAAATATTTCTTATACTTAATGTCATAATGTATCTTTTAAGGTTCTAGATTTTTCACTCTCGTTTCCAGATCTTTTAATTTATTCAACACGTCAAGATTTCCAACCATGAGTCTTTTGTGTACTATAAAATTTGATGTTTTAGAATCGAAAGTGGCGAGCAGATTATTTGCCGATCCAAAGATTTCTATTTTTGCTCCTTGTAATTTTACCTTACTATTCGTTAAAACTATATCTGCCTGTTGTTGAATTGGCTGAAATACTTGACCTACTACTACCGGATTGATTTTTATCTCTGGTTTTGTCACTTTTGCCATAATGCTAATTGTTTTTGGTTATTGCGTTACTAATCATTTTTAATTTATCGATTGCGTAACCAATAAAATACCAGGTTGCCAAAAATGCAATACACTCAAAAGCAAAGCTTCCCAGTTTGTAAAAAGATTCTGCTATTAATAGTGATATCCCTAGTGAGGGAATGAATTCTAGAGTAATTTCCTTAAGCGTTAATTTTTTTAAAATGCGATTCATAATTCTTAACTTTTATATGTTTTATACTCTTTATGGAAGAAAAAAACCGAATCTTAACATCTATAGGAGGAAAAATGTTTTTTTATACCTTAGAGGAATAGAAATCATACTCGGTGGATCAATCCCTTATTGACATTTTAATTCATAGTAATCCTAAGGAAATAAGTAAATTATATTATTTACACAGGAGCGCTTTTTTTAATTTTGGAAAAAAACATGGTGTAGGTCAAGACACTATGGCTGATATCTATCAAGATGCATTTGTAGTACTTAGAAAGCAAGCAATACAAGGAAAATTGGATGCTGTAAACAGCTCTTTAAAAACGTACTTATTTGGTATCGGCAAACGAATGATTTTTAATCATTACAAGCAACATAAAAATACCGTTTCACTAGAACCAAAACTTCATATTGCAAGCGAAAACATTGAAGAAATTGCATTTGATGAATCTGTCGAGCTTTCGTTAGAGCAAAGGCTTTTACAGACTTTTTTTAATAAATTAGGAAAACGATGCAAAGAGATGTTAATATTATTCTATTATCGAGGACTAACAGTAGAGGAGATTGCCGAAAAAGAAGGATATGATAATACTAATGTGGTGAGTAGTCAAAAATCCCGATGTATTAAGCAATTAAGAGCAATGATTAATCCCCCTAAACAATGAAACCCCAGGATCTCATATCAAAATACATTCAAGGTACCTTAACAATTGAGGAACAACAGGAATTTGACACATTATTAAGTGTTGATCAAAATTTTAGAGACGAAGTACTATTTCATACTAATCTTAAAAAAGTAGTAGAACATAAGGATGATGATGATTTTAGACATTTGCTTTCTGACCTTGAGTATAATGTTAAGAAAAAAAATAAATTAAAATGGTGGTCTATAGCAGCTTCCATTCTTGTGCTATTAGGAACCATCTATTTTTGGGATACCAAAAAACCAGTGTCAAATGAAGAGTTATTCGCTACTTACTTTGAGCCGTATAGAAATATTCTTCAACCTGTAGTAAGAGGAAATGATCATAAAAACAAAATATCAGTAGCCTTTAATGCTTACGAAAACGGTAATTTTAAAAAGGCTCTTGACGCATTCAATACAGTATTAGAAACTGAAGAAAACGACACTCTTCAATTTTATAAAGCAAATGCCTTGTTAAAACTAAATGAAGCTGAAAAAGCAATTGTGATTTTGGAAGAGCGAGATAAAATTGAAAACTCGTTTAGTGAAAAAAATCATTGGTATCTGACTATGGCTTATCTAAAAGTTGGTCAACTTAACAAAGCCAAAGAACAATTAGAGTTATTAATAAAGATTCCTGATAGTGAATATAAAAAGGAAGAAGCTAAAGAACTACTCAAAAAACTTAATTAGTTTTTTTCTAAAAATAAAAACCGGAACCAAAACCAATATTACTACCCACCAGTATAAAAAACCTTGCTCCAAAGATTCTGTATTACCCGAAATCACAAATCCTGCCCAATAAAAAGGGTGTTTTAATGCGTTATCTTTTACACTACCGAGATACTGAAGTTTTGCTTGTTGCAATGCTTTATCTTTAGCATATCCTTTTTTCAAATTTTTATAAAAATAGTTCATTATCACCGCGGTTTCTTTATCTGGCACTTTCCATAAGGTCATTACTGTGCTTTTTGCTCCCGCATAATGAAAAGCTCTTGACATACTCATCACGCCTTCACCTTTTTCTAATTTTCCGAATCCAGTGTTACAAGCACTAAGTACAATCATTTCTGAAGGAATTGATAATCCATAAATATCAGATGCCATTAAAATATTCTTATTACCATTTTCAGAAAATACGAGCTTATTCAACATTGCATTTTTTCTATCAATCTCTGCATGAGCGGCCAAATGTAGTATTGAAGAATTAGTAGCACTAGCAACAAAATTTTTAACAGAAGCCTCTTCACCCAAAAATGCTTTACCTTTCATGATTTTCGAAATACTCCTAACTTCGATATCGCTAGAAGCAAAGGAATTATTATTTTTATATTTCGGTGCAAAACCACTCCATTTCATTTCTTTTGTAGTTTTTAATGACCTCTCGGTTAATGCTTTCAATACTGTTGCAGAACCTGCATAACTTATAGCATACTCTTCAAGCATATATCCTTTTCCATTATACAAAACCTCAAATGGAACATAATTAAGTATGTTATCTGTTACCAGTATCAAAGTTTCTTTCAGGTTCAAATTTTTCAGCAAAGCTGTAAATATTCGTTCAGAATTTTCTTTGATGTTTTGTTGGTTAAGTATTTGCTTCCTAAATTCCTTAATTGATTTAGTCAAACCCTTTATTATTGGAAACTTCTTAAAGTCAATAGTATCATTATTTATAACAAAAATGTATAGGTTTTCCTCTCCAGCAAAATACTCAATCAAAGTTGTATTTGTATCCAAATATTCCTTTTGTAATTGCGAGACTTTGATCGTGTGATCGGCATATTTTAGTTGATAATATCTAGGATAGTCCCTTTCAATTTTATGTAATAAATCCTCTAGTTTCAAACTATACTTCAATCGTAGACTCATCGTAGAATCTATCTTGAATGAATGTGTTTGAGTATGTAGTGCTGTTCTAATAGAGGACAATTTTCTTTTCAACATATTCTCCCGTTGTAATAGTGAATCAGGGACTCCAGCAATTTTTTTAAACTGTTTATCTTTTATCCCTGTTACCAATGCACTATTTCTATTAATTTCTGAAAATTGGAATGCTTTTTCCAAATACTTCTTTTGTTGAGTATTTTGAAACAAAACATAGCAAATCTCGATTGCCTTATCAAAATAATCTGGGTTTTTACGCCCAACATTTATCAAGGATCGATCAGTAGTATATTGCTTTTTGATTTCACGAATATTTTGGATCATCAAATCCATGTTTTTATATGATTTCTCAACTGATTTTATTGTTTTTGAATTCGTATATTGGGTTAAAGCAATACAATTATTAAGATGTATCGCTTCTACTACCAGTAAAGGAAAATCATGCTCTCCTTTAGTATACAAGGCAAGATGTTTTTGAATTATTGTAAAAGCTTTTTTATGATTTCCTTGTTTAAACAAAGCTTCTGCCAATAATAGCTCACTTTTTAAGACATACCTATGATTTTTATAAAAGTGATTCGAAAAATTAATGAATGCCTTAGTGTAGAAATCTATTGCTTCTCTATACTTCTTTTGCTTCATATGCATATCGCCCATACCTTGATAACACTCTGCTTCCTGAAACTTAGAATCCATTTTTTCACTTCTTCGTAATGCTTCTTTATAGTATTTTTCTGCTTCCCGATACTCCCCAAGCTTCACATAAGTATCAGCAATTGATGTTAGATTCTGTATCGGAAACCAATTATAAACTCCATAAGACTTTTCTCTAATTTGTAATGCTTTCTTATCAAAATCTAAAGATATTGCATACTCTCCTTTTAACTTTAGACATCTAACATACCAAGCTTGTATATTTGCAGTATTAAGATGATTCTCCCCATAAATAATCATCGCTTTTTTTAAAGCCTTATCGATATACTCTTCTGCTTTTTCTAAATCATTTTTCTTAGCATAAATACCACTAATAGCGGTATAAATATCCGTAATAAAACCTACTTCTTCGCCTTGGTTTCTAAGATCGTACTCTGCTGATTTTTGATAAAATTCTATAGCTTTACCATAATCTCCCAAGGCCTCATTTACAACTCCTATATTAAACGTTGTTATTGCCAGGTCATATAAATTAGCCTTGTTTTCTAACTTAAGCTGATATGCTTTATTATAATAGTTATGTGCTTTATTAAAATCTCCTTTCAATAAATAGGCGCTTCCCAAATTATTTAATAATTCTGCTCTATTTAGATCTGAAATCGAATACTCAGAAAGATTTAATGTTTTCTTTATCAATTGTACTGCTTCATCAAATCGACCAATAGTCCATAAAATGTTACTTCGTACAGTATATGTTCTTACAAGATTATATTTAGGTAAAGTTGATTTCTCTAATTGTTCTTTTAAAATCTCATCGCTTATCTGTAATGCTTTTGTAGTCAAACCATCCTTTCTATAAACGACAGCCTTTGTGTTCATTAACTCACCCCATAGACTGTCGTTTTTTATTCTTGAAGATGTATAGTTTTGAATAGAAACATCAATTGTTTTTAATGCTGAAGAAAAATTGTTTTTATAAATTTCGATATTAGAAATATACAATTGTGATTTTAGATAGCTTCTAATATCATCTTTCTCTAAAAAATAGCTTGAAGCAAGCTTAAAATGAAGTATTGCTTCTTTATAATTATAATGAGTATAAGCCGCAACTCCTTTTTGATATGCTTCATCTTCTTGTAGCGAAAAGACGGATGAGCTTATCAAAAAACATAAATGAAAGATCAGTAATTTCTTCATTTAATACGTCATTAAATAATCAAATTGGTATAAGGTAAAAGTTTAGCTTAAATATAAAACTAAAGATGTAAACTACAATATACTTATCTGTTGACGAATGTAAGTATTGCGTTTTCGGGTTTCAAAGTGATTAATGGCTTAATATTAACTTTATCAAGATCTGTACCTATTTTATACTTCCTTACCAAAGCGCTTATTGCCAGAATCATTTCATACATCGCAAAATTATTACCTATACACATTCTGGGTCCTGATCCAAAAGGGAAATACCAATCAGAATACTGTTTTTTATCTATATCAGGATGAAATCGATCGGGATCAAATGCAGAAGGGTTTTTCCAAAAACTTTTATGTCTGTGGATTTCAAAAAACGAAACCAGAATGGTCGTTCCTTTTTTTAGTTTTAAATCCTGATAATTATCATCTTCTATAGCCACGCGATCAGAAAAATAAGCAGGTGGATATAACCGCATTGCTTCTTCAATACACTGTCTTGTATATCGAAATTTTGCTATCTGTTCCATTGGCGGTAAATCATCTGAAGTTTCAGAAACTTCTTGATATACTTGTTCCTGAATCTCGGGATGAAGTGCCAGCAATACAGCAGTAAAGGTTAAAGCATTAGATGTAGTTTCATGACCCGCCACAAAAAGAATTAGGATTTCATCTATCAGTTGCTCATTATCCATCACACTACCGTCATCATATTTTGATGTTAGCAACATATCTAACAGATCATTATACACTTTATTAGAGTTCCTTCTTTCTTCTATAATTGTATTAAGAATATCTCTTGCTTCCTGAGTTAGCTTGAGTGTATTTTTGATTTTCCCACTCAAATAAAACCACCATCGTTTATAAGGCTGTCTTATTTCCTGTACTAATGATTTCTGGGCTGCTTCTGTTATATATTGCAATCGTGAAATGGTATCTCCTTGGGTATCTGTATAACCAAATAATGATTTTGCAACTACCTTAAAGGCCAAATCACTCATTACAGGAAAAAGATCGATCTCTTTGTTAGAGGGTATCCTCAGGAATTCTTCCTGAATTACCTCTTTAATCGTATTTATCAAGGATTCCAGCTTTTTTTTATGAAAAGCGGGTTGAATTAAACGTCTTTGTTTTAGCCATTTTTCTCCTGTAGAAGTTAATAATCCTTCTCCTACATACTTTGCCAGATCTTTCGTTTGTAATTCGGATTTACTATATCGTCTATGTTGTTTTTGCAACATATGTTTTGCAAAACCTGCATCACGAGTAAAAATAGCGGTTTTACCAAATCCTAATTGAACTTTAAAAGTGTCTCCATGCTTTTCAAAATTTTCATGATGAAAAGGAAGTGGATTTTTAAGAATACGACTTGCATTATTAAGAACTCTAAAAAAAGAGACTATGGGAATTCGTCTATCTAGCATGTGAATTTTTTATCTCTTATTTATTTAAAATGTTTCACTCCAATAGCTTTATATAATTTTTCTGGATTATAAATATTTCCATTTTTTATGGTAAGCTCTACCTTTCTGATATCATTAATATCATTAACTGGGTTGCCATCGACCAATATTAGATCAGCTAATTTACCTTCTTCAATCGATCCTAAGTTATCATTTACTCCAGCAATTTTTGCAGAATTCAAAGTTGCTATTTTTAAAACTTCAGAGGTTGGAATTCCTGCTTTTACATAATTTTCCATTTCGGCATGAAGTCCAAATCCAGCCATTGAATCTGTTCCTGGCACAATCGTAACTCCATTATCATAAAGTTGTTTTACAATGCCCAGTAATTTATCATAAGAGGCTTTATATTGATCTTTTTTTCCATCAGGAATAGGAAGCCCTCCAGAATAATATCCTCTTTGAACACTTAGTGGTAATCTATCCAAAATTTTAGCAAAAGAAGGATCTGCTTCTCCTGCTTTCACAGTAAACATACCATCAAAAATAGAAACTGTTGGATCTATCACTATATTTTTTTCTTTAAGTAATCTTATAAAATCCTTAAACTTCTTTGATTCAAAATCTAATTTATGGTTATGTTCTGCTACCATTGAAAATCGAAGCGGCTGTCTAGTATCAATAGTATCTGAAAGAAAATTCAAAGCCAACATATTAACATGTTGAATTTCATCATACCCACTCTTTATAGCCTGCTCTGCAATCATAAAAGCCGGAATATGTCCACTCACTCTCATCCCCAGTTCATGTGCTTTATCAGCCAATGGTTTTACCCATTCTGGAGGGATAGAGCTATATAATTTAATTTGTGTATACCCTTTGTCATGGTAGTCTGAAATTGCTTGTATTCCTTCTTCAAGAGTATTTATAATTGAGCCTGTAGGTCCTGCATATGGGCCTGCTTTATCAATAAACCCGCTCATCACTAATATTCTTGGGCCAACCAATTTATTTACATCAAAATTTTCCTTTAACTCTGGTAAATCCGAAGAATTCCCTAAATCCCTAACAGAAGTTACTCCTGCTGCCAATTGCATCACCCCATCGGTCTCACTAATATGTGTATGCATATCAAACAATCCCGGTAATAACGTTTTATTAGTTCCATCAATAACCATTGTATCATCGCCTTCTGTAATTACGTCAGTTGAAACTTGTTCGATTTTGTTTCCGTTAACCACAATAAATCGATTAGGTTCTATTTTTCCGGTTTTAGAATTAAACACCCCTACATTTTTGATCAATATTTTTTTGGAAGGAGTTTCAAATAATGATGGAGATAAGTTTTTTAAATATTCTTCTTCTTTTTGTTTTTGAATTGGTTGTAACTGCTTTGCAATACTGTCATATCCTTTTTGAATACACGTAAACCAAGGTGAAACATATCCAAAAAATCTGTCATTTTTATCAATCCAGGTGTATGAAGGTGTAAAAGATTGTCCTGTAAATTCTACCAACCTAAGTTCTGTCGAATCATTTATTTTATGGTTATCAATATTGGTTATTTTTATTGAACCACTTGGCAATAGATTTACTTCTTTATTTTCTGAAGAAAGTAACTTTTTGATAAGTAAATCTGTTATTCCGAAAGAACCATTTATTGCTGAAAAGAACGAATTATTATCAAACTTGGCTTCACCTTGCTCTGAACTACTTTTCCATTTTGCAGTTCCTTCTTTAACTTCAAAAATCTCTGAAACAGTATCTTTTAGATAATTATGTCCATAAATCTCATGACTTATTATTACATCATTATCATTAAGAATAACTTTTTCATTAATATGAGGTCCTCTTCCCCTGTCATTAAATTCATATACATAATGGTACACTCCATCTTTTCCTTGAAAACTTTTTTGATATCCCGCAAGTTTATCACCCATGTAGATATTATATTCTAAGCTCTCATATACTTTTACAGCTTTTTTTGTTTCTTTTTGACACGAAATTATGGTCATCGATAAAACAACTATTACAAATTTTAATGAAGTGTTCATTACTGAAGCGTTTATGTTCGATAAAAAATTATTAAAATAATCCTCCCTGAATTCCTCCTTTTACTCTTCCCAAGTGTTTATAGGCAGCTTCTGTTACTTCTCTACCTCGTGGTGTACGCATAATAAATCCTTGCTGAATCAGGAAAGGCTCGTATACTTCTTCTATAGTCTCTGGACTTTCACTAACCGCAGTTGCTATTGTAGTTAATCCTACCGGGCCTCCTTTAAATTTATCAATCAAAGTCAATAAAATTTTATTATCCATCTCATCCAAACCGTGAGCATCTACATTAAGTGCTTTTAAGGCAAATTTTGAGATTTCGATATCTATCTTACCATTTCCTTTAATTTGTGCAAAATCACGCACTCTACGCAATAAAGCATTAGCAATCCTAGGTGTTCCTCTACTCCTACCTGCTATTTCTATAGCGGCTTCCATAGAAATTGGAACATTAAGTATATGAGCACTACGCTGCACTATGGTAGATAACAATTCTGTCGTATAATATTGTAATCGCGACTGAATCCCAAAACGAGCTCTCATAGGTGCCGTTAGCAATCCAGAACGTGTTGTCGCTCCTACCAATGTAAATGGGTTCAAATTAATTTGAACTGTACGTGCATTAGGACCGCTCTCGATCATAATATCGATCTTATAGTCTTCCATTGCAGAATACAAATATTCTTCTACTATAGGGCTTAATCTGTGAATTTCGTCTATAAACAATACATCTCTATCATCCAGATTCGTTAATAACCCCGCCAGATCTCCGGGTTTATCCAAAACCGGTCCCGAAGTAACCTTAATTCCTACTCCTAATTCGTTGGCAAGAATATGGGCTAATGTGGTTTTCCCTAACCCGGGAGGGCCATGAAAAAGGGTATGATCAAGAGCTTCATCTCTCAAATTTGCCGCCTGAACAAAAATCTCTAAATTCTCAAGAACCTGATCCTGGCCAGCAAAATCATCAAAGGCAAGAGGCCGTAATGCTCTTTCGATATCCAGGTCTTCGCTAGAAAAATTTTCGTTTGTTGGATCAAGGTTTTCGTTCATTTATAAAATCTCATTATCATCGATCCGATAGCTTTATATCGGTATTAAGTTTATTACTACTATCTAAATCTTGGTTTAATTGATATAACACCAGAGTGTCATTAACAAATATAATAAAAAGAGTTCCCGATCAACTTCGAATACCAGTTAATTAATCAGAAAAGAAAAAGCCTTTTCATTAAAATGAAAAGGCTTTTTTTATATCTTATAAACATCAGATTAATGATGCATTTCTTCTTCTCCTTCTTGTAATGGAATAATCTGAGAGACAAAATCCTGCCCTGCAATTACATATTCTCCATTTTCATTTGTCTTACTATAGTCATAAGGCCATCTGTGTACATGAGGAATTTCTCCCGGCCAGTTACCATGCATATGTTCTACTGGAGTAGTCCATTCTAAAGTATTAGATTTCCATGGATTCTGAATTGCTTTCTTTCCGTAGAAAATAGAGCTAATAAAATTATACAAGAATACTAATTGCCCAACCGCTGCAAAAAGAGCAAAAATTGTAATCAACACATTAGTATCTGTTAAATCATCAAAATATGGGAAATTAGAGTTTGTATAATAACGTCTTGGTAATCCAGCCATCCCTACAAAGTGCATTGGGAAGAATACCCCATATGCTCCGATAGCGGTAATCCAAAAATGTACATATCCTAAGTTCTTATTCATCATCTTACCATACATCTTAGGGAACCAATGGTATACCCCTGCGAATAATCCATATAGTGCCGAAATACCCATCACCAGGTGAAAATGCGCTACTACAAAATAAGTATCATGAACATTAATATCTAATGTGCTATCTCCAAGAATAATTCCTGTAAGACCTCCTGTAATAAATGTTGATACTAATCCTATTGAGAATAACATTGCGGGATTAAATTGCAGGTTACCTTTCCATAGGGTGGTAATATAATTAAATGCTTTTACTGCTGAAGGGATAGCAATCAATAAGGTTGTAAATGTAAATACAGAACCTAAGAAAGGATTCATACCAGATACAAACATATGGTGACCCCAAACAATTGTAGATAAGAATGCAATTGCTAAAATAGAAGCTACCATCGCACGATATCCAAATATAGGCTTACGGGCATTTGTAGCTATAATCTCTGAGGTAATACCTAAAGCAGGTAGTAATACAATATATACTTCTGGGTGTCCTAAGAACCAGAATAAATGTTCAAAAAGAACTGGTGAACCACCTTGGTTATGCAATACTTCTCCTTGTATATAAATATCACTTAAATAGAAAGAAGTACCAAAACTTCTATCCATAATTAACAATAATGCCGCTGATAATAATACCGGAAACGAAACAATACCAATTATAGCCGTTACGAAGAATGCCCAGATTGTTAAAGGTAAACGTGTCATCGACATTCCTTTGGTTCGTAAGTTGATTACTGTTACTACATAATTCAAAGAACCAAGTAAAGAAGAAGCAATAAATATCGCCATAGAAACTAACCATAATGTCATCCCGGTTCCAGAACCTCCTATAGCTTGTGGTAATGCACTTAATGGAGGGTAAATTGTCCATCCTGCTGATGCTGGTCCTGCTTCTGCAAATAACGACAATACCATGATAACACTACTTAAAAAGAATAACCAGTATGATATCATATTTAAGAATCCAGAGGCCATATCACGAGCTCCAATCTGTAATGGAATAAGAAGGTTACTAAAGGTACCACTCAATCCTGCTGTTAATACAAAAAATACCATTATAGTACCGTGTATTGTTACCAAAGCCAGGTATATCCCCGGATCCATAACTCCATCCTCACCAAATTTACCTAATAAAATTTCATAAATGGTAAACTGGTGGTCTGGCCATGCCAATTGCATTCTAAATAATAAAGACATTGCAATACCAATAATACCCATAATCAAACCAGTAATCAAGTACTGCTTAGAGATCATCTTGTGATCTTGACTAAAAATATATTTGGTAATAAATGTTTCTTTATGATGTCCGTGATCGTCGTGATCGTGATCGTGGTTATCTCCTTGAGTTACTGACATAACGCTATTTCTTTTTAATATAATATATTAATTTTCTTCTTTCTTAGTTGCTTGCTTGGGCTGATAATTGCTCTCCAAAAGTAGGCTGTGTTTTTAACCATGCCTTATAATCTTCTTCAGATTCTACTATAATCTTCATTTGCATATTATAATGCGATACTCCACATATCTTATTACACAACAAATAGTATTCGAATGTATATTCTTCTAAAGCTTCATCTCCTGCAGCTACCAGTTTCTTACTTTTTTCTCTTCTGATTTTATTAATCGTAGTTACTTTCTCTACCATAAACTCACTGTTTCTCATTTCTTCAGAAGTAACAGTTGGTGTATAAGCAAACTCCGTAATCATACCTGGTACAACATTCATCTGCGCTCTAAAAAATGGCATGTATGCAGAATGTAATACATCCTGAGAGCGCATTTTAAAAATAACCTTTCTATTTACAGGTAAATGTAATTCGTTAGTAATTTTATCATCCTTTCCGTAGGTATCAGAAACATCTAGACCCAAGGTGTTGATTCCTTCTATATAACGAACATTTGCTTTACCTAATTCATTATCCTCACCAGAATATCGAGCACGCCAGTCGAATTGATACGCGTATAACTCAACAATTAATGGATCTCCATCTTCTTCATCAATATTCATGATATCGGTCCATGTAAACAATCCATATATAATTAATCCAGCAAGTACAATAACCGGTATAATGGTCCAGATAAATTCTAATTTATCATTATCAGCAAAGAATAATGCTTTATTTTCTTTTTTACCTCGATACTTATATGAAAAGAAATGTAACAATCCCTGTGTAAGGATCTGTACAATCATAATCAATACCATCGAGATCAACATTAATCTATCATAATCAACACCGTGTTCAGAAGCTGATTCTGGAAGGAAATATGAGTCATATTGTACAAAACAATATATGGTAAGCAGATAAAGAAATATTACAAATGCAAGCATAAGCTTACCTTGCAAATTATTGTCTTTGTCGTTTGCTACTTGAGAGTTATCTGTTTTAGCTTGAGACAATTTCAATATCTTTGACATTTGCCACAACGTGATTCCAAAAAGTGCTATAACTACTAAGGTTAAGAATACAGTCATTTTTATCTATCTTCTTTTTTTACAATTCAAATTTTAATAATGGAAATGTTTACTTTCCTCTATATAAGGGTTTCCTTTAGGTAATAATGGAGCTTTTGTTAATGCTCTAAAGACTACGAATAAAAATAGTCCTAAAAACAATGACACAGCACTTATTTCACTAATACCTATAAACCATGATTCGCCAACTGTTGCAGGCATTACCATGTTATAAACATCGATATAATGACCACAAAGAATAACAATACCTGCCATTACAACAAACCAGTTTACACGTTTAAAATCACTATTCATTAATACTAGTATTGGGAAAATAAAATTCATTACTAACATTCCAAAAAATGGAAGTTTATAATCCTCTATACGAGTAATAAAATAAGTCACCTCTTCTGGTATATTAGAATACCATATCAACATAAACTGAGAGAACCAAAGATATGTCCAGAAGATACTGATACCAAACATAAACTTAGCCAGGTCATGAATATGACTATTATTTACAAATTCTAAATATCCTTTAGATTTTAAGTAAATACTTATTAAAGCGATCGTAGTAATACCAGAAACAAATAAACTTGCAAATACATACCATCCAAATAAGGTACTGAACCAGTGTGGATCAAAACTCATAATCCAATCCCAAGATGCCATAGATTCTGTATAGATAAAAAATACTAAGAATCCTGCAGATATCTTAAAGCTCTTTTTATACCACTTATTCCCTTCTGTATCTTCATCCTGTTTTCTCGAATATTTAACAGCGAAATGACGATATAGTAACCATCCTCCTAAAAAGATAACAGCTCTGATAATGAACCCCCAACTATTTAACCAGCCAGATTTTCCTTGGATTAATGCATCATGAGCTACAACTTCTGGATCTGCCCATACAAATAAGTGATTAACATGGAATCCTGATAATGCCAAAATTACCAAAAGGATAATTCCTCCTGGCACCAAATATGCTGTTATCGCTTCCATTACTCTAAAAAGTACTGGAGACCACCCTGCTTGTGATGCAAATTGTATTGCATAAAATGCTAATACTCCTAGTGCTATCATAAAAAAGAAGAATGCTGCTACATATAATGAAGCCCAAGGCTTATTTTGTAATTGGTGTAATACATGTTCATAGTGTGCATCTCCTCCATGAGCATCTTCTTCTCCGTGTCCTTGATTACCATGACTGCTCTCTGCTACTTGTGATTCACCATGACCACCTCCATGAGCGTCGTGCGCTGCCATCATTTCTTTTACCTCTTCTACAGATCCAGGTCTTTGTCCAAATCCAATAATAAGACCTACAAGACCTACAACCATAAGGATGATAGAAAATAATCTTAATCTATTTGATAGCGTATACATATCTTTATAATATCGTTATTCTTAACTTTTTTACTAGTGCACTAGTGTGCGTTACTATGATCTTCTGTTGATTCATGCTGTTCTTCTACTTTTGTCTCTACAACAGCAGGAATAGCATCTGTATCTATTCGAGGGGTTTTCCCTTCGAGGTCAGCCTTTAATTTTTGTACATATTGAACAATCTGCCAACGTTCATGCTCATTAGTTTGTGATGCATACGATCCCATAGAGTTGATTCCGTAATACATTACATGATAAATACTTCCTTCTGTAATTGCTCTACCGATATCATCATAACTTGGAACTCCTAAAATCTTTTCTCTTTGTACCAAAGGTCCTTTTCCATCTCCTTTTCCTCCATGACAAATTGCACAATAGATATCATACAATTCTTTTCCGGCATCTTCATTTTCTTTTGTATATCGGATTGGATTCTTTAAAGTGTCTTTAGCAAGTAAATAACCTTCTTGTGAATTCTCAAAATCATATGGCATCCATCCTCTTGGTATTGAGCCTTCGGCAGGTAACATGGCTTCCTGACCGTCAGGAAAAATACCGTAGTCACCATAAGTTTCATAACTTATAGGTTCATACATATTAGGCATAAATTGATAATTAGGCTTTGAATCTTTTTTACAAGAAACAACGCAAATCATCACTACTGCCGCTGCTAATATTTTTATAGTATTCTTCATTATTACTAATGGTTATCTTCTTCCTTATCTATTACTTTAATTTCTACTGCTCCGGTATCACCCAAAAAGCTAGCAAGTTGATCAACATCGTGATTTCCTGCATCTACTTCCATTAAGAAATGATCATCTGTAGTTCTTACATCAGGATTTTCGGCTTTTTTAAATGGCCATAGCTTACTTCTCATATAAAAAGTAATCACCATTAAATGGGCTGCAAAGAACACGGTAAGCTCAAACATGATCGGAACAAATGCTGGCATATTTTCGATATAGCTAAAACTAGGCTTACCGCCTATATCTTGAGGCCAATCTTCGATCATGATATAATTCATCATCAAAATTGCAACTGTTAGTCCAACACAACCATACATAAAGGATGTAATTGCTAATCGTGTATGAGGTAACCCCATCGCTTTATCTAGTCCATGAACCGGAAAAGGCGTATATACCTCTTCGATATGATAATGCTCTGCACGAACTTTCTTGACAGCATCCATCAGGATATCGTCGTCTATATATAATGCATGTATAACTTTTGATGCCATACTTCTAGTTATTTTTAAGTTTTTCTGCCTGACCAGCCCAATCATCGCGTTGTGCTCTACCAGGGAAAGATCCAGTGATATTATCTAATAAATCGTATTCAGTTTCAGTCATTTTACTTACTTGATCAAAAGTAAATATTCCGATCTCATTAAGTTTCTTTTCCATTACTGGCCCGATACCGTTAACTTTTTTAAGATCATCAGCAGTTTGTGTTGATGGATCAAATGTCCCCAGGTTCCCCAATAGACTATTGATATCTTCTTCACTTACTTCTACTTTGGTTTCAGTCTTTTTCTTTGCGGATTTTTCTTTCACCACTTCTGCTTTACCTTTAGGCAACTCATCTCTGTGATCTTTTCCGGCTTCTCTTAGTTTTTTATATTTTTCTCCAGAAGATTTCAGAATTGATTTTACTTCTGCCTGTGCTATTACAGGGAACGTACGAGAGTATAATAAGAATAAGACAAAGAAGAATCCAATTGTTCCTATAAATATTCCTATATCTACAAAGGTAGGAGAGAACATTGTCCATGATGATGGTAAATAATCTCTATGAAGTGATGTTACAATGATCACAAAACGTTCAAACCACATCCCTATGTTTACTACAATAGAGATAAAGAAAGAGAACATTATACTTCTTCTTAATTTTGGGAACCACATAAACTGAGGTGAGAACACGTTACATGTCATCATCGCCCAATATGCCCACCAATACGGCCCTGTTGCTCTGTTAAGGAACGCATATTGTTCGTATTCAACTCCAGAATACCAAGCTACAAATAGCTCTGTTATATAGGCAACACCAACAATAGAACCAGTAATCATGATGACAATATTCATCAATTCTATATGTAAAATGGTGATATAGTTTTCTAGGTTTGATACTTTTCTCATTATAATAAGCAGTGTATTCACCATAGCGAATCCAGAGAAAACCGCTCCAGCCACAAAATATGGTGGAAATATCGTGGTATGCCATCCTGGGATTACCGAAGTAGCAAAATCAAATGATACAATGGTATGTACAGAAAGTACTAATGGTGTAGCTAAACCTGCAAGTACTAAAGATACCTCTTCAAAACGTTGCCAGTCTTTTGCTCTTCCACTCCATCCAAAAGATAGAAGTCCATATATTTTTTTTGTAAACGGAGTTATCGCTCGGTCTCTAATCATTGCAAAATCTGGTAGCAATCCGGTCCACCAAAATACCAGTGATACAGAAAGATATGTAGAGATTGCAAATACATCCCATAGTAATGGCGAGTTAAAATTCACCCATAGTGATCCAAACTGGTTTGGTATTGGTAATACCCAATATGCCAACCAAGGACGTCCCATGTGAATAATCGGGAATAATCCTGCTTGAATAACGGCAAAAATCGTCATCGCTTCTGCAGAACGGTTAATTGCCATTCTCCATTTCTGACGAAATAACAGTAGTACTGCTGAAATCAAGGTTCCGGCGTGACCAATACCTACCCACCAAACAAAGTTGGTGATATCCCAGGCCCATCCTACTGTTTTGTTTAATCCCCAGGTTCCTATCCCTGTAGATATTGTGTAAATAATACACCCTATCCCCCAAAGGAAAGCAATAAGTGAAATAGAAAAGACAATCCACCAAGATTTATTTGCTTTTCCTTCTACCGCTGCTGCTACATCCAAAGTTACATCATGGTATGTTTTATCACCGGTTACTAAAGGTTTTCTTATAGGTGCTTCGTAATGAGACATAATCCTTTATAATTGAATTGATTCTTTAATTAGTTAATTAAGCTTCCGTAGTATTTCTTACTTTGGTATGGTACATAACGTTAGGCTTAGTCCCAACATGCTCTAGTAAGTGATACATACGATCATCCTCTTTAAGTTTAGCTACTTCACTATCTTTATCATTGACATCACCAAATACCATAGCACCTGATGAACAAGCAGCAGAACAAGCTGTTTGGAATTCTCCATCCTTAACTTCTCTACCATCTCGTTTTGCATCCAAAATAGTTTTTTGCGTCATTTGAATACACATAGAACATTTTTCCATAACCCCTCTAGAACGTACAGTAACATCAGGATTAAGTACCATTCTACCTAAATCATTATTCATGTGATAATCAAACTCATCATTGTTGTTATACAAGAACCAGTTAAACCTACGTACTTTATACGGACAGTTGTTAGCACAGTATCTTGTACCCACACAACGGTTATATGCCATATGGTTTTGTCCTTGTCTACCATGTGATGTAGCAGCAACAGGACACACAGTCTCACATGGAGCATGGTTACAGTGCTGACACATTACTGGTTGGAACACTACCTGAGGATTATCTGATGGACTTTCCATTTCACCAAACTCTGATAAGGAACTTCCTAAACCTGCTATTGCATCTTTCTTATTGTTATCTCCTTCAAAACTATCTTGAGAAGAATAGTAACGATCAATACGTAACCAGTGCATATCACGAGATCTACGTATTTCTGACTTACCTACAACAGGTACATTATTCTCTGCATGACATGCAATCACACAGGCACCACATCCTGTACAAGCATTTAAATCTATTGAAAGATTAAAATGATGTCCTACAGAACGATCAAATTCATCCCAAAGATCAACTTCTGGAGAAGTAACTTCATATTCTATATGATTTTTACTCACTTCAGGAATTGCGTTCCAATCGTGTTTATCTTTTGTATTGAATATTTCGAGAGTCGTTTCTTTTACAATATCGCCACGACCCATTAATGTATTATGTAATTGCACACAAGCAAACTCATGTACTCCTTCTGCAGCCGTAATTGAAACGTTTTGTACTGTATTAAGATTTTGATATAAAGGGTAGGCATTTATTCCTACTATCATATCTTTTTTAAGTCCTTTAGACTTACCATACCCTAAAGCCAATCCAACAGAACCTTTGGCTTGTCCTGGTTGAATAATTACCGGAACAACAACTTCAGCTTCTCCTACCGTTACTTTTGCATAGCTCCCATTTAAGGCTCCATTTGCAACATTTTCGTTGGTTAATCCTAGCTCGGCAGCATCTGCTCTAGAAACTGTTAAGTAATTATCCCAAGATGCTCTGGTAATAGGATCAGGCATTTCTTGTAGCCAAGGGTTATTAGCCTGTTGGCCATCTCCTAATGCTATTTTTGTATATAATGTAAGTTCTATTCCATTTGATTTCGAAACAGAAAGTCTTCTCGATGCAGCACCAACATCTGGTCCTGCCGAAGTTGGCACTGGAGCAGCTTCTATATCAGCCACATCTCCTTCTGGTGCTTCAAGTGCATCTACTAATTCTTGTTTTGGAAGTGCTGGTTTTACCAATACACCATCATGAAGAGCTTGATTCCAGGAAGTACCTCCAAGAATACCCGTCCACGCACTTTTTATATAATCATGGTAGGTAGATGAATTACCAGTCCATTTTAATAATGTTTCCTGAAGCTGTCTTGTATCAAATAATGGTCGAATAGTTGGTTGTATTAAGCTGTAACTTCCTTTTTTCAACTCAACGTCTCCCCAAGATTCTAAATAATGAGGTGTTGTTGCAATATAGTTACATAACTCAGCCGTAGCATCATCATGCATACTAAATGCTACAGATATATCTACTTTTTCAAGACCACTTTTAAATTCATTTGCGTTTGGCAATGAATACATTGGATTAACACCGGCAATTAATAAACCACCAACGCGTCCTGCATTCATATCTTTTACCAATTGAGCAACTGCTTTAGCATCTCCTTGACGTATTGTACGTGGAGTATTTTTACTAAAAGCTTTACTTTGGATTGCTTTATTAATTTCTAAAACTACCAATTGTGCATCAACATCCTGAATCCCTGTAACTACTACAGCATTGCTTCCTGCTTTTTGAATCTGCTTAGCAGCTTTAACTACTTCTGCATCCAGTTTAGAATCTAAAGCTCCTTTAGAACCAGATCCCGTTACATATTTGTATAGTGCAGCAAGCACTTGTTTTTGTTGTGAAGGAGTAGCTTGTATTCTTCTATCTGCATTAGCTCCTGTTAAAGACATATTTGCCTCAAAGTGGGTATGCTTAGACATTTTTCCATTTTTCGGAATACGTCCTTTAGCATAACCGCTATCATATCCTCCTCCTTGCCAATCTCCTAAAAAGTCAGCACCAATACTTACTACCGTATTTGCCTTAGAAAAATCATAATCTGCAAGAGCTCTTTCTCCATACATCATTTGATATGCATCCAAAGCCTCACTATTAGAAATAGCATCGTATACTACGTGTTTAACGTTTTGATATTTTGCTTTAAATTCTGAAATCAATTTTGAAGTAGATGGACTGGCATATGTTTGAGTTAATAAAACAATTTGCTTACTTCCAAGACTATTTAACTTAGCGCCTACTTCTTTATCAAGCTCATCCCAACTAATATTTTCTGTCCCTTTTTTAGGTCCTTGAAGACGAGAACTATCATATAATGATAATACTGAAGCGTGAACTCTAGCATTTGCATCACCATTAGATGTTGCAAGATTATTATTTTCTACTTTAATAGGTCGACCTTCTCTGGTTTTTATTAAAACACTAGCAAAATCATACCCATCTGCTATTGTAGTAGCATAATAGTTAGCAACTCCAGGCACTATTCTATCTGGCTGAACTATATAAGGTATTGATTTTTTAACAGGACCTTCACATGCTGCTAATGAAGCAGCAGCTGTACTAAAACCTACATATTTAAGAAAATCACGACGAGAAGTCGATGAATTTTCTAATGATGACTTATCACCTAAAAACTCATCCGTAGGAATCTCCTTAACGAATTCGTTTTGTTGTAGCGTCTCAACAATAGAGCTATTTTCGTTTAGCTCTTCAACACTTTTCCAGTATTTCTTGTTTGATGACATATATAATTGATATTAGCTTCTTACTATTCTTCCGTTTACGAAAAACAATTGTTTTATTATTAATAATGACATTTACCACATTCCAGACCACCCATTTGAGCAGCTGTCAATTGATCAACACCATATTTTTTAGAAAGTTCTTTATGAATTTTCTCATAATACTTATTATCAGCAACTTTTACATTGGTCTCTCTATGACAATTAATACACCACCCCATAGTAAGTGGAGCATGCTGATACATAATTTCCATTTCCTCTACCGGACCGTGACATGTCTGGCATTCTACTCCTGCAACACTTACGTGCTGAGAGTGATTAAAGTATGCAAAATCAGGAAGATTATGAATACGAACCCATTTTACTGGCTTAGTATCACCAGTATACGCTTGTGTATCTGTATCCCAACCTACTGCTTTGTATAATTTTTGAATCTCACCATCATAGAATTCTTTAGAGTATTCTTCTGTTGCAGTAGCATCAGCTACCTCACTAATAGACTTATGACAGTTCATACAAACATTAAGCGAAGGAATTCCCGATGTTTTACTAACTCTTGCAGAAGAGTGACAATATTTACATTCTATCTTATTATCACCGGCATGAATTTTATGAGAATAGTGTATTGGTTGAACAGGTTGATACCCTTGGTCAACCCCAATTTGCATAAAGTATCCATATACAAAGTAACCACTCGCAAGCAACAAGAAAATAGCAGTAACCATAACCAAGAATTGGTTTTGAATAAATGCTTTCCAGATTGGAGTTCTTTCTTCTGCTTGTGGCAACTCTACATTATTAGCTTCTGCAAAGCTTCTTAATGTTTTATTAACAAGGAATAAAACCACAACCAGCATCAAAAACACCAATGCTAATATTGCTAAAATTACATTAGAAGAAACTCCAGAGTTTCCACCACCTCCAGAAGCAGTATCGTTGCCCGGAGCAAGTGCAGGCGGATCAGCCTTAGGCACCATTACATAGGCCAAAATATTATCAATATCACCATCTGTTAACTGCGGAAAAGCATTCATTGCAGTCTTATTATATTCTTCAAAAACAGCAACAGCTTGAGCATCACCAGAAGCGACCATAGCTGCACTATTTTTTACCCATGAATACAACCATGCTCTGTCATACTTATCAGTTGCTCCAAAAAGAGCAGGACCAACTGATTTTTTATAACGCTTATGACAAGCCGCACAAAGTGATTTAAACAACTCTTCTCCCTTAGCTACATCTCCTCCAGACGAAGCTTCAGTTACAGCAGCGTTATCAACAGCCGCTTCATCCTGCCCAAAGACAGGGTTAAAAAAAGTAAATAAAAAAACAGTTCCTAGGATTAGGATTTTAGAGGCTGAATTTCGGTGTTTCACCTGTTTCATATTATCAAGTAGAATTATCGTCTTAATTTTGGTATGGTTTTTTCATTAATATCTTAAAAAAGATATAAAACCGGCACTTTTAATTCGACGACAAAAGTACTATAATTAGTCGATTTTGGAAATGTTAGAGAACCGTTAACTGTTAATTTATAACAATTCTAAATAATATTTTTTAATGATTTTGAGTTATTAAACTTTACCTTTGCATCAAATCAATTTGTAATGAGAATGTTAAACACCACAAACCATATTTTTCTGTTTGGTTTTTACCTTATAATTACCAGCACTTTAACCGCTCAGGAGACCACAAATATCACTCCTGGAGCTCCAAATCAGCCCGATTTTGTGCCTGTAAACATATTACCTCAACCAGAAGCGTCTGTAACTATCAATCAAGATCCACGAATAAAAATGCTTCTTGATATAAAATCTAAAATGGAAAAAGATGGAGAATTTAGTGATCGCTACAAGATTCAGTTATACTATGGTAATTTAAATAAGGCAAATGAAATAATAAGAGCTTCAAAAGAAGCTTTTCCGAAATGGAGTTCATCGATCCAATGGGAAACACCTAATTATAAAGTATGGATGGGAAACTATCGCACAAGGCTTGAAGCTGACAGAGCATTAAAAGAGGTACACACCAAATTCCCTAATGCATTTATATTTAGACCAGAAAAAAAATAAAGACTCTTCTTTCTTATTCATAAATAATAAAACCCGATGTTTTCACATCGGGTTTTATTATTCACTAAATTTTATTCTAGATATTATAGTTTCTTCTTTACAGCTACTTCTTGATAAGCCTCTACTATATCACCTTCTTTAATATCATTATAGTTTTTAATTTGCAGACCACAGTCATATCCTTTTGCTACTTCTTTTACATCATCTTTAAATCTTTTTAAAGAAGCAAACTCACCAGTATATACTACAACACCTTCTCGAATCAGGCGTACACCAGAATTTCTAAAAAGTTTACCTGTAAGAACCATACATCCAGCAATTGTGCCAACTTTAGAGATCTTAAATGTTTCTCTAATTTCTGCAGTTCCTGTAACTTCTTCCTTCATTACCGGAGAAAGCATTCCTTCCATCGCATCTTTAAGATCATTAATCGCATCATAGATAATCGAATATGTTCTGATATCAATTTCTTCTTTATCTGCAACCTGTCTGGCATTACCAGCTGGTCTAACATTAAATCCAATAATAATAGCATCAGATGCAGATGCAAGCAATACATCACTTTCGGTAATTGCTCCTACTGCTTTATGAATGATATTTACATGAATTTCTTCTGTAGATAATTTCTGGAACGAATCTGTTAATGCCTCTACAGAACCATCAACATCTCCTTTAAGAATAATATTAAGTTCTTTAAAGTCTCCTAATGCAATTCGACGCCCGATCTCATCTAGTGTAATATGTCGTTGTGTACGTACAGATTGCTCTCTATGTAATTGTGCTCGTTTTGAAGCAATATCCTTAGCCTCTCGCTCATCTTCTAACACACTAAACTTATCCCCTGCTTGTGGAGCACCATCTAATCCAAGAATTGAAACCGGTGTAGAAGGTCCTGCTTCTTTTACGCTATTTCCTCGTTCATCCTGCATCGCCTTAATCTTACCGCTATTTTTACCTGCAAGAACATAATCTCCTATTTTAAGCGTACCTGTTTGTACTAAAATAGTAGACACATAACCACGCCCTTTATCTAAAAATGCTTCGACAACTGTACCCGACGCTAATCGATCTGGATTTGCTTTAAGTTCTAGTATCTCTGCTTCAAGAAGTACTTTTTCAAGTAATTCTTTAACTCCTAATCCAGTTTTAGCAGAAATATCATGGGATTGGATTTTTCCTCCCCAATCTTCTACTAATAAATTCATAGAAGCTAGTTTTTCTTTTATCTTTTCAGGATTTGCTTCTTGTCTATCTACCTTATTAATAGCAAACACAATAGGAACTCCTGCTGCCTGAGCATGACTAATCGCTTCTTTGGTCTGTGGCATCACATCATCATCTGCTGCAATTACAATAATAGCTAAATCTGTTACTTGCGCACCACGTGCACGCATTGCTGTAAATGCTTCGTGACCAGGTGTATCTAAAAATGCTATTTTCTGCCCATTTTCTAACTGCACTCCATAAGCTCCGATATGCTGGGTAATCCCACCACTCTCGCCAGCTATTACATTTTCTTCTCGAATATAATCAAGTAGAGATGTTTTACCATGATCAACATGCCCCATCACAGTTACAATTGGTGCTCTTTCTTCTAAATCCTCGGGAGCATCTACAATTTCTTCTATAGACTCCTCGATATCTGCGGTTACAAAATTAACCTCATAACCAAATTCATCTGCTACAATAGAAAGAGTCTCTGCATCTAAACGCTGATTCATTGTCACCATTATTCCTAATGACATACAAGCTGAAATAATATCTGTGGTTGGCACATTCATCATCGTAGCAACCTCAGAAGCCGTAACAAATTCTGTTACCTTAAGTACTTTACTTTCTTGTTCTTGTTGTGCTACATCATCTTCTGCTTTCTGACGGTGCTGATCCCTCTTATCTCTACGATACTTAGCCGCTTTTGACTTATTAGATTTTCCTTGTAATTTTTCAAGAGTTTCTCGTACTTGTTTTTGTACTTCTTCTTCACTTGGCTCTTCTTTTACAATAGCAGGTCGTTTACCTTTTGCCGGTCCTCTTCCTCTATTTCCACCTCGGTTACCACCGCCAGACTGACCTCCTGGTCTACCACCGCCAGATCCTTGAGAACCACCTCCTTCTTTACTAATTCTTCGTCGGCGTTTTTTTGCTGCATCACCTGCATTCGAAGATTTCTTATCAGATTTATCTTCTTTCTTTTTAGCTGGTTTTTTAAATTGAGTTAAATCAATTTTCTGACCTGTAAAATTAGGGCCATCTAATTTCTTATATTGAGTTTTAACCTTTTCTGGTTCTACAGAAACCTCAGATTCTACTTCTGACTTCTGGGCTTCAGGTTTGTCTTTACTCACAACAGGCTCTACAGGTTTATCTTCTTTTATTTCTTTTGGCGCTTGTCGCGTTATTTTAATTCCTTTTTTCTGAGGCCTATTTGAAACTACCTCTGGAGTTTTGCTTTTTGCCTCTTCCTTTTCTTTTACCTCTTCTTTTACCTTCTCTACCTTAGGAGCTTCAACTGCTTTTTCCTCGGGTTTTGCAGTATTATCTTCTTGCTTTTCTCCTTCCAGTTCAATCTTACCCACTTGTTTAGGTCCACTTAATTGAGCTTTGGCTTTTACAACTTCTCGAGCTTCTGCACGCTTACGCTTTTCTTCCTGTTCATTTTCGATCTGCACTCGCAACGCTTCTTTCTCTTTCTTCTTTTCTTCTCCGACTTCCTTTGAAGCTACTTTTTTACTCTTATCCGTTTGAAATTCATCAAACAAGAGCTGATAAATCTCCGAAGAAATTTTCGTAGTAGGACGCGCATCTATCTCATGACCTTTTGAGTTCAAAAAGTCAACAGCCCGATCTAGCGAGATATTGAATTCGCGTAATACTTTATTTAGTCTCATTGTTCCTGCTTCAGCCATAAATGCCTTTTATTTAATGCTCAAATATAATTAATTGTGATTATTAATCTTCAAATTCAGATTTTAATATTCTAATCACTTCGCTTACTGTCTCTTCTTCAAGGTCAGTTCGCTTTACTAAATCACTAATATCCTGTTCTAAAATACTCTTTGCTGTATCCAAACCAATTTTAGAAAATTCTTCAATAATCCACGAGTCGATTTCATCAGAAAACTCTGTAAGCTCTACATCTTCTTCTACTCCTTCTCTAAATACATCTATCTCATAACCTGTTAGCTGCCCTGCCAATCTAATATTATGACCTCCTCGACCAATAGCTTTAGAAACTTCTTCTGGTCTTAGCATTACTTCTGCTCGACTGGTCTCTTCGTTAATCTTTATAGAAGTTACTTTTGCAGGACTTAACGCTCTGGTAATAAATAATTGCAAATTATTTGTATAATTAATAACATCAATATTTTCATTACCTAATTCTCTTACGATACCATGTATACGAGAACCTTTCATACCAACACATGCTCCTACAGGATCAATTCTATCATCATACGAATCTACAGCAACTTTTGCTTTTTCTCCAGGAATTCTAACTACTTTTTTAACTGTAATTAATCCATCAAATACTTCTGGTATTTCTGATTCGAACAATTTCTCTAAAAACAGAGGCGATGTTCTAGACATAACAATAGATGGCTTATTACCTTTAAGCTCTACAGATTCGATTACTCCTCGTACATTTTCTCCTTTTCTGAAAAAATCAGAAGGTATTTGTCTATCCTTAGGCAATATAATCTCATTACCTTCGTCATCCAACATTATAATCGCTCTATGACGAATATGATGAACTTCTGCAGTATAAATCTCTCCTTCTAATTCTTTAAACTGTTTATAAATATTAGTATTGTCGTGTTCATGGATTTTAGAAATCAAATTCTGGCGTAATGCTAATATAGAACGTCTTCCTAAATCTATAAGCTTAACTTCTTCTGATACATCTTCTCCTACCTCGAAATCAGGCTCTATTTTTTGTGCTTCAGTTAGTGATATTTCTTGATTACCATCTTCAACTTCTCCATCTCCTACTACAATACGGTTTCTCCAAATTTCTAAATCTCCCTTATCAGGATTTATAATGATATCGAAATTGTCATCACTACCAAACTTCTTCTTTAGAGCATTCCTAAATACATCTTCTAAGATCGACATTAAAGTAACACGATCTATAAACTTATCATCCTTGAATTCTGAAAATGATTCTATTAATGCGATATTTTCCATATCAATATATTATAATTAAAATGTTATCATAACTTTTGCTTCTACAATATTTTCATAAGCTATATTAGCTTCTTTAGTAACGGTTACTTTACCTTTACCTACTGGCTTAGGCTCTCGTGTTTTCCACGTTAAGACAATTGCATCTTCGGTCACTGAGATTAACTCTCCTTCGATTGTTTCTTCGGTTGTTTTTACCTTAAGTTTTCTGCCCACATTCTTTTTATACTGTCGAATATGTTTCAGACCTTCAGAAACACCTGAAGACATTACCTGAAGAGAGAAGTCTTCTTCTTCTCTATCTAAATTGTGTTCAATTGCTCTGCTTACCGCAATGCAATCTTCTACTTTCACACCATCATCTCCATCAATAATAATTTCAATACTATTATCGGGATGAATTTTACTTTCAATTAGAAATAGGGACGGATTTTCTCGAAGTGCCCCCTCTAATAAACTCTGAACTTTGTCTTTTAATGACATAAATAGATAAAAAGAGGGGACTTTTCGTCCCCTCATCCTGGTTTTTTAATTTCAACGGTGCAAAGATAGTAATAATATCTTATATACAAAATATCGCTAAGAATGAATTTATTCGTAAATTTAAGATATACTATATAAGTAGCTTCTTACTTTAAGCATATAATTACCAATACGTTCTAAATCCAGAGTGATAAACAAATAACACATTTCAAAAAAGCAGTATTATGATCAAAAGCATACTAGTCCCTACAGATTTTTCTAAACAAGCCGAAAATGCACTAAAAGTGGCGGCTCAAATAGCAAAAAAAAATAACGCTAAAATCTATCTGTTACATATTTTAGAGCTCCCTATGCATCTTACAGATCTAATGTCTTCTGGAGCACCAGGACCTGCGCCCGAAGCCATTTTTTTCATGAAGCAAACCCATAAAAAGTTTGAAGAAGTATTAAACCAGGATTATTTAAAAGATATTGACGTCATTGAGACTGTAAATTTTGAAGATGTACTACATGGGATTATCAATTCGAGTACCAAAAATAATATAGATATTATTATCATGGGATCTCATGGTTCTTCCGGTTTTGAAGAATTATTTATAGGCTCTAATGCAGAAAAAGTGGTTCGAACATCAAAAAAACCGGTATTAGTCATCAAAGAAGATTGTGATATTTTTGGAATTAATGACTTTGTATATGCTACAAATTTTGATGATGAAGATAAACCATGCCTTTTAGCAGCGCACGATTTTTCTAAATCAATTCAAGCAAAGCTTCATTTAGTATGGGTAAATACAGCTAATGGATTTAAAACTACTTATGAAACCGAAGAGAAAATGAATAATATGATCTCTAACCTGGCAATAGAGGGGTATAGTTTAAACATCTATAACGATAATACGGTAGAAAAAGGAATACTTAATTTTGCCGATTCTATCAATGCGGGCATGATCGGCATTAGTACTCATGGCAGAAAAGGAATATCACATTTTATTAACGGAAGCTTAGGTGAAGATGTTGTAAATCACGCAAAAAGACCGGTGTTGACTTTTAAAATTTAATGTCTTCACAACATAAAATAAAAAAAGGAGCAAATAAATTTGCTCCTTTTTTGTTGGCCTACTAGGGCTCGAACCTAGACTCTTCTGGACCAAAACCAGACGTGTTGCCAGTTACACCATAGGCCAATACGTGTTTGCGGGTGCAAATTTAAAATTTTCTTTTGGCTCTGCAAACATTTTTTAAAATTTATTCTACTAAATCAATAATCTATCCACAAAACAGTTGTTATATGTCTAAAATATAAACTTCTGTTAAGCGTTTCCTAAAAAAACTAAGGTTAAAGTATTTTTATTATTAAATTCGCCACACGTTATATAACTGAATAAATCTTATGAGCACATTCAACTTTACCAAGTGGAATAAAATATTAGGATGGATTGTTTTTACCATCGCTTTATGCGTTTACGCAATGACGGTAGAACCCACTGCTAGTTTTTGGGATGCAGGAGAATACATTGCTACCTCTTCAAAACTACAAGTTGGCCATCCACCAGGGGCACCCCTTTTTCAAATGATTGGAGCTTTTGCTTCTGCGTTTGCATCAGATCCCACACAAATTGCATTTATGGTAAATATGACTTCTGCGTTTGCTAGTGCATTTACGATCCTTTTTATGTTTTGGTCGATCACCATTCTTGTCAAAAAAGTAATCGTTAAAGATGAAGAATTAACACAAGGTAAGGCAATGGCTATTCTAGGTAGTGGTATGGTAGGGGCTCTCGCCTTTTCCTTTACAGATAGCTTTTGGTTTAATGCTGTAGAAGCCGAAGTATATGCAATGGCCACCTGTATTTTATCTGTTCTTTTCTATCTTGGATTATTATGGGAACGAGACATGCATACTTCTAGAGGTAATAAATGGCTACTATTAATCTCTTTTATCGTTGGACTATCTTTCGGTGTTCACTTTATGGGACTACTGTCTATCCCTGCAATAGGGTTATTATATTATTTCAAAAATTACAAAGAAATTACTATCAGAAATTTCATTGTTGCCAATATCGCTGTTGTAGCTATATTATTGTTTATTTTTAAACTTCTATTACCTTCTACACTTAAATTCTTTGGTGCAGCCGAAGTCTTTTTTGTTAATTCTATAGGTATGCCTTTTAATTCAGGAACCATTATTGCCGGATTAATAATCGCTGCAGCTTTTTATTTTGGCATAAAATACACTCGTAAAAAAAGTTACCCACAATTAAACACATTGTTATTATGTGTTATGTTTATCCTAATAGGATTTTCTAGCTGGGTTATGTTACCTATACGAGCAAATGCCGGAACTGTAATTAATGAGAATAATCCTAATAACGCAAGAGAGCTTCTGGCATATTATAACTTAGAACAATACCCAGAAACCCATCTTTTTTATGGGCCTCAATTTACAGAAATCTATGCCGGTCTGGATGAGAACAATCCATACGAAGATGGTAAACCGAAATATGAAAAAGATCTTAAAACCGGAAAGTATATTATAGTTAACGATTGGAAAAATGCAAAACAAAATCTTGATGATGCACATAAAGCCATTTTACCAAGAATGTGGAGCACAGAGCATATTGCCAATTATATGGAGTTTACCGGGCCAATTAAATTCACAATCAAGCCCGAGTATCAAGGTGAAGAAGAATTACTTAATGCCGTTACTCAATTTAGAAGAGAATATGCTACAGGGAAATTAGATAATGATGATTATAATAAATTTTTACAATCGTTTGGTAATTATATCAATGTAGAAAAACCCTCTTTTGGGGATAACGTAGTATATTTATTTGATTACCAAATGGGATATATGTACTGGCGTTATTTTATGTGGAATTTTGTTGGACGACAAGATGACAACCAGGGTAAACTTACCGATTTAGAAGGAAATTGGCTTAGTGGCATTAAATTTATTGATGAAATTCGATTAGGATCTCAAGATAATTTACCTAGTGATGCTCTTAAAAATAAGGCTCGCAATACCTACTACTTCTTACCATTACTACTAGGGTTAATTGGTTTTGTATTTATGCTACAAAGAGATAAGAAAAAATTCTGGGTTTTGCTCATTTTTTTCTTATTTACAGGCTTAGCACTAAAAATTTACCTTAATGAAAGACCTTTTGAACCAAGAGAGCGAGATTATGCACTGGTAGGGTCATTTTATGTATTTGCTATCTGGATAGGGTTTGGTGTATATGCCTTGTTTGATTTACTTAAAAAATACTTAAAACCCAAAATACTTGCTCCTATAGTTACTGTGGCTTGCCTATTGGCTGTACCAGTATTATTAGCAGCACAAAACTGGGATGATCACGATCGTTCAAATCGATATACTGCACAATCTATGGCAAAAATGTACTTGCAATCTTGTCAAAAAGATGCCATACTATTTACGATAGGAGATAATGACACATTTGCGCTATGGTATGCACAAGAAATTGAAGGTTACCGTACAGACGTTAGAACCGTAAACACAAGCCTTTTTGCAACAGATTGGTATATAGACCAAATGAAAAAAGCTGCATACGAAGGAAAACCTATCCCCTCTCAATTAACTCATGAATTCTATCGATTCGGAAATAACGATGCTATTTATCACAAACCTGTAACTTCTGACACCATGCTTATCAAAAACTGGATGAGATGGATAGAAACAGATGACCCTCGAACTAAAGGAGATTTGCAAAGTGGTAAAAAAGTAAATACATTTCCTACTAAGCACATACGAATTCCTGTAGACAAAGAAGCGGTGCTTAGAAATGGTATTGTAGCTCAAAAAGATGCTGATCTTATTGTACCTTATATTGATATTCACCTTAATGGGGATTTATTATTCAAAAATCGTCTTTTGATGCTGGATATTATCGCTAATAACAATTGGGAAAGGCCTATTTATTTTACTGGTGGAAGTTATGGGGATGATGATTTCTTATGGATGAAAGATTACCTGCAATTAGATGGGGTTACTTTTAAATTAGTCCCTATTCGTACTAAGGTAAATCCTCGAAATCCTTTTGAAATGGGTAGATTAGATACTGATCTTATGTATAAAAACGTAACTAGTTGGGATTGGGGTAATAGTAATGATCCGAATATATATCATGATCCAGAAACCAGGAAAAATGCAATTACATATCGTAGTAATCTAGCAAGACTTGTAGAGGCTTTAATTCAAGAGGATAAAAAAGATAAAGCCAAAGAAATTTTGGATCTGGCAATGGATAAAATGCCAATCGAATACTATGAGTATTACACTCTGGTAGAGCCTTATATTTCTGGATATTACGAGATAGGAGAAAAACAAAAAGCTCGAGACTTATGGATAAAACTAGCAAAAAAATACCAGGAGCAACTCACCTATTTTGGTAGCTTAGAACTTAAAGATCAATATCGTTATGCCGAAGAGATCGTAACTAATGTAGAACGTTATCGTAGTGTAGTTGATTTATTACTAATCAATCAGGATCGGGAAATGATAGAAGAAAAAGCAGATGAGTTTAACAAATACCTAAGATTGTTTACTCGACTCTATTCTGAAGATGAAGAATATGATGATGATGAAGCCATACGTAAACAACAAGAAGAAGATCTTATTAAAGAGTTTCAAAACCAGGAAAAATCGTTAGATTCTTTAGATAGTATAGCAAACTAATTATTAAAAGTGAGTCTTTATAAGGCTCACTTTTTTAGTACATTCATAGTGCAAATAATTCCAAATAAAACCCCTAAGGTTATTAAACAGCTTCTCCCGAATTATATCTGGGATCTTTATGCGAATAATGAAAAGAAGCTATATTTAACTTTTGATGATGGCCCCATACCGGGTGTTACAGAATTTGTTTTGACCCAGTTAAATCAATATAATGCCAAAGCAACTTTTTTTTGTATAGGTGATAATATTAGAAAACATCCCGAAGTTTTTCGACAGATTCTGGCAGAAGGTCATGCTATAGGTAATCATACTATGAATCACTTAAAAGCCTGGAAAACTAGTCTAGAAATGTACCTTGAAAACATTATAGATTGTCAAAATCTAATTCAGGAATATTCACCTAAGAAAGATATACAGCAAATATTTAGACCGCCATATGGACAAATAAGCCGTACCAAATTTAAAGCACTAGAAAAGTTAGGATATAACATTATACTTTGGGATGTATTATCAAAAGATTGGGAACAAACAATATCACCAGAAGAATGTTTACAAAATGTGCTCCAAAACACACAACAGGGAAGCATTATTGTTTTTCATGATAGCATAAAAGCCTCAAAAAATCTTACAGCCGTGCTACCTGAGGTTTTAGATCATTTTTCTAAAAGAGGATATGTTTTTGATACCATCTAGGTTTAAACATACTCTTTCATGAGACCGATAAGTGTATTAGCATCTTGCTCGCCACTTTGTCTCCAAACCATCTCACCTTCTTTATAAATCATTAATGTAGGAAGTCCTTTAATACGTAAAGCAGTAGCCAACTCTTCATTCTTATCTACATCAATCTTTATAACTTTCCCTTTATCTCCAAGTGCCGCAGCTACATCCCTTAACACAGGATGCATTGCCAGAGAGGGTTCGTTCCATTCGGTAAAAAAGTCTAATAAGACAGGAACTTCAATACCTATTATATCTCCAAACTTTGACATGTTCAAAAACTTTTATGTTTGGGCCTTTAATAATTGGCCATTAAACAGTTGTAAATATAACACTTTCTGAATTATGCGCCTTTACCTTTAGATCCTTTTCTCAATTCAATAACCGTAATCTCGGGCCATATACCAACCCGTCCCGGGAAAGCATGAAATCCAAAACCTCGATTTACATTCAGATATCTTCCCATTTCATCATACATCCCTGCCCATTGTTTATATACATATTGCACTGGACTCCATCGTACAAATCCGGGAATTTCAATCCCAAATTGAAATCCATGGGTATGCCCGCTTAATGTAAGATGGTAATGATCCGAATGTTTCTTTACTTCATATTCCCAATGTGAGGGATCGTGACTTAACAAGACTTTAAAATCTTCTTTGGTCACTTTTTCAGAAGCCTTTTTTAAATCACCAGCTTTCTTAAAGTTATGCCCCCAATTCTCTACTCCTATCACGGCAATACGCTCACCATCCTTTTCTACAAAAGTACTATCATTAAGTAACAGATTAAAATCAATTTTAGTATGAACTTCCTTTATTGCTTCAAAATTTGCATCTTTTTCTTCCTGACTGTTCCAGGTAACATACTCTCCATAATCGTGATTTCCTAAAACAGAGTATTTGCCATATTTGGGTGTTTTAATACGTTTAAAAGTATCTATCCAATCATCCATTTCTTCTGCTACAGTATTCACGATATCTCCGGTAAATAACAATAAATCTGTTTCTTGTTCATTAATTAAATCCACTGCATATTCGATCTTGGCAGCATCATCAAAACTTCCAGAATGTATATCTGAAATTTGTGTAATTCTAAATCCATCAAATGCAGCAGGGAGGTCTTCAAAATGCAACACATGGCGTATCACTTTAAAATTATATTTCCCTCTAAAAATCCCGTGTAACAATCCCCCAAGAGGTATTGCAGCAACACCAAGTGCCAGTTGGCTTATAAATTTTCTACGGTCTGGAAAATATTGAGTAGCTGTACCTTCAAAAAAAGTGTTTGTAAGATAATTATACCCAGCCACACAAACTCTAATAATGTCTTCACCAAATAAAAACAAAATCATAATTAATTTAGGCACCAAAGTGAGTAACAAAAGAGCACTAGCTCTTAATGTGTATTTGGTTGGACCGACACTGCGATCATAGTTAGCAAAAATATAAATCACATAACTCAAAATAAGCAATGACAATACTAAATATCCTATTTGCACCCATTGATTTTTGGTAATAGTACGAATGGCTTGATATGCATAAGTTTCAATAAGTATGTATAGAATTATAGGGACTAACCAACGCATAATTTGTTGTAAGATTTTAATTATTAAACAAAGCTATCCCTCCTTTTTAATTTGCGGCTATTTTTTAAGTAAAAATTAACGATAAATAAATTTTACAACCAAAAAGCGTTAAAATCATGCCTTTACCCGGCATAAATCTTAACAATTTCTTTTAGAACTAAGATTTTTATTTGTAACTTCGTTTCATATTCCTTTTTAGGGCTTAATTACAATTTAAAAAAATCATATACTATATATAAGAATTACTATCGTATTTATAGCAGTTGATACATTGTTATCAATTTTATTTTGGGGCGAAATGCCGTCAGTTTTTGGCGGCATTTCTTTTTATATTTATTATAGTTTTTGACGCTAATTTGATTAATCTTCTTTTTATATTGCATTTCTAAAAATTTAACTCACATCATGTCACAAAAACGTCTTTTTCTTCTGGATGCTTTCGCTCTTATTTTTCGAGGGTACTATGCACTTATTAAAAACCCGAGAATTAACTCAAAAGGGCAGGATACATCTGCAATTTTAGGTTTTGTAAATTCTTTATTCGATGTTATTAAAAGAGAAAAACCTGATCATTTAGCTGTTGCATTTGACAAGCAAGGGAGTAAAGATCGATTAGAAATTTTTCCTGAGTACAAGGCTAATCGAGATGAAACCCCCGAGGCCATTAAAATTGCTGTACCTATAATTCAGGAAATATTAAAAGCCATGCACATTCCTATCATAGAAAAAGCAGGTGTAGAAGCAGATGATTTAATTGGCACCATCGCCAAACAAGCCGAAAAAGAAGGATATCAAACTTATATGGTTACTCCTGATAAGGATTATGCGCAATTAGTTTCTGAAAACATTTTTATGTATCGCCCTGCCAGAATGGGAAATGGAATCGAAATCTGGGGAATACCAGAGGTTCAAAAAAGATTTGAGATAGAGCGACCAGAGCAGGTTATTGATTATCTAGGTATGATGGGTGATGCTGTGGATAATATCCCTGGATTGCCGGGGGTTGGTGACAAAACTGCCAAAAAATTTCTTGCAGAATACGGTTCTATGGAAGGCTTATTAGCTAACACCGATAAGCTAAAAGGTAAAATGAAAGAAAAAGTAGAAGCAAATGCAGAATTAGGTCTTCTTTCTAAAAAACTGGCAACCATTATTTTAGATTGTGATGTAACCTTTAATGCCGATGATTACGAATTTACTAAGCCTGATGCGCAAAAAGTACATACCATTTTTGAAGAATTAGAGTTTAGAAGGCTTACAGATCAGTTTATTAAGATTTTTTCGGGAGAAGAAACTAATACATCTGCTCAGACTTCAGGTAGTTCTACTTCAAAAAAGAAAACAACACAAGCTGGAGCAGGTCAATTTTCATTATTTGGTGAAACCGAGGAATCTGGTGAAGCTGTTTCTTTTTCCAGCAGAAAAACTATTGCTAATACCGAACATTTCTATCAGAGCATTGCTCCGGGAATGGCAATGAAATTATTTCTTCAAAATTTATTAAAGCAAGAGCATGTTTGTTTTGACACCGAAACTACTGGTCTTAATCCACTAATTGCAGAATTGGTAGGGATTGCTTTTTCCTGGGAAGCAGGAAAAGGTTTTTACATTCCTTTTCCGGAAGATCGTAACGAAGCACAAGAATTGATCGAACAACTACGACCTTTCTTTGAAGCTGAACATATCACAAAAATTGGTCAAAATCTAAAATATGACATCAAAGTTCTTGCAAAATATAATATCGAAGTTAAAGGAACACTGTTTGATACGATGTTAGCTCATTATCTCATCAATCCAGACATGAGACACAATATGGATGTGCTTGCTGAAACTTACCTTAATTACACTCCGGTTTCTATTACTGAATTAATTGGCAAAAAAGGTAAAAACCAACTATCCTTCAGACAAGTACCAATAGATAAGCAAACCGAATACGCGGTAGAGGATGCAGATATTACTTTTCAGCTAAAAGAACATTTTGCACCCGAGCTTACCGAAGCAAAAACGGTCTCTTTATTCAAGGATATTGAAATTCCATTACTAAGAGTTCTGGCCGATATGGAAATCGAAGGAATTAACCTGGATAAAGGTTTTTTACAATCTCTTTCTGAAGAACTAGATAGCGATATTAAAACATTAGAGCAAAAGATCTACACAGAAGCTGGTGAAGAATTTAACATCGCTTCACCAAAGCAATTGGGTGTTATATTATTTGAAAAAATGAAATTGGTAGACAAACCCAAAAAGACAAAGACAGGTCAATATTCTACTGCCGAAGACGTATTATCCTATCTAGCAAAAGATCATGATATTATTCAAAACATATTGGATTTTCGTGGTTTGTCTAAATTAAAAAGCACTTATGTTGATGCATTACCAACACAGGTTGACGAAAATACCGGGCGTGTTCATACAGATTATATGCAAACGGTAGCTGCCACCGGACGTTTAAGTTCTAACAATCCTAATTTACAAAACATTCCTATTCGTACAGAAAGAGGACGACAAGTAAGAAAAGCATTTGTTCCCAGAAATGAAGAACACACACTACTTGCGGCAGATTATTCTCAAATAGAATTAAGGATCATTGCAGCTTTAAGCAAAGAAGAAACTATGATTGAGGCTTTTAAAAATGGTGAAGATATCCACGCTTCTACTGCTGCAAAGGTATTTAATGTTCCCATAGAAGAGGTTAGCAGAGAGCAACGTAGCAATGCCAAAACAGTAAACTTTGGAATTATTTATGGAGTTTCGGCTTTTGGATTAAGTAACCAAACCAGTCTTTCACGAAGTGAAGCTAAAGAATTAATCGATACGTATTATAAAACATACCCAAAGCTACGCAACTACATGAGTGAACAGGTAGATTTTGCGAGAGAAAATGGTTATGTACAAACGGTTTTAGGAAGACGCCGATATTTAAAAAACATTAACTCTGCAAATGCAATTGTTCGTGGTGCAGCAGAACGAAATGCAGTAAATGCCCCTATTCAAGGAAGTGCTGCTGACATTATCAAGATTGCAATGATCAATATTCATAAAAAACTAAAAGAAGGAAACTATAAAACCAAAATGCTACTACAGGTGCATGATGAATTGGTATTTGATGTTTTTAAACCCGAATTGGAAGAGATCAAAGTCTTAATCAAAACCGAAATGGAAAATGCGTACACTTTAGAAGTTCCATTAGATGTAGATCTTGGATTGGGTAAAGACTGGCTAGAGGCTCACTAAAAATATTAATCGAACAGTTAAGAAAGCTCAAAAGCCAAAATCATTTCACTTGTTGATTTTGGCTTATTTCTTTATAAAAATCATAATAATTTAAAAAAGTAGGAATCACCGGCCCATTAAATGGATTGGGGCCGTTAAATAATACACAAACACCTATATCATTATCAGGATCAATCAACAATTGGGTTTTATATTGATTTACATTACCCCCATGATATAGTATTCTTCTACCTCTGTAATCCAAAACTCGCCACCCCATTGCATAATAAGAATCTGTTACCCCGTCCCACAAATTAACATATGTATCTTCATCACTAGTACAAATAATAGGGTTAAAAATATCACTAAGGCTTTCTTTTGAAATAATATCAGGGCGATATCCAAGTAATACTTTTAAATACTCCCCCATATCAGAGATTGATGCATTAATTCCTCCTGCAGCAGCTACATTATAATAGTTTTTATGAATCTCTGTAACCCCATATTTTTTTGAATAATGATTATATTTATGAGGAAGAGCTACATTATCATTCTTTCTTATTGCAGCATATGTACTTGATGCTGTATGCATCCCTGCCGGAGCAAACACTCGCTCTTTAAGAAGGGTTTCAAACGATTTTTCGGTTTGGTTTTCCATTATTTTTTCAATAACCGAAAATATTGCATTTTGATATTCGTAATCTACTCCTTCCTTAGATACAACTCCTTTTCTTTTAAAACTTCTGATAATTTGCTCTAAAGACCATCCTTTTTGTATAAGCTTAGTATATGTATAAGGGTAAAGTCCTGTTGTATGCGATAATAAATGATTTACTTTAAGCCGATCTGCCTGTTCACTATTTCTTAAACTAAATGTTTTTACCGATTCTCTAACATTTTGATCCCATTGTAGTTCATCACGATCTACTAAATTCCCCGCCAAAACTGCTGTTACACCTTTTGATAAGCTTGCAATTCTAAAAACTGTATTTACATCTACAGAATCTTGTGTATGAATTTCTTTTACTCCAAAACCTTTTTCATAAATAACAGTATCACCTTTAACCACAACAACAGCTGCTCCAGGACATTCTGAAACATTAAAATTAGTAGCAAAAAACTTCTCGTAATGCTCTAAGAAGAAAGATACCGAGTCCTTTTTTGATATTTCTGGTTTCTCATTTGTTACAACAACTCTTTCTTTAGGTTTTGATGTAGTGCATGCCACCAAAAAAACTAAAGTAAACACAGCATAAAAATATTTCATATTACGACATTCTATAGGGTCGCAAAATACGTTTAATATTATTTATTGTATAAAAACTTTTTCAGAAACTTTATAATACAAATCGATATGTTGCTTTGATTAAAAATGTGTTCTCTGGCTGCTGATTCAGAATCTGATTATCTAAACTTCTAAAGAGATCATCAGAAGGGTTTCCATCCCCGGTAATACCTTGTGACCAAACCAAAAATATTTCAGAACCCGGAATATATTCCCAGCGTAGCACCAGGTTAGAACGAAACTGAACAAATGCAAAATCTGGATTACTAATAGTATAATCCACAGTACCATCTCTATCCTCATCTACAGAGTACTCATCATCTGCAAACGAAATCTGATCCTGATCATATAATGTTACTCTCTCATCTAGGTTTTTGGCAACTGCATTATTAACATAGTTAAAATCGGTATATCTTCCTCGTGATATAAACGGTTGCCCATAATACTGAATAGTAAGATTAGGATTAATACTATAATTTAACCGTATACTCGCACTTAAAGTTTTCTGATCTATTTTAGCAGTTATATATCTTGGAGTACCATTAAAATCAACATCTGTAACATACTGTGTTTTATTAGGGTTCTCTACAAACTCTGGATTTAAAGACATACTAAACGAGTTAAATGGCTGATACCTAAGTCTCAATACATATCTTCTAAAAGAGAAATTATTATCTGTTGTCCATGAATTCACATGACCGACAGTAAAATTAAATTTCTTTCTTTGATCAGATCCAAAAAATAACACTCCTATATTTTCTTGAGAAAATCTCCACCTAGGACCTCCTCGTAGAACGGTATTTGTAAAAATACGAGGTTTATGAATCATCTCAACTTCTGTCCACCAATTATTTTGATAATCTATATTACCGCCCAACACATATTGAATACGATTATAGTTACCTTCAAAATCAAATGCCGATGATTGACTAAATCTAACATTAGCTCTTCTATAAAATTTGGTAGGTTTTAAGAAAAGATAACGAAGATTTGCAAATTGTCTGATATCATCTGCCTGACGTAAAAAACCAATATCATTTAATTCTAATTCGGGAGAACGCCAGAACACTCCTGCTCCATACCTCCAATTTCCTCCTCCGGATTTCCCTCCTCTAAGTTTACCACCAGTTCCGGTTAATGAAGTTCTATTGGGATCTAATTCTACATGACCTGCATCTACCCTCTGAAAAAGATGTGTAAGTGAATTCTGGGTTTTTTCGATAGATTCTTTAGAACCTTCTACGTGACTAGCTACAATATTACCTTCGATAAAATACTTTCTATCTCTCCAATTATGTCTAAAATCCAACCCTGCTGTATATGCTGATTTACGAAGAAGATTAAGATTATTTTCTCTTGTTCCTGCTACTTCTGATGTCTCGTCTGTATTTGGGTCATCTTCATCAATATCAAAGGTGTCCCCAAGATTTCGGTTGGTAGCCGTTATAATTCCTCCAATAAATGAGTTGCGTTGATTAAAATCCTTTTGCACCCTACCGACCATATAGTTTGTTAGAGGCTCTACAATGGCCTCTCTCTTATTACCATTTTCGTCTTCAATTTTGGCGATCTCTCTAGAAGTTACACTTTCTAAAACACCAATAGACCATCCATCTTTGGTTTTTCCGCTAAATTTTGCAGCTCCAAGAATTGTAGTATTGGTAGGCTTATCGATAAATTCATTATCAATTCCCGAAATTGATCCTTGTGGGCTTCTTCCTATTCTACGAGAATAAAACAAATTATCCTGGTTATTGGCAAAACGGTAATCAAAAATATTTTTATTTTCTACGAAAAAAGGTCGTTGTTCTCTAAAGAAAATCTGAAACCCATCTAATGCAATAGCGGCAGGATCAGCTTCGACCTGGCCAAAATCAGGATTTACAGTTAGATCCAAAGTTAGATCATTTGTGATTCCGATTTTTGCATCTAACCCTCCATTCAATTTAAAATCTTGACCATCTCTAAATGGATTTCCTTTTTCCTCGGGATACGTATCAAATTGTGTTACTGCAAATGGCTGGATTTCTAATTGTTTTTGTGCTTCGATATTAATCAAACCATGCAACTCTCCAAATTCACTTATAAATCCAGGAGCATCTCTAGGGATTCGTTGCCAAACTGATCGCTCATCTTTTCGAAAAAACAGTCTGTTTACCTGAAGCCCCCATACCTGTTCTTTGCTTTTACCAAATTTTACCTGGCTTAAAGGTATTTTTATTTCTGCGGTCCACCCTTCATTATCTATATTGCTTGCTGCATACCATATTGGGTTCCAGCTGCTATCCCAATTATCTCCATTTCGTGAAACGAACTCATCTCCTTTCACTCCTGCAGCTGTTATAGTAAAAGAAAACGCTGTTCTTTTATCATGATATGTATCTAAGATAAGTGTAATACGATCTCCCGCAAAACCATCTCTTCTCGATAGTCTTTTTTCTATTTTATCTGGTTCGGTATCATAACATCGATAAGCTACGTATAGATATTTCTGATCATATGCAATTTTGAATTTGGTCTTTTGACTTGGTGGCGTATTTTCATCAGGTTGATTTTCAATAAAATCACCAGCCCATTCTACCACATCCCAACCGGGTTCATCAATTAAACCATTAATTGTTAATCCTTCGGCATTATTAAGTAATTTTGTAGTATAAATTCGTTTTTTAACTGTACTAGTAGAATCTTGCGCAGTAGAAATAATAGGAACCAAAAAGAGTACCAATAAATAGGTATAACATTTCATGATGATTAGAAGTTTGATGATTGATATAACTAAGATGACAGAAATTATTTTAGTTTGTCACACTTTATGCCATTTTTTAGTAAAAAATTAACAGGAGAAGGTGATTATTGAACATAAAACAAACAAGACAACTCCTTATTACATCAATATCACTGAAAACCAATGCATCATACTTTAAAAATAATATCTATTACCTGTTTGCTATATAAATATATAATTGTACATTTGCACCCCTATTTTATATAGGAAAAGGAATGTTTAATTAAGTAAAAATAATTAGTGTGGACACATTAAGTTACAAAACAGTATCTGCCAACAAAGCTACCGTTACAAAAGAATGGTTGCATGTAGATGCTGAAGGACAGACTTTAGGGCGTCTTTCTTCTGTAGTTGCATTACTACTAAGAGGAAAACACAAGCCTAACTTTACCCCACACGTTGATTGCGGTGATAATGTTATCATTACCAATGCCGAGAAAATCAACTTAACAGGAAAAAAGTGGACTGATAAATCGTATATCCGTCACACTGGATACCCTGGAGGGCAAAGAAGTCTTACTGCTCAGGAATTGTATGACAAAAATCCAGAGCGTTTAATCGAAAAAGCGGTAAAAGGAATGTTACCTAAGAACAAACTAGGTGCAGCTTTATTTCGTAATTTAAAGGTATATGCAGGAGCAGATCACAATCAGGAAGCTCAGCAACCTAAAACTGTTAACTTAAACGAATTTAAGTAATGGAAGTTATTCACAAAATTGGTCGTAGAAAAACGGCTGTAGCCAGAGTATATCTTAAGGATGGTTCTGGAAAAATTACGGTTAACAAGAAAGACCTTAATGAGTATTTCACTACTGCTACTTTACAATACAAAGTAAATCAGCCTTTAACTTTAACAAGTAATGAGGACAAATACGATGTAAATGTAAATGTATATGGTGGAGGAGTTACTGGACAGGCAGAAGCTGTTCGTTTAGCAATATCAAGAGCGGTATGTGAATTAGACGAAGAAAACAGATCAATCCTAAAACCAGAAGGTTTGTTAACCAGAGATCCAAGAATGGTAGAGCGTAAAAAATTCGGTCAGAAGAAAGCTCGTAAGAAATTCCAGTTCTCTAAACGTTAATTTATTAAAACAGTATTTGTTGTTACCTCAATTCGTGAGGGGTTAGTTTAGCATCTAAATGCACAAGGCCATACAAAAAGTAGCCACTTGGGCATTGCTAATTCAACAGAACGTAAACTATTACAAAAATGGCAAACAATATCGAAGTAAAAGAATTACTTGATGCAGGTGTACACTTTGGTCACCTTACAAGAAGATGGGATCCAAATATGGCACCATATATTTATATGGAGCGTAATGGCATTCACATCATTAACTTATATAAGACTGCTGCAAAAATTGATGAAGCTGGTGAAGCTTTAAAAAAGATAGCAGCGTCCGGCAGAAAAATCCTTTTTGTTGCGACTAAAAAACAAGCTAAAGAAATCGTAGCCGAAAAAGCAAGTAAAGCTAATCAGCCATACATTACAGAAAGATGGCCTGGTGGTATGCTTACTAACTTTGTTACTATTCGTAAAGCAGTCAAAAAAATGGCTTCTATCGATAGAATGAAGAAAGACGGTACCTTTAATACACTATCTAAAAAAGAACGTTTACAAGTAGATCGTTTAAGAGCAAAATTAGAAAAGAACTTAGGTTCTATTTCTGATATGACTCGTCTACCTGGGGCATTATTTGTTGTAGATATTACTCGCGAACATATCGCGGTAAAAGAAGCTCAAAAATTAAACATTCCTATTTTTGCAATGGTTGATACTAACTCTGATCCACGTCAGGTGCAGTATGTAATCCCTGCAAATGATGATGCTTCTAAATCTATAGACAAAGTTATGACTTATGTTAGTGATGCTGTTATAGAAGGACTAAGCGAAAGAAAAGCAACAAAAGAAGCTCCTAAAAAAGAAGCTCCTAAAAAAGAAGCCCCTAAAAAAGAGGCTCCTAAAAAGGAAGCAAAAGCTGAAGCTCCAGTAAAAGCTGAAACACCTGCAAAAGTTGAAACACCTGCAAAGGTTGAAGCTACAGTAGAAGCTCCGGCAACCGAAGCTGCAAAGCAAGAGGAAGAATAAACAAATAGATTGTATATCTATTAAAATTCGAAGTTAAGTTTATATCTCTGCGATAAAACTTAACTTTAATATAAAATTGATAAGTCGTTTGGTTCTTTACTTTTGCAGTACTAACTAAACGACTTGTTTTTTATACAAACAATACATTTTACACATTAAATATTTAAAGATATGGCAAATATTACAGCAGCCGAAGTAAGTAAATTGCGTAAAGCTACAGGTGCCGGAATGATGGACTGCAAAAAAGCCCTTGTTGAGGCTGAAGGAGATTTTGACAAAGCAATCAAGATCCTTAGAGAAAAAGGACAAAAAATTGCTGATAAAAGAGCAGATAGAGAATCTTCTGAAGGTGCAGTTATTGCAAAAGTTAATGATTCAAAAAACAAAGGAGTAATCGTTTCTCTTAATTGTGAAACTGATTTCGTAGGAAAAAACGACTCTTTTGTTTCTTTAGCAAAACAACTAGCAGAAGTAGCTCTTAACACTTCTTCTAAAGAAGAATTTTTAGCTTCAGATTTTAATGGTATGACCGTTCAGGAAAAACTTACTGAACAAACTGGTGTTATTGGAGAAAAAATCGAAATCGGAGATTTTAAAGTACTAGAAGCTCCTTTTGTAGGATCCTATATACACGGAAATAAAATCGGTGCTCTAACTGGCTTATCAACCGAGATAGATAATGCAGAAACACTTGCCAAAGATATCTCTATGCAAGTAGCATCTATGGGAGCGACAACATTGTCTTACAAAGATTTTGATCCAGAATATGTTGCTTCAGAAACTCAAGCAAGAATTGCAGCAATCGAAAAAGAGAATATTGAACTTGGCAGATTAGGAAAAACATTGAAAAATGTTCCTCTATTTATTTCAAGATCTCAATTGACTGATGATGTAATTTCGCAAGCAGAAGAAAAGCTGAAAGAAGAGCTTAAAGCAGAAGGTAAACCTGAGCAAATCTGGGATAGAATTCTTCCAGGAAAATTAGAAAGATTTATTTCTGATAATACTACTTTAGATCAGGAACAATGTCTTCTTGACCAAAATTTCATTAAAGATGAAAAGAAAAGTGTTGCTGATTATGTAAAAACACTTGGCGATGTATCTGTAGTTGCTTTTGAAAGAGTAGCTTTGGGTTAATCTAAAAATCATATAGTATTCAGACGTATCTGAAAAAAATAAAAACCGCTTCTATTATAGAAGCGGTTTTTTATTCATCATTTTCAAAATATTTTCTTTCTGGTTTCCAACGTTTATAAGTTTAGAATTTCTTCCAAAACTTACCCCCAATACAAACTAACTCCCCAATTAGCCTATATAAACACTTACATCGTATTTATTTATTAAAAACGTTCAATTTCCTTTCTAAAAACATTTATCATCCCCAACACCTTTTTTGTTTTCCTTGATGCAAACCTATAACATAATTCAACACGAATCAATACCCCTTATAGGGGAAAACCACCCTTTTTTTAATAGTTTTTAAACTTTAACATTTGACTATTTAACTTAAAAATCCACCTTTATAATCCAAACTATTTTCTAAATTAAGAATATCGCTATATTTGCACCACAGTTAAATCTCATAATGGAATATAAAAGAATATTACTTAAATTATCTGGCGAAGCTCTAATGGGTGATCGTCAATATGGAATTGATCCTAAAAGATTGGCAGAGTATGCCCATGAAATCAAACAAATTACAGAAAAAGGCGTACAAGTTGCTATTGTGATAGGTGGAGGTAATATTTTTAGAGGTGTTGCAGGTGCCAGTAAAGGAATGGATAGAGTTCAAGCAGATCATATGGGTATGCTTGCAACCGTTATTAATGGACTAGCCCTACAGAGTGCTCTTGAAGATGCCGAAATACCTACTCGATTACAATCTGCAGTAAAGATTAATGAAGTTGCAGAACCTTTTATACGTCGAAGAGCAATGCGTCATCTCGAAAAAGGAAGAGTTGTAATATTTGGTGGAGGAACAGGAAATCCATATTTCACTACTGATTCTGCCGCAGTGCTAAGAGCTATAGAAATTAATGCAGACGTTATTCTAAAAGGCACAAGAGTTGATGGAATATACACCTCTGATCCAGAAAAAAATGCTGATGCCACAAAATTTGATTTCATATCATTTGACGATGTTTTACGAAAAGGTCTGAAAGTGATGGATACAACAGCATTTACATTAAGTCAGGAAAATGAATTACCTATAATAGTCTTTGACATGAATAAAGCCGGGAATTTACTAAAAGTAGTTTCTGGTGAATCTATAGGTACTCAAGTAAACCTTTAATCATATTGGCTTATTTTTTGATTTGTCAGAAGAAAAGAACTAAAACATGAACGAAGAAATAGATTTTATTATAGATTCGACCAAAGAGTCAATGCAAGCAGCAATTACTCATTTAGAAAAAAAATTACTCAATATCAGAGCTGGTAAAGCATCTCCTGCTATGTTAGGCAGTGTAATGGTAGAGTACTATGGCTCTCCTACTCCGTTAAACCAGGTAGGAAATGTAACTACTCCTGATGCAAGAACCATTACAATTCAGCCTTTTGATAAATCTGTAATTCCTGAGATTGAGAAAGGTATTCAGGTAGCTAATTTAGGGTTTAACCCAATGAATAATGGCGAAAGCGTTATCATTAGTGTTCCTCCTCTCACAGAAGAACGCCGTAAAGATCTTGCGAAACAAGCAAAAGCTGAAGCAGAAGATTCTAAAGTTGGTATACGTAATGATCGTAAAAACGCCAATAATGAGATTAAAAAATTAGAAAAAGAAGGTCTATCAGAAGATTTGGCGAAAAACACTGAAGTAGATATTCAAACATTAACAGATACATACATTAAAAAAGTTGATGAAATGCTTAGTCATAAAGAAAAAGAAATTATGACAGTTTAATTCTTAATGTATAGAAATTATAACTAAAGCGTTTTCTTATTAGAAACGCTTTTTTTGTATCTTCGCCTTTTTTGAACCTATTTGGTATAATGCAGAACAAATTTTTTTGTTTATTATTTTTTGTACACTTTGTCTTAATTTCTCAAGTTAGTATTAACGGTATTGTCATTGATGAAAGTTCTAATCAACCTTTGCCATTTGCCACTATAAAAACCAGTAATTCTTCATACGCCTTAACTTCTGTTAAGGGCGAGTTTGTTATACGATGTAATACCTACCCTGTTAATCTTACTATAAGCTATCTAGGATATCAAACAAAGACCATTTTAATTACATCAAAAAATTCAGAAAAAATAGAAGTCCGACTCAGTACTAAAGAGGAAAATCTCGAGACAGTAAAATTAGATACTCCCGAAAACGTTGCAGCTCAACTTATTATTGAAGCCATACGTAGGAAAAACAAAAATAATCCAAAAAAGATTTTACGTAATTTTAGTTATAAAAGTTATAACAAACTAAAAATCACAGAAGATAATCAAGCTCAATTAAACACTCTAGACACTACTAGTGTCGATATGGAGCATCTATTTAACAAAGCTCATTCCTTTCTTTCAGAAAAAATAAGTTTACACCAATTTAGAAAAAATGCCGGCGAAAAAGAGACCGTTTTAGCAACTCGAATGAGTGGTTTTAAAGAGCCTATTTATAATGTACTGGGAATCAAAATACAATCTAATTCTCTTTATGATGAAGATTACACGATTTTTAACAATAAATACATAGGACCATTATCAAACAGGGCTCTTAGAAATTATTATTATAAGGTTCTCGATACTGTACAGGGTAAAAACCCAGCTTACGTCATTCTTTTTCAACCTCGTAAATCTAAAAATTATGCAAGTTTAGAAGGCGTATTATATATAGATACAAAATCATTAGGAATTCAAAAAGCTATTATAGAATTACGAGGCGAACTTAATGTGATGGCAACTCATAGTTTTAAATATTTCTCTGAACAAAAAAGCTGGTTCCCAACCAAACAAGAAATCACAATAAGACCAGGAAATGGAAGACAAAAAGTAAGCTTATTTGGAGGGAGAATCTCTGTAGGAAGATTAGGAAACGATAAAAAAAATTCTTCTGGAAATAATGATTTTTTAGTTTCTACAACAGACTTATTTGATATCAAATTAGATACTAGTCAAGACATTAAACAAAACCAAGCTACAATAAGCATAGATCCCGAAGCTAATAATAGATCTGAATCTTATTGGAATCAATATCGTACTAGTGCGATTACAGAAAAAGATCTAAACTCGTTTCAAGTCATAGATAGCATTGTAAAAGCACAAAACATAGAACGCAGAATTGATGTTATCCAAAGTTTTAATATTGGATATTATCCTGTAGGATTTTTCAATTTTGATCTCACTTACCCTATAAAATACAATAATTATGAAGGGTTGCGGCTAGGAATAGGTGGCTTAACAAACACAAAATTCTCTAATCAATTTAGATTAGAAGGATATTTTGTTTACGGATTTAGAGATTCAAAATCCAAATATGGTATAGGAGGAGGTTTATTAGTAAATAAAAAATCAAACTCATGGTTTAATTTTAATTATACCGATGATATTAGAGAAGTAGGCAGTTTCCTTTACCTTACAGACAGAAGAGTATATTCTTTATTCGAGCCTCGTTTGGTAAATATAGATTTCTATTACAAGCACAGAACCTGGAGTGCTAGTTTGCAGCAGCAGATATTTCCTAAACTACTTTCAGAAACTCAACTTTCTATGAGTAATATAAATCAAACAGGAGGGTATCAATATCTAAATGATGGAAATCTATTTTCGGGATATAAAACAGCAGAAGCTACAATAGCATTAAGATGGAGTCCATTTAGTAAATTTCTAAAAACACCTAATCGATATAAAGAAATTCATGATGGATATCCCAAAATTACAGCACAATATACGCAAGGTTTCAAGGGTGTATTTGATAGTAATTTCTCTTATAGCAAAATAGGTTTAAAGGCAGAATATATCATTAACCGTATTAATCAATCTAAAACGAGTGTTTTATTTGAAGCAGATATCGCTTCTGGAGATATCCCACTCACACATTTGTATCACGCTTATCCTAATGCTCCGACCAAAGAAACAGTACTTCAACGATTTTCTGTAGCCGGTAGAAGGACTTTTGAAACTATGTATTTTGGTGAATTTTTTAATGACAGGCTGGCAACATTACAGGTCAAACATAGAATTAAACCTGTAAAAATCACAAATTGGTTTAAACCAGAACTCGTTTTTATAACGCGCTATGCCATCGGAGATGTTAGCAATCTTGAAAACCATCAAGGGGTAAATTTTTCGTCTTTGCAACATGGATATCAAGAATCAGGATTTGAAATCAACAAATTATTTGCCGGTTTTGGGCTTAGTTTTGCCTATCGCTATGGTGCCTATCATCTCCCTCGTTTTGAGGATAATATTTCGGGTAAGTTTACTTTTTACTTAAAACTATAGTCTTTACACAATAAATCATTTTCTTTTCAGAAATACCTGAATAATAATTCCCCAATCCTTACATTTGCAGCAGGAAAATAAAGGATGGCAAAATTATTCAGTTTCGGGTTTTGGAATGCACTGGCTGGAATTATACTTCGCAATAGGGCGGTAATATTTCTGGCAATAATAGGAATTACGATTTTTTTAGGTTTTCAGTGGAAAAACATGAAGTTTTCTCACTCAGAGGCGAATCTACTCCCCGATGATCATGAGGTAAATATATTATATCAAAAATTCCTTCAAAAATTTGGTGAAGAAGGCAATCTAATCGTAATGGCTGTTAAAGACAGCACACTTTTTACTCCTAAAAAGCTAAAAGCATGGAATGATTTTAATAATTCGTTTAAAAAATATGAAGAGATCGACCTGGTTGTTTCTATAGCCGATCTTAAAACTTTAAAAAAAGAAGATAATCCTGCACGATTTGAGTTAGTTCCTTTTATTAAAGATTCTATTTATACTGAAAAACAAGTATCCAAATACGAAGACGAGTTATTTAATAAGTTACCATTTTATGAAGGGCTTGTATACAGCACGAAATCAAAAACCATCCAAAGCGCACTGTATCTCAAAAAGGATATCGTAAACACCAAGAAGCGAAAAAAGTTTATTGAAGAAGTTTTACTTCCTTCTGTTTTAGCTTTTGAAAATGAGTACAAGATGGATGTAAAAGTATCTGGTATGCCATATATCAGAACTTTGAATTCTCAAAACATAATGGATGAAATAGAAGTTTTCATTCTTGCAGCACTACTGGTTACTTCATTAATTTTCTTTTTCTTTTTTAGATCCTTAAGAGCCACTTTTATATCCATGACTGCTGTAATTATTGGAGTAATGTGGGCTTTTGGAATTTTAGGACTTTTAGAATATGAAATAACTGTACTTACAGCTATTATCCCTCCGTTAGTAATTGTAATTGGTATTCCTAATTGTATTTTCTTAATAAATAAATACCAACAAGAAATAAAAAAACATGGTAATAAAGCAAAATCTCTTCAACGGGTAATTACCAAAGTGGGTAATGCTACATTAATGACTAATGTAACTACTGCTTCAGGATTTGCAACCTTTGCCCTAACCGAAAGTAAATTACTTAAAGAATTTGGTATTGTTGCCTCTTTAAATATAATCGCTCTATTTATACTTTGTCTCCTGGTCATTACTATAATTTATAGTTATATGCCCCAACCCAAAGAAAGACACTTAAAACACCTGGGTAAAGGGTGGATTGAGAAGCTAATGGATTGGATGGAAAAGATGGTAAAAACCAGACGAGTAACAATCTACTTTTCTTCTGTCATTATTCTAATCGTTAGCATTATTGGTATTTATACTATAAAAGTCTCTGGAAGCCTATTAGAAGACATGCCCAAATCTGCCGGGTTTTATAAGGATATAGAGTTTTTTGAAGAAGAATTTGATGGTGTTATGCCATTAGAAATATTAGTAGATACCAAGAGAAAACAAGGAGTATTAAAATTACCTACATTGAAACGTATGGAAAAACTACAGGAGCTTCTCGAAGAAACTCCTGAATTGTCAAAGCCTATTTCTATTGTTAATCTGGTCAAATACTCTAAGCAAGCTTTTTATAATGGAAATCCTAAATATTATCAAATACCTACCAGCCAGGAGCGAAATTTTATTTTACCGTATGCCAAAAGTTTTGAATCTAAAGTAGGAGTAATGAATAGTTATGTGGATTCTACCGGACAATACGCAAGAATCACTACTTTCATGAAAGATGTAGGCACAGAAGAAATGGAGCGTATAGAAGCCACCCTAAAACCACAATTAGAGAAAATTTTCCCAAAAGACAGATATGACGTTTCTTTTACTGGTAAAGCCCTTATTTTTCAGAAAGGAACTAAATATTTGGTATGGAATTTATCTTTTTCTCTAGGCCTTGCGGTGATCTTGATTGCTCTTTTTATGGCTTGGATGTTTCGATCCTGGAAAATGATTGTCATATCACTTATACCAAATTTATTACCATTGCTTATGACTGCAGGCCTTATGGGATATCTTGGTGTACCAATAAAACCTTCTACAATATTAGTTTTTAGTATTGCATTTGGTATTTCTGTAGATGATACTATACATTTCCTTGCAAAATACAGACAAGAATTAAAATCAAATCATTGGAGGATTAGAAAATCTGTTCTTGCTTCATTACGAGAAACAGGAGTGAGTATGTTTTATACCTCAACTGTTTTATTTTTTGGTTTTTCGGTATTCATGATATCTAGTTTTGGGGGAACCAAGGCACTTGGAGGCTTGGTATCAACAACTTTATTATTTGCTATGCTGGCAAATCTTTTGCTCCTTCCTTCCTTATTACTTTCGTTAGAACGAAGTATTGCAAATAAGAAAACTCTTAAAGAACCTACCTTGAAAATCATTCCTAATGATGAAGAACTTGAAGAAACTCAAGGCGAGGAAGAATAAAGAAAATAAGACATAAAGAACACATAATATCTTCACAAAAAAAGCCCCGCTAGAAACTAGCGGGACTTCTGTAAGATAGATTACCCCAAAACCTATCGAACTAAACTTAACGTAAACACAATCGTCATAATTGCATATGCAAGATACTGCCCCTTTTTATATTTTGAAATACCTAATAGGGGGGAAAAATCCCCTTTTTACCGAAATAGCTTAAACTTTAACACTATTTAAACAAGTAAAATTCAACAAAACAGTGTTCAAATTACTGATTTTCAGTATTTTAAATATCAACAGAAACTTATTTTTTTTGCAATAATTTATCAAAAAAACTCTCAAATACGTCTGTTTTTCAATCAAAAACACATCTAATTACGGTTTTTACGTAGAATCATAATTCGAAAAAACGTCAGATTTTGGTATTTTGATTGTATACACTCACCAGTATCCAAAAGAGTATCAAAATATATTTTAATTACTATACCCTTTTTGAATTCATAAGATTATGCTTCAATCGGATTAAAAAATTATCTTTGCTACCTCAAAATTCAAACATCCTTGGTTTTTATGCTCATTAAATTGTATTGAAGGCTATAAAACCAAAAACAAATAATATTAAAAAACAGATGAAACATACTAAAATAATAGAGGTACTACAAAGTGATAAATTATTACAGCCTGTACTTGTTAAAGGTTGGGTTCGTTCTTTTAGAAATGATCGTTTTATAGCGGTTAATGATGGATCAACTATTAATAATATTCAGTGTGTTTTAGAAGATAATACAATCGATGCTACTGTACAAAGCAGAATAAATGTTGGTGCGGCAGTTGCAATAGAAGGTATTCTTATAGAAAGCCAGGGAAAAGGACAGCGTGTAGAGATCCAGATATCTAATGTAGAAGTCGAAGGAGATGCTGATCCCGAAGAGTTAAAACTTACTATTTTATCTCCAAAACGGCATTCGCTAGAAAAATTACGTGAGCAAGCTCATTTAAGAGTTCGCACCAATACCTTTGGGGCTATCATGAGAGTGCGCTCAAAATTATCTTTTGCAATACATGAATATTTTCAAAAGAATGATTTTTACTATGTGCATACACCAGTAATTACAAAAAGTGATGCCGAGGGTGCTGGAGAAGCATTTAAAGTAACCAATATGGATCTTAATAACATTCCGAAAAATGAGAATGGTGAGGTTGATTATAAAGAAGATTTTTTTGGTGGCGAAACAAACTTAACTGTTTCTGGTCAATTAGAAGCAGAGACTTATGCTATGGGATTAGGTCAGGTATACACCTTTGGACCTACTTTTAGGGCAGAAAACTCAAATACATCGAGGCATCTTGCAGAATTCTGGATGGTAGAACCAGAAGTAGCTTTCTGTGATCTGGATGGCAATATGGATTTGGCAGAAGACTTTATTAAATACGTAATCCAGTTTATTTTAGATAACTGCCCGGATGATCTTGAGTTTTTAGAAAATCGCCTGGTACAGGAGGATAAACAAAAACCTCAGGCAGAACGTGCCGAAATGTTATTACGAGATAAATTAAAGTTTATATTAGAGAACAATTTTAAACGAGTAAGCTATACTGAAGCCATTGACATTCTTAAAAATTCTAAACCCAATAAGAAGAAGAAATTCAAATTTCCTATTGATGGATGGGGTGCTGACTTACAAAGTGAACATGAAAGGTTTCTTGTCGAAAAACATTTTAAATGCCCAGTGATTTTATTTGATTACCCTGCAGATATTAAATCGTTCTATATGCGACTTAATGAAGATGGAAAAACGGTAAGAGCAATGGATATTTTATTTCCTGGTATTGGAGAAATAGTAGGTGGTTCTCAACGTGAAGAGCGTTTGGATGTGCTTAAAGAAAAGATGGCTGCTCTTAATATTCCAGAAGAGGAATTATGGTGGTATTTAGATACTCGTCGTTTTGGTACGTGTACACATAGTGGTTTCGGACTTGGTTTTGAGCGTCTTGTTCTTTTTGTAACAGGGATGGGTAATATTCGTGATGTGATTCCTTATCCAAGAACACCTCTTAATGCAGAGTTTTAAGCATTGTAGACATTATTAATTTATTTCTTTTGAAAAAGCCCCAAATTTGTTCAAGAGGTGTATTAATTCATTTATATGCAAAGACTTATACTTCTAATTTTATTTACCATTCTATGTTTAAATGGATTTGGGCAGAAAAACAAAATTTCTATTGTCAAAGTACCTAATTGGGTCAAAAAAATAGAAAAATCAAATCTAGAGGACAAAGAGAAAGAAATTACATCTGGATATTATTACCATATAATTGATTATCAAAAAAACCTTGATAACAATAGTTTTTTTTCACATTATACAATTGAAGTAATTAATAATGAAGGGATTCAGCAAGTTTCTGATATAAATATAGATTTTGATCCTTCCTACCAAAAATTATTTATTCATAATATCAGCATTATTCGAGATGGTATTATAATCAATAAACTGTCTTCTGATCAAATAAAAACTGTTCAAAGAGAAACTAATATGGAACGTTTTCTATATGATGGCACTCTTACAGCATTTATAAATTTAACTGATGTCAGAAAAGGTGATTTCATTGACTATTCGTTTACTATTATAGGTTTAAATCCCATTTATGAAAACAAATATCATAATAAAATATACTTTCAATACTCAATTCCAATAGGACACTTATATAATAGAGTTATAATATCCGAAAGTAGACAGCTAAATTTTAAATATTTTAATAATGCAAAGGAGTCTATCGCAAATCTAAACGACGGAGTTAGAGAATACATCTGGGAAAATAAAAATATCGAACCTTTAATTTATGACACTAATACACCATCTTGGTATGATCCTATGCCAAATGTATCTATATCTGAATATAATTCTTGGAATGAAGTCGTTAACCAATACTCTAAACACTATACAATCAACAATTCGGATCAAAAGAAACTCAAAAAAATAGTTGCTAAATTATTTTTAAATACTCCAAAAGATTCCTTATTAAATAAGATCAGAAGGTTTGTTCAGGATGATATTAGATATCTTGGGTTCGAAGGTGGATTAAATTCACATAAACCCAATAATCCTATTGAAGTTCTTGAGCAAAGATATGGGGATTGTAAGGCAAAATCTTTCTTATTGAGTGAGATTTTAAAAAGTTTTAAGTTCGATGCAGCCCCAATTCTGGTAAACTCCTATAATGGAAAAAACATTTGGGATGAATTGCCATCACCAAATGTATTTAATCATTGTATCGTTCAGGTCAAACAAAATAATCGAAACTATTACATTGATCCTACTATAAGTAATCAAGGAGGAAATATTGATAACTTATATGTTCCTGACTATGAGACTGGGCTTTTACTAAATAAAAAAGAAAATCAATTATCAAAAATAGAATCAGAATCTAAAAACACAATTAGAGTAGTAGAAGAATTTGATTTAGAAAAAATTGGTGGGACAGGATATCTATTTGTAACGACAACGTACAGCGGTTCAAATGCAGATGACCAAAGAGTGAATTTTGCAAAAAAAGATATAGAAAAAATACAAAAGGAATATTTAAACTTCTATAGTGCAGTATATCCCAGCATTAGAGAATTTTCCAAAATCGAATTAATTGACAATCGAAAAAACACCAATGAAATAATTGTAAAAGAGAGTTATTTTATTGATTCTTTATGGGTTAAATCTCCTCAAAATAGTGAAATACTTGTAAGCGAATTCTACCCACTTAATATCGAATCATATGCTAATCTGAGTAAATCCCCAGAAAGAACTATGCCCTATTATGTTCAATATCCAATAGATTTTGAACAAAAAATTGTAATAAATTTACCTGAAGATTGGAATGCACAAAATTCAGATACTATTATACAAAACGACTCATTTAACTACAGGTATAATGTTGATTATTCTAATAAGAAAATCACACTTACACATACATACAAAACCTTGAAAAACTATGTAGAGCCTACAGAAGTCAATACATTTATTTCAAAACACAAAAAGATACTTGATGGGTTATCTTATATGCTAACTTATAACAAAAATCTGGTAACACAAAGCTCTAAAGTTAGTTGGGTTTTAATTCTTCTATCCCTAATTTCGGTTGCGTTAAGTTCATTTTTTGCTTTCAAAATCTATATAAACTATGATATTATAGGTCGGATAATACAAAACGAGAAAAAACTTCAGATTGGAGGTTGGTTAATCCTTATTGCTATTGGACTTATATTCACTCCTATTATTACAACTATCGAAGTCTTTACTAATTTTGACAATTTTTTTTCGGCTTCCACTTGGAATTATATCACCCAAGATCATGAATCATTTACTGCTTTATTTACCTCATTGTTGATCGTTTTTGAGCTGATATACAATTCGGTATTTGTTGTTTTTTCAATATTTATAATTTTCCTTTTTTTTAACCGTAGAACAATTTTACCTAAAATGATTATCATATTCTATGCATTCTCATTTGTTGTACCCGCACTAGACACTATCATTGCTTTTAATCTTAATGAATTATCTTATACAGATGCAGACAAGGTTCAAGCTTTTAAGGATATAGGTAAATCCTTCTTGAAGGCTGCAATCTGGATTCCTTATTTTCTAGTCTCTAAAAGAGTACAATCTACATTTACTGAAATCTACAACTCGAAGAAAAATTTATTCTAGTACAGAGTGTCTATTTTTTGTTTCAAAATAATATTATGCATTAATTTCCCTCAAACCATTGTTTAAAATCTGCAACTTTCTCACGGCTAACAACAATTTCTTTATCTATATTCTGGTTTAGCGTAAGTTTTAAACGCCTGTTAGAATATACCAATACATCTTCGATAGCATTAATGTTGACAATAAAAGTTCGATTTACTCTAAAAAAGCTTTTGGGTTCTAGTAATTCTTCGAGAGTTTCTAGTTTATATTCTATCATGTATTTTTTTCGGTTTTCTGCAACAAGGTAAGCATCTCGTCCTTCTGCAAAGAAAAAGGAAATATCCTCGCTCTTAACTGAGTGAATATGATTTCCCAGGCGAACCAAAAATCTATTCTTATACACAGTACTAGTCATATTCTTAACCGCATGGCTAACATTAATCTCTCCCAAAAACTGAGATCGTAATGTTTCCAGTTTTTTTAATGCTTTTGAAAGATCTGTAAACAATATTGGTTTTAGAAGATAGTCTATACTATTTACTTTAAAAGCATCAATTGCAAACTCATCAAAGGCCGTAGTAAAAATTACAGGTTTACTCACTTTAACTTTATTAAAAATCTCAAAACTAAGTCCATCTATAAGCTGAACATCCATAAAAAAGAGATCTACTTCTTCTTGATGTGAGTCTATCCAAAGTGCCGCTTCTTCTATTGAAACCAATTTACTTATTACCTGAATATCAGAATCATATTTTAACAAGTAACGTTCTAATTTTTCTGCGGCTAAAGGTTCGTCTTCAATTATTGCTACTTTCATCAATAGTAAGTTTTGGTATGTAAATTATAGTATAAATATCATCTTTGGTAACAGTAATTGGTATATCTGTATAGAATCGATACATATCCAGAATATCTTTGATACTATTGCAATTCATAGTATAGCTAATCTTTTCCTGATGTGGATATTTTAATAATACATATTTCGGATCCTGGGTCATTGTCACGACAAGTTCTGTTTCTCTTGAAACTATTGTACTTCTTATAATTTGTTCTGCACAGGATAAAAGACTACCAGGAACAACTAATGTATGTATTGATTCTTCTTTAATAAATTTCGTTTTTCTGTATGGTAAGTACTCAAATAAAAGTAATAATTGATCCAAGGCATCGAGTTCTTCATTAATAAGTACTAACTCTTTTATTGTTTTGGAAAGGATATATCGGTATACTGCCGAAAAATGATCTACCAAAAATTCTGCTTTATCGGTATCCTTTTTCATGACCAGTATTAACGACTCTAAAGTTTCAAACATTAATGTAGGGTTTATTCCTTTTTTAAATTGAATAAAATCCTGTTCTACCCCTTCTTTCAGAGATAGTTCTTCTGTCATTATTTCTGTATTTATTTTATGTAAAAACTGATGACTTAGGTATAATGAAAGATATATTATTGTAATCACCGAAAAGATACTATTGAAAATAATAAGCTCAGAACTATTAGGTGTAAACCCTAGCACTAAATCAAAATACAGAAACATAGATCCAGAAACCAAAAGTATAGAAGTAATTACCGAAATAATGATTTGCAGCATAATCTTACCTACCAATGAATTTGGAAATTTTAGCTTTTCAAAAAAGAATAAAGAAATTCTAGAATATTCCTGGATAAGGTATGCTAACCCAATACACACATATAATTCCTGTCCAAGAAATTCTTCTTGTAACTGGGTCACATTATTATTAACCAGTAAAATAAGCAGATACACCAGAGCACCACTACAAAGAGGGCTAATGATTCTAAATATTGGATGATGTATAAATAACTTATTCACTTGTTTGCACTTTAGTATTTATTTGAATTCACATTAACGTTTTTAGGTAAACTTACTTTATAAAATAATAGGAAGTTTTACAGTAAACTGTTCCTCATCTATTACCTCGATAGTTTTATTAAAAATGAGATCATACCTTAATCTAATATTGCCTAATCCTATTTTAAAGGAATCTACTCCTTTAGGTTTTATGGTCTTATTATTTGATACGTTAATATTATGATCATCGCAGGTGATAACTATTTTTAACACTTCAGAAGAAGTCATTTGATTATGTTTTACCGCATTTTCTATCAACATTTGAAGTGCTAGCGGCGGAATTTTACTTTTTAACACCCAATCTGGCAATGTAATTTCTAAATTAATACGATCATTAAATCGTGTACGCAGCAAGAAGTGGTAAGAATTCACAAATTGTAACTCTTCTTCGACAATTAACCATTTGTTTTCGTATTTGTTTAAAATATACTGGTAGGATTTGGCTAGTTCTCGAATAAATAATTCTGCTTTTTTTACATCACTATACAACAAAGAAGATATTGTGTTTACACTATTAAATAAAAAGTGAGGGCTTAATTGTGATTTTAATGCTGTTAACTGTAATTCGGTTTGTTTTCGTTCTAATTGTAATGCTACTATTTGACCTTTTGCATATTGATAATAAGAGTGTATTGCAAAATAAATAATAGTATACACCAGAGAAGCAAAAAATATCAGAATAATCAATTTTAGCAATATTTCACTATAATCTTCAATAAAAGAAACTTGTGCCTCTTTTATAAAAGCATATCCATATAAAACAAGACTTATGAATAGAAAGGAAATGATCGTATTGGATAACACTCCTGTTAAAAGACGAAGTCCCGTATATTTTTTCCAGGAAATAAACCTGTTAAATATTTCATTGAAGATCGTATTGGTATAGATAATAATAACTCCTAGAAATCCTGATAGCCATAGTAGTTTCGTATTATCTTCTTCTTGGGTAAATCCCAAAAAACTATACGTAAGCAATCCCAGAATGAACCCTACTAAAATGATAGTAAAATACTTTTTCACGATTGATGATGGTTGGTATATATAATGATCTACACTAGACTTCATCCTACCAAAATAGTCAATAATACAGAGATATAAAAGACTAATGGCAGGATGAAATATGTATTGTTATTTTAGTGCACGAAGGGCTCTTCCGAAATACGTTTCTGATGAAATATTTTTACAAGCATTACGATACGCTTCTTTTACATTATCTCCAGATTTATTAACTGATGGAGCAAAAGCTACTAAAATTTCTGACAAATAATGATCCGAACTTATTTGAGACGTTGCATTGTTAAGGATTTCTAGAAGTTGTCTGCTGCTCAGGTTTTTCCTTGATAACTTTATTAGAGCTACAGAAGCATAATGATCCGAACTAACACTGGATAACGCCTGGATGAAGACATCCATATTCTCACCATCCAGACCTTGTTTATTAATGGTCTTAGTCAGAACTTCTACCAAATAGTGATCAGATCCAACTGATTTTCCTGCAAGTGAAAGTAATTCACTTAATTCACTACTATTTAATTTCTTATCCAATAGTCTAGAAAGCACTGTAGTGATATAATGATCAGATTGAATATCTTCTAACGTGGCCAAAAAAGAATTGTAATTTCCTCTAGAAATCCCCGGAAGCTCTAACGCTTTATTTAGTACCTGTGCTTTGTAATGATCAGATCCAATTTGCTTAGAGTTTTCGATTAAAAGATTAAGATTAGTTTCATTTAGTTCTCGTTTCTTCATTACATTGATAAGCACTTGAGACATATAATGATCAGAATCAATTTCTGCTGTTATCTTAAATAGTTTACCTATCTGGTCATCAGAAAGGTTACCATCTTCGATAGCCGTATTTAATACCACTGTAGCATAGTGATCAGATCCAATACTTTTTGTTGCTTCTATATATGCAGATATTAAAGCGTTTGAAGCAAAAAAGTTTTGCTGTTTGTATCTTAACAATTCGGCGAGGTAATGATCAGATTTTATTTCTTCTCCCGCTAACCTTAATAATGACTCCATCTCTTTAGGAGTTAGTTTTTTTTCTAATATTAACTTTAAATATGTAGATTTTACATGATCGCTTTCAAACGTTCTTATTTCATTAAATACCATATTGGCACCACCCTGATTATAGAATCGATCTACTCTACCTTTTGCTCCTAAAGTGGTTGTTTTTACAATTTCTGGCAAAATCTCACCAAGCCATTTTCTACCTTCAGAATTAAAATCTTTTTTAGAAGAACCAACAAAATACTTTTTATTAAGCTTACCATTACCTTCGGATTCGATTACAATCCGGCGTTTACTACCAAAAGCAGATTTTTTTATTTCGAGATAACCACCATCAGAAATACCAATAACATCTCTATCATCATTCGATAGTGTGATCTCTCCTTCATAATTTATCGAGAAATTATCAAACATGCCATTCTGAACCTTAATAGTCGTTTTGCCTTTATTATAATTTACAGCATAAGACTGGGCATTAATATTTGATATAAAGAGTAGAGAAAGAATTAACAATATTACCTTAAACAGGTTTGCGACAATAATTCTTGATATTAGATTCATAACTGTTCGTTTTTTGATTAATTGATTGATTTTATTAATGCAAAGGTGGAACACTATGTCTTATATAAAAAACTAAATGAATTGAACTGTACTGCTAATGTATTGAACTGTACATTATCGTTTTTTTATCTTTAAAAATTTTGTTTTTTCTTAACTTAATTTCATCATTAGCGCTATACCACTATTTAAAAACAGCTATTATTTAAGGATGAAAATCCTTTTTATATATGATCAAGAAGAAGTTGCCAGTAAAAATTATAGGTTTATTTATGTATGGTCGGTATTTGAATTTATTATCATCGACAGTATATTTTATAATTCATCATAATCAAACTATGAATTGCTTAGATTAATTATTCAAGTTAATTTCATCGATTCGTTTCTTTATTTTCTTTTCTTGAGTTTCATTAAAGTTATGTCTAGAATCTTTATTTACAGTATTCATAATATTTTCTGCTTCGTGACTATGAAATAAACCTAACGCATGACCTATTTCATGTGGGGTGGTCGAAGTAAATAAGTTTTCATCTGTTATCAATACTCTTTGATCTCTTCCAATCCCGGCAATAGCACGGATATTACATCTTTTAACTATATATATGTTTACTTTACTTTTATCATAAGATTCTCGAGATTGCATCAAAAATGTGCTAGGTTCTGAACCTTCATTATCTCTAAGATCATAAAGTTCTTCATTAACTAAGCTCTTAGATTCACCTAATTCTAATCCTATTCCAAATCTGTGAAAATATTCTCCATTCAAATAATTTATAAACTCGGCTTCGTTAAGAGTATATGATGATTTATCCAAAGTCTCTGAAGACTCTACATAAATAATATTAACTTTTACAATCTTCTCTGGTGCCGAAAACTCTGACTCTATATCCACAGCGTCTAGGTCATCACCGGTAGTACAAGATAATAAAAGCAGGATCGATACGATAAAAAGTAATCGCTGATATATTGTTTTAAAAATACACTTAATATCATTTTCATTAACTAAAGTCTTAGAGAAGAAATTATTAAAAAGATTATTAATCTGAAGTATACTATTAAATATAGTACTGTTTGGTGTAGGCTTAGTAGTTTTCGTCATCATTTTTAAGATTTGGGATACTTCTGGGGTAATAGAAGTATTGGTATTTTAAAAGAGAGATCTTTTCTTTGATCTTTAATCTTTTTAAACCGTGTTAAACATTCTTCTGGGGCAATAGAAGATTATTTTACATTTTGACGAATTTACTTTTACTCTTGAACCGATATAACATTTCGTAATCAATTCATTATAAAGGTAGTACAGATTCTCAATATTCGAATACGGGAAAAACGTAATATATTTACGTAATCACCAAAATACTATGTATTTCGGCGATAAATAGGTGTTTTCATTGAAATTTTAACATTTTTCCACCTAAAAATGAAAGTTTAATACTACAAATGTTAACGTTAAGCAGGTAGTTTTAAGGGGGTTTTTCCCCTGTTCATGATCTAATATTTAAAACATTATCTCAATAAAATAGCATTTTCCTACAGCTAAATCTCAAAATAGGATAACTACTATCGATTTAGCTACAGAAATAAGAAAGTAAAAGGCTAATGGTTTTTATCAATTGTGCGCATATTTATAGTATTGATACTTCTAAATATGCTATCAAAATAACTTCAATTCTAAAACAAAACTAATTAGAATGCTTCTTTAATAAAATTTCAGAAATTAAATTTTCAATAATACTTTTATCCAGATCGGATTTATGAGATTTGTTTTTTGCTTTTTTTATCTTTTCGTAATGTGGTATTTTGCCCGTCTTTGAAAGTACCTTAAGTACTTCTTCAAAAAAACTGTTTAAAATAGGAATCACAAATCTACTTGATTTGTTTTTTGCTTTAAGATGAATGAACTTTTTGGTGTATGCCAAAAAGATTTGAGGGTATTGAGAAAATGTAATTAATGCCTGACAAAAACTTTGATATACTTCTTCCCTGTTTTGATTATTTTTAAATTTAAGTCTTTTATGATCTATCTGAGTAAGTGTATATAATAGGATACTTTCTCTAATAAATGTACTATAGTCATTATTAGAAAAATAATATACCTCCATTCCTATATTAGTGTTTATTACTAATACCTCATTTCCGATACTCTCTTTTAAGAAAGACTCAAAAACAGCCACCATAGCAGAGGACATTAACAATTGTCTTTTAAAATCAATAGATCTAATATTTACCGATTTTATACTTTTTATGTCGTTGTTCTTCTTCACTGCGTAAGCTTAAATAATCCGGTAACCTCTAAACCCTGATTTTTTGCATGCATTTCTGCGGTACATCCACGGTTATCTCTAGTAGAAATATCTGCTTCGTTTTCTACTAATAATTTAATAATTTCTTTTTGACCAAAAGTCGCTGCATAAATTAATGCAGTAGCCTCATTTACATTTTTTTGATTTACATCTGCTCCAGATGCTATAAGTAATTTTGCAATATTGTAATGTCCTTTAAAACAAACTCCCATTAGTGCTGTATTTCCAGCACCATCTTTTATATCAATATCTGGAGAGTATTTTAAAATTTCTTTAGTTATATCTTCGAGACCATAATAAGATGCTAGTAGCAATGGGGTAGAACCTCTGGAGTCTTTTGAGTTCACAACCTCAGGGTTACTATTTAAAAGTGCTTTTACCTCTCCTAATTCTTCTGATCGAATGAAATTAAAAATATCTTTCATAATGTATTACATATCTATTAATCATGATTAAAATATAGCATCGGAATCCCTCTTTACAGCATCAAAAAAATTTCAAAAATATTAGTGACTAGTACGATTCTATATTTTTTGTCACCTAACTAGTGAATCAAACAGGTGGCTTGACAACAAACCACCTGTTGTTTTACTCTTTTTATAGTTTAGTCTGTTTAATCGAATCGATCAAGGTTCATGACTTTACACCATGCTGCAACAAATTGATCTACAAATTTCTTTTCAGAATCTTTGCTAGCATAAACCTCGGCAAGAGCTCTTAGTTCAGAGTTAGAACCAAATATAAGGTCGGCTCGGGTACCTGTCCATTTTATTTCTCCTGTAGCACGATCACATCCTTCAAATACTTCTTGAGCATCAGAAGTTGCTTTCCAGGTAGTGCTTAAATCGAGTAAGTTGACAAAGAAATCATTTGTAAGCACTTCGGGACGCTGAGTAAAAACTCCATGTTGAGATCGATCAAAATTCGTATTCAACACTCGAAGACCACCAACAAGTATTGTCATCTCGGGTACAGTTAGTGTTAATAATTGAGCTCTGTCTATCAACATTTCTTCTGCAGAGATAGAAGACTTTGTTTTCTTATAGTTACGAAATCCATCGGCAACAGGCTCCAGAACAGAAAACGATTCTACATCGGTTTGTTCCTGTGATGCATCTGCTCTCCCTGGTGAAAAAGGTACTGCAATCTTATGTCCTGCATTCTTTGCTGCCTCCTCTACTCCTGCAGCGCCGCCCAGGACTATTAAATCTGCTAATGAAACTTTCTTATCTCCAGATGCTGAACTATTAAATTCTTGTTGAATACTTTCTAAAGTTTCTAATACATTGGTTAACTGAGTCGGATTATTCACTTCCCAATTCTTTTGTGGTGTAAGACGAATACGTGCACCATTTGCACCACCACGTTTATCAGAACCGCGGAATGTGGATGCTGAAGCCCAGGCAGTAGATACTAATTGAGAAACAGATAGCCCCGAAGAAAGTATTTTGTTTTTTAAACTGGCAATATCCTGATCATCTATTAATGCATCTGTAACTTTTGGGATCGGGTCTTGCCAAATTAATTCTTCTTTAGGTACTTCTGGGCCAAGATATCTTGCAATAGGTCCCATATCACGATGTGTTAGTTTATACCATGCGCGAGCAAACGCATCTGCAAATTCATCGGGGTTTTCATAAAAACGTCTTGAAATTTTCTCGTAAGCAGGATCCATTCGTAGAGCAAGGTCTGTGGTAAGCATAATTGGTGCATGACGTTTAGAGGGGTCATGTGCATCGGGTACGCTATCGCCACCAGCTCCGTGTTTTGGTATCCATTGGTGTGCCCCTGCGGGGCTCTTGGTTAGTTCCCATTCGTAGCCAAATAAATTCCAGAAAAAATTATTACTCCATTTTGTAGGAGTACTGGTCCATGCTCCTTCTAACCCACTAGTAATAGTATCTCCTGCATTACCACTTCCAAAGTTATTTTTCCAACCCAAGTTTTGCTCCTCGATACCTGCAGCGGCCGGTTCTCTCTCTACATATTTATCTGGATCAGCAGCACCATGTGTTTTACCAAACGTATGCCCACCAGCAATAAGGGCAACTGTTTCTTCATCGTTCATCGCCATACGGCCAAAAGTTTCACGAATGTCATGAGCCGAAGCAATTGGATCAGGATTTCCATTAGGTCCTTCGGGGTTTACATAGATCAATCCCATCTGAACTGCTCCCAGAGGATTCTCTAACTCTCGGTCACCTGTATAACGTTTATCACCTAACCATTCGGTCTCGGCACCCCAATAAATATCTTGTTCAGGTTCCCAAACATCTTCACGTCCTCCTCCAAAACCAAAAGTTTTAAAACCCATAGATTCTAAAGCACAATTCCCAGCAAGAATCATAAGATCTGCCCATGAAATTTTCTTACCATATTTCTGTTTAATCGGCCATAATAACAAACGGGCTTTATCTAGATTGGCATTATCTGGCCAACTGTTTAATGGTGCAAAACGTTGAGTTCCTGAACTGGCACCTCCCCGACCATCAGCAATTCGATAAGTCCCAGCACTGTGCCATGCCATACGAATAAAAAGAGGTCCATAATGACCATAATCAGCTGGCCACCAATCCTGAGAATCGGTCATAAGTTTAAAAAGATCTTTCTTTACTGTTTTAAGGTCAAGAGTTTTAAACTCTTTACTGTAATCAAATTCTTCATCCATAGGGTTGGATAATAAAGAATGTTGACGAAGAATATTTAAGTTTAATTGATTCGGCCACCAATCGCGATTAGAAGTTCCTGTGCCCGCACCTTGCTTAAGTGTACCATTCATAAAAGGACACTCACCCATACCATTACCATGATGATTTGAACCGTGAGACTCTGTACTCTTGAGGTTTTTATTTTCCATTTGCTGTAGATTTTATTAGATGATTATTTGTTCTTATGTTCTTTCAAATTTATGATAAAAAAATATTATTGATTTTAAACATTCGATATATAAAATCTATTAAACTATTACCTCCTCCTATAAAACTACTAAATGGGTTTGTTGAATTTATTCAAGAAATACCATACTTCTTCATAAAATACATTCTAAACTCTTGTCTCATCGTGGTATGTCGTAGCTAGCTAATTCTTAATTTTATGTTGGAAAAATAACTCACCTACACCTCTCAACCTTTATTATATTATTAGGTACTGCTTAAATAGTATCATCAATAGAGATAATAGTATTGGATTAATTTAGATATAAAAAACATTGTTTTTGCCAATATAATGCAGAGCATAAATTAACAGACAACACTAACATTGTTAGCTATTTGTTCTAGGATAGATATTAAGATAAGAGATTATTTATCACTCATCATAACATGGGATAGATCAAGATACCAAATTTAAATATCAAATACAATACATAATCTAATTGATATCCAATGAATTAATAGATCATGTTTGGTAAATTTCAAAGTAAATTAAAATATTCTTCTTATGAATTAAAACATACAGTGGATGTTCATTTAAAAAAAATAAAAGAATATTTAAAAGATTTTTCGAATTCAAACAAATTATATGACTAACTACCTAAGCTTCTCTTTCATTCGCAAGAGCTCCTTTTCTATCAACAACAATTTGTCTTCAACCAGGTCACCAAATTCTGGTATACGTCTAAAAAATGCATACCGCACTCTCCATAGTTCTTTAATATCTGATATAGGAAATGATGAGTCTTCAATATTTTTATGATCGGCCCTTAGTACTGCATTACCTTTTAAAACATATAGCCTTCTAAAGATTAGTTTATTCTCGACAACTACAAAAACCAATGTCCCATTATTCAATTTTTTAATCACTGTAGGAGGAACTTTTTCTCCTATTACAACATCCTTTGGATAAAAACCTTTATCATGTGATGTCATCTCGAGATTACTTACGGTATATCCTCTAAACTCTTTAGTTGGGTTTACCGGTAATTGCATGGTTGGTAATTCTTTAATAAAACCCTCTGCATTATATAAAGTAATATAATCATTAGCTGTACTTTCTGTTATACAAGGGACGATTGCAAATTTCTCTCGTTTCACATCTTCTGCATAAGTGGTAAGATCCCCTTTAAACTTTAGAAGTTGATTTACGGTAAGTTCATTCGTTAATAAATCATCTATTGCAATGCTAAAATGATTAGCAATCTTAATAATTGTTTCTATTTTTGGTTCGCTTCTACCCTCTTCATATGCGCCTAATGTACCACGTTTTAGATCAAAAAGCTCAGCAAAGGCTTGTTGACTTAAACCTTTTACTCCACGTATTTTTTTTATGTTTTTTCCGAAAAAAGACATTTTTGCTAATTTTATTTGCAATTATAAAAAATAATTGTACATTTACACTAACAATATTAGCTAATATTCTATTAAAAAGCTAATTTTAGTAGAAATACTTCACGATTTTATTCTTTTCCTAAGAAATACTGAGGATTATACTAAAAATTTTAGCACAACATCTAATTATTAACTTAAATCATTCATACCCATGATCACTCTTATTTTTTATCTCGTTAATTTAGCCAAAGATATTGCAGAAAATTTGTGCTACTTTTTGTAATATTGATATACTAAAGAAAATCAGTCATACATAATTATTCATTTATCAAAAAACCATCTAATGCAAGATCATTATCAGGTAGTAAAAAAGTATTTACTACAACTTAAATATGATATTACCCATGAAAACAATAGGGAAGGTATTATTATGATCAGCAAAGAAGCCGAAGGAATTAAAAATATGATTCTTGGGATTGCACCACCCATTTTAATAATGGAACAGCACATCTGCACTATCAAAAATAAAAATGAAGTCGTATACCGTAGTCTATTACAAAAAAATAGAGATATTATACATGGCGCTTTTGTACTAGACGAAACTGGTGATAAAGTAATTTTTAGAGATACGCTACAGATAGCGAATCTAGATCTTAATGAACTCGAAGGATCATTAAATTCTATCGGGCTGTTATTAGGCGAGTATTCTGAACAAATTATCAATTTCTCTAAGTATTAAATACCCTACTACACATTTGTAGAGTTCCTTAACCATAAAGATATATTACACCCTGGAGTTAATGAAGTATTGTGAATTTCTTATATTGCTCCAGGTATATAATAAGTCTTATTGAAAATGAAAAAAAAGTTTGATTCGCAAATGCTTCTGGCAATTGCCGTATTAATCATAAGTGGTGCTGCTCTTATCGTTTCTATGCGACAAGCCTCAATCATGAATAAACAAACCGATATTTTATTAGAGCAAATCAAATGCCTGGCCTAGGTTATCCGTTGGTTTTGATCAAAGTTGGTCTGATAAAACACTACAATATTTAAAAATTCCTTTACACAATAAAGGCACAGGACCTGCTATAATCGAGGGAGTTAGAATTACATACAATGGGAAGGTCGTAAAAGACTGGTGGGATCTTTTTGGCAAAGCCAAAGTTCCTGACTCCATAAGTACTGGGATTTCTAATAGAGGAATTTACAACTCTGTAATCTCTGCTAACGAAAGTTTCTATTGGATGCAGCTTGCACATGATCCAAGATTAAGACACTGGATTTATGAAAGAAAAGAAAAAATAACAATTGAAATCTGTTATAAATCGGTTTTTAATGACTACTGGTTATTACGCAAAGAAGGGTTAAATGGCACTACCATAATACAAAAGTTAGACACCCCCGAATCTCCATTACCATCTGGTGAAATGTTTAAAAGTTAAAGAAATTATAGATCAAAATATAATTTTTCGGGGTCTATAAATGTTGTACTACCTCCTACTATTTCAATAATTAAAAAACGTTTTATATATTTGTATAAGTACTTATATAAATACTTATGCAAGATAAATTACAAGAATACGCAGAACTGGGTTTAGGGTCCAGACTAAAACGCCTAAGCGAATTTGTGATGAAAGAAATTCAAATTGTATATACTTCTTGTAATATTAATTTTGACCCTTATCTATTTCCCATTTTTAAAATCATCATAGATCAAAGTCATACTACAACTACAGATATACAGGAAAAACTACATTACACACAACCTGCAATCACCCAAGCACTAAAAAAACTAATGGAAAAAGGCTTAGTTGAGTATAAAATCGATACATCTGATAAAAGAAAAAAACTATTTCAATTAACCAAAAAGGGTAATGAAACACATCAAATTATGATTCCGCTATGGGAAGTAATTGATCAGCAAGTAACAACATTAACAACCTTCTCATCTGCAAATCTTGCAGATCATATTACTCATTTCGAAAGCAAACTAAGAGAGAAACCATTACATCAACAAATACTAGAAAAATACACCTCATAATGCATATAGTAAGACCAGTACAGGTATCAGATATTCAGAATATTTATCAGCTTTACAAAAAAATTGGCAAACAATCTGGTGGGATCATACGAGTATCAAGTGAAATCACTCTAGATTACATACAAGATTTTGTACATAAAAGCATATCTGATGGTTTGATATTGGCAATTCCTCATCTAGAATATGAACATCAAGTCATCGCAGAAATTCATGCATATCGTATTCCTATTTCTGCATTCAGACATATATTAACAGATCTTACCATTGTCGTTAATCCAGAATTTCAGGGGCAAGGTCTCGGAAAATTGCTTTTTACCAGTTTTTTAACCAAAATCAAAACGTCATATCCTCATATCCTTCGTGTTGAATTATTTGTGCGGGAGAATAACACAAATACTATTCAATTTTATGAAAAACTAGGATTCATAAATGAAGGAAAACACCATCAAAAAATCAAAAATCTTGATCATAGTATAGAAACTCCTATTCACATGGCTTGGTTTAACCCAGAATATAATAATGACCTTACTCATTAATATTTAAATCGTAAGGCAAATCATAAATTTTAAAGTATTAATATCGCAATGAACACTTCTATCATTCCTTTTGACTCAAAATACGCAAAAGACTTCGCAGCTCTTAATATAGAATGGCTAGAAAAATATTTTGTAGTAGAACCACATGACGCAGCGTTATTAGAACAATGTGAGGACACCATTATCAATGAAGGTGGATTTATTTTTTTCGCAAAAACAGACAATGCCATAGCCGGCACTTTTTCACTAATCAAGATCGAAGATGGTATTTATGAATTAGGGAAAATGGCTGTTTCTCCAAAATTTCAAGGTCAAAAAATCGGGCAGCAATTACTAGAATTTTGTATTGAATTTTCTACAACTCAAGGTTGGAAAAAATTACGTCTATACTCCAATAGAATTTTAGAAAACGCAATCTACATTTATGGCAAATATGGTTTTAAAGAAATTCCTATGGAAGATCACCCTCCCTATCAACGTAGTAATATCAAAATGGAACTTATATTGCAAAAATAAAACTTGTTATTTTCTTCTCTTCTCCAAACAGGGTAATTTATTTTTCTACACATTACAAGGAATAATTTTATAATCAGATAATAGTTGTATTTTTGAAAGTCTATTTTAGGTATTTCCCTATATATCAACACAATACCTAAAATAGACTTTCAATATCATGAGTATTCTTAAAACCAAACACGAAGACTCTTACATTGGAAAATAATAATTTTTAACCAAAAGTAATCGTCATGAAAAAACCAACGAAAGGCAGTACATGGTATGCCTTATTTCTAACATTAACTACTAGCTTATTCTTTTTACATTCCTGCCAACAGGACTCAACTATAGAAATTCTTGAAGAAGAAGAATATCTAAGAAAAATTGAAACCTTAGAAACAAAAGTTAAGGATTTAGAAGGAAAACTAGGTCAAGAAAAATCCAATCGAAGTAGGCCAAAAAATATCATCAGTTTTGAGCAAGCACAAAGAATATATAAAGCCTATGATGATAGAGCTGATCTAATTAGCGAAGTTGTTAATTCGGTAACAAACGATGGCTCTTTTAACCCCACAAGGTCGATGTTTTATGAAATCTCTGAGTTACGTAACTATTTATCATATGTCGATGAGTTATCACAAAAAGCAGATGTAAAAACAACCGGGTTACGTTTTTACTTCGCATTATATCCCGATACATATGTTTCCTCTACGGGGAATGACAGAAACGCAAGACATCAAACCATCTTCATTGCTCCTACCTTAGAAAAAAAATACGACAATCATATTTTACATATAGGATACACACTTAACAATGATGGTAAAGTAGAATTATTAGATAAAAACAATGGGTTTAGTCATTTTAGACGAAATCGTAGTGAGGCAGATGATGTATCCTTTTTAGGGCGAAGAAATGACAATGATAAATTTAGTCTTATTGCCAATGAACTAGGAGCAACTCCTCCAGAATATGGTCACTAAAATCGAACTCCTAATAGTATTGAGAAAGATTGCTTTTGGTAGCGAATGCATTGCTGCGCTCACCGGGCTGTTTTTTTTGTTTAATTATAAGGTCAAAGGTTTATTAAAATGGTTTTCGATTTTTCTGATTTATATTTTTATCAATGATATTATTGGGTATAACACAAGGCATTGGTTTCCTAATTCTAATAATCTAATATTATATAATATATCTACCACGCTTACTTTCTTATTTTTGTTTTTTATGTACCACCAGCATATCAAAGAAAAAATCAGTAAACGCTTTATCATGTATTTTATAATACTTTATGTACTCACTCTTTTTATAAGTGGATTCTATGAAAATTATCTAGTTCAATTACAAAGCATACCATTTCTTTTAGGCGCATTTCTATTAATGACTTCTATTATTTTTTACTATGCAGAATTATTAAAATCAGAGCAAATTCAGGAAAGCACTAAAGATTTTTTGTTTTGGATTAGTGTTGGTTTATTGATTTATTATGTAGGAAAAATGCCTTTTCGTATTGTAAGAGATTATTATGCAAATCATAACGATTCCTCAACGCTGTTTATCCTAAATAGTATTTTTACTATTATTATGAATAGCTGTTTTATAACCGGATTTTTAATTCATAGAAAAACAGTTTCCAATAGGTATTCTTGATAAAAACAACGTTTAAAAAAAATAGAGAGTACTAAATAGAATTTCTGTTAAAAAAATCATTCTATAATTCTTTTTATAAAAATCGCGCTTGTGTATTATACAGAATGCATCCTTTTTGCAGGTATTTACAAGAAGAATTTTAAAGTTACAAAAGAGTCGAATCCCTTTTTTAAAAAGGGGTAAACCCCCCTTTTTTCAAAATTCGCATATACTCCAAAACCCCAACAACAACCTCAAAAACACTTATTACCAATGGTTTGACGTGTTTTTATTTTAACAAAATATGCCATTACTTTTTTAAAACTACAGAATAATAGTATTTTTAATTCTGGGAAACACATTAATGCAAATCAAAAGATTTAACTAATCTATTTTCGGCAGGGGGCCGAGACATTAACAAACATCTTAATAAACCAAAAAAATGGACAAACTAATCAATCTAACTAAAACAGTAGCAATAACAGCATTGTTTCTAGTGAGTTTAAGTTCTTGTGACAAGAAACACGATAATGACAAGTATTTAAAACAGATTAAAGAATTAAAACAAGAAATAGCAGAGCTAAAAGAGCAATTAGGTACAATCAATGACAGAAAACCAAGTAACATTATTGATTTGGAATTTGCTTCACAATTGTATCACAATTATGATACTACTCGTATAAAATGGACAAATGATTATATTCAAAAACATTCGGGTCAAGAAAAATTTAAGGCCACCCGATCATTATATTATAACCTAGACGACTTATACAATTACTTGGCATATATCAAACGAATTTCTAAAGAAGCTAATGTTAAGCCCTCTGGTTTACGATTTTATTTTGGCGCATATGCTAATGATTATAAGCGCGACGATGGTGATACAGCATATGCGCATAGACAAACCATCTTTATTACTCCAACGATCGCAAAACAGGTGGGTAAAGAAACGATGCATCTAGGATATACTCTTAGCAATGACCTTAAAGTCGAACTTCTAAAAGATAAAATTGGGACAGATTCTAGAGGGCAATCAGCAAATGGTAGCTCTATGCAAAAGGCAAGTCTTTTTAATTTTAGCATAAGTACAAATATGTTTGGTGAAAATAGTACAATTGCTAATGAATTAACGGGGTCACCTCCAAGAGGAAATGAACAATAATTAGATGAATTTAAGTAACGATTTTTTAACTCTTTTAATGGAAATTGGTGTTGGACTAGAAGCTTTGACTGCAATAGTTGCAACAATATATTATTACAAATATAAAAACACTCATGTCCTCAAATATTTTATTTTTCTTTTGTGGTATGTTGCCATCAATGAAATTATTGGACTCTACATTAGAAGTGAAAATTGGGATAACGTATTGCTCATTAATATTTATAATGTAATTAATTTTACTTATATCTTAATTTTATATAGAAGTTACCTAAATGAAAAAAAGAGTAAAAAAATTGCATTAATACTTTGTATAACATATCTAATCATATTTATTATTAATGGTTTTTACGAAAATTATTTTATTAAATTCCAAAGTATACCATATATAATAGCTGCTTTTGCTGTGATTATTACTATTTCATTATATTTTAGAGAAATATTAAATTCTGAAAAAGTATTAAATGCCAAGAGAAACTTACTATTCTGGATTAGTGTTGGTCTATTGATATATTTTGTAGGGAATATACCTTTTAGAATATTAAGAAACTATTATAATGAATTAACAGATGCCACTATATTGTTTTTAGTAAATTTTACTTTAACAGTGATAATGAATATTTGTTTTATTATCGGTTTTATATGGAGCAAAAAGAAACAGCAATACTAATTGCAAGTGTAGTACTTGTTGTAATTATCATTTTAATGATTTCTCTCTTTTTGATTTTTCAAAAAAGGAAGAACAGTCTTTTGTTACAACAAAAGGAATCTGAGAAAAAGTTTGAAAAAGCTATTGCAGAGACCCAGATCGAGATCAGAGAAGAGACATTACGTAACATTAGCTGGGAATTACATGATAATATTGGCCAGCTACTCACGCTGGCCAAAATACAAGTAAATATAGCACAAGATGACCCAAAAAAACTAGAAGAGGTTACCGAGACTATAACCAAAAGTCTTACAGAACTGCGATCATTATCAAAATTGATAAACCCAGATACTATAAAAAGCTTAAGTCTTACAGAAGCTATAACATTAGAAATAGAACGATTTAATCGTATGCAGTTTATTAAAGCTGCGATCACCAGTAATGAAGAGGTTGAAGTGCTAGATGACAAAGCAGAGATCATCATCTTTAGAATATTGCAAGAATTCTTTACCAATACTATCAAACATTCTAAAGCTTCAAATCTAGATGTTGATGTACATTACGACACCGAAAAATTGGTGATCCATGCAAAAGATAATGGCGTTGGTTTTGATCAGATAGAATGTCCTACCAAAAGAGGGATAGGATTAAGTAATATGCAAAACAGAGGAAAATTAATCGATGCCATTGTACAAATAACATCGCAAAAAGGGGAAGGAACAGCAATAACACTAACCTATCCATATAAAAAAGAAAGTTCGATGGCATTAGACAATGAAGTTAACTAACTTTGCATAGAAAACTATTCACACAAATAATAAGTATTATCAATCATGAAATACTCAGTAGTAATTGTAGAAGACCATATTTTACTATCCCAGGCATTATCTGGACTGGTTAATGGGTTTGCCAAATTTAAAATTTTATACATCTGTAAAAACGGTAAAGAATTACTTACCCGATTTAAAGATCCTAAAAACATCCCTGATATCGTACTTATGGATATCAACATGCCTATTATGAATGGGATTGAAACTACGGCAGCATTAAAAGAACAATACCCACAAGTTAAGGTATTAGCACTGTCTGTAGAAGAAGATGAAAATACGATCCTTAAAATGCTTAGAGCAGGTGCAAAAGGATATCTTTTAAAAGACACCGAAAAAAGCATCCTGGAAAACGCGCTTATCCAGGTACAGGAAACAGGTTTTTACCACACAAAAGATGTTACCAATTTACTTCTGGGCTCCCTAAATCCTAAAGAAGAAAACAATGTTGTGCTCAAAGATCGGGAAGTAGAGTTTATTAAACATGCCTGTACCGAGAAAACATATAAAGAAATTGCAAACGACATGTGCTTAAGTCCAAAAACGATCGAAGGATATCGAGATTCTATTTTTGAAAAACTAAGCCTTAAAAACAGAACAGGTTTGGTTATTTATGCTATTAAAAGCAAGTTATTCGTTCCTTAGTGTTTGCTCTATGTACGTCCTTTCTTGGATTTCTGTATACACCAGAATAAAAAACATTTAAAAGAGACGTACATATTTTATTTTATCCCCCGATTCTATCTCAATGAGACAAAACCATTTTATATCTTACCATTAAACAAACAACATTGTTTGGTTTATGTCTTAAAAAAAACTCGTTTATTACATATTATAACTACTTTTGGCCCGTTTATTGATTACAGCCAAAAATAAAATCATTACAATTATGGTTTTATAGCATTTTTGTAAATAAACTAACCGTCTTATACTTATTTAAAAACAGTGTTTTTTGTTTATTTTTGTGAGTAGAAGAACATTGATAATTTTTATGCTAAAACAACAATTAAATTTTAAGCTTTCTCAAAAACTCTCTCCACAGCAGATTCAACTCATGAAGTTGATTCAACTTCCTACGCAAGCATTCGAACAACGTTTGAAACAAGAGATGGAAGAAAACCCTGCTCTTGATAGTGGAAAAGATAAAGCAGATGAATTTGAAGATGCGTTTAGTAATGAAAACTCTGCAGAAGAGGATTATGGGACCGAAAAGATAGAAGCAGACATCAATGTTGATGAATATCTTAGTGATGATGAGATTCCTAGTTATAGACTAAGCTCTAATAATTATAGTGCTGATGATGAAGAAAAAAGTGTTCCCTACGCCTCTGGAACATCATTTCATCAACATTTGGTTAACCAGCTAAATACGTATCGATTTAATGATGAAGAAAGAGAAATAGCCGAATTTCTTGTTGGTAGCGTTGATGAAAGCGGTTATATAAGACGATCTTTGTCAGATATTTTAGATGATTTAGCCTTTACTCAAAATGTATATACTACCGAAGAAAAAATAGAAAACATCTTACAAATTGTTCACCAGCTGGATCCAGCGGGTGTTGGTGCTCGTAATTTGCAAGAATGTCTCTGGATTCAATTAGACAGGAAAGAAACTACTATCCCTATAAAATTAGCTTCAGAAATCCTCAAAAAAGCTTTTGATCATTTTAGCAAAAAGCACTATGACAAACTTTTATTAAAATTTGACATTACCGAGGAACAGTTAAAAGAAGCTATTGATGAAATTGAAAACCTTAACCCTAAGCCAGGAGGCGCTTATGCAGGAAACAATCGTTTGATCGAACATGTGGTTCCTGACTTTACAATCAGAATTGTAGATGGAGAACTTGAGTTAACGCTAAATGGTCGTAATGCCCCAGAGCTTCATGTATCCAGAGAATACAACAATATGCTTCAGGGATATAAAGCCAGTAAAGAAAAATCTAAATCTCAAAAGGATGCTGTTTTATTTATTAAACAAAAATTAGATGCTGCAAAATGGTTTATCGAAGCTGTAAAACAAAGACAGCAGACACTTTTTATTACTATGAGTGCAATAATGCACTATCAAAAAAGTTATTTCCTTAGTGGAGATGAAAGAAATCTTAAACCAATGATTTTAAAAGACATTGCTGATGAGATTTCTATGGATGTAAGTACCGTTTCAAGAGTAGCAAATAGTAAATATGTAGATACTCCTTATGGGACAAAACTTATTAAAGAGTTCTTTTCTGAGTCCATGACCAATGATCAAGGTGAAGAAGTCTCTACCAGAGAAATTAAAAAAATACTGGAAATAACTATAGGTGAAGAAGACAAGAAAAAACCCCTTACGGATGAAAAGCTTGCTAAAATCCTTAAAGAAAAAGGGTACCCTATAGCCAGAAGAACTGTAGCCAAATACAGGGAACAATTAGATATTCCTGTTGCCAGACTACGAAAGAAAATTTAATGAATTTTTTTCTTAGAAGTGTTTCTTATATTTTACATCCATTATTGATGCCTCTTTTAGGTGCCATAATTTATTTTAGTACAGCTCCAAGATTTATTCCTATCGAAATTATTAGAGCCAAAGTTTTTGGGCTAATTATTCTTACCATCCTAATACCTATTGTATTATTCTTTTTATTGAAAAGTACCGGAACCATTACCTCGATACACCTCGAAAACGTAAAACAACGTAAAATCCCACTATTACTGCAATCTATTTTACTTATAGTGGTCATCAAAATGGTTATTGATGTATATCATTATCCAGAGTTATATTTTTTCTTTTTAGGAATTCTGTTTTCCTCGTTAAGTGCAATTTTTATGGTATTATTTAACATAAAAGCAAGCTTACATATGATTGGGATTAGCGGAATCACGATGTTTACTGTGGCACTAAGTATTCATTTTGGGCTTAATTTAACTATTCTAATAGCTATGCTGATGATTTTTAACGGACTGGTCGCCACATCCCGATTACATTGCAAAGCACATAGCAATCTAGAATTGATCCTAGGGTTTCTAATAGGGATAATTCCGCAGCTTACTTTAGCAAATTTCTGGTTATAAAATATAAAACATCAATCCAATTTTTGCAGTATTCAATCCTACAGCCTCTCCCTGAATTGTAGCATCGCTATTGAATAAGGTATTCAAACTATAGTAGAAATGAAAGTTAAAAGTGTTCCATCCAAAAGTAAATGTTGCCCCTATCCTCCATCGGTTTAATTCATCTAATTTCGTTTGTCTCACCCGATTTCCTGGTTGTTTAAAATTAGAATTAAAAGAATACAGGTACCCCATTCTAACACCTGTATAAATTCTATAAAATTTATGGGTTTCAGGAGTAGATGTACGCCATCTAAACTCAAAAGGAGCTTCTACCAAATGCGTGGTAAATCTATTAGTACTATAATCGACACCTTCTAAACTACTAAATATACTCTGCTCGGTATTTTCTTCCTCCCCTATAAACAAATTCTGATTATACACGTTTAATGAATACCCTAGCCCCAGACCTATAGCAATATTGCGCCTTTTATTGATTGGCATATCTCGTATAAATCCTAAATGTAGTCCTCCAGAAAAACCAGATTGTCTCACACCTGTTGGTTTATTAAGCAGTAGGTTAAATGTTACGCCTACATAAAACTGATCTTCTCGATATAAAGAATCTATCTCTATTTCTTGAGTAGAATCTTGCTTGGTTTCCTGTCCTGAAGAAAGAAACACAAACAAATAACATACAATGAATACAAACAATTTTTTCATATAGATCACTAAAATAAATCTATTTCTTTAGAAATAAGAGAAAGTTTATAAAAACAAAACGAAATCATATAAAATCCTGCCCGAAGGCAGGATTTACAATATCATTTAGACATTTATGCTACGATAATAATAAATAACATTATGCTACTTAAAATTATCCGAAGCTTTACCAGATTTGGTTGTATAATTAATCTTTAACGCCTGAACTTCTCTTAATTCTTTTTTGATATCGCCTACAAGACCCATATTGGTATTTCCATCTATTCTAAGAGCTGTAATTAAAAAAGGAACTTCTTCCTCTCTTTTTGCTGCTCTCTCGGCCAATACAAATGCTTTTACTTCGCTTACATCAGCAAATTTATCATTAAGCTGAATTCTAGCTTGGCTACCTGCGCTTGCACGATATCTTGAACTAGGTTTTCCTGCATAGATATACATTATTAGATTTTTTTTGTCTAGTTTTTCTATCTGGTCTGCAGAAGGTAATTTATTTTCTATCATTAGCGTATTTTTACGCATCACCGTTGCAACCATAAAGAAGAACAATAACATAAATACAATATCTGGTAATGATGCCGTAGAAACGGGAGGTAATTCACTACTCTTTTTCTTTTTAAATTTAGACATAAGAATTCTGTTTTTATATTATTTCTATTTTTTAGGCTCGGCTTCTGAAAGTTTTTCAGGAAACAAAAATTGTATCTTTTTGATATCTTCTTTAAGTTTAGTCTTACTTCCAGAATAATTCACATCTTTAAAATCGGCTTCCATTTGTTCAAATGTCTTACCAAAAAGACGCTGTGCTTCTCTATTACGCAATGTAGTATACGCTGCCACCAATTCATTTTGAACTGCTATATATGCACTATAATTTGTCTCTCTATTGTTATTTAAAGAGATTACTGCTATAGTAGGATTATCTGAAGAAGAAGGATCTCTATCTCCTTGACAGTAACTACATGCCTCTTCTCCTCTTCCACCACCATTATCTAAGAATTTAATAGCAGCTTCCCTAAGATCTTTCAATTCCATAGGAGCCTCTTCTACCAATAAATCATTATTCTTATTCAATTCTACAACAAAAATATTTTTTTGCCTAAGAACTGGGGGAATTACATTCTCCTTTTCAGGAGCTGGGAGTTTACGGCTAATACCTGTATCGGTTTCGATCGTGGTAGTAACCAAGAAAAATATTAGAAGTAAGAATGCAATATCTGCCATAGATCCTGCATTAACTTCTGGTGCTGCTCTTCTTGCCATAATAAACATATTTAATTAATAATTACTTACAAAATCAAGAAACTATGATCATAAGTGACAAGAAATATGCAGAAGAAAAACAAGTTGAAACTACATCAGAAAAACCTCCATAACTCATATTATCTCTTAGCAGAAATAAAAGCAAATTATGTATATTTTAGAAGGCTTGAGAGTTCATTTCATATTATAACCATTTTACTTATGTATTCAATATCACTTTGGAAGGTTAGATATTGATGCTATAAAATGATAGATCACAGCTACTATAAAATTAGCAACAATTGTTATGCCATTTTTTGGAAATAGCGGAAAGAGTAGTACTAAAAAATCCTGCCCGAAGGCAGGATTTACAATATCATTTAGACATTTATGCTCCGATAATAATAAATAACATTATGTTATTTAAAATTATCTGAAGCTTTACCAGATTTGGTTGTATAATTAATCTTTAACGCCTGAACTTCTCTTAATTCTTTTTTGATATCGCCTACAAGACCCATATTGGTATTTCCATCTATTTTAAGAGCTGTAATTAAAAAAGGAACTTCTTCCTCTCTTTTTGCTGCTCTCTCGGCCAATACAAATGCTTTTACTTCGCTTACATCAGCAAATTTATCATTAAGCTGAATTCTAGCTTGGCTACCTGCACTTGCACGATATCTTGAACTAGGTTTTCCTGCATAGATATACATTACTAGATTTTTTTTGTCTAGTTTTTCTATCTGGTCTGCAGAAGGTAATTTATTTTCTATCATTAGCGTATTTTTACGCATCACCGTTGCAACCATAAAGAAGAACAATAACATAAATACAATATCCGGTAATGATGCCGTAGAAACGGGAGGTAATTCACCACTCTTTTTCTTTTTAAATTTAGACATAAGAATTCTGTTTTATGTTATTTCTATTTTTTAGGCTCGGCTTCTGAAAGTTTTTCAGGAAACAAAAATTGTATCTTTTTGATATCTTCTTTAAGTTTAGTCTTACTTCCAGAATAATTCACATCTTTAAAATCGGCTTCCATTTGTTCAAATGTCTTACCAAAAAGACGCTGTGCTTCTCTATTACGCAATGTAGTATACGCTGCCACCAATTCATTTTGAACTGCTATATATGCACCGTAATTTGTCTCTCTATTATTATTTAAAGAGATTACCGCTTTAGTAGGGTTATCTGAAGAAGAAGGATCTCTATCTCCTTGACAGTAACTACATGCCTCTTCTCCTCTTCCACCACCGTTATCTAAGAATTTAATAGCAGCTTCCCTAAGATCTTTCAATTCCATAGGAGCTTCTTCTACCAATAAATCATTATTCTTATTCAATTCTACAACAAAAATATTTTTTTGTTTAAGAACTGGCGGCTCTATTTCTTCCTCTTGAGGAGGAGGGAGTTTACGGCTAATACCCGTATCGGTTTCGATCGTGGTAGTAACCAAGAAAAATATAAGAAGTAAGAATGCAATATCTGCCATAGACCCTGCATTAACTTCTGGTGCTGCTCTTCTTGCCATAATTGTTTACTTAATTAGTTTCTTAATACCAGAAAAGAACATTAACCCAACCGCAATAGCAGCCAAAAAGTAAAATGTATACAATCCTGTTCCTACCCATTTAGAGCCACTTTCAGAAAGTACTCCTCCATCATTTAAAGGAGCTTCTACTCCTTCTGCCACAACAAAACCAATCCCTACAACAATAAGGAAAGCAACAATACCGATTGCAGTATTTTTAAGACCTCCAGGGTTTTTAGCTAATGAAGAGAAAACAGCTATCAAAGTAACGGCTATTACACCTATAATAACAATAACTGTAAGAGTATATAATGGATTCACCAAAGATGTTGCTTCTTTTAAAACATCCATCGACCCTCCTTCTCTAACAAAGTCTTTGGTTTCTGTAATACCATATTTTTCCATAAGGCCATCAAAATTATTGCTCATTAAGAACAGTAAAATAGCTCCTATAGCGCCTATAGCCAGTACGATATATGATAATATTTTTGAAATTTTCATGTTACTAATAATTTTTTGTTTGGATCACAACACGTAATCCGTAATTAAATAAAAGTGTAAATTAAAAATCTTATAAATCAGATTTTTATTAGAAACATCAATTATTTCTTTTTCTTGTAATCTACCAAAATATCGATTAAAGTAATCGAAGCATCTTCCATATCATTTACAATTCTATCAATTTTTGCAACGATATAGTTATAGAATATTTGAAGAATAATTGCAACAATAAGTCCAAATACAGTAGTAAGAAGTGCCACTTTAATACCACCTGCTACAAGAGAAGGTTGCATATCATCTGCAGCCGCAATTTTATCAAATGCTGTAATCATACCAATTACCGTTCCCATAAATCCAAGCATTGGAGCAAGAGCGATAAATAATGATATCCACGATACATTTTTCTCTAATTGTCCCATTTGAACACCTCCGTATGCTACAACTGATTTCTCTGCTGCATCTATACTTTCGTCTGCTCTATCAAGACCTTGATAATAAATTGATGCAACAGGTCCTTTTGTATTTCTACACACCTCTTTTGCTGCTTCAATACCACCACTATTTAATGCATCTTCTACATTTTGTTGTAGTTTCTTAGTATTTGTTGTAGAAAGATTTAAAAAGATAATTCTTTCAATTGCTATCGCAAGACCTAAGATCAAACATAAAAGTACGATACCCATAAATTGAGGGCCTCCTTCGATAAAACGTCTTTTAAGGTTTTGATGAAAAGATAGTTCATCTGTAGTAGCCTCGGATACTGCTTCTTCTTGAGTTGTTGTCGTATTAGTTATAGGAGCAATTAATAATTGCACATTTGCCGTTAATAACTGGGCAGGTGCAGTAGATGCTTGTAAGTTTCCAAAAGTCATTACTGCTGCGATTGCCAGAATAGAAAATAATCTTTTCATTGCGCTGATTCTTAATTTTAATTAGTTAAAGGGTTAAAGATATAAAAATAATATAAAATTTATTAAAAAATTGATAATAATGCAGAGAGGAAGGGATTCGAACCCTCGATACGCTTTTGACGTATACACACTTTCCAGGCGTGCGCCTTCGACCACTCGGCCACCTCTCTTGGTTTTCCCCCAAAAAAATAAGGATGGGCAAATAACAAAAAAAATGTTAACTATTGAAATTTGAGGCGTTAATTTTCTGACATTTCGCCGCGAAGAGAGGTTTCATAAATGGTTTTGAGGACTTTAAGGGGTAATTTTTCCCCTAACAAATACATCAATTTTGCTACTGCAGCCTCTGTAGTAATGTCTTTTCCCGAAATAACACCTGCTTTTTTTAGTGCAATACTAGTATCATACTTACCCATTTCTACACTTCCTCCTATACATTGTGTAACATTAATTACTGGTATTCCTTTTTGGATAAGATCAGAAATTATCTCGATAAACCATTTTTTTGTAGTTGTATTACCTGCTCCATATGTTTCTAAAACCACTCCTTTTATAGCTTCTAAAGAGAAAATACTCTTCAAAATATTCTCATTAATCCCCGGAAACATCTTAACGACAATAACATTATTATCAAAATGAGTATGATATACCATCTTTTTTCGCCGACTACACGTTAGTAAAAAAGAAGTATTGATCTTAAGATGCACTCCAGATTCTACCAAAGATGGATAGTTAAGGGATTGAAATGCTTCAAAATGTTCTGCATTAATCTTAGTAGTCCTATTAGCTCTAAGCAATTTATATTCAAAATAGAGCCCTACTTCTGTAATTACAGGCTTTCCTTTTTCTTGTAATGCCGAAATCTGAATTGCAGTAATCAAATTCTCTTTTGCATCGGTTCGCAGATCGCCTATTGGTAATTGAGAACCTGTAAAAATAATAGGTTTAGCCAGGTTTTCAAACATAAAACTAATCGCCGATGCTGTATAGGACATCGTATCACTTCCATGTAAAACAACGAATCCATCATATTTTTTATAATTATCATTAATTATATCTCCCAATTCTTTCCATCGATCAACATTCATATCAGAAGAATCAATAGGCTTCTCAAAACTAATGGTATTGATATTACAATCTAATTGTTTGAGTTCTGGGATGTTTAATAACAACTCATCGAAATCGAAAGCTACCAGGGCACCTGTCTTGAAATCTTTTACCATCCCAATGGTTCCTCCGGTATAAATAAGTAATATGTTTGGCGAAGTATTCATATGGCAAATGAACGAAAATTAAATTATATTTTATTGGTCTAGATACCGAATATATCGCTAGAGTTTTTAGTAGTAATTGCAGCTATTTCTTCTATAGGTTTTTGATATATATCTGAGAGTTTTTCTAAAATATTAAGTAAATAAGAACTTTCGTTACGTTTACCTCGATACGGGGTTGGTGCCAAATAAGGTGCATCTGTCTCCAGTACAATATGATCTAATGAAATCTGATCTAAAAATCTATCTATTTTACCATTTTTAAAAGTAACGACACCTCCTATTCCTAATTTCATATTATACCCTATAGCTCGATGGGCGTCGTCTATGGTTCCTGTAAAACAATGAAAAATCCCAAATAGGTCGTCGCTTTTTTCTGATTCTAATACTTCAAAAACTTCTTCAAAAGCTTCGCGACAATGTATTACTATAGGTAACTTGTGCTTTTTTGCCAATTGGATTTGATATTTAAAAGCTTCTTGTTGAGCCTTCAAAAAAGTTTTATCCCAATACAAATCTATACCTATCTCCCCTATTGCATAAAAATTTTTGTCGACCTCCTTATTAGAACGTTTTTTAAGTTCATTCTCTACAAACACAAGTTCCTCTTTGTAATTCTCTTTTACATGGGTAGGGTGCAATCCCATCATCAAAAAAACATGTTCTGGATACTTGGTTTCTATTGCATACATAGCTTTGGTATATGTAGAATCAATAGCTGGAACAAAAAAGCGTGTCACCCCATTTTTTATAGCACGTTGCATCATTTCATCCTGATCCTCATCAAAGGCTTCACTATAAATATGAGTATGGGTATCGGTTAGTATCATGCCGCAAAAGTATTAAATTAGAGTTAATACCAGCCAGCAATCTATTGCTTTTATTATTGAGCTCTTTTCAGCTTTTAATTCTAAGTTATAGAACTGTATCTTTTCACTTCTAGATATAAGTTCTTTGCTAAAACTATTTTAAGATTCGCTTTACAGAAAACAAATTAATAGATTACAAAACATCACATTTTTTTCAATAATTCCTGAGCCCTAGTGTAATCTTCTGCATCTTCGGGAATATTCTCTAACAATGTAGCACATTGATCATATTTTTTTTGTTTCAGTTGGTTTAGTGCTTCAAACCATAATGCCTTATATTTATATCCAGAGTTTCCCTGATACAGTTTCTCTAAAACCTGAGTAGTTTCTACATACTTATCCTGTTCTAATAATGATAGTCCATAATAGAATTGATATTCTACATTATTTTCATCTTTTGACAACAATATCAACAGGTACTTTTCTGCTCCAGCATAATCTTCTGAGTTAAAGGCATGTTCTGCATTCTTACTATCCTTTTCTGCACTTCCTCTTTCTGTAATTGATAATTCGGGAATATTTGCAAAATCACTATATACAGGGCTACTTTGCCCAAAAAAGTATACGCCAAAAATTACAGCTACACTTGCAGCCGCAGCATATGCCCAAACGGGCATTCTTATCACTTTGGTTTCTTTTCTAGTTGCTTTCTTATTAAAGTGTAGATCTCCAATCGTTTTCAAATTACCTTCTAATGCTTCTTCCTCTTTTTCTGAAGTAAAACGTGTATCTAGATGTGAATTTAACTCTTGATATAGTTTAAACTCCTCTGCAACAGATGTATCTTCACTAATCAGTTTTGTTAACATTTTTTCTTCGGTAGCAGAGAGTTCGTTGCTACAGAACCGATCAAACAGCTCATATTTTTCTTCTGGGGTCATAACAAATTCTTTATTTTATTAAACTTAGGAGTGTTTTGAACAAGTTTTGTTAACTGACCAATACATAAAGACTTTTTCTTACGAACATACCCATAGGACTGCCCTAGTTTTAAAGCCACTTCTTCCATAGATTTTGTAGTAAAAGTTACCTTTAATAATTCTCTACAAGCTTTACCTAATTGGTCAAACATCTCTTTAAAAAGTTCATGTTTTGCATTAAAAATCTCGGTTTCTTCTGCAAAACGAACACTCTCGTCGTCTATAGATACAATCTCTTCATTAATTGTTACCTGATTATTAGAATGCTTTTTTAATTCATTCAACCATTTACGTTTACACAACAGGAAGAAATAGGCATCAAATGGGCAGGTAAGTTGTAGTCCTTTCTCTTTTGCCTGTTTATAAATAGTGATTAAAGTTTCCTGAATAATATCCTGAGCTCTGGACTCATCTCCACTATTATTTTTTATATACCCAACTACTTTCGGAGCGAATTTATTATAAATCTCGGTTAAGATTACTGTATCATTCTTCAAAAGAGCTTCAATGTATTTCTGATCAGAATGAAATTTGGTATTTCCCATAAATAGCGAATATAAGCGACTAATTTAAAAAAAGTTATCAAGATAAGGGTAACAAAAAATCAAAGCTATTGATCTGATGTTGTAAACAATAAAATTTCGAAAATTATGAAAACATCAAATAGAACGATTGCAGTACCGAAGAATAGTAGGAATGCAAAAAAAGCGATGATGAATTTTTTACTTTTAAGCTTAGCTATTCTTTTATTAGGAAGTTGTAAAAATGATGATAATGATATTAGTATCGAAAAAATCATAAATGGAATAGAGCTGCAAAAAGCAATTAAGGACAACCGTGAAGGAGCAATGCAGACTTTTGCAATGAATGCTGAATCGGGAGGGTATATGTACGGAGAAGAAGGTACACAGCTCCATTTTCTCCCCAATAGTTTTTTAGATCAAAATGGCGATCCCGTTAGCGGAAGTGTTACTATTGAATTAATAGAAATCTATGATAAAGCAAAAATGCTACTCACCAAAATGCCAACCAATGGTAAACGTCCAAATGGTAATATTGAAACTTTAAAATCTGCTGGAGAATTTTTCATAAATGCAAAACAGAATGGAAATCAACTGCAACTTGCAAGTGGATTTGATATTTTTTCGCCAAATGAAGATTTTGACCCTGAAATGAGGTTGTTTAAAGCTAATGAAAATGGTTGTGACAGCGATGTAATAGATTGCGATGTTGTTTGGGAAGAAAATGAGGAAGGAGATATTGATCTTGGTCAAGGAGAAGGACCTAATGGAACAGGAGTAACGGGATATTCTGGTTTCATTAATAATTTTGGGTGGACTAATATTGATCGTTGGTATAATGACCCTAGACCAAAAACTGTTATTTATGTAGACGCTCCTGAAGGATATGACAACACAAATTGCAATATATATGTGTCTTATGATGGTGAACCAACTGCATTAGCATTATTAGATACCTATATTGAAGAAACCGAATTATTCTCTGAGCATTACGGGCAAATTCCTATCGGATTAGAAGTACATTTCATATTTGTATCTGTTCAGGATGGTGAGTATACATATGCAATCCAGGGTGCAACGATAACAGAAGATCACGTAGAAGTAATTGGATCTACCACTACAGGTACCGAAGCCGAATTAATAGCATTAATAAATGGGTTACCATAAATCAAAAATCATACTGGAATATGTAAATTAGTTAGCGGGGGTTACGGCAAATTCCAGTATATATTCCGGGAGGTAATCTCTCGGAATATTTTTGTTAATATTTCTAATTTAACTTTTTACTTATCTTTAGTAACTACTAATAACAAATCATGAGGGGCTACATCATCTTATACTGTACTGTATTATTTCCATTTCTGTGTATTGGACAAATACTAACCAACGATACCATACCTAGAATCGCACCTATATCTCATGAAATTAATGGAAACCAAGTAGTTTATGGAGCAGAAATGCCACCTTTAAATCAAATTGCTGGTGCTCCCAAAGCTTTTTATACCTACTATTGGGAATTTGGTGATGGTAATTATAGTTTTAAAGAAAAGCCTGTACATCGATATGCTTCTTCAGGAACATACGAAGCCAAACTTTGGGCAACTAATAATTATGATAATGGGAAACCACCTACAAGTAGGCCAAAATCAATAACTGTGAGTGATGCATCAGATGAAGCTTCTATAGGCCCTAATTCCCCTTTTATTGAAGATGATGATTTAATTCTGAAACGAAATCGTGAACCTATTCCTGATCAGGAAATGGTATTTATAACAAGTTACAAAAATACCAATAACTACATTTCTAATGGTAAATTATACTTGTTTTATAATGATAATCAATTTAAAAATGACAACTTTATTCTGGAAGATACCAGATTACATCATGGGGAAAAAATTATTCCGCTACCAATTATTTCTGAAAGGCTCTCTCAAAATGACGATCATACTTTATTAGCTTCTTCAACTCATACCACACTACAAAATAGAACATTATTTGTTCAGGATACTACAAAAAGAAAAAACCTTCCACTTACATTAGAAGAGTCCAAATCATTGTATCGCAATTATCAGGTAATTGCATTTAATGATATGCAACCTGGTGAAGAACGAAACATTTTCAGGACTCTAAAAACAACACCCGAAATGATCAAAGATACCAGTGCTATTGTTACACTAAGAAGTATTTATGTCCCTGATGAAAATTTTGACAACCACTCCGTGAAGGATACAGAAATGGAAATTGTTACTTCTCATGATCCCAATAAAATGTCTTCTAATGGTTGGTTAATGAACTATCGGTTAGTTCGTTTTAAACGTCTCAAATTTAAAGTACGTTTTCAAAACAACGGAGAAGGCCCTGCCAATACTATAAAACTAGCAGTAGACACTCCGGAAATGTTTGACAAATCTACATTAAAAATTGATGGTATGTATCCCGAATGCCCAATTTGCCCTAAAGAAAGAGAAGTTAATTACAGTTGCCTTGATACTATTCTAAAAAAAGACAAGATCATTTTTCAGTTTAATCGAATATATCTTCCCGGAAGTCAACAAAAGAATGTAGCCGAAATAGATTCGACCAAAGGATATGTAAAATATTCTATGAAATTCGGCAAAGATTTTCATAAAAAAAAGACCAAAAGTCGTACTGCTATATATTTTGACAAAAACGAGCCTATTATCACCAACTATGCAACTACGCGGTTTATGCCTGGTATTTCTATAGGTGCAAAAGCAGGATATATTATGGTTCCCGAACTAGATAACCAAAAAGAGTATTTTGTTGGAGCAACATTATCTCCTTTTAAATCCTACAGAGGATATTATCAGGCAGAATTAATGGCATCTGCATCTTCTTATGACGAACTACGAAACTTTGAAACTACTTCTATAGATGCAAATGGTACCGAAAGTCTAATTCAATTCTCAGAAGCGAATACATTTAATAACATTTCTATTTATGCGGTTCCCGGGTCATTTCGCTATAATTTCAACAACTTTTTTGCCATGGGAGCAGGAATCCAATTAAAAATGGATATTACCAGTAAAAATGATCAGGAAACCACAGGAGAAGGATTTACGATTATTAGAAATAATGGCCCAACTCCCCCAGAAATTATTCGAAATCAAGATCTTGATGTTTCAGAAGTACAAGAAATCAAAGATGATTTTGCAAATATACAGACTGGTGTTTTTGTTGGGATAAATTTGGGGGCTGTAAGAATAGGACCGAGTCTGGGAGTTAGATATGTTTATAATTTTGATAGCCCAAACTCTCAAATTCAATTCTATGGTATTTGGAAGTTTTAGAGCATTTCTATGTATCGCTGCTCTGTGGTTAGGAAATCCAATCGTACAGGCACAGCAAAAAACAAAAACCTCAACGTTTTTATATGATCAGTTAGATCACTTTATACAAAAACCGTCGAATTCTGAAGCACTACGGTTAAGTAAAATGATCGCTCCCAAAAAAGATCAGCTTTATACAAAAGCAGATCAGCTAGCTTGGGTAATTGTAAACTGTAATCTGGGGTATTACAACAATCAATTTAACGACAAGCCAACAGCTATTTTATATTATGAAACTGCCTGGAAAACATATTATGAAAAAGGATTAATCGATTATGACATCATTGAAAATTGCTTACAACCACTCGGTAATATCTATACAGAAGTTGGGGATTTGCCCAAAGCCGAAACCACTATAAAGAGCTATTTATATCTGGCTGAGCAATCTAAGGACACCTCAAAAATTATTTCTGGGATCACTAATCTTTCTATCGTATATCATAATCAAGCGAATTATTCAAAAGCTCTCGAAATACTCAAAAAAGGGTTAAACATTGAACCTAACAACATCAATTTATTAACAAACACAGCCACAAATTACCTGGATTCTGGTGACTATAACAAAGCAAAAACTTTTGCCAATAAAGTAATTACAACAAATGCCAACCAAATTAATGCTTATCAAATTCTTGCTGCAGCAGCTTTAGAGAAAAAAGAATTTAAAAAAGCTCAAAATCACATTGAACAGGCTAGATTTCAATTACTCAAAAATAAAAATACATCAGCTAGAACTACTGTCAAATGGCAATTAGCTTATATCGACATTTTATTATCCAAGTCAGAATTTGGCGAAGTTCAAAAAAACCTGAAAGAAATATATACCTCTCTCCTACCGGGATATTCGTCAAATACCGATTTACCACCTAAAGAGTATCTTATCGCAGATAGACTTCTGTTAAAAGCTTTAGATATTCATGCTTATATTTATCAACAAACCCAAAAACCTCTTTTAGCGATAGCTGCCTTTGATTTAGCTTTTGATGTAAACTCAAAGTTAAATATTGTATATCCGCTTCAGGACACTCGGATCATTCAACACAGCCAAAACAGAAACAGAACCGAAGCCTATATTGATCTTCTTTTTACTATTCACCAAACTCAAAAAGAGGAAAAATATGGCATGCAAGCATTTCGGGCAGCCGAGCATTCTAAATCCCCTCTTGTAAATGAAGCTTTGATATCCAAAAAAATACTATCGCAATACAAAAACGATTCTTTGGTCTCAAATAAAAATCGACTTAATGCAGCATTAACATCCTATGAGACTCTAATTTTAAAAGAAAAATTAAAAGGCGAGGATGCTCGTATTGATCAAATTCAAAAATGGACTACAGCTCACGACACTACATCTATTTCCCTTAAAGAAATACTCAAAAAACTTCGTCATACCTATCCCAAACTACTTCAACATCAAAACAATATTTCTATTCCGGCTCTTCAGAAAAAATTAAAAAAAAATCATATCACTTTGATTGAATATTTTTATGGAAACCAAAACATATATCAATTTATAATCACTCAAGATTCTTTTGAAATCAAAAAAATAGAAAATCCAGAATATTTTAAAAGTATCATCAAAAAGTACGTTCATTATTTCGACAATGCTTCGATGATTACCAGCGACATAACCGAATTCACAAAAAAAGCTGCAGAGCTTTTTAACGTGTTAAAAATCCCCAAGCAACCAAAAAAACTATTAATCGTCCCCGATGGTCTTCTTTGTTTTATTCCTTTTGAGACCCTATTATTAAAAAAGACGAATTCAATAAATTTTAGTAAAATGCCTTTTTTAGTAAGGTCTGCTGAAATAAGTTATGAAATTTCGGCTGGTAAGTATTTGCGATCCAATCCCAAAAACCTTCAGAAAAAAACGGTTCTGGGTGTATTCCCTGTTTTTGAAAATACAGAGAAAGAACTCTCATTTTCAAAAAACGAAAGCAAATCTATACAATACTATTTTAACGGGGATTTTATAGAAAACGAACAAGCAACTTATCACCGGTTTATTAAATTAGCAAAAGAACATGATATCATTCATTTGTCTACACACGCCGAATCAGGAAGTTTTTCTAGACCAGCCTCTATACAATTTTGGGATCGGGATATTCTGGTTAATCAATTATACGGAGCACAGCTTAATGCAAATCTGGTAGTGCTAAGTGCTTGCGAAACTGGTGTTGGCAGATTAGCAAAAGGAGAAGGCCCTATTAGTATTGGCAGAGGTTTTCATTATGCCGGAGTAGAAAACATACTTTTTTCATTATGGAAAGTAAATGACAAAACTACTGCTACAGTAATGAAAAACTTTTACCAAAATCTTAATCATTCTATTCCCAAGGCAAAAGCGATACATCTTGCCAAGCTAGATTATCTGGATACAGAAAGCATTTCTAATGTTCAGAAATCACCTTATTATTGGGCCGCATTTGTATATTATGGTGAGATTGAACGTCCTTATTCCTTAAGCTATTTTTGGTATAAAATTGGTATTGTTTTATTTATTTTAATTATACTACTTTTACCCAAGTTTCTTCAAAATAAAGCATGAGTACACTTCGAAAGTTTTTAAACCAAAAAGAATATCACAGAATTAAATTAGTTTTCACAAAGACAAATCATTTTGAAGTTAAAGCAATATTAAATGATGTAGAAGGTAATTTTATAATCGATACAGGTGCTTCTAACTCCTGTGTAGGGTTTGAAGCTGTAGATAAATTTTCTCTTTTTGCGCAGGATAGTGATGTAAAAGCTGCAGGAGCTGGTGCTACTGATATGCTAACACAACTTTCACAAAAAAACACCATACAAATCGGAAGCTGGTCAAGAAAAAGAATATCTCTTGTTTTATTTGATCTTAACCATGTAAATGCAGCGCTAATAGCACATCATGCAGAACCTGTAGATGGCATTATTGGAGCTGATATTCTTAAAAGAGGTAAAGCAATTATTGACTACGAAAAAAAATGCATGTATTTGAAATAAGCTTAATTATCTACTATAGTATATCATACGGCAGCTAAAAAAAACAGTTTAAAAGTAAGATTTGTTACTATTTTTTAACTAAATTTAAGTTCTAAACATTAATATTAATCGATTTTTTTAATCAATGGTACGGATTCTACCATCATACAAATGTTTCCTTCAGTAATTGTTACATCCAACATCTTAGTATACAAAACTTATACTCGGATATTCTAAATTGCAAAATACGCTCATTAATTATCTAATTACCCCTGAATAAACTTTTATGGTAAGAAAGTTTGTATCTAAAAACGTTATGAGTTACCCCATTTATTGCAAATTTCAAATAAGCATTTCTAAGCTATTTCAAGCTAACACATCTGTCAAAATCAAGTAATTATACGTATTGACTGGTTTTTAACTTTCTGTTTTCTTTGAGAAGATAGAAGATTAAAAAACAACTATCGTCATTTACAAATAGATAGATAATCAAACTGGTTGAATTTAATGAATATGAAAATTATACTTATAGGAAGTTTTCCGATTAGCATTGCGCTATATCAGCATTTATATCAAAATAAGTCTTTGCAAGCGGTTTGTATAGAGGAAACAACTGTTCAGCAATCAAATCCTAATTATTTAGATTTAATCAAACAAGAAGGAATAGAGACTTTTGTTATTAATAATAAAAACATTTCAACCCAATTTAAAGATTGGCTACTGGATAGATCTCCTGATTTAGTATTAGTTTGTGGTTTCTCATTAAAAATTCCAAAAAATGTAATACATATTCCCAAACATGGTTTTTTAAATATTCATTACGGAAAACTACCCGAAAACCGCGGTCCAGATCCTCTATTCTGGTCTATCAAAAAAGGAGAGAGTAATACCGCCATTACCATACATCAAATTGATGAAGAATGGGATACCGGAAAAATTCTCTTAGAACACCCTGTTTCTATTATCCCAGGAGAAACGTTAGGAATGGTAAATTCTAAAATGAGTTATTTATTGAAGAATTTAACTGAGCAAGCTATTGAATTGGTTCAAAATTCGAATAATTACAAGCTTCAACCTTCTGAACTATCATTTTATAATAGAAGACCAACCTCCTTACAAATCACTATTAATTGGGAAAAACAGACAGCAGTCGAGATTGAAAACCTGGTAAATGCCTGTAACCCCAAATACGGTGGAGCAACTACTTATTATCAAGGATCTCCCATAAAAATACTAGAAGTCTCTCCTGTCGACACTCAAGTACCATTGTTAGGAAAAACACCTGGAGAAATTATTCATGCACATCCTCAAGAAGGCTTGTATGTATGCTGTAAGTATGGAAAACTTATAAAATTAAACATCATTAGCTCTGATGCAGGTACACTAACCGGAACTAAATATGTACATCTAGGAATACGACAAGGGCATCTATTTACGACAACCTTACATCAAACACCTAAAACACATATCACAATATAAAACTAAATTCAAAACAACTAATTATAAATTTTAAAATCAACATATTATGGAAGGAATGATCGGAGAAGTTCGCATGTTTGCGGGTAATTTTGCACCAAGAGCCTGGGCACTTTGCGAAGGGCAATTATTACCTATCAGTCAAAACACTGCATTATTCTCAATTATTGGAACTATTTATGGCGGAGACGGAAGAACTACTTTTGCATTACCAGATTTAAGAGGACGTGTTCCTATTGGCCCGGGAAATGGTCCTGGCTTACCTTCTTACAGAGAAGGACAAAAAGGAGGCTCATCGATCAATGTTTTAAATATAACCCAATTACCTTCTCATAATCATATCGGAGCTGTAAAAGTTAGTTCAGGAAATGCCACTCAAAATGAAGCGACCAATGGAGCTTCAATTGCAACTCCGGGAACAGGATCAGGAAGATCTTTTAACGCTACAGCTGGATTTAATACTGCATCTCCTGACATCACTTTAAATGCAAACTCTGTAGTAACAGGAAATACAGGAGGAAATCAAGCTGTAAACAACATGCAGCCCTTTTTGTCTATATACTATATCATATGTTTACAGGGGGTTTTTCCATCAAGAAACTAAAAACAGAACAGTATCACTCAAACACAAATAGTATCAAATTTAAAACTAATATTTTATGGAAGGAACAATCGGAGAAGTTCGCATGTTTGCGGGTAATTTTGCACCAAGAACTTGGGCATTTTGTGAAGGGCAACTACTGGCTATTAATTCTAACCAGGCTCTATTTTCAATTTTAGGAACCACATATGGTGGTGATGGCAGAACCTCGTTTGGTCTACCTGATCTAAGAGGACGCGTACCTATTAACCCAGGGACGGGAGCTGGACTTCCTACATATAGAGAAGGGCAAAAAGGTGGTTCAACCATTAATATTTTAAACGTTACCCAAATACCTTCTCATAATCATAATGGAGCTGTAAAAGTTAGTTCAGGAAATTCTACTCAAAATGAAGCGACCAATGGAGCTTCAATTGCAACTCCGGGAACAGGATCAGGAAGATCTTTTAACGCTACAGCTGGATTTAATACAGCATCTCCAGATGTAACTTTAAATGCAAACTCTGTAGTAACAGGAAATACAGGAGGAAATCAAGCTGTAAACAACATGCAGCCCTTTTTATCTATATACTACATCATATGTTTACAGGGAATTTTTCCTTCACGAAATTAAAAATAAGCACAAAGAGGTAGCGCACCTCCTCTTTGTGCATATCACAAAAACTATAATGACAAAAAGAGTCAAAAAAATATACAACATAACCCAAAAGTTATTATTCTCGTCCAAAAAAAAGGATGCAGAATCTATTCTGGATCTCTATAATTTTTATACGTGTTTTCCTTTGAAGGAAGATAATCAGGGGGATATTTCTCTAAAAAATGGAATTGCTATTTCAAAAAAAAATGCTGCAGATTGTATCCATGATTATAAAAGGACCGCTTCTTTTTTAAGAGGGGTTTATAATGCCATTATCGAATGCAAAAAAAAGTTCCCAAATGAAGAGTTAAATATCCTTTATGCTGGCTGTGGACCATATGCGCCTCTATTATTACCCTTACTCTCTCTCTTTGAGCCAGATAATATTAATATCACTTTATTAGATATTAACCAAGCTTCAATAGATTCAATAAAACAGATCGTTATCGAATTAGGTTATGAAACCTATATTTCTAATTGCATTGTTGCCGATGCTACACAATACCAATATCGCAAAAATGAATCATTACATATGATTATCACAGAAACAATGTTTCATGCGCTAACCAAAGAACCACAAGTAGCTATAACACAAAATTTAGCTCCGCAACTCATCGAAGGAGGTATATTAATCCCTGAAGAAATTAGTATAACATTAGGGTATTCTTTTTTTTCCAAAGAACCATTTCTTAACCAATACAATAACACATACCATGTAGCTAATCTTATCAATCAAAATGCAAAAAGAAAATTTGTTGAAACCTTATTTTCTCTTACCAAAAGTAAAAATAAAGGTGTGGTAGATTCATATTATTTTGAAAGTAAGTGGTATCCTATTCCGGAAAATTATGAAGAAACCCCTGATATCTGTATTTATACCTACATCAAAGTGTTTGATGTCTTTCAACTACAATATGAAGACTCGCTAATTACAAATCCGTATTGCTTGACTTCTCTATATAACTTGCAAAACAAGAGCAAATTTAAAATAAAATATAGTATAGAAAATATTCCTAATTGGGAAATCACAGTTAGTTAAAATAACGTGCTTTTAAAATCAAAATTATGAAACAATTATACCTTACCTTTTTCGTATTCTCTACCCTACTTTGGGGAATACATGACACTAACGCTCAATTCACAGAGACTTTTGAGTCTCTGTCTAATAACCAGACTACGTTTACCAGCAACAGCCAACCTTTTGAAACAACAGGTGGATTTAGATCCCAAACAAGTTTTCCTGGATCAGGTGCAAGCAATTCTAATGTATACTTGGATAACGATTCTAATGTTGGAGTTGGAACTACATACTCTATCAAAACTACAAATGGTGCTAACTTTACTGCTAGAGATGCTGATATTTTTCTTTCTGTAGATAGTGGTGCTACTGTTGGAGGTAGTGGAGGGGTAATCATTAGAGGTAAACAAGGTAGTACTACTATTTTTACTGTGGTAAAAAACTCAGGAATACCCACTACATTTTCACCAGATAATGGTTTTTTTAATATTGATTTCTCAACAGAAGGAGGGACAGACAACACCTCAATGAATATTAATGAATTAGAATTTGAACTAACAGGTAGTTTCGTTTATATTGCTGTAGATGAATTCACATTTGGTCCAGAAGCAGTAGTCGCAGATACCAACCCTCCATTTATTCAAACTATTGTACTAAGCGGTACACCACCTACAACAACTAATCAGGTTGATTTTATTGTTACTTTTAATGAAAATGCCAGTAATGTAACTACAGATGATTTTTCAATAGATGCTACTGCCAGTGCTACAGGGAATATATCTGCAATTAGTGGATCGGGAACCTCATATACGATAACTGTAAATGGGCTTTCTGGAGAAGGTACGATCAGCATTGATCTTAAAAGCAATACTGATATTATTGATGATTTAGGTAATGGAAATGGAACTAATGGTAATGCTAGTGCATTTACTGCAGGAGAAATACAAACCGTTTCAGCCTGTTTCGAAGAGGATTTTGAAAATTTCAGTGTTGCAAATAACACTTTTAGTAGTAATGGACTTCCTTTTACTTCTACTAACGGGTTAGATGTATTTTTCTTAAACAATGCTGGTGCTAGTGGATCAGATCAATATTTAGATAATAATGGTAGTGGTGCAGGTTCATATTCAATAAAAACTACAGGAGGAGAATTATTTACTATGAAAACTATAGATTTATATCTCTCTTCTATAGTAGCTGGCACCACTCCTACTAATAATGGCACATTGACCATCAATGGCAAAGTAGCCAATACAATTGTCTACACCATTACCAAAACAACAGGTTTTCCCACTACAACTTCAAATGGTGATAATGGGTTTTTTAATCTTAATTTTGCTACAGATGGGGCGGCTGATCATAGCACTACCAATGTAGATGAAATAGAAATAGTAATTGGATCAGCATTCGTATATATTGCGGTTGATCATTTCGAGTTTTGTGAAGAAGGCATTGTAGATACGTTTGCTCCAGAAGTACAAAGCATTGTAGTATCAGGCAATCCAACAACATTAGATACTTCTGTAGATTTTATCGTGACTTTTAATGAAAATGTAATCAATGTTACATCAGATGATTTTTCGGTAGACACCACAGGAACAACAGGAAATATTGCTGGTGTAACTGGATCGAATAATATCTATACAGTTACTGTTAATAATATTTCTGGCGAGGGTACTATTAGTATTGACCTTAATGCTTCTACAAATATTGAAGATGCATTGGGGAACAGTGGCCCTCCTGCTTTTACTAGTGGAGAAAATCATACCGTATCTGCTTGTTTTGTAGAAGATTTTGAATCTTTTGCAGATGGAGCATCTACTTTTACTAGCAATGGGGTACCGCTCTCTTCCACCAATGGATTGGTAGTCAAAAATCAAGTTAATGCAGGAGTTGGTAATTCAGATAAATTTTTAGAGAATAATGGTACTGGAGCAGGTTCATATTCAATAAAAACAACAGATAATTCTTTATTTGCAGCTAATACTACATACTTATATGTATCTTCTATAACAGCAGGGACAACTCCAACGGCAGATGGCACATTAGCAATACGAGGTAAAGTAGCTGGAGTAACAGTTTATACCATTACCAAAACAACAGGCTTTCCTACTACAACAGCAAATGGTAACAATGGGTTTTTTCAGGTAGATTTTGCTACAGATGGATCATCAGATTTTAGTATTATTAATATAGATGAAATAGAAATAGAGATTTTATCTAGTTTTGTGTATCTGGCTGTTGATAATTTTGAAATCTGCTCAGATACTACAGCCCCAAGGATACAATCTATCACTAGACAAACACCAACAACATCACCAACAAATGCTGATACACTTATTTTTTCAGTTTTATTTAATGAAGCTGTGACTAATGTAACTACAGATGATTTTTCTGTTTCAGGAACAACAGGAACTATTACCAATGTATCTGATCAGGGAAATAACACCTTTTTTGTAACCGTTTCAGGAGGTAATTTGGCAGCCCTTAACGGAACTGTATCTTTAGGGTTTGTAGTCTCGCAGAATATCACCGATACTTTAGGTAATGCATTAACCGATACTTCATCAATAAATACTCCTGAAAATTTTGTAGTTGATAATATAGCACCAACAGGATATTCGGTTGCAATAGACCAGAGTCCTATAAATGCCGGGAATGACAACGCAGTAAGTTATACTTTCTCTTCTGCAGAAGTAGGTGCAACCTATAATTACACCTTTAGTAGCTCTGGAGGAGGAACCAATGTAACCGGATCAGGAACCGTAGCTTCTGCAGGAGCAACTATTTCTAGCATAGACCTTAGTGGATTAGCCGACGGAACCATTACGCTTAGCGTAACATTGACTGATGTATCTGGAAATACAGGAAGTGCTGCAACAGATACAGAAACCAAAGAAACCGTTGCGCCAACGGGATATTCTGTCGCAATAGATCAGAGTCCTATAAATGCCGGGAATGATGATGCGGTAAGTTATACTTTCTCTTCTGCAGAAGTAGGTGCAACCTATAATTATACCTTTAGTAGTTCTGGAGGAGGAACCAATGTAACCGGATCAGGAACTGTAGCTTCTGCAGGAGCAACTATTTCTGGAATAGATCTTAGTGGCCTGGGAGACGGAACCATTACGCTTAGCGTAACACTTACCGATCTAAATGGAAATACAGGAAGTGCTGCAACAGATACAGAAACAAAAGATACCGGAGCTCCAACAGGATATTCTGTTACAATAAATCAAAGCCCTATCAATGCCGGAAATGACAATGCAGTAAGTTATACATTTAGCAGTGCAGAAGTAGGCGCAACCTATAATTATACCTTTAGTAGTTCTGGAGGAGGAACCAATGTAACCGGATCAGGAACCGTAGCTTCTGCAGGAGCAACTATCTCTGGTATAGATCTTAGTGGATTAGTCGACGGAACCATTACATTAAGCGTAACACTTACCGATGTAAACGGAAATACAGGAAGTGCAGCAACCGATACAGAAACCAAAGAAACTGTGGCGCCAACAGGATATTCGGTTGTAATAAATCAGAGTCCTATCAATGCCGGGAATGATGATGCGGTAAGTTATACTTTCTCTTCTGCAGAAATAGGTGCAACCTATAATTATACCTTTAGTAGCTCTGGAGGAGCAGGAACAGTAACCGGAACCGGAACCGTGGCTTCTGCAGGAGCAACTATCTCTGGTATAGATCTTAGTGGATTAGCCGACGGAACCATTACATTAAGCGTAACACTTACCGATCTAAATGGAAATACAGGAAGTGCAGCAACAGATACAGAAACAAAAGATACCGGAGCACCAACAGGATATTCTGTTACAATAAATCAAAATCCTATCAATGCTGGGAATGATAATGCAGTAAGTTATACTTTCTCTTCTGCAGAAGTAGGTGCAACCTATAATTATACCTTTAGCAGTTCTGGAGGAGGAACTAATGTAACCGGATCAGGAACTGTAGCTTCTGCAGGAGCAACTATTTCAGGAATAGACCTGACCGGACTAGCCGACGGAACCATTACATTGAGCGTAACGCTCACAGATGTAAACGGAAATACAGGAAGTGCTGCAACAGATACAGAAACCAAAGAAACTGTGGCACCAACAGGATATTCGGTTACAATAAATCAAAGCCCTATCAGTGATCTTAATGACAATGCAGTAAGTTACACATTTAGTAGTGCAGAAGTTGGTGCAACCTATAATTATACCTTTAGTACTTCAGGAGGAGCAGGAACAGTAACCGGATCAGGAACTGTAGCTTCTGCAGGAGCAACTATTTCTAGTATTGATCTTAGTGGTCTAGCAGATGGAACCATTACATTAAGCGTTACGCTTACTGATGTAAATGGAAATACGGGAAGTGCTGCAACTGATACAGAAACCAAAGATACCGGAGCACCAACAGGATATTCGGTTACAATAAATCAAAGCCCTATAAATGCCGGGAATGACAATGCAGTAAGTTATACATTTAGCAGTGCAGAAGTAGGCGCAACCTATAATTATACCTTTAGTAGTTCTGGAGGAGGAACCAATGTAACTGGATCAGGAACCGTAGCTTCTGTAGGAGCAACTATCTCTGGTATAGATCTTAGTGGATTAGTCGACGGAACCATTACATTAAGCGTAACACTTACCGATGTAAACGGAAATACAGGAAGTGCAGCAACCGATACAGAAACCAAAGACACTGGAGTACCAACAGGATATTCGGTTACAATAGATCAAAGCCCTATTAATGCCGGGAATGATGATGCAGTAAGTTATACATTTAGCAGTGCAGAAGTAGGCGCAACCTATAATTACACCTTTAGTAGTTCTGGAGGAGGAACCAATGTAACCGGATCAGGAACCGTAGCTTCTGCAGGAGCAATTATTTCAGGAATTGATCTGACTGGATTAGCCGACGGTACAATAACATTAAGCGTAACACTTACCGATATAAACGGAAATACAGGAAGTGTAGCAACGGATACCGAAAATAAAAAGGCGATACCTCCTACTGCAACTATAACCATTAGTGATTCTATAGTAATAATAGGTGAAACTACTACAATAACTGTTACTTTTTCTGAAGCAGCATCTGGGTTCGACAATACAGATTTAACAATTCCTAATGGAACATTATCTGCTGTTACTTCTACCGATGGTAATATCACTTTTACAGCTACCTATACTCCAGCAATCGATGTAGAAGATAACACTAACATTATCATTCTTGATAATACCGGAATCACTGATAGTGCTGGGAATACAGGAACGGGAACAACAAACTCTTCTAATTTTATTATTGATATGATGCCACCTACAGCAATTGTAGAAATTAGCGATGACGAATTAACAACAGGCAATACAGCTACTATAACCATTATTTTTTCTGAAGCCGTAATTGGTTTTACTAATACAGATCTAACAATACCTAATGGAACGCTCACAACAGTAAGTTCTACCGATGGCAATATCACTTTTACAGCTACATACACTCCAACAACCGGAATAGCTGATACAGAAAATAGTATCACTTTGGATAATACCGGGGTAACCGATATTGCTGGCAACCCAGGAGTTGGAGTTACAGATTCTCCCAATTTCACGATTAATACGCTGCAAGAAATTCCAGTAGCAACGCTTACGTTTGATAAAGGGTTTTCTCCTAATGGAGATGGGATAAATGATACCTGGGTAATAGAAGGAATTGAAGATTTTCCTAATCATACGATTCAACTATTTAGCAGATCAGGCACTAAAGTATTTGAAGCTAAAGATTATCAAAATAATTGGGACGGAATCTCCAATGGCCGTTTAGCAGTTGGAAATGGTAAATTACCTGCCGGAGCATATTATTACATTATCGAAACAGGCAGTCAAGCAGTACCTCCCCTTATCGGATGGATCTATATAAACTATTAATCATGTATAGTTTCAAAAAGAAAGAATCTAACTGTTATTATTTCCATCAAAATCAACAAAATAAAAGTAAAATGAAGTATTTAAAATATATAGTTTTTACGATCATCATGTCTTTTACTGGTAACGCCCAACAAGACCCTCATTTTAGTATGTATAGATATAACATGAATGTAATCACTCCTGCATATGCAGGTACCAATGGTAGTCTTGAAGCAATATTTGCAGTAAGGAGTCAATGGGCTGGAGTTAAAGACGGTCCAGAAGCTCTTAACTTTAATATAAACTCTCCGATAGGCAAAAATATCGGTATTGGATTAACCGCTGTAAGTGACAAAGTTTTTGTGTTAGATGAAACACATCTTTATGCTGACTTTTCATATAAAATAAAAGTTGCTGAAGAGTTAAACCTATATGCCGGGGTTAAAGCCGGAGGGTCTTTTTTAAAAATAAATCTTAATGAAGTTGGTATTGAAGATGACCCATTATTCACCCAAAATGTAAATACATTTAATCCAAATGTGGGTGTAGGATTTTATCTAAAAGCCAAGAAGTACTATATATCACTTTCTGCTCCCGGGTTGCTATCTAATGACAGGTATGAAAAAGAAGGGTTAAATCCTGTATCAGCTAGCGATGATCTGCAGGTGTTTTTAGGTGCTGGATATGATTTTGATCTTAGCAATGATTTTAAATTACGCCCTTCTGCACTTGGTAAAGTCGTAAACAATGCTCCTATATCTTTGGACCTTACCACTTCAATTGTATATAAAGAGCGAATAGAACTAGGAGCTAATTATCGGTTAGACGAAAGTATAACGGCATTTTTTACTGCTAGTTTTTTAGAAAACCTATTAAGCATTGGCTATGCATATGAGCATGTTACATCTGATATAAATACCTATACCAATGGAACGCATGAAGTGATTTTAAAATTTAAGCTGAAGTAAAATAAGGAAAAGTATTTATTTTATATCGAACGAACTTTATTCAAAAAATTATGTGAAATTTTAATCTTCCGCCAAAACGATTAGGACAGAATTACATCCCTGTTCTGATTGCTTCTACAGGATCTAATTTTGAAGCTGACAATGCAGGTAAAATCCCGGCAATCAGACCTATTATCGTAGAAGAAAACATTCCCCAAAACATATTAGAACTAGAAAGTATAAACTTAAAATCACCTGTAAACTGCGATGCAAATATCGAAATTAACCAAACCAACAAGAGTCCAATTAATCCACCAAAAATAGCAAGAATAATTGCTTCAAACAGAAACTGAAATAATATAAATCTTTTTTTAGCACCTAATGCCTTTTGTATACCTATTAAGTTCGTTCGTTCTTTAACACTTACAAACATAATATTAGCAATTCCAAAACCTCCTACCAGAAGTGAAAACATACCTATAAAACCTCCAATAGTAGACATCGTACCAGTAATGTTATCTATAAAATCTGTAAACCCTTGTAATTGATTTACAAAAAAATTATCCCCTTCATCGGGCTTTAACCCTCTATATGCTCTTACTTTTTGTTTTAAGGCTGCTATAAATTCTGGGATATCAATATTAGATTCTGGCTTAATAATTATGGCAGGAAAAGATGATTTATTATTATCTCCATAAATCCTTCTAACCAGATTAACAGGAAGAATAACAGCTGTATCTTTACTATTTCCAAAAAGACCCGCTCCTTCTTTTTGAAGTACTCCTATTACAGTAAGCTTTCTTCCGTATAATCGTACCTTTTTCCCTATGGGTTCACTAGAACCAAACAGGCTATTAGCTATCTCATCCCCTATAACGATTACAGGAGCACCTCCCACAGATTCTTGCTCATTATAAAACCTTCCTTTTACGACCTGTAATTCTTCAATATCATAATAATCATTAGTAACTGGCGCAATCTCTACATTACTTATACTATTATCTTCGTACTTAATTGTTTCAGGAGCTACGTTCAAAATAAAACTGGCTGCTTTAAGATCAGGCATTGATCTATTGATATATTGATATTCCTCAAAAGTTACATCAGGAAATTGTTCTCGTTTCCATTGTGGTATATCAGAAGGGCCAAAAGAAAAACGCATGAGATAAATTGTACTATTATCTAGAGAGCTTATACTTCCTTTGATTTCTTGTTTTAAAGAGTCTACCGCAGCAAGAACACCTATAATCGAAAAAATCCCAATAGTAACACCCAATAGCGAAAGAAATGTACGCAACTTATTGTTTACAAGTGCATTAATAGCAAAATTAAAGCTTTCCTTAAGTACTCTAAGATAGATTAGCATGTTCTATTTTTTGAACTGGATTTTAAATTATTTAAATATAGGACGTTTTCCTTATATTTTTGTTACAATTTATTGAAAACAATTACACATAATTGATTGTCTAATTGGGTACTAAATTGCTATTTTTGCATTTTACTAACTAAATTTTCTCATGAGCAACGCAAAAACTGCTAAATCTGCACTAATTTCTGTATTCAGTAAAGAAGGATTAGCACCTATCGTAAAAAAATTAGACGAACTTGATATCACAATTTATTCTACGGGTGGAACCGAAAAATTTATTAAAGATTTAGGTATTGATGTTATCCCTGTTGAAGATGTTACGTCTTATCCTTCAATCTTAGGTGGAAGAGTTAAAACATTGCACCCAAAAGTTTTTGGAGGAATCCTGAATCGTCAAAATAACGATAGTGATGTTGCAGAACTTGAGCAATATGAGATCCCTCAAATTGATATTGTTATTGTAGACCTTTATCCTTTTGAAAAAACGGTAGCTTCTGGTGCACCTGAGCAAGATATTATTGAGAAAATAGACATCGGTGGAATTTCATTAATTAGAGCAGCTGCCAAAAACTTTTCTGATGTAACCTGTGTAGCTTCGGTTGATGATTATGCAGAATTTTTACAAGTGATTTCTGAAGGAAACGGAGTTATTTCTTTGGCAGATCGTAAACGTTTTGCTGCCAAAGCTTTTAATGTATCTTCTCACTACGACTCGGCAATTTTTAATTATTTTAATAGTGATCATGAAATTGCTTCTCTTAAAATAAGCGAAACCAAAGGTAAGGTATTACGTTATGGCGAAAATCCGCATCAAAAAGGTTTTTTCTTTGGGGATTTTGATACTATGTTTGACAAACTACACGGTAAAGAACTATCATATAACAACTTGCTTGATGTTGATGCCGCAGTAAACCTGATGAGTGAATTTAAAGGAGAGTCGCCAACATTTGCAATTTTAAAACATAATAATGCTTGTGGTTTAGCACAAAGAGAAACTGTTCTTCAGTCGTATATTGATGCATTGGCTGGTGATCCTGTTTCGGCATTTGGAGGTATCTTAATTAGTAATAGCGAAATTGATTCGGCAACTGCCAATGAAATTCATAAACTATTTTGCGAAGTTGTTATTGCTCCTTCTTTTAGTACTGAAGCTATAGAGATCCTAAAAGGAAAGAAAAACAGAATTATTTTAGTACAAAAGGATATCGATTTGCCAAAAACACAAGTACGTACTTGTTTAAATGGTGCACTGGTTCAGGACAAAGATCTTAAAACGGATGCCAAAACAGATTTGGAGACCGTAACTAAGGTAGCGCCTACATCAGAGCAAATAGAAGATCTTTTATTTGCATCAAAAATCTGTAAACACACCAAATCAAATACGATAGTATTTACTAAAGAAAAACAATTATTAGCAAGTGGAACAGGACAAACCTCTAGAGTAGATGCATTAAAGCAATCTGTAGAGAAAGCAAAGGCATTTAATTTTGATCTTAATGGAGCGGTTATGGCTAGTGATGCTTTTTTTCCTTTTCCAGATTGTGTAGAAATTGCAGACAACGCAGGTATTAAAGCTGTGATCCAACCAGGAGGTTCTATCAAGGATCAATTGAGCATTGATTACTGCGATCAAAACGGAATTGCAATGGTTATGACCGGAACACGTCATTTTAAACATTAATTTTATTACATTTACTGAATTTTAACCCCTTTTTTTGACTTTTATGGGATTTTTTGACTTCTTTACCGAAGAGATTGCAATAGATTTAGGTACCGCTAACACATTAGTGATCCACAATGACAAAGTAGTAGTGGATAGTCCCTCTATTGTGGCCAGAGATATTATGACTGGTAAAATTATTGCAGCTGGAAAAGAGGCTGCCATGATGCAGGGAAAAACTCATGAGAATATAAAAACTATTCGCCCACTTAAGGATGGGGTAATTGCAGACTTTGATGCCAGTGAAAAAATGATAAGTATGTTTATCAAAGATATCCCGGCATTGAAGAAAAAAATATTTGCCCCTGCTTTACGTATGGTGATATGTATTCCTTCAGGAATTACCGAAGTCGAAATGCGGGCTGTAAAAGAAAGTGCAGAACGTGTAAATGGAAAAGAAGTATACCTTATCCACGAACCTATGGCAGCTGCAATTGGTATTGGTGTAGATATTATGCAGCCTAAAGGAAATATGATAGTGGATATAGGTGGAGGTACTACAGAAATTGCAGTTATTGCATTAGGAGGAATTGTGTGTGATAAATCGGTAAAAATTGCAGGAGATGTATTTACCAATGATATTATATATTATATGCGTACACAACATAACTTATATGTTGGAGAGCGTACTGCTGAGAAAATAAAAATACAAATTGGTGCTGCTACAGAAGATTTGGAGTTACCACCTGAAGAAATGAATGTTCAGGGTCGTGATCTACTTACAGGAAAACCTAAACAGGTTCAGATTTCGTATAGAGAAATGGCTAAAGCACTTGATAAATCTATTCTACGTATCGAAGATGCTGTAATGGAAACCTTATCGCAAACTCCTCCAGAACTTGCTGCAGATATTTATAATACCGGTATATATCTTGCAGGAGGAGGTTCTATGTTACGTGGATTAGATAAGCGTTTATCACAAAAAACAGATTTACCAGTCTATATTGCAGAAGACCCGTTAAGAGCAGTTGTACGAGGTACAGGGATTACACTAAAAAACCTAAATAGGTATAAGAGTGTTTTGATAAAATAATGTTGTAAAAAAACATTCCTGAAATATACCTAAATTTCTGATTTTACGTTATCCTGCTTTAATACTTGCTAAGTAAGGCTTAGCTTAACATAGAACGTTTAACCAAAGAAGTCATCATACTCTAAATCATGCAGCAGATTATTAATTTTTTAATTAAGAATAAACGTTTTCTGCTATTTCTACTACTATTATGTATAGCACTGATTTTTACTATACAATCACATTCTTACCATAGAAGCAAATTTGTTGGTTCTACCAATTTTTTAAGTGGAGCGCTATATAGTTGGCAACACTCGGTAAGTGACTATTTTGGTCTAAAGAAGGAAAATCAGCGATTACTAGAAGAGAATGAAAACCTTCGTAATCAACTAAGTGCTCTAGGGGTAGATTCTGTTGCTACAAAATATCTGGACACGCTATCTTTTGATAAACCTTATACTTTTACCAAAGCCAGGGTAATTAAAAATGATTACAGCAAAATTGATAACTACATCCTGATTAACAAAGGCGAAAAAGATAGTATTGTACCCGATATGGGGATTATTACAGATAAAGGGATTATAGGAATTATAGAGAATACTTCAAAAAATTACAGTAGAGTGATTTCTATTCTTAACAGTAATTCTAGAATTAATGCCGGATTAAAAAAGTCTAACCAGTATGGTTCTTTAATCTGGAATGGAAAAGATCCAAATATTGTTCAGCTAGAGACTATCCCTCGACAAGCAATTCTTAGAGAAGGAGACACTATTATAACACATGGTCGCTCGACTATTTTTCCAAAGGGAATAGGAATAGGAACAATTGCCAGTTATAAATTAAATCAAAACAAAAGCTATTATTTAATAGATGTCAAATTATTTAACGACATGAGTGATATTGGTTTTGTTTATGCAATAAAAAGTAGGGATATTGAAGAAATTAAAAGCTTAGAGAATTAAATCATGAACAGGGATACTTTACTACATATCATTAGATTCATTGTTTTGGTTTTAATTCAGGTATTTATCTTAAACCATATTAATTTTTTAGGATACCTAAACCCATATATCTATATCATTTTTATTCTTATGGCCCCTATCAATATTAATAAAGGGCTTTTTCTTGTAGTAAGTTTTATGTTAGGATTGATCATAGATATGTTTGGTGATTCTGGAGGCGTACATGCCGCCGCATGTACAGTTATTGCATTTTTTCGTCCAGTAGCATTGCGATCGGTATTTGGGCTTAGTTATGAGTTTCAAACCGTAAAACTAAGCAATGTTGGATTTGGTGAACGTTTTGCTTATGTAATCTTAATGGTTTTAACACATCATATTGTACTTTTCTCGTTAGAAATTTTTAACTTCTCTCACATACTATTAATCATTAAAAAAACGTTATTTTCTAGTTTATTTACAATAGTGATTACCATGCTGGTTTTGGTATTGTTTAGAAGAAATGATTCATGAGAAAATTACTACTCTACCTAATAATTATTACTACTGGTATTGTCTTTGTTGCAAGGTTATTTTATTTGCAGATATACAATACTTCTTTTGCCTCGTTATCAGAAGATAATGCGATCAAAGTAATTTATGATTACCCTCAAAGAGGAGCTATTTATGATCGAAATGGAAGGTTACTGGTCACCAACCAACCTTCATACGATGTTATGGTTATTCCCAGAGAATTAAAACCTTTTGATACTTTAGAGTTTTGTTCTATTCTTAATATCGGTAAAGATAAACTTATAAAAAGGCTTAAAAAAGCTAGAGTCTATTCTCCAAGAGTACCTTCTATAGTTATACCACAATTGACCAAAGATGAGTATGCCTATCTTCAGGAAAAAATGAGGAAATTTGAAGGTTTTTATATTCAAAAACGTTCATTAAGGGATTATCAAACTGTTAATGCTGCAAACGTATTAGGGTATATTGGTGAAGTAAACGAAAGGTTAATAAAAGAAGATCCTTATTACCTCTCTGGAGATCTTATTGGTATTGATGGTGTAGAAAAACAATATGAGAATGAGCTTAGGGGTATCAAAGGAGTAAAACGAATTCAAAAAGATCGGTTTAATAGAGATATAGGGCCATATAAAAATGGAAAATTTGACACTCTTCCTGTAAATGGAAAAGATCTTACCTTAACTCTGGATTCAAAACTACAGGCATATGGACAAAAACTTATGCAAAACAAACGAGGAGGTATTGTAGCTCTAGAACCTTCTACAGGAGAAATATTGGCTTTGGTAACAGCTCCAACATACAAACCAGAATTATTAGTAGGAAGAAAACGGTCTCCGAATTTCACCAAATTAGTTTATGACACTATTGCTATACCACTTTTTGATAGAGGTCTAAAAGCCGAATACCCTCCGGGATCACCATTTAAAACAGTTAATGCATTGATAGCATTACAGGAAGGGGTAATTGATACCCAGGAAAGTATTTCTTGCAGAATGGGGTATTATTATGGAAAAAATGGAAGAAAACTTGGTTGTCATTCCCACAGAAGCCCTTTAAATATGATTCCAGGTATAGCTAATTCTTGTAATGCATATTTTGCAACAGTATACAGAAGAATTATTGAAAAGTATGACACTCCGCAAGAAGGAATGGAAACTTGGAGAAAACATGTTGAAAGTTTTGGCTTAGGGAATTATTTGGGTTATGATTTACCAACAGGAAAAAGAGGGAAAGTGCCAACCGCAAAATATTACAATAAGATTTATCAATATCCAACTTATAAATGGTATGCATCTGCTACATTGTCTAATGCTATAGGACAAGGAGAAGTACTTTCTACTCCTATACAGTTAGCAAATATGACTGCTGCGATTGCAAACAGGGGACATTATTTTACTCCGCATATTATAAAAGCAATAGATGGCAAGCCCATAGAAAACGAAAATTATACTATTCCTAAAGTTACAACAATTAACAAAGAGCATTTTGAACCTGTGGTAGAAGGAATGTATCAGGTATATACCCAAGGTACTGCTCGATCCTTACAAGTCGAAGGTATTGAGATATGTGGAAAAACAGGAACAGCAGAAAACTTTACCAAAATTGATGGTAAAAAAACCCAACTTACCGATCATTCTGTTTTTGTAGCATTTGCTCCAAAAGATAATCCCAAAATAGCAATAGCTGTATTTGTCGAAAACGGATATTGGGGTGCTCGTTATGCAGGAAAAATTGCTTCACTAATGATAGAACAACATACAAACGGGGTCATCTCTAGAACAGATTTAGAAGATTGGATTCTCACACACAGTCTCGAAGAAGAATATGCCAAACCCTACAGTGGCGAACCATTTAAAATTAATCAATAATGGCAAGATCCAGTGTAGCTGCAATAGATTGGGTAACAGTCTTATTATTTTTATTACTTGTTGGTTTTGGGTGGGTAAACATCTACTCTGCTTCTTCTGAGAATGAAGCCTTCTCATTAGCTGATTTTTCACATGCATATGTTAGACAAGCCTATTGGATTTTATTCAGCATAGTATTGATTATTATCACTCAGGCTATAGAGGCAAAATTTTATGAACGCTTTGCTGGATTAATTTATGTAATATCATTACTATCATTATTAGGTCTTTTTGTATTTGGAAAAAATATAAATGGTGCGACATCCTGGTATCAGATTGGGCCTGCCGGGTTACAACCTTCAGAGTTTGCCAAAGCATGTACAGCATTAGCCCTGGCTAAATTCTTAAGTGATATGCAAACTAATATAAAAATTCTTGGCTATCAGGTTAGAGCTTTTTTAATTATTGTAATACCAGCCGTATTTATTATACCCCAGCCCGATCCGGGAAGTGCATTGGTATATGCTGCTTTTTTCTTTCCATTATACAGAGAAGGTCTGGCCACTATATATCTAATTGTTGGAGCTTCTGCTGCAGGATTATTTATCTTCACATTGCTTTTTAATCCAATATGGGTAGTTCTTGTGGTTGCAGCTATTATGCTATTTATACTTATTAGAAATAGAAAACGAAAACCGAAATACTCAAGATATCTTCTTACCATTATTGTAGTAGCCGGATTTTGTTTTTCGGTTAATTATATCTTTAACCACGTATTCGAACAAAGGCACAGAGATCGATTCAATATTGTTTTAGGCAAAGAAGTAGATTCAAAAGATAAAGGCTATAATATCAATCAAAGTCAGATCGCTATTGGTAGCGGTGGCTGGACTGGCAAAGGATGGAAAGAAGGAACACAGACTAAAGGACGTTTCGTTCCAGAACAACGTACCGATTATATATTCAGTACCGTTGGTGAAGAGTGGGGTTTTCTGGGCGCCACTATGATTATAATTCTATTTATTTTATTATTAATTCGACTTATCCATCTAGCCGAAAGACAAAAATCTCAATTTAGCCGCGTATATGGTTACAGTGTAGTTGGTATCTTATTTATTCATTTTACAATAAACATAGGAATGGTAACAGGATTAATACCGACTATTGGGATTCCTCTTCCTTTTTTTAGTTATGGAGGGTCTAGCTTATGGGGATTTACAATTTTACTCTTTATTTTTATTAAACTAGACGCTAATCGAGTAAATGAGTGGTAACACTAAAAACATCAATATTAAAACTTCCATCCTTGGGTAGCAGAAGAAGCTTCTAATTGGTTCTCTACTTTATCCTCTAATGATGTAAAAAAATCGATCCCTGTTAATTTTTCGATTTCGTCTACAGGCACAACAAAGTTTTTTAAAGGTGTTTTAGTATCTTTATGTGGTATCAAAAAAGCAATCATTTTTGGATTAGTGGAAGAATTATTAAATACAATTTTATAAAATTGTTTAGGCACAGAGATATGTTCATACCCAATTGTAGGAAGATCTTCTGATAATATACCACCTGTTATTATATATACTCCATCATACGCTTTGGCCCAATATCTTATTTTTTGTTCCAAATAATTCCAGATACCGCTATTAAACTCATGATTTTGAGGTGTAATGTTCGAAGTAAGAAATGTCTCTTCAAAGGCCTGATATGTAAATCTCCTATCACCAGCCGGACATAAATGCCCTCTATCATATCCAGATTTTTTGTAATTGCGCCAATCTGCAGAAGACGATTTTACTTTTCTATCTTCTTCAAAAAAAGGTCGCTTAAATTCATTTGTAGATAAATGTTCTTTTTTCAATTCATAAGCTACCCATTCTGCCTGTTCATGTTTTTCAGAATATGATAATGAATAAAAATCATGAACTATTATAGCTCCTGTGGTAGATGTCGGAAGGTAATAAAAGCCTAAATCAGTCGTGTTTTTAGTTTTCTTCTCTGTAAAATCATTATTTTCAATATACCCTTCAAAGTAATAAAACCCAACAGTGACTATAATAATCAACATTGGATACAGATATTTTCTATTCATTCTCATATCATTTTGAAAAAGCAAAAATAACAAAACAATACTATTGAATTTTAATAGTAGAGCATCTAATTAACATCCTACAAAACTTCATAAGATTGTCCTGATTTCTTGACTATTCAAAGAATCGGGATAACATACATCCACAACATACTAGTTTTATAAAACTATTAGAAAGCTATATGTTACTTAAAACAAATAGTAAAATCATAGAGACATAGACCTGAGTGTCTATAAAAGTTCGGAAAATTAAATCTTAAAACTTTAATTATGTTATCAAACATTTTAAATCTCTCCAATGGTAAAACATTGAACAAAAAAGAACAACAATCTATTAATGGAGGAAGAATAAACGTCAATTGCCAAGGTGATCCATGCATGGTAGACGGCCACGGTGCTTGTTGTAGTAGACTTTTTAAGTGCAAACAAAACATATGTCAACTCTATATATGAAGTTTTCCTTGTTAGAGGAAATTTAGGAGAGGGTGATTTTTTATAAATTCATCCTCTTTCATTATTCTCTATGTCAACACATCTGTGCCTTGTTAATATTTGTGATCTAACAAGAGATAGACTAAGGTTAAAAAATCCTTTTATATAAATTTAAATAGTACACCAACAAAAACATAAAAAATTATAACATACTAGTTTTTACAAAACTATTAGAAAGCTATATGTTACTTAAAACAAATAGTAAAATCATAGAGACATATACCTGAGTGTCTATAAAAGTTCAGGGAATTTTAATTCTAAAATTTAATCATGTTATCAAACATTTTAAATCTCACCAATGGTAAAACATTGAACAAAAAAGAACAACAATCTATTAACGGAGGGCATTATAACTGTGCTGGTAGAGCATGTAGAATTAATGGAAATGGTGATCCCTATTGCTGTGGAGGTGCTACCTGTCGTAATAATGTATGTGGTTATTGGACTTAAGAATTATAAACCTCTATCAAGGAGGTCTCTTTTGTAAAAATACTAAAAACCTTCTATTTATTTATGATTCGTTACAAAAGGTAATTTTTTATCAAACAAAAATAACTCAAAATCTATTCTGCTATTTCAAAACAAATAGTAAAACCATAGAGACATATACCTGAGTGTCTATAAAAGTTCGGGGAATACTATATTAATTTATTAAACTTTAATTATGTTATCAAACATTTTAAACCTTACTAATGGCAAGACATTGAACAAAAAAGAACAACAATCTATTAATGGAGGAAGAGCCAATAACTGTAATGGCAATCCATGTAGCAGTGGTAAAAATAATGTACCTTGTTGTGGAGGTACTACTTGCCAAAATAACTTATGTGGTTATTGGGCCTAAGAGAGTCATAAACCTCTAGTTTTTGGCTTATAAAAAGAGGATGGATTCTTAGGAATTCACCCTCTTTTACTATTCTCTATATCAACACATCGGTGTCTTGTTAAGATTCTCATTAATATCTGTGATCCAACAACATATATAACAAGATCAAAAAATCCTTTAATATGAATTTAAATAGTACACAAACAAAAAAAATAAAAATTATAAGATTGTCCTGATTTCTTGACTATTCAAAGAATCGGGATAACATAATGTTTATAACATTATAATTTCACCAACGCGATAATAGGCCTTTAGTAGTTACATCACTCTAAACAAGACTCACATCACTTTAAAACAAATAAGTGAAAACATAGAGACATATAACCTGAGTGTCTATAAAAGTTCGGGGGAATACATTAATTTATTAAATTTTAATTATGTTATTAAACATTCTAAATCTTACCAATGGTAAAACATTGAACAAAAAAGAACAACAATCTATTAACGGAGGAAGAAGACGTGGTTGTAATGGCGCTCCATGCAGTAAGGGAAAAAATGGCGTATCTTGTTGTACAGGTGCTAGATGTATTGACAATGTATGTGGCTACCCTGTCTAAAAAAACAATGTAGACTATATATAAAAGTTGCCATTTTTTAGTTAGGAAAAAAGGGGGTGAATTCATAGAAATTCATCCTCTTATACCACACCGGTTATTTATATAAACTTAATTTTTCTTCTAAAATTCTATTCCCTAAATTATAGATTCATACTATTCTAATACGCTATTACGGCTATTAAGAAAGCTATTTTTTAAAACTTTATAAAAGATTAACACTATTTACATCATCATATTTAGTTAATTCAAAATAAAACATAAAATACTTATTATTAGTGTTTTAAGTTCTAGACATCACAAACAAAACCAACACAAATATGGTTTAACCATATATTTTTTGAGTCTATAACGCCTCTTTTTACTTAATAAAATCTTTACTTTAGAGAAAATTTTATTCTAAAAATTAAACGATTTGTGGTATTTCTCTCGTTAAGAATGAAAATATCATACTAATAATCCTAAGCAAGATATACATGAATAATACTATTGAAAAAATTGTAGAAAGTGTTTTGGTCCAAAACAGAATTGGAAATTATACCAAAAAGGATCTGGAACTACAATTACAAATACACCCCAGTTACCCAAGTTTTCAATCTATTACAGATACTTTAGATTATTTTGATATTGATAATATCGCTGTAGAGATTCCTATGGATGCTTTGGATCAACTGCCCAAAAGTTTTATTTCATTAATCACGGTAGAAAATGCAGAGGAAATCGTTACGGTAATCAAAAAAAGTGATAGTATAGAACTTAAACACTCCAGCCTTAAAAAAAAGAAATTTACTTTTAATGAGTTTAAAGAAATTTGGATTCCCAAGGTAATTGCTGTTGAGTATAATGCCAAGCAAAAACTTATTTCTAATCAATCTCTTATTCAAAACGTATTACTTGTCGGACTAGCAGCTAGTTTAATTTTTGCTTTTTACGGTAGGTCCTGGGATATTAATCAAGCATTCTTTTTACTATTATCATTTACAGGAGTTGTTTTTAGTTTTTTCGCTGTACGAGAAAGTCTAGGCATACAGTCACAAGCTATGCATCAATTTTGTACATCGGTCGGAAATACAAATTGTGGGGAGGTTATAAACAATAATAGTGGTCAACTTTTTAAGAATTTTTCTTTAGCTGATGCAGGAATTGTTTTCTTTGGTTCTATGTCACTATATCAATTATTTTATGGTTTCAATAGTATATTACTTATCCCATCGTTAATAGGAATTCCGTTTATTTTATATTCTATTTATTCTCAAGCATTAATTGTAAAAAAATGGTGTGCAGTATGTTTGGCTATGGGTTCTATATCTCTTGGGTTAGCTATCATAGCCATACTTAATATTCCGTTTAATATCGATATTTCGGCTGTAGTTAGTTTTATAATGTTATCATCATTATTTGCTTTAGCTTATTTGTATACTAAAGAAAAAGTAAAAGAAAATAAAAAGTTTAAAGCCGATAACTTTAAGCTAAATCATTTCAAAAGAGATGGGCAGATTTATAACCATTTACTTAGTATTTCAGAAAAAATCGAAGATAATGCGACTATCCCAAATGAAATCATTTTAGGTAACCCCAATGCAAGCTTTAAAATTATTAGTCTTACCAATCCTATGTGTGGATATTGTAAAGATGCTTTTGAGGCTTACACGCGTGTATTAAAAGCTATGGGAGATAAACTTCAAATTAGTATTCGTTTAAATGTTAAAACAGAAGATCCCGATGATAAAGCTACACAAATAGCTCTTATCCTTTTAGAAATATATTATAGTAAGGGGCCAGATGAGTTTATTATTGCTTATAACAAGTGGTTTGCAGACAGAACTCATAGTAAATGGATAAAAGAATATGGCATCCCTCAAGACGTTCAAAATCATCTCGAAGTTTTGAAAAAACAATCCGAATGGGCTCAAAAAAACAATCTCTATTATACTCCTGCATCGCTTATTAACAATACATTATATCCTAAAAAATATAATTACAATGAGTTTTTCTACTTTATGAGTATGATGACAGAAAATCAAGAAGATACCGTTTCTGAGGTTCGAGAACCTCTTGAAACCTAATAAAAAGTTTTAACCTTAAAACCTGTTGATATGAATCAGATCACAAAATTGAAACATGCCAAACGCCTTTCTAAAGAACAACAAAAAGACATAGTAGGAGGAATACCTCCCCTTGTTTTTAAGAGAAGAGGTTGTAACCCTGCTTTAAGTTGCTGTTATCATAACGGCACCACATGGGTGCAAGGACCACCTTGTTTCTAAAAAATTATATTCAAATTTTAAAATAAAGAGATCTCCCAAAGAGGTCTCTTTATTTTTTTATATAGTCTTAAACAAATTCGGTATAAAATAGCATACTTCCACTTTTCATGATTAGTCAATTTTCAAAACCCTGTTTTCAGGGTGTTTAATTGTAAGGCTCGTCATTACTTTTGAAACTGAGTTCACTTTATAGTTAATAAAATTATGAAGTAAAGAATGCTCAGACCAGCACTCAGATGTCTATAAACTGTAGAGAAAGTATTTTAATTTAAAACTTTAAACGATGCTAAACAAAATTTCAAATTCTAACAAAATCGTACTTACCAGAACCCAACAAAAAATAGTTATTGGAGGAAAAAAGCATAAAGTAGATCCGCTTACAAATGAACCTATAATTGACTTAGACATATCTCAAGAGGCTCTTATTTCTGGACGCGTATAAGAGAGTTCTTTATCTATTCAATAAGAGAAATCATTTTAATTTTAAAACGTTAAACAATGCTAAACAAAATTTCAAATTCTAACAAAATCGCACTTACCAAAACCCAGCAAAAAATAGTTGTTGGAGGAGGAAAGGAAAAAATAGATCCACTTACAAGTGAACCCGTAATTGACTTAGACATATCCCAAGAAGCTCTTATTTCTGGGCAGATATAAATTACATTCTCTTTTATATAAAAGAGATTTTTTTACCTATAGCCCCTATTGATTAATCCTAAAAATCCGATTATACCATTGATCGTTAATTTCAAATTTAACCGGCTTTAATCAATGGCAAATAAAATTTAATTATCCAAAAATCAATAAATTATGATAAAAAAAATTCTAAAATTAAACGATGTTAAACAACTAGACAAAAGCCAGCAAGGAACAATTAATGGTGGTGGTCTAAATGATGATTGCAGATGCATTTATAGAGATTATAGAGGAATCCCAGTAATGATTCCTTCTCCATGTAATAGCTTATGCCCAGATGGCAGTACTCCTATAAGAAACGGGAATCAAAATTAAAAGTAATAAATCGTGTTGAGTCTTATATGCTCAACACGGTTTTTATCTTCTATTCTTTCGCATCTAATGCATCTCGAAGTGCATTTCCTATTAGCATAAATGCCATTACCAGACTCATAGTGTCTAATACCATTTCTGATTTAAAATCTCTTGCTAAAAATTGAGATTATCCTAATTAAGCTAATTTACAGAAAAGACTTCCTAAAGTATTCTTTTTACTCTTTATTTATCCATTCGATTGATTTCAATGTATATGAGTAAAAAAAAGCTTGAATCTATCATAAAACATGTAATCATTCAATACATTAAATAATGTTTAGTTTATGCATAGTAATTATCTTTAATATCATAGTATTACCAATAAAACTTGAGTTTCATAATATAAAAAATTGACTGCTATTTTGATTTACTATAAAAATACAGACACTAAAACCTCACAGGTCTATAAATATATTGAGGGAATATTAACTCTATAAAATCATTAATTATGTTACAAAGTATTTTAAATCTTGACACAGTACAAGAATTAAACAAAAAACAACAGCAAACGATTAACGGTGGTGGCATCCCGTGTAGAGGGAGATCAGATTGCCCTGATGATGATTACTATCTTTGTTTTATTGGTTATTGTCACCTCGCATAATAAAATATAACAAGTTTGTTATAAATCAGGAGCGTTGGAATTCAGTTCTCCTGATTTTTTTTACCCTTTCACATCTAATGCATCTCTTAGTGCATTTCCTATTAGCATAAATGCCATTACCAGACTCATAATACCTAATCCAGGTATAATGGCAAGATATGCTTTACCTAAGATGATATAAGAATAATGATCTTTGATCATCGCACCCCAACTTGGCATTGGTGGTTGTGCTCCTATTCCCAGAAAACTCAAACCACTTTCGATAAGAATAGCTCCTGCAAAGTTCGCTGCAGAAATTACAATTACCGGTGCTAAACTATTGGGTAGTATATGTTTTGTGATAATTCTAAAATTGGTAAATCCTAATGCTTTTGCAGCAGTCACATATTGCATTTGTTTTACGCTTAATACCTGTCCTCTAACTACACGAGCCACTTCTACCCACATGGTTAACCCAACCGCAATAAAAACCTGCCAAAACCCTTTTCCCAGGGCCAAAGTAATAGCAATAACCAATAATAATGTAGGTATTGACCAAGTAACATTTATTAACCACATGATCATAGCATCTACTTTACCTCCGTAATATCCAGCGATAGCCCCTAACGATATCCCAAGAATCAGTGAAATTAGCACAGCCACAAAGCCAATAGAAAATGAAATCCTAATACCGACCAACATTCTACTTAACAAGTCTCTTCCGTATTTATCGGTACCCAGAATAAAGGTCTGTGTTTCTATATAGGTATCTGTAATTTCTTGCGTTGTTAATCCTTTAGGAAAACGTTCAAATTTGATTTCTTTTGACAGTTCTATAACCTCTCCCTCACTATAAGGGGAAATTTCTATTGTATTATTTTGTATGGTATATCGGTCAATAGGGATCTCTGTATCTGTATTTTTTTCTCCAAAAAAGATTTTATTTAAAAAGGATTGATCAGATACGTCCTGAGAAGGAATAGTGAGCATTTTAACTTCAAACCCGGGAGGTTTAGAATGAATAGATAAATGCATCTGATTTGCATTCTGAGAATCATCGGGAGCCAATACATAAGCAAAAATCGCTATAATTGCACAAAGAACAATAAAATAAAAACTCAAGACGCCCCAAAAATTCTTCTTGAATTTTTGGAGCGCCAGTATACTTAAAGAGTTTGATTTTGCTTTGGGCATTAATATATTAATTCTTTACCGTAAGTGGATTTTTAGATCTTCGAATGTTATTAATCTTCAAATCTTCAAGAACACTAATTGCCTCTTCTACATACACATCTTTACTAAGGCTTTCATGCCATCTTTTTCTTTTTTCAGTTAGAATCGAATCCTTTTTCATCAATTCTTTTTCATAAGGTAAAGATTGAAAAGTTAAATTAGTCTTATAATCACTAATCGCATCAAAACGCTCTGCTTGTTTCTCGTTAAGTGCAATATTTAGCTTATACTTACTAAACTGCAAAGAATATTTATTTATATCTCTTTTTTGTCTAACCCACTTTGCATTTTCTTCAATTAATTTTAATTGATCATTTTTAGACATTCTTTCTTTACTGTTATTGATGGTTTGATCAAAATCGATATAACCATCCCAAAGATCATAATCAGCAGCAGCTATTTTATCCCATGGTAGTGGATTTTCCTGGTCTTTTTCGCCAATATCAATATAACTATAACGATCTGGAACTACAACATCACTTTTCACACCTTCTAATTGTGTCGAACCTCCATTTACTCTATAAAACTTCTGAGTAGTCAGTTTTAAAGCTCCCAGATCTCCAAAGTCATTACTACGCATCCATCTATTAAGATCCATTACATTTTGAACAGTTCCTTTACCATAGGTTTGTTTGCTTCCTATAATGATTGCTCTTTTATAATCCTGCATAGCAGCAGCTAAAATTTCTGAAGCAGAAGCAGATAATTCATTTACCAAAATAACTAATGGACCATCCCAAAGTATATTTCTGTCTTTATCACTTAAAACTTCTGGAGATTCTCCTTTTGTTCTAACTTGTACTATCGGACCTTTTTCAATAAATAATCCTGCAATATCTACTACGGTTTGCAAAGAACCTCCTCCATTATCTCGTAAGTCGATTACCAAACCATCCATATCTTGTTCTTTAAGACGGATAATTTCTTGTTTTACATCTTTGGCAGCATTACGTTGATTATAATCTTGCATGTTAAAATAAAACTTTGGCAAATTAACGACACCAAATGTTTTATCATTCTTTTTAACTATAGATGATTTTGCATATGTCTCTTCGAGCTCTACAACATCCCTAACAATCTCTATAATCTCGATAGTGCCATCAACCTTTTTTATTGTTAGTATTACTTTTGTGCCTTTTGGGCCCTTAATTAAACTTACAGCATCATCAAGGCGCATTCCAACAATACTTACAGGCTCTTCTTCATCTTCCTGCTTTACTTTCATGATAAGATCCCCTACTTCAACTTCATTACCTCTCCAGGCAGGACCTCCAGAAATAATCTCTATTATTTTTACATTATCATTTTTCTTTTGTAATCTGGCTCCGATTCCCTCTAACTTTCCTGACATTGCAATATCAAATCTATCTTTATCCTGGGGAGCAAAATAATAGGTATGAGGATCAAATTCTTCTACAATAGAATTAATATATATCGAAAACCAATCTTTTCGTTCTAAATCATCTGCAAATTCAAAATACTCTTTTAGTGAAGTTTTTGTGATTTCACGAGATTCTTTTTCTAAGACAATCGAAGTTTTACGACTATAATTACTGTTTTTGGTAACAGAATCTATTTGCTCTTCAACTTTATCATAATAGCTAGATAATGCATTAAATTTAAGTTGCAATCTCCAACGATCTTTCATTTGACTTTTACTCTCTACATAAGGTAAGTTTTCATAATTTGTATCGATGTTTTCGTCTTTCTCGAAGTTAAAAGGTTGTTCCAGGATTTCTTTATGCAACGTTCTAGCCTCTGCCATTCGTTGTTGTAAACGATCATAAGTTAGGTTAAAGAAAGTTATTTCTTTATTTCTGATTTCATCATCAATCAGTTTTTCAAACTTCCTAAATTCTTCAATATCACTTTTATAAAAATATCGTTTCAGAGGATCTAAGGCATCAACATAATCAGAGAAAACTTCCTTAGAAAAATCATCATTTATATCCTTTGCATCATAATGTCCTTTACCTAAGACATAACTTATTAAATCAATTAGCAATTTATCTTTATCAGGATCATTTTCAGCCTTTGTGGTAAAACTGCAAGAAGCTGCCGAAACGATCACGGTAAGCATCAAAATCAAAAAACTCTTTTTCATACGCTCATTTAATTTAGGGATTCAAGGCAAAATACATTAAAAATCGTGCCAATAACACGTAATAATACTAAATTTTTCTTAAATGAGCTAATATTATTTCTTACTCTTTATTCTCATAAAATTCCATCTGTTCATATTTATTGTTTTATAATTTTTTAATGAAATATTTATCATTACTATTTTAGTAGATATTGACTTTTTAGGAATTCTTATTTCGTATAAAAAAAGTGTATTTTTACAGTCGTAAAATTTTAAGCTATGCCGCAAAAAAGACCATTGATTTTAGTCACTAATGACGATGGGGTTACTGCCCCGGGAATACGTGCACTTATAGATGTTATGAATGAAATTGGTGATGTTGTGGTAGTTGCCCCAGATAGTCCGCAAAGCGGAATGGGTCACGCTATAACAATTAATAGTACTCTCTATTGTGATCCTGTTGTTATTAATAAAAATGCTCCACAAAAAGAATATAGTTGTTCGGGCACTCCCGTAGATTGCGTAAAAATGGCATCCCGCGAAATCCTTGACAGGAAACCTGATTTATGTGTAAGTGGTATTAACCATGGCTCAAACTCAGCAATTAATGTAATCTATTCGGGTACAATGAGTGCCGCTGTCGAAGCAGGCATTGAAGGAATTCCTGCTATTGGATTTTCATTACTTGATTATAGTATGGATGCAAATTTTGAGCCTTCGAAGAAATATGTGAAAATTATTGTAGAAAATGTCCTCAAAAACGGATTGCCAAAAGGAGTAGTTCTTAATGTGAATATTCCAAAATTAACCAAAGAAGACATAAAAGGTGTAAAAATATGTCGCCAGGCGAATGCCCATTGGGTAGAAGAGTTTGACAAGAGAACAAACCCTATGGGAAGAGAGTATTACTGGCTTTCTGGGGAATTTATTAACGAGGATAAGGGTGAAGATACTGATGAATGGGCACTACATCATGGCTACATCTCTATAGTACCTACTCAATTTGATCTTACTGCTCATCACTTTATACAAGAACTAAACAATTGGTCACTACATGATTAAAAAAGAGATTATTATTGGTTTTACAATCGGTTTACTTATGAATACTATAGGATTTATCTTATGTGTATTTATTTTTTCTGCACTAAGCTCTCAAGAATTATCATTTACTGAAATGATAAAGGCTTCTGCAGAGAATGACTCTTTAGGAAGCTTAATTGCTCTAGGAGCGATGCCTAATTTACTTATTTTCTTTCTTTTTTTAAGAAAAAATAATATATATCGAGCTCGTGGCGTGCTTCTTGCTACGCTTATTGCGGCTATTTGTATTGCAATTAGTAAATTTGGGTGATCTTAAAAAGATAATATCATATTTTTTAGATAAAATCGATAACCAAAATGTTAGTTTTTGATACTTCGGAAACATTAAATTTGTAGTTGTTCGATATTTTATCTGCCCTTAAAAAAATTAAAAAACATGAAACGAGCATGCTAAAAACTTTATCACTCCAAAGGAATGATTAATAGTGAACAGCATGTGACTTTTGAAAAATAGTAAATATAAACACATGAAATACTACCTCATCGCAGGAGAAGCATCTGGGGATTTACACGGTGCAAATCTTATGAAATCAATTCTTAAAGAAGACCCTCAAGCAGAGTTTAGATTCTGGGGTGGGGATCTTATGCAGGCTGTTGGTGGATCGATGGTAAAACACTATAAAGATTTGGCGTTTATGGGGTTTGTAGAGGTTTTATTAAACTTGTTTACTATCCTTAAAAACCTAAAACTTTGTAAACGAGATATTACAAGTTTTCAGCCAGATGTGATTGTATTTATAGATTATCCGGGGTTTAATTTGCGTATTGCAGAATGGGCTAAAGAAAAAGGGTTCAGAACACATTATTATATTTCTCCCCAGATATGGGCCTGGAAAGAAGGAAGAATAAAATCTATCAAACGATGTGTAGATATGATGTATGTAATTTTACCTTTCGAAAAATCTTTTTATGAAGACAAACATGAGTTTCCGGTTCAATTTGTAGGACATCCATTAATTGATGCTATTGCAGATCATAAGCAAATTATGCCCGAAGCCTTTAAAACTGAATACAATTTAGATGATCGACCTATTATTGCTATACTTCCGGGAAGTAGAAAACAAGAAATTCGTAAAATGCTTGAGGTTATGCTTACTGTTGTAGACGATTTCCCTAATTATCAATTCGTCATTGCAGGAGCACCAAGCCAGGAGGCTTCTTTCTATGCTCCCTTTATTAAAAAACAAGGAGTTCACTTAATTATGAATCGAACGTATGATTTATTAAGCCTTAGTAATGCTGCCTTAGTAACTTCGGGTACTGCAACCCTGGAGACTGCCTTATTTAAAGTACCAGAAGTTGTATGCTACAAAGGGAACTCTATTTCTTATCAAATTGCAAAACGAATTATTAACCTTGATTATATTTCTTTGGTAAACTTAATTATGGATAAACCTGTTGTAACCGAATTAATACAAGGTGATTTTAATCCTAAAAGGCTTAAAGAAGAGCTTACCATAATAATTGATGATTATAAAAGAGCAGTTATGTTTTTGGAGTATTATGATCTCGAAAAAAAGCTTGGCGGTAGAGGGGCTAATGATAAGACCGCAAAATTAATTGTAGAGTCTATAAAAAATTGATTTTCTATTTATCACAACACACCATAATAGTTTCGTAAAGTAATTCTGGATCTACTGGTTTATTAAGAACAGTGTATATTCCTACTTCATTAAATTTTTCTCTGTTCAATTTCTCGGATATTGCTGTTAATGCAACTATAGGTATTCCTTGATCAAATTGTTTTATATATTTTGTAGCTTCAAAACCATCCATTTTTGGCATCATAATATCCATCAAGATCATAGAATATTTATTTTTCTTAACCATATCTACTGCTTCCTTTCCATCATTAGCAGAATCACAGTAAAAGCCATAATTTGAAATTATCTTTTCTGTAATTAATTGATTTACCTTATTATCTTCTACCAATAGAACATTAATCCCTTCTGGTGATTCGTCATAACCGTTTCCCGAGAACATATTTTTTTCTATTACTTGTTCAGGAACATCAAATTTCATGGTAAATAAAACCAAAGTCCCTTTTCCTGGTTTAGATTTTAAAATGACATCACTTCCTTGTAATTTCAGTATTTTTTTTACGATCGACAACCCTAGTCCCGTACCTCCATATTTTCTATTGATTTTAACTGATCCCTGATGAAAAGCTTCAAAAGCCTTACTAATTTGCTTTTCTGACATGCCTATGCCGGTATCTCGGATAGAAAACTCTATTTCTGCTTTATTATCTATTTTCGAAACCAATAAGGCCTTAACATATACATCTCCGTCTCTCGTAAATTTTAAAGCATTATCCAATATATTTAAGAAGATTTGAGAAACCCTAAGAACATCTCCCTTTAGGTTATCAGGAATATTACTATCAATTTTTTTATGAATTTTATTATTATTATCCTTCATTAACACAGAAGAATCCACTAAGCTATTCAATAACGTTCTTAGGTCAAATTTCTCATTTTTTAGTTCTAGCTTTCCTTTTTCAAGATCATTTAAGTGGATTACATCAGCAATCAGGTTTAATAAATAATCACTAGACAAGTTGATTAACTTCATTTGATTTACCTGATGTGATGTCAATTCTTCTTTTTGCAGTAAAAATGTTGTGCCTTTTATTGTATTTAAAGGAGTGAGAAGCTCATGAGTAACCGAATCTAAAAACTCTGACTTCGCTTTTAGTGCTTCGTCTACTTTTTGATTGGCTTCTACCAATTCTTCATAATTCTTTTGGAGTAATTTATTTATTTTCGTTTTATATAAAGAGACTCTGTATTGAATTATACTCATTAGAATTAATCCGAGAATAATTATTACACTTAACAAAATGATATGGCCTCTATTTCTTAATTGTTCTGCTTTTAAATCATTTTCTAGTTTTATCCTTTTATTTTCTTCTTCTTTCAGGTTTAATTGATTTGATAGTGCAAGTGCTGTACTTACTTCTCTTGTTCTTTGAGCATAGTATTCTAAAAGATTATTGAAGGATTGACTATAAAAAAGCGCTGCATTTTTATAGTCTCCAATTTTTTCATAATACAACCCTTTACCAGAATATAATCTTCCTTCAAAGTTCAAATCTCCAGAATAAGCAGATTTTTCCCTTTCAATAGTGTCAAAATAACGTTCTGCTTTTTCAAATTCTTCTAAATTGATATAACTTTCTGCCAAAAAAAGATTTAAATTTTTCCTTCTATCCTTTTTGACCTTTGTTTTTTTTATTGCATTTAACGATTTTAATGCGTGCTCAATGGCTTCGTTCCACCTTTTTACCATCATATATCGTGAACAAAGATTGTAATTGATATCAATCACATCTTTAGGTTTTCCATACTTCCTTAATAATTGTTCTGCAATAAGGTAAGCTTGATACCCCTCTTCCTTTTTTCCTTGCATAGATTTATGCACTCCAAGCCCTTCATAATACAGCCCAAGCTGCCTGTTATTATCTATTTGTTTAATGATTTTTAGATTTTTGGCCAAATATTCTTCAACTCTAATGGTATCTCTTTTATCCAGAAAAAAATCCATTTTCTTTCTATTAATATGAATCTCAAGCAAGGGGTCATTAACTTTTTTTATCAATTTTTCTGCAAGCTCTAAAAAATAGATTCCCTTTTCTTTTCCTTCTGTTGTTTGCGTTGAAAATGACTTTGAAGATTCTTCTAAAACCTCCCTTATACTATCAGAACTCACCTCTTTATCAGTAACTTGCGCTGTTAAAGAAGTAATAGCAAAATGTATTAAAAAATACATACTATATGGGAGTACCTTCAATTTCATCTGAAGAATATTAATAAGTATTTAACTAATAAGATATTAAATTATATTGTCTTTTACTCTATAACCTTAGATAAATACCGCAAAACCCGTAATTACAGCATATAAACAATAATTTATACTAGGATAAAACGCTTATTTATAACAATAAAAAAAATTAAAAGCCTCTTAAACAATTTTAAACTCATTAAAGGTTTGACCAAAAACATGTATTTTTGTTATAAACCCAAGTCTAATGAAAAGAGTAATCTTTTATCTTTTAATTATTACAGTTTTAACTTCTTGTGGAAGTTCTTCTAAAAACAAAGCAGTTATATCTTCAAAAAATAGAACTACTGTTAAAGTCAAAACAACCAGAAGTCCCAACTCCAAAAAAATTAAAAGTATTGTGAGTTATGCTAAAACTTTTGGTGGTACTCGGTACAAATTTGGAGGTACTACAAGGAAAGGAATGGATTGTTCTGGTCTGGTATATACTTCATTTAAGAAAGAGAATATTATTCTTCCGAGAACTTCTAGGACAATGGCTACCCAAGGTAAAGCCATATCATTAAAAAAGGTAATCGTTGGTGATTTACTTTTTTTTAAAACCAATAAAAGAAAAAATGTTATTTCTCATGTCGGGCTTGTCGTTGAAACCAAAGGAGTCATTAGGTTCATTCATGCATCTACATCAAGAGGGGTTATTATATCTAGTCTTGATGAGAAATATTGGAACAAATGCTTTGCCGGCGCCAGAAGAGTTTTATAGCCAACGGTATTTGCTTAGTAAATAAATCATTCTCTTAATAGATTCTCTCTCCTTTCTGAACAGCATTGTTTCTACTTCTTCTTATTAATCCCAGTTCCGAAAAATGAAACTAGGGTCTCTTATCATTGTACTATGAACGTTTTTGAGTAATTAATAATTACTCAATATAATCCTTTATTAAGTCTCTAATGTGAAACTCATTAATATTCCTTTTATAGTCATCACAATTTCGACCTTACTTGGCATACTCATAGGGTATCATTTGACTATTGTTCCTAAAATTGTAGTATTAAGTTTCTCAATCTCTATATGTATACTTGGCGTTTCATGGAAACGATCAAAAAGGATGTTTAGCAAAGGGCATTCTTTTGTTATTATAACGGCGATTGTTTTCATCATTTTCGGAATCGCTTTAGTCAAAATCCACAACCCAAAGAATTATTCAAACCACTACAGCAATCACATAAATCTAAAAGAGCAACCCTATGATATAGGGATTCAATTTTACATTAAAGAACGATTAAAACCTTCATCCTACTATAATAAATACATTGTATCTACCAAATTTGTAGATGGCAAAGTTGTACATGGTAAAATAGTACTTCAGGTCACAAAAGATAGCACACAAAATGTTTTGGATATAGGCAATACATATACCACATTTACCACATTAAAACCTATTCCTCGTGCTTTAAATCCATACCAATTTGATTATTCAAAATATTTACACGCTCAATACATATCTCATAAGATCGTTGTATTACCTCATCAGCTCATTGATAACCATAAAATCGAATATTCTCTGGGTTATGTAGCAAATCAAATCAGAAAAACCAGTAATTTAAAACTATCTAAATACAATTTTAATTCCACACAGTTATCTATTATTAACGCTTTGCTTTTGGGGCAAAGACAAGATATAAGTCAAGATGTTTTTGACAATTACAGAGATGCCGGAGCTATTCATATTTTGGCAGTATCAGGACTTCATGTCGGAATCATTTTACTCCTATTAAATTTAATCCTAAAACCTCTAAATAGGTATCATAAAAACGGAAAAGTAATCAAATTAATTCTCACTATTTTATCACTTTGGTGTTTTGCAATTATCGCGGGGTTATCCCCATCAGTACTTAGGGCAGTCACTATGTTTTCTTTTCTTGCTATAGGAATAAAAATTAGATCCAAAACAAGTATTTACAATTCATTGTTTATTTCTCTGTTTATACTCATTTGTTTTAATCCTTTGCTATTGTTTTCGGTAGGGTTTCAATTAAGTTATTTAGCAGTCTTTGCGATAGCCTGGATACAACCACTATTATTTAAAATATATAAGCCTGAGTTTTATCTTTCTAAAAAACTTTGGGAAATATTTACAGTAACTATGGCTGCTCAACTTGGATTATTGCCACTCACATTATTATATTTTCATCAGTTCCCTCTTTTGTTTTTTATTTCTAATCTTATTATTCTTCCTTTTTTGGGAGGTATTCTTGGCTTTGGTATTTTGGTCATTCTACTCGCTTATCTAAATATTCTCCCTGGACCTATAGCCGCTTTATTTGGTAATTGTATTGACATCATGAATATTATTATTGGATGGATAGCTGACCAAGAAAGTTTTGTTATTAAAAATATTCCTTTCTCGACCAGTATGTGCATCATCTCATACCTAACTATTATTCTTTTGGTCATGATGTTCAAAAAATTTGAAAGGAAAAAATTGTACGCGTTAGGAGTATCAATAATTACACTGTTCTCTGTTTTGATATATGAAAAGTATACTATTTCGAACCTAGAAGAATTAATTGTATTTCATAACCAACGTAATACTACTTTAGGGATCTTAGAAAACCAACAATTTAGGATATACAGTAAAGATTCTATTGCAGTAAAAACTCAGCATTTTTTATTTGGCAATTATCTTACTAAGAATCAGGCTACTTTAGATACGGTTATGCAATTAAAAAATATCTATCAATATAAAAAACAAACGATTATGGTTATTGATAGTACTTCAATCTATCATATCAAAAGCTTTTATCCTGATATTATTATTTTGTCGAATTCCCCAAAAATTCATCTGGATAGAGTAATAGATAGTTTACATCCAAAACAAATCGTTGTAGATGCGAGCAATTACAAAAGTTATATCGATCAGTGGGAAATCAGTTGTGAAAAACAAAAAATCCCTTTTCATCGTACAGACAAAAAGGGAGCCTTTATATTAAAATAAACTTTTAAAAACTTTATAGCAATACTAAAGATTCTTTTAGTAATTGATCGTTCTGAGTAGTCATTATCTCCTGTATCATTTTATAGATTGTCGGTATACAATCTTTGGCCAATTTATTTTGACTATTAAAGAGCACACAGATTCCTAAATCTTCGTTAGGGTAAATTGCTATTTCACTTCTATAGTTATTAACACTTCCTCCATGATGTACAATAGTACTTGGTTCTTTAGTATCAGCATCTACAAAAGAATGTACACGCCACCCCATACCATAGGAAGACTTTGAATACCCTGGCCACTTTTGATAATACTGTCTTCTTCCTCCTACTTGTATTTTTGGGCTAAACACAGTACGCATTGTATTAGGCATCATTACTTCTGGATTATTCCCAAGCAAAAATTTCATCCACTTGCCCATATCTGTTATACTTGCATTAATCCCTCCTGCAGCTATGGCATTGTTATAATACTTTTTATTAATGCGTTTAGAACGCCACCCATGCCGAATACGCTGATGTGGTTGTGCCACATTATCAGACTCCTTAAGAGCTTCATAACTTGCCGAAGCAGTAGTCATTTGCAGAGGTTCAAAAATTCTATTTTGAATAACTTCTCTTAACGACTGACCAGTAACTTGCTCTATTACCTTACCACTTAAGGCAAAAACAGCATTTTGATAGCTATATATATTACCCGGTTGTTCGATAGTACGTACCTCTTTAAATTTGCTTGCAATTCTTGTTATAGATAATCCATCTTCTACAAGATTGGTAAAGCTATGGTATGGTAAACCTGCAGTATGAGACAACACATGGGATAAAGTTACTTTCTTTGTTTGTTCTTTACTAGCCAATTGAAATTCTGGAACATAATCTACAATTTTATCTTCCCAATTTATTAAGCCTTCTTCTACATGAATCCCGGTAAGAATACCTGCAAAACCTTTAGAAACCGAGCCAATTCTAAAGATGGTTTCTTCATTAATCTTGTCTTTTAAAGCGATATTCCTTTTACCATAACCATCTACATAAATAATAGAATCACATTTTACAATGGCAACAGCCGCTCCTACAATTTGATGTTGATCTATTGCCTTGTTAAAATACGCCTGGATAGAATCTGCCAATCGTTCTTTATCTGAATTCGGAAAATAAATTTCTGCTGGTTGGGATATTTGAATAGCTTGAGATTCTCGAGGTAATTCTGGTTGTTCTGCTGAAACAAAAGAAAAAAGTAACGCAATAAACAACATAGACGGGACAGCTATGACTAGTATTCTTTTCATAAGTAGGTTTACAATTCAAAAAAGTATAAATAAAATCAAAAAAGCAATTACAATTTATAGAGTAGGTATTAAAATTGAATTAAGCTAGATTAGTTTTATTTTCATTTCGTGAATCAGATTTGGGTATTATTTTAGGTTTATTATTAACTAACGAATGGATCTTCAATTAATTGTATTATCCTTATTTAGGATCAAGACTAATGCATTTTGAATTGACTTAATTCTATGAATACAAAAGCTGGTTATACACAAGCTTAATATCGAAATCATTCTCAATTTTTGAATTTGAAAGAAAATCTTTCGTAAAAACAAAAAAACATCCTATTTGAATGTTATTATGGCCAATTTACGATAAAAAGACAGAAAAACAAGATAAAATACACAAATCTATAAATAAAGATGTTTTTTGTAGCTAATTGTATTCATAAAAAAGTCTCCATTTTGATCGTATGATCAAAATGGAGACTTTTAAAAATATAGTAATCTGTATTAATTCTCGAAAGTACTTACAAAAGATCGCTCATATTTCTGCCATGCATCTGTACTGGTTAACCTTTTATAATCATTATTATGGATCATCTTAAGATATATCTCTAACTGTTGTGGAGTTTTATAACCCACCACAGGAGCAATAAGGTTTCCTTTTTCATCAAAAAATACCATACTAGGATATCCAGTTATTTTGAGTGCGTTTGCAAAAAAATGTTGACTGTTTCTTCCTTTCCTATCCGGATTATAATTTGGATTGGTATAGGTAAAATCATTGTATTTTATTTCTTCTGTTCCTTCTGCATTAAACTTTACTGCATAGTAGTTCTTATTTACATAAGAAACTACATCCTTATTATGAAATGTTTTTTTGTCCAAAAGCTTACAAGGCCCACACCAATCTGTATATACATCCATAAAGATCTTTTTAGGTTCTTTTTTCTGAGCCTCTAAAGCATCATTCATAGACATCCATTTGATTTCTTGTGCTTGAGTGTAAAAGCTTAGCAGAAATCCAAAAATAAAAAGTAGGTTTTTCATAAATCCAAAATTTTTATAACTAGTCGGAAACAAAAATCATTCCTTATTAAAAATTCATTTGCCTTTGGGAAGCAAGTAAAGTTATATATTTTATTGCACACTAATGCACTCCATGCATCATTTTCTTCATTTTTGAAGTAATTAAAATTAATATTACTCCAACAGCTATAGGAACTATAGTAAAGATCAAAAAGAAAGCTGACATTGAATATTTATTGACAATCACATCAATATAACCTCCTACAAAACCAGCTAATTTGTTACCAATAGCAATAGCCAGATACCATAGACCAAACATTAATCCTATTTTTTTTGCTGGTACTAATTTTGAAACATAGGATAACCCAACTGGAGATAAACATAATTCTCCCATAGTATGCAATAAATAAGCCACAACTAACCATATCAAACTAACAGATGCCGTCTTTGCTCCCTGAGGAATCGATGCAGAACCCCATGCGAGCATTCCGAATCCTATACCTAATAATATCATTCCTAATCCAAACTTCACAGTGGCAGAAGGATTATACTTACTTTCCCATACTTTAGAAAATAAAGGTGCAAGAGTAATAATAAATAATGAGTTCAAAATTAAAAACCAGGATGCAGGAATTTCAGTTGTTTCCTGTGGAAGAATTACAGAAAGTTTCCACAATGCAATTGCCCATACACTTAAAAAACTTACTCCCAAAACAATATTGGATAATGATATTTTTTTAAACGTTTGGGCAAACAGTTTAAATAAAACCCAGGTGATAACTCCTAAAGGCACAATCGTTATTAATGTATCTACTATTTTAAATATTGATGCAGAACTTCCACTTAATACACGTTGCGTAAAGTTATTTGCAAAAATAGTCATAGATCCACTGGCTTGTTCAAAAGATGCCCAGAAGAATACTACAAAAAATGCTAAGACCCCTACAACAATGTAGCGATCTCTTTGTACATGAGCAGGCACTTTTTCTTCAACTTCATCTGGCATGTTTTCAATAGCATCTGATAAATCTATTTTTTTGGATGGCTCTACTCCTACATTCTCAAAAATACTTCTACCAAACCAGAATTGTAACATCCCGAGCATCATAAAAATACCCGCTAAACCAAATCCCCAGGCCCAGCTCAAATTCTCACCTAAGAAACCACAAAGTAAAACACCAATAAATCCACCAGAGTTTACACCCATGTAGAAAATGGTAAACGCCCCATCTTTCCTTTCGGGAAACTTATCATAGAGGCCACTAACCATAGATGTAATATTGGGCTTAAATAAGCCACTACCTATGATCAAAAGCCCTACACCTATATACAGTGTAGTCTCTGTTTCTAATGCCATTGCAGCATGCCCCAGCGTCATTACCAGAGCACCTAGCGCAACTGCTTTTTGATATCCTGTAAATTTATCAGCAATCCACCCTCCTATAACAGGAGTTACGTAGACTAAAGAAGTGTATGTTCCTAAAAGAGCCAGTGCTCTTTCATTAGACCATTCCCAACCTCCATCTGCAAAAGTAGAGGTTAAAAATAACACAAAAATTGCGCGCATTCCGTAGTACGAAAAGCGTTCCCACATTTCTGTGAAGAATAATACATATAATGCGGGTTTATGACCTAATAGACTAAAGTCATTTGAATCGTCTTGAACCGTCATAATATTATTTTATGAGTTATCTGCTAATTCAAAACCTTCAGCTTCTTCATGTAAAGTTCCTTCTTTATCTTCAACACCATGTGTTAGAACTTCTAATTTTTTTCTAAAAACCATAACGAGTAATCCAAAGATCACACAAAAAACGGCTATTCCAGTAAAGATGGTAAACTCTCCAAGGTTTTCTGCAGATTCTCCTAATAAACCAGCCAGTTTATTTCCGAAGCCTGTCATTGCAAAATATACCCCCATCATTAATGCTCCATATTTAACTGGAGCCAATTTTGTAATAAACGACAATGCCACAGGCGATATACATAGTTCTCCAATAGTATGAAACAAATATGCTAATACTAACCAATACATTGCAGAAGATCCATCAGAGTTAAACTCCATAGACGCAGCTGTCATGAAAAAGAATCCTGTACCCATAATAATAAGCCCGAGAATCATCTTAAATAAAGAACTCGAAACTTTTCCTTTTAGTTTTCTATTCGCCCAGTACCAAGCGATTGTGGTTCCTAAGAAAATTATAAACATGGCATTTAGAGATTGAAACCATGAAGCTGGAACTTCCCATCCCATTAACATTCTATTTGTTTTTTCTTTGGCATAGATATTCATTAATCCTCCTGCCTGCTCAAAAGCTCCCCAAAAAACGATCACTAAAAGAAATGAAATAAACAAGACAACAATTCTATCTTTTTCGATCTTAGTTAATGGTTTTTTCATAGCCTCTTTATCTTCTTCTTTTTCAGAAGCTCCTAAAAAGTTACCTACGTCTGCAAGGTATTTTTGTCCCAATAAGTATTGTAATAATCCCAATGCCATTCCTATTCCTGCAAGGCCAAAACCGTAATGCCATCCATGTACTTCTCCTACATATCCTACGATTAAACTTGACAAAAATGCACCAACATTAATTCCTATATAAAAAATAGTAAATCCTTTATCTCTTCGTATATCTCCTTGTTTATACAAACCACCAACCATGGTTGAAATATTAGGTTTTAGCATTCCTACTCCTGCTATAATTAATCCAAGACCAGAATACCAGGCCCACATTTCTTCAACAGCCAAAATACTATGCCCTGCAACCAGTAAAATCCCTCCTACTAAGACTGATTTTTTTTGCCCCAAAAATTTATCTGCAATCCATCCACCAGGAATTGATGCTACATAAACCAACATCGTATACCATCCATACAGTGCCAAAGCTTCTCCAGATGACCAGCCTAAACCTGCATTTTCATCCACGGTTTTAGCTGTTAGATATAACACAAAAATTGCTCTCATACCATAGTATGAAAAACGTTCCCACATTTCTGTAAAAAATAAAATGTATAATCCCACCGGATGCCCAAAAAGCTCTTTCTGATGAGCTGCTTTAACTGTATTTGCCATTACGTTTGTTTAATTAATTATAAGTTGTTTTTAATGAAGTTAGTCATCTTATTGAATAAATGTAATCTAGTATTACCACCGTAAATTCCATGGTTTTTATCGGGATAAATTGCCCAATCAAAATCTTTATTTGCCTGAATCAATGCTTCAACCAATTGCATTGTATTTTGAACATGCACATTATCATCTGCACTACCATGTACTAATAAGAATTTTCCTTTTAATCCATTCACAAAATTAATAGGCGAATTATCGTCATATCCTTTCGCATTCTCCTGAGGAGTCATCAAATATCGTTCCGTATAAATGGTATCATAAAATCTCCAACTTGTAACTGGCGCTACAGCAATTGCCATTTTAAAGGTATCCGGAGCTTTAAATAAACAATTACTAGACATAAAGCCTCCGTAACTCCATCCCCAAATCCCAATTCGGGATGCATCAATATATTCTAATCCTCCAAAATACTTAGCAGCAGCAATCTGATCCTGAACCTCTAGATTTCCTAGATCATTTTGAGTAGCTTTTTTAAACTTAGCACCTTTTAAGCCAGTTCCTTTACCATCAACACAAACAACAATATATCCCTGTTGCGCCAACATCATATACCAATAATCATTTGCTCTATGCCATGAATTTTTTACCGATTGAGATCCTGGTCCAGAATATTGATACATAAACAATGGATACTTCTTTTTTGGGTCAAAATCTTTGGGCTTGATCATCCAGGTATTTAATTGTTCTCCATTAACTTCTATTGTAGAAAACTCCTTTGGTCTTACATCGTATTTTGCCAGTTTCTCTAACAGCCCTTTATTGTTCTTGATTTCACGAACAACTTTTCCTGTCTTGCCATCATTTAATGAATATTCATAAGGAGTAGTCGCATTAGAAAAGTAATTAATATATAAACTAAAATCTGCACTAAAGTCTGCGTCATTAGTTCCATCTTTTTGACTTAATCGCTTTTTATCTTTTCCATCCAAAGTAACACTATAAATATCTCTATTGATACTTCCGTTCTCTACACTTTGATAGTATATAGTTTTATTCTTTTTATTATAACCATAATAACTAGTTACTTCCCAAGGTCCTTTTGTAACCTGATTTACCAATTCACCAGTTGCTGCATGATGATATATATGATTATACCCATCTTTTTCGCTAGTCCATATAAAGCTATTATCGTCTAAGAATGTAAGATTATCTGTAATATCTATATAAGCATCATCTTTTTCATTAAGTACAACTTTTGCAGCTTTGGTCTTAGCATCTACAAAAATTAAATCCAGATTATTTTGATGTCTGTTCATTACCTGTACACTCAAAATATCTGGATTTGCTGTCCATTCTATTCTAGGGATATAAAAATCTTTATAATCGCCTAGTTTAATTTGATCTAATGCCATTGCACTAATATCTGCTACAAACAAGGAGACTTTTGCATTCTTCTCTCCTGCTTTAGGGTATTTAAAAACTTCTTGTTTTTGATATAAATCTTTACCATAAACATCCATAGAAAACTCAGGCACTTCTCTTTCATCAAATCGTAAAAAAGCAATCTTGTTACTATCGGCACTCCAATCAAAGGCTCTAACAAAAGAAAATTCTTCTTCATACACCCAATCTGTAATCCCGTTAATAATTTCATTTTTCTTACCATCATCGGTTAATTGTACCTCCTTACCGGTTACAAAATTTAGCATATAAATATTATTATCCAGAACGTATGCTATCTTATTTCCATCTGGTGATAACATAGGGGATTGTATTTTTTTATCGCTAACTTTAAAAATACCTTTAGAAGGAACATCATAAATATGATAAATCCCTTTTGAAGAACGACGATATATCTGTTCTAGCTCACTCGAAAGTAAAACTCTATTTTCATCTTTACTAAAAGAATATCCTTGAAACGTAGATAGATCATCTATAGAAGCAGTACTTATTAAGGTTCTTACTTTCTCACCAGTTTCGTATGAATACACTTCAATATTAATTGCTTCAGAAGCTGCATCCTTTTCTATGACCGAATATTCAGTTCCATTTTTCATAGAATGTAATGATTGCAACCCTTCTGTTCTGAAAGTCCCTCCCCAGATTTCCTGTAGAGTAAAAGCTTTGTCTTGTGCTGATGCTACAAGACCTATAAAAATCGTAATTGTAAAAAACAATTTTGTAATTTTCATATGATATAATTTTTAAAAATTGTTGACGCCAAGAATACTAAAAAATCCGTGAAAAATACAACAATTGCTGTTAAATACAATAAAATCATAAAATCATAGGTGTTTTTTTTAGCATATTATCAATAACACCTAAAGTTTTGCCAGCTTATTTCACTATTCACAAACCATATATTTACATTTTTATCAATCAACTCAAAACTCATAAAACAATCATTTACACCTGTTTATTGCCTAAAACAGTAATCTTAAAAAAAATTCTATTTCTCAATTCATACCTCAATCAACATATCAAGAATAATGTTTTAGATATATCTAAAATCATTTAGCTATGTGTATGATAAAACAGAATAGTATATTTGAAGCCACCAATAATAACAAACATAATGGCACCTGTAGTTTCTGGGTTTTCTAAACTCTCTAAAGCTGATAAAATCAAATGGTTAGCAAAACACCATTTTAATGACGATCAAAATGCAGTAGACACTTTAGTTACCTATTGGAATTCTGATGACGGGCTTCAACAGCTTCATGATGAATTCACCGAAAACACGATCTCTAATTATTACCTACCTTTTTCGGTAGCGCCAAATTTTCTTATTAATAATAAGCGCTATACCCTGCCCATGACTATCGAAGAAAGTTCTGTGGTTGCCGCAGCAAGTAAAGCTGCTAAATTTTGGCAAACACGGGGTGGTTTTAAAGCCGAAGTACTATCAACTATAAAAGTTGGACAGGTACATTTTACATATGCCGGAAAATCTGAAAAACTACAGCAATTTTTTTCTATAATTAAACCTAAGTTATTAGCGTCTGTGTCCCATATGACTAAAAATATGGAAAAACGAGGTGGTGGAGTAATTGACATAGAGCTTAGAGATAAAACCACAGAAATTGATAACTACTATCAATTGCATTGTACTTTTGAGACTGTAGATGCTATGGGAGCAAATTTTATTAACTCCTGCCTGGAACAGTTTGCGAAAACAATGATTACAGAGGCGAAAGAATACCATAGTTTTTCTGATACAGAAAAAGATATTGAGATTATTATGAGTATTCTCTCTAATTATGTCCCACAGTGTTTGGTAAAAGCTTCTGTATCTTGCGACATTAATGATTTACCTAGTACACCATCACTTTCTTCTTTGCAATATGCCAACAAATTTGTAAGAGCAGTGCGCATTGCCGAGGTTGAACCCTACCGTGCAGTAACACACAACAAAGGGATTATGAATGGTATCGATGCAGTAGTATTAGCAACAGGAAATGATTTTAGAGCAATAGAAGCAGGAGCACACGCTTATGCATCGAGAAATGGTAAATATACAAGCCTTACTCATGCCGAAATACAAAATGACATTTTAACTTTCTCTATTAAATTACCTCTTGCACTAGGTACTGTTGGCGGCTTAACTTCTCTTCATCCTTTAGTAAAATTAGCATTGCAGCTTCTCGAAAAACCTAATGCCAAAAAACTTATGGAAATAACAGCTGTGGCAGGGCTCGCCCAAAATTTTGCAGCCATAAATTCACTAATCACTACAGGAATACAACAAGGGCATATGAAAATGCATTTGATGAATATCCTAAATCAATTTAAAGCCACAGAAGACGAAAAAAAACAACTTATAAAATATTTTGAAACAAATGCTGTTACCCATAGTGAAGTAGTAACACAGATTGAAAAACTAAGGGCTTAAAATGAAAAAATCCTTTTATAGTCATGGTAAATTATTGCTTACAGCCGAATATTTGGTATTAGATGGAGCATGCGCTCTAGCGATACCTACCAAAAAAGGGCAATGGTTACTAATTGAAGAAAGTGATTCTTCTCAAATGCTATGGAAAAGCTTTGATGAAGAAGGACATTGTTGGTTTGAGACTAATCTAATCCTAGAAGACAATACTTTTAAACAAACTCAGGATACTAGTGAAGAAAATAACATTGCTACTACTCTCATTGATATTCTTAACGTCGCAAAAGAATTAAATCCTAATTTTCTTCCCTCTGGAAAAGGATATCGTATAGAAAGCAGATTAGAGTTTCATAAGGAATGGGGACTTGGATCTTCTTCTACTTTAATTAATAACATTGCACAATGGGCAAAAGTAAATGCATTTACTTTACTTGAAAAAAGCTTTGGAGGCAGTGGGTATGATATTGCATGTGCGCAGCATGATTCTCCTATTCTATACAAACGCAATGAAGGCAATCCTACAGTAAAAGCTGCTAGTTTCGACCCTCCTTTTAAGGAAAATATTTTTTTTATTTATTTAAACCAAAAGCAGGATAGTAAAGCTTCTATTAAACATTATCAGGCATTACCATTAAAAGATTTTGATAATGCCGAAGTAGCAATAAACGAAATTACGTCTAAAATATTGGATTGTTCTACTCTAGATGAGTTTAATACACTACTAGATTTACATGAAGAAATTATTTCTAAAATTATTAAAGCTCCCACTGTAAAGTCTACCTTATTTCCTGATTATCCGGATAGTATTAAAAGCCTCGGCGGCTGGGGAGGAGATTTTGTTTTGGTTACCGGAAATTCTTCAGAAATGGAATACTTTAAGAAAAAAGGATACCATACGATACTTCCTTATGCCGAAATGATTTTATAATTACAGTTAAAATAGAGAATCATAGAGTACCCAAAATACATTAACACGTTCTCTCGATGAAATCATTTTATTAAGTCAATTGCCCTTTAGTGATCGATCCAATTATCTCTCAACAGTTTTGCAGACACTAGTATAAAACTCACATTAACACCTTTTTTTTTAATGAGTTATAATCTTATGAGCATCAAAAAATGTATTAAAAATTTGTTTTAATTCAATTATTCAATATATTTGTTGAATAATTGAATTTATAATGAATAAACAAGAATTTAAAAACAGTATTTATCAGGAAATTGCTAATGTGGCAAAAGCCTTAGCAAATCCTTATAGACTTCGAATCCTTAATCTTATATCTCAAGACGATTATTCTGTAGAACAAATTGCAGACGAGGTAGGAATATCAATCGCCAATGCTTCACAGCATCTACAAGTACTTAAAAAAGTAAAACTTCTTAAAACCACAAAGAGTGGGCATTATGTAATTTACTCCTTATCTAATAAAAATGTATATACACTCTGGAACTCTCTACAAAGTTTTAGCTTACAAAACAGTCTAGAAATACAGGCAACTATACAAAACTTTAAACAAGAGAAATTTGCATCGGTATCTTCGATCAACATCGATGAAATATTGGCCAGCACCAATCTTGATGATTTATATTTTTTAGATGTTCGACCTGAAAAAGAATTTAAAAAAGAAGCAATTGCAAATGCAAAATCCATACCGATAGAATCTCTCAAAGACAACATAGCTCAACTCCCAAAAAACCAGCAAATAATAGTGTATTGCAGAGGTCCTTTATGTGTTTTTGCAGATGAAGCAGTTCAATATCTTCAAGAAAAGGGTTATGATGCAATTCGCCTTCAGGAAGAAGTTCTAGAATGGAAACAAAAAGGATTACCAGTTAATTAAAATAAAGAGTACTATGAATTTGAAAAATACAAAAACGATCAAAGTAGCAGATCTCAGAACTTTATTAGAAAACAAGGTTCCTATTCAAATTTTAGATGTAAGACCTAAAGAAGAACGCGAAGAATGGAAAATTCCTGAGAGTGATTTTGTAGATGTCTATACGCAACTAAAAGCAGGAGAAAAAAATCTATTTTCAGGAATTAATTTTTCAAAAGACACACCAGTTGTAACCGTTTGTGGTGCAGGTAAAACTAGTTTAATAGCTGCAAAACAACTTCAAGAAAGAGGTATAAAAGCATACTCTTTAGAAGGTGGAATGCGCGAATGGACAACCGCATGGAATACAGCACAAACAAAGGACAGTAGAGAAACAACAATCATTCAAATTCGTAGAACAGGAAAAGGTTGCCTATCCTATATCCTAGAAAATAATGGAGAAGCAATTATCATTGATGCCTCTATAGATGCTAAGGTTTATACCAATATCGCTGAACAAAATAATTGGAAAATAAAATATGTTATAGATACTCATATCCACGCAGATCATTTCTCGAGAGGAAAACAGCTAGCAGAGAAATCCAATGCTATTTTATTACTTCCCGATCAAAATATAGTAACATATAAGTTCGAGCCAATTACAGATGGCACTATTCTCAACTTCGGCAATGCTAAGCTTGAAGCAATCCATACCCCTGGACATACACATGAAAGTTATTCTTACTTAGTAAATAATGAATCCTTATTCTCTGGAGACACATTATTTACAACAGGTGTCGGAAGACCAGACTTAAAAGCTACAAAAGAAATCGCAAAGCGAAAGGCCAGTTTACTATATCAATCATTACAAAAATTAGTTACACTTCAAAACTCGCTTATTGTTTACCCTGGTCATATTAGTCACCCTGTTTCATTTGATAATAACATGGTATGTAGTAGTCTCGAAGACATAAATAACAATGTGAATGTATTACAACTTAATGAAGAAGATTTTATTGATAGCCTACTGCAAAAAATTCCTGAAACTCCGCCAAATTATGAAGAAATCGTAAAGCTAAATATAAAAGGAAGTGCAAAAGGAACAGATTTAATTGAACTGGAAGCAGGTGCAAATCGTTGCGCCATTTCTTAATCTTCTTTTTCAACAAGTTAATTATAACCAAATGGAAGAAAAAAACATACAACTAGGGCTGAAAGAAAACTGGAGGCAATTTACACTTTTGTTGATTGTAAATGCTTTTGTTGGAGGAATGGTAGGATTAGAACGTACTATACTTCCAAAATTAGCAGAAGAAGAATTCTCAATTATTGCCACCTCTACAGTATTATCATTTATAATTGTTTTTGGAGCCGTAAAAGCCTTTACCAATTATTTTACAGGAGTATTAGCAAATAGTATAGGACGTAAAAATCTATTGATTATCGGATGGCTAATAGCTATTCCTATTCCGTTTATCTTAATCCATGCTCAACATTGGAACTGGATTATTTTTGCCAACGTATTGTTAGGAGTTAATCAAGGATTAACCTGGTCTAGTACCGTAGTAATGAAAATCGACTTAGTAGGAGAAAAACACCGTGGGTTAGCCATGGGGCTTAATGAGTCTTTTGGATATTTTTCTATTGCTCTTGTTGCATTTACTACAGGATGGATCGCTTCTGAATATGGTTTACGCCCGTATCCATTTTATCAGGGTATTGGTTTTGTTGTATTGGGTTTATTGATTAGCATTTTTTTTATAAAAGATACCGCAAAACACGTTGCAGCAGAAACAAAAATAAATGACATAAAACCTCTTAAAAACATTTTTTGGGACACTACATGGAAAGACAATAATTTAGGATCTATCTCACAAGCAGGGTTTATTAACAACCTAAACGATGGAATGATCTGGGGAGTACTTCCAATTATCCTGGCCAATAGAGGTTTTGGTTTAAAAAATATCGCAATCATTGTTGCTGTATATCCTGCTATATGGGGAATCGGACAACTAGTAACCGGAAAACTATCTGATCACTACAATAAAAAAATGATGCTATTTATAGGAATGGCATTACAAGGCATAGCATTAATTTTAATGTTTTGGGCAACATCTTTAATCCAATTCCTTACACTCTCATCGATCTTGGGAGCAGGAACAGCCATTGTATATCCAACTTTTTTATCTGCTATTGCAAGTTTTACACACCCTAAACAAAGAGCTCAAAGTATTGGAGTTTTTAGGTTATGGAGAGATTTAGGGTATGCTTTTGGTGCATTATTAACAATAAGTATGGCTCAATTTTTTGAAGTAGATATTACAATAATTACAATAGGAGTATTAACCATAATATCATCAATCATTATTAAAACAAGGATGACCTAATATGAACACACCATTTATATATTTAGACTACAACGCTTCTACACCAATCGATCCTAGAGTGGTAGATATAATGTTTCCTTTTTTAACTAATCATTATGGAAACCCTTCTAGTATTAATACCCAAGGAATAAAAGCCAAAGAAGCTATCGAAAAAGCTCGTAAACAAGTAGCAAATCTTATAGGAGCCGCTCCCCAAGAAATTATATTCACCAGTGGTGGAACAGAATCAAATAACTATGCAATCATCGGTGCAGCATTGGCCCATAAAACAAAAGGAAACCATATTATCACATCATCAATAGAACATCCTGCTGTACTAGAAGTCTGCAAACACCTAGAAAACCAAGGATTCAAAATTACTTATGTAGATGTTGATAAAAACGGAATTGTTGATATTAATCAAATTGAAAAAGCAATATCACCAGAAACTATTTTAATTTCTATTATGCATGCCAATAATGAAATTGGCAGCATACAACCAACACAGGAAATAGGTGAAATCGCAAAGAAACACAATGTTATTTTTCATACAGATGCTGCACAATCTATAGGCAAAGTGATAACTAACGTTGCCGATCTAAATGTCGATTTATTAACCATTGCTGGTCACAAATTTTATGCTCCAAAAGGTATTGGGGCATTATATATCAAAAACGGAACCTCTTTGCAAAAATTAATGCATGGCGCAAGTCATGAATTTAACAAACGGCCAGGAACCGAAAATACGATGTATATAGCAGGTTTAGGAAAAGCTTCTGAAATTGCTTATCAAGAATTTGAAATAAACACAACACAAATGCAAATAATGAGAAATTATTTGCTAGAACAATTAAACAGCCTAAATCTGGATACCATTATAAATGGAGATTTACAAAAAACTTTACCCAATACTCTCAATATTAGTTTTAGAAATATTGATGCGAATGCGGTTATATTCAGCATAAGAAATGAAATAGCTCTATCTGCGGGTTCAGCCTGTCATTCTGGTGCAACTAATCTATCTAACATACTCAAATCAACTTTATCTGATTATGAATACGCCAAAGGGACATTTCGGTTTTCGGTAGGTAAAAACACTACCAAACAAGAAATCGATCGTGCAGTACATATTCTTTCTAAAGCTTTTACAAAGCATCAAACTATATAGAAAAAAAGCAATACTCTACAAATTAAGCCATAGATTCTTATTTTAATTTCCAAAAACAAAAGCGCCTCAGCTATATAGTTGAGGCGCTTTTGTTTTATACTAAAAATGCTTTATTATAACTCTAAAGCTTTAGTCACATTATTATCCATTAGTAATTCTTCTGGGTTCTCTAATGCTTCTTTTACCGCTACAAGGAATCCTACAGATTCTTTACCATCGATAATTCTATGATCATAAGATAATGCCACATACATGATAGGTGCTACTACAATTTGTCCATCTCTTACAATTGGACGCTCTACAATATTATGCATCCCTAAGATAGCACTCTGTGGAGGATTAATAATTGGTGTAGATAACATACTACCAAAAACTCCACCATTAGTAATAGTAAAAGTTCCTCCTGTCATTTCATCAACAGTAATCTGACCATCACGTGCTCGAATTGCTAATCGTTTCACTTCTGATTCTACTCCTCTGAAACTTAGGTTTTCTGCATTACGAATTACAGGTACCATTAGTCCTTTAGGGCCAGAAACCGCAATACTAATATCCTGAAAATCATAAGAGATCATCTCTTTACCATCAATCATCGAGTTTACAGATGGGTACATCTTTAACGCTCGTACACAGGCAAGAGTAAAGAAAGACATGAATCCTAAGCTTACTCCATGCTTACTTTTAAATGTTTCTTTATACTGACTACGAAGGTTAAAAATAGGTTGCATATCCACTTCGTTAAACGTGGTTAGCATAGCTGTTTCATTTTTAACTGAAACCAAACGTTCTGCTACTTTACGACGAAGCATTGATAATTTATGACGCGACTCTCCCCTACTTCCTAGTCCAGGAGTTCCCAATGCTGGTTTTGCATCTAATGCATCAGCTTTAGTAATACGCCCGTCTCTGCCTGTTCCTTTTACCTGACTAGCATCTATACCTTTCTCCGTAAGTACTTTTTTAGCTGCAGGAGAAGCGGTTCCTGTAGCATATGTTTCTGTCTTAGCAGGAGTTGCCGGAGTTTCTTCTTTTTTCTCCTCTACTTTTGGAGTTTCTTTAGCAGGAGCTGATTTAGCAGCACTACCTTCTGGTTTGGCCGCTTCTGTATCAATAAGACATACTACTTGACCTACTGCTACCGCATCACCTTCTTCTGCCATAAGTGTGATAACTCCACTTACCTCAGCGGGTAATTCTAAAGTTGCTTTATCACTGTCTACTTCGGCAATTGCCTGATCTTTTTCGACATAATCACCAGTCTCAACAAGCCATTGAGCTATTTCTACTTCTGTAATAGATTCTCCCGGTGATGGGACTTTCATTTCTAAAGCCATAATTCTGAATTTATCCTTTGTATAATTTCCTTCGGAAACTTTTAACTATACTTACTTATTTACTAAATTTTTATCTTCTTTGATTATTTTTTGTTTTATCAAACACGTAATCAATTACTTGTTGATGTCTTCTCTTAGATCTGGTTGCACTACCTGCTGCAGGAGCTCCATATGATCTTCTACTTGCAAATCTAAATGTTTTTGCTTCATCATAATTCATTAACATATGACTTAACGCACCCATATTGCGTGGTTCTTCTTGTGCCCAAACCACCTCATCTGCTTTATATTTTTTGATTATAGCATCCATCTCTGCCACTGGCAAAGGAAATAATTGCTCTATTCGTACCAAAGCAATATCTTTTCTTTCTAGTTTCTCTTTTTCTTCTAATAAGTCATAATAGAATTTACCAGTACAAAAAACCAGTGTTTCTACAGCTGTAGCTTTTGCATCCGGGTCATCTAATAGTGTTTGAAACTTACCATTGACAAATTCATCTACAGAAGAATGTACTTTAGGATGACGTAATAAACTCTTTGGCGTAAATACAATTAAAGGTTTACGGTATTTTGCTTTCATTTGTCTACGTAGTAAATGAAACAAATTAGCAGGTGTTGTTACATCGGCAACAAACATATTGTCTTTTGCACAAAGTTGAAGATATCGTTCCATACGAGCCGAAGAGTGTTCTGCCCCCTGCCCTTCGTAACCATGTGGTAATAACATCACCAAACCGTTTTGTAATTTCCACTTATCCTCTGCAGAAGAAATATATTGATCCAACATAATCTGTGCACCATTACTGAAATCTCCAAATTGCGCTTCCCAGATCGTTAAAGTCTTTGGACTTGCCATGGCATATCCATAATCAAATCCTACTACTCCATATTCTGACAATAATGAATTATAGATATAAAAATCTGACTGATCACCGTTTAGATTATTTAGCAGCACTACCTCTTCTTCACTGTCTTCTACTTTGATAACAGCATGTCTATGCGAGAATGTTCCTCTTTCTACATCTTGCCCACTCATTCTCACATCGTACCCTTCTTTTAACAAAGAACCATAAGCTAATAGTTCTCCCATTGCCCAGTCTAATTGGTCTGTTTCAAAGAATCTTTTATGTCGGTCATTTACTATTTTTTCTATTTTACGAAGAAACTTTTTATCCGAAGGAAGCTTGGTAATAACTTCTGCTATTTCTGTAAGTTTATCTTTTGGATAAGTAGTATCAACTACTTCCATCATTTTATCTTCTTGTACTCTTTCAAAACCAGCCCATTCATCCTGCATAAATGGAGTTATCGCAGTTTTTTCCAGCTTACGAGAATCCTCTAACTCTTCTTCGAGGGATGCTTTATATTCTTTTTCAAGTTTAGCAACATAATCCTTATCTATAATACCTTCAGAAATCAATTTTTCTGCATAAATATCTCTTGGATTTTTGTGCTTAGCAATAGCTTTATATAACTTAGGCTGAGTAAAGCGTGGTTCGTCTCCTTCATTATGACCATATTTACGATATCCAAGTAAATCTATAAATACGTCACGACCAAAATTCATTCTGAAATCTAATGCAAAATTAGTTGCATGAACAACTGCTTCTGCATCATCTGCATTTACATGTAAAACAGGTGATAGGGTAACTTTACCAACATCGGTACAATACGTTGATGAACGTGCATCCAAATAGTTAGTCGTAAACCCAATTTGATTGTTCACTATTATATGTATAGTTCCTCCGGTTTTATATCCATCTAGCTGAGCCATTTGAACAATTTCATAGACAAGTCCTTGTCCAGCTACAGCTGCGTCTCCATGAACCACTATAGGTAACACCTGAGAAATATTTTCTTTATAATGTGTATCTTGTTTTGCTCTGGTTATTCCTTCTACCACGGCACCTACTGTTTCAAGATGTGATGGATTAGGAGCAATATTCATATTAATTGCTTTTCCAGAATCTGATTCTCGTTTAGAGGTCCAACCCAAATGATATTTTACATCCCCATCAAATATTGCCTCCTCGTAGTCTTTTCCATCAAATTCGCTAAAGATATCTTTTGGACTTTTTCCAAAAATATTTGTAAGTGTACTTAAACGACCACGGTGAGCCATACCCATTACAAATTCTTTTACTCCCAGATTAGCTGCCTTTTCTACCAATGCATCTAAAGCAGGAATAAGAGATTCTCCTCCTTCGAGAGAGAATCGTTTTTGGCCAACATACTTAGTATGTAAAAAGCTTTCGAATGAAACTGCCTGATTTAATTTTCTAAGGATATGTTTCTTTTGATCTACAGAAAACTTAGTTCTATTGGTATTAAAATTAACCCGAGCCTGTATCCACTCTCGTTCTTCTGGGTCACGAATATACATATATTCGATACCAACAGAATCACAATATATTTGTTCTAGGTGAACAATAATATTACTTAATGTATTGGGACCTATCCCAATAATTTCTCCTGCATTAAAAACTGTATTAAGATCAACTTGACTTAATCCAAAATTTTCTAAAGACAATGTTGGGATATATTTTCTTCGCTCTCTTACAGGATTTGTTTTGGTAAACAAATGCCCTCGAGTTCTATATCCGTCTATTAATCGAACTACCTGAAATTCTTTTTGAACATTTTGGGGAATAGCAACAGTTTCTCCTGGTGCTTGATCAACATACATAGTTTCTTCTGAACCATTAGCATTTTCTACTCCAAAATCAAATCCTTGAAAAAATGCTCTCCAACTAGGTTCTACACTATCAGGATTCTGTATATATTGATCATATAAATCTGCAAAAAATGCGGTATTAGCCGCATTTAAAAATGAATATTTATCCATATGTAAGTATTCAACTGTCTTTTAAATAATAAAACGCCACAAAAATACAATAATTACGGTATATTAGGTATCGAATTATTTATATTTATATTATAATTTTTCATAAAATTAACAATGAAAGTAAATGTTCATCAAAATATTAAAATCCTTGTCTTAGTTCTTTCAATTTTATTTTCCTTACAAAAAAGTTATTCTCAAAACGATGGTTTTTGGTCCAATGTTAGTTTTGGAGGCAATCTGGGAATTGGTTTTGGTAATGATACTTTTAGTGGGGTAATCGAACCATCAGTACTATATAATTTTAATGAACAATTTGCTGCCGGAATGGGTGTTAGTTTTGGATATATCGAATCTAACAATTTTACAGCGACCAATTACGGAGGAAGTGTACTTGCTTTTTATAGCCCAATACGAGAAATCCGACTCTCACTTGAGTTTCAGGAAATGGGAGTTTCGAGAACTCTTGAAATTGAAAACGCACAAGACCTGAAAGAAAATTATTGGTATCCGTCGCTATTCATTGGTGGTGGTTACCGTATAGGTAATGTAAGTGTTGGTATTCGTTATGACCTCCTTTATGACAGTGATAAAAGTATCTACGGAAGCGCCTACACCCCATTTATTAGTGTGTTTTTCTAAAAAATTGCCTTACCACAAATAAAAAATACAATTATGTGGTTTTCCTCCATATTTCACGAGTTTTTTTTCAGCTTTGCGAAGTGTCCTATATTTATATCGTAGATCTTCAACATCTGTAGTACAATCTGCTTTTTTAAAACTAAGCGTATTAAAAAAATCCTGATCCCACTCTGATTGTTTTTTCATATCCTTCCTTTCATGGCACATTACAATACGATTTTGCTGTAAAAATGTTCGATTCTCGGTAACATCTAACACTTTCTCCATTGAAAAAGACGTTTCTCTTTCGCTCTTGGTATAACGAGTATTAGATCGAATAATCTCGGTAAATGTTGTAAATAACTGTAGTGTATCATTTTCGATATAGTAATATTCTAAACTATTATCCCAGTTTTGCTTATAGATATGCTTTATCAATTTTAATTGATCATTTTTATAATAATAGTAAATGTTCCCCGAGAAATATTCTGAACAGTGATATCTTTTGGATAATTGTTTAATCAAAGTATCTCTTTCTTTTTTACCAACTTCTCTCAAAAACTCTTCATAAGAAATGTTTATCTTATCTTGAGAAATATCCTGACCATAATTAATGGTTAATACAAAAAATAAGAAAATACTACTATAGAACTTCATACGTTTAAAATTTCTAGTTATTCTACATCCTATTTTACATCTAAGATAAATTTTTGATCAATAGAATCTCATCCTTTGTTTCTATACCAAACCTTTTGCCACTCTCGCTTTAGAATCAAATACGCAGCATATTCTGCTATATCAACACTATCTTCAGAATCCAGGCTTCTTATCTTAGTTTCAGAGACATCTACAGCATACAACAAATTAAGATACTCATTAAAAGCATTCTGCAATTTTTCAACAAGCAAGTACGCCACTTCAGAAAACAGATCCTGAGGTGTTTTACTTTTGATATCATAATCAATCCCTGCACGATTCAGATCTTTTTGTAATTGCGCCAGAAACTGAGGATACAAATCAGAATTAGACACCTCATCTATTAATTGCTTTGCGGTAATAAGATTATATCTGTTAGACACTTCGATTCATTAATTTTTCTCCAAATGATTTCAATATCGCTTTTTTATCTTCTGTAATAGAGAGGGTTTCTAAAACCGAAAATGCTTTATTGGTATATTTTTCAATTTCTAATCGTGTTTTATCTTTTGCTCCGGTAGTCTCAAAAAGATGTTTTATAATATCTATTTTTTGAGATGGGTTATTAGGAGTAAGAGAAAATAATTCTTTTAATTGCATGCGCTCCTCTTCACTTGCAAATTCCAAAGCTTTTAGATACAAAATAGTTTTTTTATTCTCAATAATATCCCCTCCTACTTGTTTACCAAAAGTCTTAGGATCCCCAAAAGCATCCAAATAATCATCCTGAAGTTGAAATGCTAATCCTAATAATCTTCCAAAATCATAAATTGAGGACCTACAATCTTCTGGAGCATTAGCAACGGTAGCTCCCATTCTCATCGCTGCGCCAACTAAAACCGCCGTCTTATATTCTATCATTTGGATATATTCGGGAATAGTTACATCATCTCTGGTTTCAAAATCAATATCATATTGTTGTCCTTCACATACTTCTATTGCTGTCTTGGTAAATAGTTTAGCCAGCTCTCTAAAAGTATTTCCTTCATAATTTTCAAACAATTGATAAGCATTAATTAACATTGCATCTCCAGAAAGAATTCCTGTATTTATATCCCATTTTTCATGAACAGTTTCTTTTCCTCTCCTAAGAGGGGCATCATCCATTATATCATCATGTATTAGTGAAAAATTATGAAAAACCTCTATAGCCAATGCTGCATCTAAAGCTTTTTTGTAATCTCCTCCAAAAATTTCGGAAGCCATTAATACCAAAATCGGCCGCAATCGTTTACCACCAAGATTAAGAATATAAGATATTGGTTCATAAAGATTCTTGGGTTCTTTAGTTATCGTTTTTTTAGATAGATATTCTAAAAAATACCTCTGATAATCAGAAATTGTGTGCACAGTATTTTTTTATGCTAAAGTAATTGAAACTTTTTAAAAAACTAATGCTAATCATAATCTCGTATTTAAAACATTGTATTGATCAAAATCTGGGCATAATGTTAAAGATTTGTGAAACTCAGGAAACTTTTATTGTTTTTAAAGTTTCCAGATGTACATTTGGCAAAAAAAAGAACCCTTTTAATGAAAGACAAAATAATAGAAAAAGCTAATGATATGTTTTTGAACCTGGGTTTTAAGAGTGTCACAATGGATGATCTTGCTACAGAGATGGGAATTTCTAAAAAGACAATTTACACACATTTTCAAAATAAAACAGCACTGGTAAAGGCAACTACAGATCATCTTTTTTGTACTATTTCTAATGGAATAGACACTATTGTAGATCAAAAAAATGGGCCTATCGAAGAATTGTATGCAATTAAAGCTTTTGTGATGCATCATCTGAAAAATGAAAAGACCGCACCACAATATCAACTTCAAAAATACTATCCGAAGATATACAAAACTCTTAAAGCAAAACAATTTGAGGTTATGCAAGAGTGTGTTATTGAAAACCTGGATAGAGGAATAAAAAAGGAGGTTTTTAGAAAAAATATAGACATCCAATTTATTTCAAGAATATATTTTAATGGAATGATCGGAATAAAGGATCAGGAAATGTTTCCGATGCAAAAATTTCCTATAACTCAGCTTATGGCAGATTATCTGGAATATCATGTTAGGGGCATTGCAACAGAAAAAGGATTAAAAATTTTAAACAATCTACTAATAAAAGAGTAATATCTATGAGAAACAACCTTTGGTTAATCTGTCTGGGTTGGTTATTTACAACCACAATATTAGCCCAACAGCCACCAGCAAATTCTTCATATTCCTTTACACTAGATGAAGCGATAGAATTCGCATTAGAAAACAGTTATCAATCTATTAATGCAAGACGTGATGTAGCAAAAGCACTTAAAAGAAAATGGGAAACCACAGCAGATGGTCTTCCTCAAATTAGCGCATTGGTCGATTATCAAAATCAATTAAAACAACCTGTTTCGCTATTACCAGGAGAAGTTACCGGCGGAGAGCCTGGGACTTTTGTTCCTGTTGTTTTTGGAACAAAACAACAAGCATCGGCAACAGCAACTCTAAGTCAGCTTATTTTTGATGGTTCTTATTTAGTTGGTTTACAAGCCGCAAAGAGTTTTTTACAATATAACAATGATGTTGAAGAAAAAACCCAACTCGAAGTCCGTAAAGGTGTCATTAACGCATATGGAAGTGTACTTGTGGCTCAGGAAAGCGTAAAGATTCTTAAAAATAATGTCGCTACTCTAGAGAAAAATTATCTGGAAACAAAGAAGATTTTTGAGAATGGTCTGGCCGAAGAAGAAGATGTAGAACAACTACAAATTACTTTATTACAGATTAAGAATCAGTTTAATAACGCAGAACGGTTAGAAAAAATCGCTATGCAAATGTTTAATTTAACTCTTGGAGTTCCTGTTGATTCGAATATTGTGTTTTCCGATAATTTAGATGGTCTTGCTTTAAAAAACATGGATCAATCTGTTACTGCCAAACCATTTAACATAGAAAATAATATAGATTACAGATTAGCACACCTTCTTACCGAACAAACGCGGTTAGAGTTAAAACTAGAAAAAAGTAGGGCACTCCCTTCTTTGTCTGCTTTTGTTAATTATGGTACACAAGCCAATAGTAATTCTTTTACTTTTTTGGATAGTGATCAACGCTGGTTTCAATCTTCTATTTTGGGAGCGAGCCTGAAGATTCCGATTTTCAGTTCTTTAAAAAGAAGTGCCAGAACACAACAGGCCAGAATAGCTGACGAACAATCGAGAACCGATTTTTTGAGAATTCAACGGGAAATACAACTTAAGTATGATACTGCAATAAGTGATTATAAATTTTCGATAGAAAGTTATGATACTTCAAAGCAAAATCTCACACTAGCAGAGCGAATAGAGAAAAAAAATCAGATTAAATACACAGAAGGCCTTGCCTCTAGTTTTGAATTAAGACAAGCGCAATTACAGCTATACTCTTCTCAGAATGAAGTATTGAATGCTATGCTTAATATTATCAACAAAAAGGCTGAACTAGAAACGATTTTAAATACACCAAATAATAATTAACCATATTATGAAAAAGATACTTACCATATTATCTATATCACTTCTTATCATTTCATGTGGACAAAATAATACAAAGTCTATTGATAAAATTATAGAAGACGGTAATCTACAAGCATTACGTGCAAAAAGAACCGAGATAGTAGCCGAGCAACAAGCTGTTGCTGATCAATTAAAACAATTAGACGAGGCAATCGCTTCTTTAGATTCTGTAAAAAAACTTCCTTTGGTAACTACGATTATGGCCAAAGATACTTTGTTTAATCATTTTCTGGAGTTACAAGGAAATGTTGAAACCAAAAAGAATATAGTTCTGTATCCCGAAATGGGCGGTATCTTAACCCGAGTTTATGTTAAAGAAGGACAAAAAGTATCTAAAGGACAATTATTAGCCAGAATTGATGATGGTGGATTAAGCCAACAATTGTCTCAGGTAGAAGTACAGGCACAATTAGCAAAAACAACATTTGATCGTCAAAAAAGACTATGGGATCAAAAAATTGGTTCAGAAATTCAATACCTGGAAGCTAAAACAAATTTTGAAGCTCAACAAAATGTGGTAAACCAGATCAAACGCCAATTAGCAAAAACAACTGTAAACGCACCATTTTCTGGTATTATTGATGATGTTATTACAGAACAGGGAAGTGTTGTCTCTCCCGGACAGTCTGCATTAATACGCATTGTTAATTTAAATGATATGTATATCGAAACAGAAGTCCCGGAGCGTTATATCCCAAATATCACTAAAGGAAAAGATGTAGAAGTATATTTCCCAATTCTTGGAAAGACAATTAACACAAAGATTCGCCAAGTAGGAAATTATATCAATCCAAACAATCGTTCTTTTATGGTAGAAGTTGGTATTCCTTCGAATGGAGGAACCATAAAACCAAATCTTACTGCCAAAGTAAAAATTAATGATTACACTAATGAAAAAGCGATACTAATCCCACAAAGTATCATTTCTGAAAATGCAGAAGGAGATCAATATACTTATGTTACTCTGGATAAGAATTCTGAAAATATTGCGGAAGCCAAAAGAGTAATTATTAAAACAGGGAAAACACAAGGAGACCTCATAGAGATTACCAAAGGTCTTAATAGTGGTGATGCTATAATTAGTGAAGGTGCAAGAAGTGTAAAAGATGGTCAGAAAGTTAAAATTTTAAACTAACACTCCTATGGAAGAAGTTAATAAGAAAAAGGTAGATAAGGAATTTAAATTATCATCTTGGGCTATAGATAACCCTACTACCATCTATGTAATGATTGGGATATTTCTGATTTTAGGGCTTTCGGCATATTTTTCTATGCCACGAGAAAATTTTCCTGAGATCAATGAAACCAAAATATACATTAGTGTTCCTTATCCAGGAAATACCGCAGAAGATATAGAACGCCTAATCGTTGATCCACTAGAGGATAAATTAAAAAATGTAAGTAATGTAGTAGAGGTTGTTTCAACTTCTCAAGAAGATTATGCCATTATAACCGTAGAGTTTGATGAAGAACTTTCTGTACCGGCAGCTAAGCAAAAGGTAAAAGATGAAGTCGATTCTGAAAAAGCAAATGAAGACTGGCCTACTTTTAATGGTGCTAAGGTAGAACCTAATGTTTTTGATTTAAGTATTTCTGAAGAAACTCCGATTATGGCCATCAACATCACTGGAGATTACCCAGTTGATCAATTAAAAAAATTCGGAGAATACCTTGAAGATAAAATTGAAGATCTATCCGAAATCAAAAAAGTAGACATCAGAGGTGCTCAGGAAAAAGAAGTAGAAGTTGCTGTGGATATCTATAAAATGATGGCTGCCAAAGTAAGTTTTGATGATATCATTAATGCAATCCGTAATGGAAATATTACTATGTCTGCCGGAAATATGATTACTAATGGACAAAGACGTACTATTAGAATATTAGGTGAAATCAATAATCCTTTACAATTAGATGATTTTGTTGTTAAATCTCAGGATGGTGCAGTGTATTTGCGTGATATTGCCAAAGTAACTTTTAGAGATGAAGACAAAACTACTTATGCCAGAGATTTTGGGAACAATGTAGTCATGCTCGAAGTTAAAAAACGCTCTGGTAAAAACATGGTCGAAGCTGCCGAAAAAATAAGGAAAATCATAGTAGATGCCGAAGAAAATGTATTCCCTAAGGATTTAAATATAAATATTGCTAACGATGAATCTTCGAAAACTATTAACCAGGTAAATGATCTGGTCAACAATATTATTTTCGGGATCATATTGGTGGTTGGAGTATTGATGTTCTTCTTAGGATTTAGAAACGCATTATTTGTTGGGTTTGCTATTCCTATGTCTATGTTTATGTCCTTTATGATTCTATCTGCTTTGGGATATACTATGAATACTATGATCCTATTTGCATTAATCATGGGATTAGGAATGTTGGTAGATAATGGTATTGTAGTAGTAGAAAATGTATACCGTTTGATGGAAGAAGAAGGCATGTCGAGAATACAAGCCGCAAAAAAAGGTATTGGTGAAATTGCATTTCCAATAATCATCTCGACTTTGACTACAGTAGCAGCATTCGTTCCTTTAGGAATGTGGCCTGGTGTAATGGGACAGTTTATGATATATTTCCCTATTACTTTATCGGTAGTACTTGGATCCTCTCTATTTGTAGCGATATTTATTAACTCTATGTTGGTTTCCCAATTTATGGAAATTGGAGAAAAAGAACTCTCTGTAAAACAATTGATACGCTTAAGTGCTATTTTAGGAGGTATTGGTATTTTTATACTCATCTTTGGAGGAGCTGTAAGAGGCTTAGGAAGCCTTATGATCTTTACTGCAATCATGTTCTGGGTATACAAATATGTGCTTAAAAAAGGGGCAAATTTCTTTCAAAAAAGAATTCTGGCCTGGTTAGAAAATAAATATCAAAAATTTCTAGCCTTTGCTTTAAAAGGATGGCGTGTCTATGGATTTACCTTTGGAACATTTTTACTCCTATTTATTGTATTTGCAATGTTTGGAGCTTCTGTTGGGAATCAACGTACTAAAATTGAATTCTTTCCTGATAACAAACCCAACCAAATTATCGTTTATATTGAATATCCGCAGGGTACTGATATCAAAAAAACCAATGAAATTACTATTGATATCGAAAAGAGGGTATATGCTGTCTTAAACAGTAAGGAATATATAGAAGGAAAAGATCATAATTTCTTGGTAGAAACTGCGGTTTCTCAAGTAGGAGAAGGTGCATTTAATCCACAAACCGATGGAGGAAGCAGTGCAGAAATGCCACATCGTGCTAAAATCATAGCGGTGATGAGGGAATACAAATTCAGAAAAGGAAAAGATTCTGAAGTACTTCGCCAAAAAGTACAGGATGCCTTAAAAGGAATTTATCCTGGGGTTGCTATTTCTGTAGAAAAAGATGCAGTAGGTCCTCCTGCAGGATACCCTATTAATATTGAAATCGAGGGGCCCGATTATGACGAACTGATCAATATTGCAGAACAAATGCGTAACTTTATTAATGAAAAAAACATCCCTGGTATTGAGGAATTAAAAATTGATGTTAATAAAGGGAAACCTGCTATGCAAGTGGTTGTAGATCGTGAAAAAGCAGGTGAATTAGGTGTGGCTGCCGGCCAGGTTGGTAATCAATTACGTCGTTCAATCTTTGGAGAAAAAGCCGGAGTTTATAAAAAAGAAGGAGAAGATTATGATATCTATGTGCGATTTAATGAAGTTAATCGATATAATACAAGCGCGCTGTTTAACCAAAATATTACATTTAGAGATCAAGCTACAGGAAAACTAAAAGAGATACCTGTTTCTACAGTAGCTTCGCAAAAAAATACTTCCTCTTTTAGTGCTATTAAGCATAAAAAAGCCAAAAGAGTAGTTACAGTATACTCCGGTCTTCAACCTGGTTATACAGATGCCGGAGCAATTGTATCCCAGATCAAAACCGAAATGGCTAGTTTTTCGAAACCTCCAAAAGATGTTGAAATTGATTACACAGGTCAGATAGAAGAACAAGACAAACAAATGAAATTTTTAATGGGTGCTTTCTTTTCTGGGCTTGGACTTATTATGTTAATTCTTATTTTTCAGTTTAGCTCAATCTCGAAACCTACTATAATCATGATTGCCATTTTCCTAAGTTTTATAGGTGTTTTTGGAGGAATATTAATTACCGGAGCTTCATTTGTAATCATGATGACAATGATGGGGATTATTTCATTAGCCGGAATTGTGGTAAATAATGGAGTAGTTCTACTAGACTATACTCAACTTTTGATAGATCGTAAAAAAGTAGAACTTAATGTTCCTGAAAAAGATCTGTTACCCAATGAAGAAGTAATGAAAGTAATCATTAAAGGAGGTAGGGCTCGTTTACGACCAGTATTATTAACTGCAATTACTACAGTATTAGGATTAATACCTCTGGCAATAGGGTTAAACATAGATTTTTTCTCTTTATTTTCTGAGTTTAATCCAAAAATATATATGGGTGGTGATAATGTAATTTTCTGGGGGCCACTAGCCTGGACCGTTATCTATGGACTAATCATAGCCACATTCCTGACCTTAATTATTGTTCCGGTGCTATTCTTTATTGTACACCGTATTAAAATTAGGTTTAGTAAAAAGAAAGTTGCAGTAATACCAGCAGTAACTACAACAGCATAACATTTTATAAAATAAGCACAAAAAAAGTCACGGTATAAGCCGTGACTTTTTTTGTTTAGTTCTTATACTCCTAAAAAATTATTCTAATTATTTAACGATTTTTGAAGTAATGCTTAGTTTTACGGATTCTAATACATCATCAATTCCTTTATTATATTTTATGCTGGGGTAAAATACTGCTGTCGTTTTATACGTCCCCTGTGGGTAATCTCTAGAATTTACTGTTACTGATACATCTCTGCTTTCACCTGGTATTAACCCTCCTGAAGGTAAAGTTCTACGAGCTGTAATCACTCTGGTAGGAGTTATGGGCTCTTGATTTTCATAGGTAGTAGCTTTTTCATATTCGAGTATATGATTTCCTTGATTAATCCATTTTGTAACTGTAAATGTTTCTGAATTTCCTTCTGTTGCATCTGGGGTTGTAATAGATACTGTTTCTATTTCAAGAGGGTTTATTACATCAACAATTACTGTAGTAGTTCTAAGTTTATCATTATTCTTGTCCTTAACTGCTAATATAAAATTCTTAGGATATTTAAAATCAATACTTGCGTTTCCATCAGGATATTCTGCATCCATGTCTACAGGCGCTACAGAAGAATCCTGGGTATAAAAAAGCTTTGTTCCATCATAGGTAATAGTAGGTATTAGCTTTGTAAAATCTGTCCCCAGAGGTACAAAAAGATATATCTTATCTCTTCCTGTATCTTCAATAGTTCTTGAAATCGTGATATCATTTGGCAAACCTGGGTTTTTACTTTTTTCAAAAGTGAAGTTTGTTATTTTTAGAGTTTCTGGTACTGGCTCTACTTCTTTTACAATACTAACATTATAATGAAGTAACTCTTCTTTGTCGCCAATGGCAGCTCTAATTGTATATACATTTATCTTTTGATCTTCATAAGATAATCCGATCTCATTACCAGGAGAAATACTAAACTTACTCAGGTTGAGCTCTGCCGATGTTATAGATGCACTTATATTATCTAAAGAAGTTGTACTAGATACAGTAATTTTAATATCTCCGTATTTCACTTCTTTATTTTCTACAATCTCTGGATCAACAATATTTATTTCTTTGTATTGTATTCCAAATAATGGAAAGTCCTTAAGTTTTCCTTCTTCTATCGTAATCCCAGGTGTTAGAATTGTAGAATCATCATCGCTAGAATTACAGCTAATCATAAAAAATACAGAGAAAATAACACTTCCAATATTTGATAATTTTATAATATGTCTCATTGCTTGTTTTTTAAATTTATCAAGCAAATCTATATTCCCTTTATATGGTTTCTAAATTAATATGGTACATCACACTCTTTATTTGGTGAATGTATTAAAATACAGGGTAAAGCTGATTCGTTTTTCTAGATTACGTGGTAATATTAAATGTAATGGTATAGTAAGCTCCTGGATTAGAAATAATATGTATTGATCCGTTAATTTGTTGAGTTAACCCTTGTATGAGTTGCATCCCAAGAGATCGACTATTTTCTATCTTAAAATCTTCTGGAAAACCAACTCCTGTATCTTTTACCGTAAGGATATATTGGTCTTTATTTCTAGAAGCTTCTATACTAATTTGCCCTCCTTGATTATCTCGAAAAGCGTGCTTAATACTATTTGCAATAATCTCATTAACAATTAAACCACAAGGAACCAGATAATCCATATCTAAATTAATATCTTCTATCGTTCTATTTATTGTTATGTTTCGTTCAGAAAGCTGATAGCTGGTCTTGAAATGAGTTAGCAAACCATCTAAATACGTCTGTAAATTAATCAAGGATAAATCACTAGACTTGTACAGTTTTTCATGAATAATTGCCATCGCCTGTATTTTGTTCTGAATCTCTTGTAAAATCTCTGCAGCACTTTTATGCTCACTAAATTTATCCTGTAGATTTAGTAAACTAGACACAATTTGCAAGTTATTTTTCACTCGATGGTGCACTTCTTTTAATAGTATTTCTCGATCTTTAAGGGCTTGAGATATCTTACTGTTTTTTTCTGCGAGAATTCTATTGGTTTTTTGCTTGTCTTTGTATGCATACAATAGTGTTACCAATACTAGTATTAGTGCTACTAATCCTGTTATCAATACAATTTGCGTAGTTCTCTGACTTTCATTTTCTAAAACCTTTATCTTATTTTCTTTGGTTAGTATTTCGACTTCTTTTTCTTTGTTTTCTAAATCAAACTTTGCTTGTATCTCTCGAAGCTGTTTATGTTTTTCCTCTGAAAATAATGAATCTTTAACTGTATTGTATTTTAATAGATATTCATAACTTTTTTTATATTCTTTTTTCTTGTTAGAATACTTATGAAGTGCCTGGTATACTCTTGATAGTTGCGGTAAAGCTTTTGTTTCTGTAGCTGTCAACAACGCTTTATCATAATAAAATGTTGCTGTTTTAATATTTTCGAGTTTATCATAGATATCTCCCAATGTTAAATATGATAATGTAATATCTTCTGAAGACCCTCTTTCTAATACAATCTGTAATGCTTTTTTAGTATATCCTATAGCTTTATTAAACCTTTTTTCTTCTACATTTATTTGAGATAGATTATTATATCCCGATATAATAACTTCAGTATAATTTGTTTTTTCAGCAATGCTAATAGATTCTTCTAACATCTTTTTGGCCTTTTTAGACTCTTTTTGACGTATATACATTTCACCAATAGCACCCAAAATATGAGCTCTAAATTCTTCGTTTCCAATTTTTTTAGATAATGTTAATGCCCTATTGTAGTATATTAATCCATTCTCATCATCTTTCAGCCTACAAGAATATAAAGAACCTATGTTACCTGTTATTCCAACAATAAAATTCTCTTCCTCCAGAGCTTCATAGATTTTAAGTGCTTTTAAATAATTATCCAGAGCCTGGTTATAATTCCCCATTTTGACATAGGTTACTCCAATATTTTGATAACTCTTTGCAACTCCCAATTCATATTGTAATCTTTTTGCAACCTTTAGCATTTTTTTATTATAAAACAATGCCTTTTCATGTTCTGATTTAGCATTATAGAAATTTCCCATTCTTAAATAAAAAAAACCTGTATCCTTAGTATATTCATCCTTCACTAATTCTAATCCTTGCCTTCCATAATCAAGGGCTTTTTCTATATCTATCTTGCTATATGTATTAACTAATTGTTTATAGATTTCTATTTTTTCCTGTTTAGATGCTGTCACCAGTTTTTGTTCCAAACTATCAGTTTGTGCATTTACCGAAGCATAAAAAAATAAAAAAAAGAGATAACTATATCTCTCTAAAAAACATACTATTTCCTTCATATTTATAGAATATCTAATCGTTCTAATAATTGACTTTTATATGCCTTGCTTACCGGAATATTTTTATCTCCAATAAAAACAAATCTATTTTCTATTTTATCAATTTTATCTAATGCTACCATATATGACCTATGAATTCTCAAAAATTTATCCTGTGGTACTTTTTCATAGAATTCTTTCAAAAACATATTTACCACAACTCTTTTATTTCTGGTAATAATTTGAGTATAATTATCCATAGCCTCTACCCATAAAATTTCGTCTATTTTAACACGTATAAGCTGAGATTTATCCTTAACAAATAGAGTATCTGATACTTTATTATTAGGAAGCATACCTCCAGAACTTTTATTCTCAAATTGTTTTTGCAAGGCTATTTGTAGCGTAAAAGACAACTCTTTTATATTAAAGGGTTTTAATAAAAACCCAAAAGGTTTGGATTGTAAAGCTTCTTTAAATGTAGTATCATCTCCATTAGCAGTAAGAAAAACAATTGGAATTTTATATTTCGCATAAATATCTTCTGCTGCTTCGATACCATTTTTATCTCCCGAAATATTAATATCCATGATAACAATATCTGGCATAGTTTCTTCGCTATATTTTATTGCTTCTTTATAAGTACTTGCAATACCCACTATAACATAATCTAATTTCTCTAAGCTAATTTTAATATCTAATGCAATTGAAAACTCATCTTCGACGATTAGTACTTTTTTGTTCTTTATCATAAAAATAACTCTCTTTGCTGTAGGCTACAAAGCTATTTAAATACCAACCTGTCAGTATTAAAAAAGTATTAATATTTTATAAGATTGGCAGAACAGATTACAGACAATAAAAACGCACTTGTTTTAAATATACTATTCATCGTTTTTGTTGTTTTAGATATACAAACTTATTTGACACATCGATAGCAACAAAATCAATATGGTAAATGGTATCGTTTTCGTGGTGAATGGATCTAAAAAAAGGTAGGAAAACTTCTATTATCACGAAACAGCATCTATAACTTTAAAAATTAAACAAAAACGGCTTCTATACTGTTGTATAAAAGCCGTCTGGGGAAATATAATTTTGTTTCTCACTTGCTGACTATCCTTAATATAAGTGAGTTTGTATTATGCAACGAAATTAGGGATTCTTCTCCCATAATTAGTTTCACTTTTTCACAGTAATTATGTCACTTTTTGACAGTAATTCTATTATAGCAAGTTCCTAAAAGTCCTGACCTTATTTTACTTAAGAATAGATTATAATCAACAACGAAGCTTCATCCTTATTATTTGCTTTGTATTCTAACATTAATCGTCATAAATTCATTACAAAATCTACACAGTATATAATTTAATTCACCCAATAATTCTAGTGACTAAAATATGTTTTCTTTCAAAAAAAAACTTCAGTCCCGAAAAATGAAACTAAACTACCGTATTTTTGCATAAAAACACCATAGACATAAATTATATCATAATCCTTTGTCTACCAAATTTTAAAATATTGATTACTAAAATCTTATATTGTCTAACTGTTAAAATTATCTTAATTTCGCTGTCCCAAATTGCTATTACATCTTGAAACTAAAACTACTAATCATTTTTCTCGGCTGTACATTAATTACCACAAGTCAAAATCTTGAACAAATTGGTAAAGCTCCATTAGTGAAAGTTAATGGTGGTGTTTCTGCAAACTCTGTATACTATGATGGATCAGCAAATAGAGATCCATTTACATACTTTATTAATGGTAATCTCAATTTCAATATTAGCGGTATTTACAATATTCCTTTATCATTTTCGTATACCAATCAGGATTTTGGATACAGTACTCCTTTCAAAATAAATCGTTTAAGTATTCATCCCTCTTATAAATGGGTTGCAACTCATATTGGTGATGTCGCTATGACTTTTTCTCCATATACTGTGAGTGGTCATCAATTTACAGGTTTTGGTACGGATTTAACACCTAACAAACCTTATAAAATTAGTGCTTTCTATGGTCGATTATTAAAAGCCACAGAATATAATGAAGAAGTACCTGACGCTATTCCTGCATATAAGCGAATGGGATATGGATTAAAAACATCCTATGATTTTAACAAATTTTCTGTTGGGTTCATTTTTTTTAAGGCTAAAGACGAAGCCTCTTCGCTAGACATTATAATCCCAGAGGAGCTACATATTGACCCCAAAGAAAATTTAGTCGTTAGTTTAGAATCTTCTGTAGAAATTGTAAAAGGATTGCGTTTCAATATAGAAATCGCCCAAAGTGCTGTAACAGAAAATATAGAAGATAAGGAAATCAACAAGGGCTCTAATGCACTTGGTTTTTTAATAAACGAAAAAGCTTCTACTGACTATTATACTGCTTTAAACACTGATTTTACTTATTCCTTTGGTAAAGGAAGTGTAGGTATGGGTTACGAACGTATTGATCCTCAATACCGAACATTTGGGGCCTATTTCTTTAATAATGATCTCGAAAATATTACATTAAATGCTGCACAAGAATTATTTAATGGTAGGGTTTCTTTGGCCCTCAATGCAGGTTTACAACGTGATGATTTAAAAAATGAAAAAGAAGCACAATCGAATAGAATCGTTTCTGCTATTAATGCATCTATACAAGCTTCAGATCGATTGAATATTGGTGCTTCGTATTCCAATTTTCAGTCATATACCAATATAAGAACAGCTTTTGACGAGATTAATCAGGTAAATCAATTTGAAAATTTAGATACTTTGGATTTTAAACAGGTTTCCCAAAATGCTGCACTAAATCTTGGTTATCTAGTATCTCAAAGCCCGCAAAAACAACAGAACCTTGGCCTTAATCTTACTTTTCAAACTACAAAAGATGAACAAGGTACTGCCGATGCTACTAACAATGAAACTAATTTTTATAATGCAGGAGCAAACTATACGATTACATACCCAGAACGTACATTAACTATTAATGCAGCAATTAATGCAGCATACAATGTCGTTGAATTGGCAGATGCATTAACCTATGGTCCTACTCTATCTGCAAGCAAACAATTTTTTGAAAAGAAATTACGAACTGGTATATCAGCATCGTATAATGAAAGTCTTGTCGATGGCAATTCACAAGGTAATGTGATGAATTTTAGAGCAAATGCAGGATACATATATAAAGAGAAACATAATATTAATCTTAATGCCTTAACGCTTTTTAGAAATACAACCAACACTAGCGCCCATGATTTTACGGTTACATTAGGATATAGTTATTCTTTTGATGTTAAGAAACCAGACCTTAGGTTTGCAAAAAGAACTTCTAAAGGTACTGATGACGAAAAAAATCAAGAAAAAGCTACAGATACTCTACAGAAATTAGAAAATAAACTTCAGGAAGAAAAAGCAAGCAAACAGAATTACTATCGTTTTAGATATCGTACCGAAATTTATGAAGGTAATGCTTCTACTGTCTCCAATAAAATAGAAGCTATTTCTCAACAAAAATACTTTAAAGAAAAGGAAGCTTTTTCTAAAGATAAAATTCAAAATCAATTATCAACACTTAAAGAAAAAGCAAAAACCGATACGGATTTCAAAAATTCGGCTTTAAATTATCTGGATAGTATATATCTACGTAAAGATTTTATCCCCACATATCAAGAAAGGCTTCAGTATGTTTTAGTTCATCTTCAAAAAGAGCTTTTAGCTAAATACCAAGAAATGAAAGTAAAGTATGCTACAGCAAAAAGTGATATGGAATCGCATCCTTTACATACATTAAATGATGCTGAAAAGGAACAAGCAGATGAACAAGATCAATTTGATTATATGAAACTTAAAACCATTTATAGAGTAGATGGAAACCGTCTGGAATCTTATCTTAATCTTAGGTTTGAAATAGGTAAGATACTAAAAGATAATGCAGTAGTCAAAAACGATAAAAAACTGAACCAGTTTAAGGCCATGACAAAAGAAGGAGCGTTCAGTGCGTACTTGAAAGACAAAGATTTAGAAAAAATTAACATATATTTAGAGGAGCAAATTATCAGATATTATGATAAGCTATATCAAAGCTCAGAGTAATCATTTCTGGTAACCCCCAAAGTGACGTATGAAAAAACTACCACTAATATTTCTATTAATACTGCAGTTTGCTTTTGTATCAGCACAAAACTTTCCTGTACGTATTACTGCTCAGGCTATTCCGCCATATCCAACAAACCTATCTGGATATACTAATGCTACACTGGCCAATAGCCCATTAAGAGTTCAAATTGTATTTACAGATATTACCGCCACAAGTAGAGAGGTCCGATTAGGTATTTCTATAGAAGGTGATGACCTTAATGCCACAAGTACATCTGTAGTAGTTGGAGCACCTACTCTAATTCTGGATCCGGGTATTCCTTTACAACTATCCATTGCTGAATTAGCCCCATATTTTGAGCAGCAAAATCTACGAGGTATATCACCTGTACAATACAATGGTACATTACCAGATGGGAGGTATCAATTTTGTTTTGAAGTCTTTGATGCCTTTAATGGAAACCGATTATCTGCAAAAAGTTGCGCCAATATATTTTTGGTCAATAATTATCCGCCTTTTCTTAATAAACCTGATAACAAATCTAAAATAACAGAACATAACCCCACCAATGTTATTTTTCAATGGACACCAAGACATATTAATGTTCCCAATGTATCTTACGAATTTAGTATTGTAGAAGTGTGGGATCGGTATATTGATCCACAAGCCGTGTTTTTATCTTCTCCACCTCTATACCAGGAAATCACTACAGCGACTTCTTTACTATATGGCCCAATTCATCCCTTATTGTTACCAGGTAAACGATACGCATGGAGAATACGGGCAATTGCTGCCAATAACGGCGAAGAAGTTTCTGTATTTACCAATAATGGTAATAGCGAGATCTTTTGGTTTGACTATCTAAGTCCCTGTACTGTTCCTACAAATATAGAGGTTCAGGATGTAAGTAGAACCAATGCAACTATAAGCTGGATTGGGCATCCTGATCATTTGGATTTTACCGTTATGTATCGGGAATCGGGAAGCAATAAATGGTATAAAAAAACAACACCTCGAGAGTATGTTACTGTAGATGAGTTTAAACCAGATACCGTTTATGAATATAAAATACTAGGAAACTGTACAACTGATAATTTTGCAGAATCTAATACCAAAACCTTTAGAACGCTAAGTGATGAATTAGCAGAATATACCGCTTGCGGTATAGAAGCAGATCCTGTAGATCTTTCTAATCAGGAGTTGCTTACCGAGCTTTTAGAAAATGCCGTGTTTACCGCCGGTGATTTCCCAGTGTATGTAAAAAAAGTTTCAGGTTCTGGTAGTTTTACCGGTGAAGGATATATTAGTACCCCTTGGTTAGCTACAGTACGTATCCCGGTAAGATTTGAAAACATCAAAATCAATACTGATATGAAATTAGTAGATGGTTTTGTTATTACCACTTACGATCCAAACTGGGGTAGTATTATTGATGCCGATGAAATTATTGAGGTTGTAACTGGTGACAATGATGATCTGGATGTATTTCATGTAGATTTTGAAATCGAAAATATAATAGTAAATGATGATGACACCTTTACAATTATTGGAACCGACGGGCAAGAAGTTATTAGAGAAGGAGGAGAAAACGTAACCTTTATAGACAGCAACGAAAATAGCTGGACAGTGAGTAGTAATGGGGATGTTACCGAAACTCCTGGTGCAGAAGGAGGAGAGCCTACTGCTGATAACACTGCAGGAATGAGCAGTAACGGAGTTTCTAATATAACTGCCACAGGAGTTAATATTATTTTTGAAAAAGGAAGCGGATATTATTCTTTTGATCTCTTACCCAATGGAGCCACAGATAAATTAAAACGAAAATACGAAGAACTACCTATAGCAAACGGTGGAACATACCCCGTGCCATATAAAGCGATATTTGATTTAAGTTCTCATCAATCTGATGTTATAACAGCAAAAGCCTCATTCTCTGACAGCAAGATTACCAAAGATGATATTGTCTTTAAAACCGCACAAGGAGGTAAAATAGATGCTAGCTGGAATAGCAATGGAACTATAGCTACACTTTCTCTTAAGAAAAAGTTTGATTTTACGAAAGAAGAAATTCTGGCAACAGTAAAACCTAAAGATTCGGGAGGACAATACACTATTGCAGGAACATTTAGTTTAATGCACTTAGCCAGCCAGGAAGTAACCAATATTAATATAAAACTTATCTCGGTAAATGGAGCCAGTACTACTGGCATTGCAAATCGAATTAATGAAATCTATAACCCGGCAGGAGTTCGTTTTAACGTGAGCTCTGCAACACCAATATCTATAGCAGATACTACTATAGATGTTGGAGACAGTGAATTATTAACCTACTATACCGAAGCAGAAAAAGCTTGGATCAGTACATTTAAAGCTACAGGTACTTACCAAAAAGACACATATTACTTGTTTGTAACAGATATACCTCCTTCCGATAGTAGTACCGATGGCTTTATGCCTCTAAAAAGCCAATTCGGGTTTGTATTTGCACAAAATGACAAAGGTAGAGTCGCTGCGCACGAGTTAGGACACGGTGTATTTGGATTAGAACACCCTTTTACCGAATATGATACTCAATCCGGCAGCACAGATCTGTTAATGGATTACGGTACCGGTACCGAGTTAAACCATATGGATTGGGAAAAAATGTATGCTCCCGGGATTCAGATCTACTGGTTTCAAGGAGATGAGGATGGGGAGTTGGGTGGAGAAATATGGTTCACTCCTAAATGGAAACCTATTAGCATTAAAAAAAGTTCAATAATTATATCTTCTTCTCAGTCTGCAAAAGTTAAAGGAACATTACCTGGTTTCAAAAGTGATGGCAGAAGATATAAAGCGTTATTTGATACTTCAGGAAGTTTCTCAGGATACTATGAAGATGGAAAAGCAACTGGAAAAAAATATGAAATAACTCCTATTAATGAAAAAGGTATAAAAGACAAAGTTTACTTATTTGTTAGAGGAGAAGAAAGTTGTAATAAAGCATACGAAGCTTCTTATACTTATGCTATTCAAAACAAAGAGTCAATAGTTTACAATAATACTAACACTAATATTAAAGATTCTGGAAGAATAAGATGTGCTCAGTGTCCTAACGGAAAACAATTTATAGAAGATTATATTAGTAGAGCATCCAGTCAATCTGAAAAAGAAGCAATTCAATACATAGCTAATCTAATTTGTTCTGAAGGAGATGACAAAATCGACTATGACCTTCTAGTTTCGCAGATCTATAAGAATAACGCTGACTATACTAATAAACTATTTTGGTTATCACAAAAAGCAACGTATCATAGAGCACTAGAGTTTTATTGGAACCCGAAGAATACTAGTGCATTTGAAAATTATTTAAAAGGAATACAATTAGTTTCTAAAGAAATATCCAAACATCATGAAAAACTTGGTAATAAAAATATTAGTAAAGAAGAACTATATGCTGGTTTATTCTATTTAAACGAAGGGTTTCTTAAAACCCTAACCCTACAAGAAAAGAAAGATTTACTTAAACTGGTTTTTGACAATAACGCTTGGTGGATAAGTGAAAGTACATTTTTTGGAACAGATAAAAGCGACAGGTCCTTGATTCGAAAGCTTTTAGGAAGTATTTCTAATGAAAATCTACCAGAATTTGTTAAAGAGATTGGCACTGATTCTAGAGACAGAGATAGATTACTATACATCGGTTATGAATTAACTATAGAACAGTTTGGTCTTTTTACAGTTGACGAAAGACTAGAAATGTTAAAAATTATTCTTAATGGACCCGTTTTAGACAATTGGTCAGCAACACATAGCACCGAAGATCTAGTATTTGATATTCTTAATTCTGTAGAATCTAAAGCTGCAGAACAATTTTTAAAAGGTCTTGTAGAAGAACAATACAGAGTTAATGGTGATTTATTATACAAACAATTAGTAGATAAACTTAATGATAGTTTTATCGGAGACGATACAAACAGATTAAACCTGATTGTTAAACTTAAAGATCTTGTTTTTGCTGCTAAAAATATAGATATAAACAGCTCTACAACCATCACAAATGGTGACGAATATCAATCATTATTAAATCGAGCACAATGCAAGGCTAATTATTATTGGAATGTTAAAAACGAACGTTTCTTATGGCTTTTTAATGTAGTTAATGATCAATCAAAACTAGAATTCCGTTTTACACAAGAACAGAGAAAAATCAACCTACGACAAGATTGTAAGGAAACATCAACTCAATATTATGGAAGTCATTATTCAGAGCAAATTTGCATCAAATGGGATACTAACGAAGAGTTCGATCCGTTTGAACTTGTCGCTATAGAAATTATAGAAGATATCACATTTACGAAACAATCTGGTGCTTGCAACAATAGTGGTGCTCTTATTTGTGGTAAAGTTGCATTGGTTCCCGCTATGTTTCTAGACTATTTAGACAGAACTAAAAATAACACAAGAATTCAAAATGGTATATTTAATACACTAACCGTTGCTTCTTTCTATTTTTCTGGAGGATCCATTATTGCTGCAAGAGGGGCTTTTAGTGCAGCAACATTTACTGCTTACGCAGATTTATTTGTCACTATAGTTAATCCTTATTTTTCTGACGACAAATTATTTATTGCGCATGCTACAAGTGTCATAACAAATACCTTTGACACTGATGAGAAAAATGCCGAAAAATTGGCCAAAATGTTGCAAACAACATGGACTATTAGCTCTATTCCTTTAACTATTAACACAGCATCATCAATCCCTAGCCCAAACAAACACATAGAAGCTATTGCTACATACAAAGCATTAGTGAAAAAAATAGGAAAAACAAAAGCTAAAAAATTAATAGCCGAAGATCCAAAATTAGCAGAAAAAGTAATCAAAGGGTTTGAAGAGGCAGAAAAAGATATTAGAAAATCATCTCAAGCAAGTAGCAATCTTGATAATGCTACTGATGAAATTGTAAAACGAATAGATGAAACAATAAAAATAACTGGTAATTTCTCAACACTACTAAAAAATAAATTGTTAAGCATATTACCTGATGGTTCTCATCTTAAAAAATCTATAAGTCAACTAAATCCAGATATTGATTTTGATCGATCCATACTTAATAAACTAGATCAACTTGACACAAAGGACGCTACAAAAATTATCAACGATTTTGATAAAATTGCTACCGAAATCTTAGATCCTAAAAAACTAGATGATCTATTAGAATCCTGGAATATTTTAAGATTCCGTTCTTCTCAAATTGCCAAAATCCCAGAAAATTCTAAAATTTTAGCAAAAGTTGCAAATCGATTTACCTATCAAGGAGAAGATGCCTTTAATGGGCTTCGTAAATTATTTAATGAAGGAAGTCAGGTACAAAGTAAACAAAAATTGATCAATGGCCTTAAAGAAGTAGATCAGATATTTGATAACACTGCTAACATCCCTGTAAAATTTAGCGCTATCAAAAAAGGAGGAGTGACTGTTAAAGAAGGTGTTAAAGTAGTCGATAAATCTGGTCGTGGTGACGAAGTAGCACGATATGTCGACGGAATCCTACAGAAGAAAAAAACTCTGGATGAAGGAGAAGTCGTTGGTAACTATGATGGAGATGATATCCTGAAAAATGGGGATGAAGTTGGATTTAGAAGCAATAACGCTGGAGGTGTTTTTAAACAAGTGACCAAAGCCATTGCAAAACAAGAACTTCCAACTGATTTTGTAAATGCATTAAAGAAAATGGATTTTACAGAAGATGAAATATTGGAGTATTTTGCGAAATATCACAATGATCATGATCTTAGATTTTTTAATGAGATAGGAGATTTAATGAAACAGTACCCCAAACTTAACAAAACTGATGTCAATTTACTTTGGGGGTACACTACTAATTTATTCTATAGAAGGATGAATGGTTGGCTTAGATGGGGAGAAAATGTTTCTAAAACAACTGAAATCAAAAACCTGTTTAATAATACGTTATCTAAATTATCAACATTTAAAGGAACAAATGTATATAGAGGAATAGAAATTGATTCTAAAGGCTTATCGGATTTTTTGATTTCATATAAAAAAGGGTCCAAGCCAGTTTGGAATGATTTTACTTCAGCAGGTAGTAGTAAGACTGCTTCATTTGCAGATAGACCAGAAATCAATGTTTTATTTGATATAAAACATTTAGATGCTAAAGATATATCGGATTTTGCGGATGGAATTAAATTTAGAGGAAACCCTCGATCTGAAGTTTTAATCAAATCAGGAAGTCAATTTGAAGTTACTAAGCCTCCATACTTAAATGAAGATAAAAAATGGGTTATTGAGTTAATTCAAATACAATAACTAGTTATTATGATTGATAAAAACATAAAAATTGAAGACTTTAAAGAATTATTAAATCAGCTAAAGCATATAAATCTTAACAACGAAGAAAATTATATTAATTCACTCAATGATTTATTATCATCTGTAATACAATTTGACTCTAGAAAGGATTTATTTAGGGTAGTAGTTGAAGAACTAGAATTAATAAGAAAAAAAGGATTAGAAGAATACTTAAAGAAAAGACCTGATTTGAATAAGCAATCTTATATTAATAAAGTGTTTATTGATAGAGTAATTTATTGGTCTGGTCGATTACATCAACAAATGCGTTGGCAGGGAGAGAGTGGTTTAGACCCTTATTCTATTTATACTCCAGAGTGGTATCAATCTACAAAGAAATTTGAGCCTGATTTTGATAAGATTATGGATGAAGTATTTTCTAAATATTGGGGTACTGGTGCAGATTGGAGTAAAGAAGAGTATTTAAAAAGGATAGGCAAGCTTACTCCACCATCTTAATTTTCCCCGCTCCGCAAAGTCTCCTGACTTCGCGGAACAAACAAAAACAAAAAGTCAAAATAGAAATAAAAAAGACGAATAAGTGACTAACAAAAAAACATAAAGTAAAACACCGCGCTCAAAGTCGGGAGACTTTGCGCAGCAACCAAAATTAAAAAAGAACAATAATAGACATTTACATGGATTGGCTAAATAATATAAAATTTGCAATTACAAGCTTCACATTTGTGATAGTCGAAGACTATGTAAAAGTATCTGATGCTATCGTTCCTGGCATTTTTGGAATCCTTTTTTTAATAGCTAGTTTTTATACTTTTCGAAAGTATATTTCGTATAAAAAAAATAACACAAGTAATGAAGGAGAGATTGCTAATCCAATTAAAAATAGAGTATCAGGAATCATCATACTAGGACTAATGGGGATTGCTCTAGTAATTTTATCTATTTATTTAATAATCTATCGACCAGCAACAAAACCTCGTAATAAGGTTGATCAAGTAAAAGAAATTTTTAAGCCCTCCACTAGTGCAAGCGTCCCGCTCGTGAAGGTAAGAGTAAGAAAGAAAAGATAGCAAGAGTAAAAGAAGTAGATTGAAAAATAATAAAAACCCGTAACAAACCATATAAATACAACATAAATATAAAAAAATGTCAGGCTGCGCTTGCCAAAGTCCTTTTAAAAACTGGGATTATAATTTACTCTTCGACAAGCTCAGAGTGACACAGTAATTTTAACAAATATGAAACCATACTACCTACTTATACTCACCTTACTCCTATCGTTCCATATAGTTGCGAACACAGGAGATAAAGACACCAAAAAACCGGTTTCAGAAGAAACAACTACCGCACCATTACCTCCCGTAATGATGCGCCGTTCGTTTGCGAATCTGGACGCCAAAATCGAGAAAGATATAAAGCGGTTAGTCAAAAAAACTACTGTAAAAGAATTTGCTCCAGATGAGTTATATACCCGTTTTGAAAGTGATACAGTAGCAAATAACCTTAGAACAAAAGCCAAAAGTGTAATTGACACGCTAGTTGCAGGAAATAAATTTTTAGAAAGCCTTACCGATTATATCACTGGTGAAACTCCTGTAACCTTACCCATAGGAATAAAGAAAGAGATAGGTAGCTCAGAATTTATTATGGGAGTTAGCCAGATTAAAATAGGTAAAGAGTATTCTGAGTTGGAAATATTTGTTCGTATCAAACTTCCACAAATAGATAAAACCGGTAAACAACGGGAATTATTTTTTGGAGCCAGTAGAGTAAAACTATCACATAAAGGTGGTTTGTTTGGTGATGCAGATTTGGTATTGCTCGGCGATGTAGGCATTCCGTTTCAAGGAAAGAATATATTAATGGTTCTTAAAGGAGGTTTTGATCTCAAAACGGGGGGTCTAGATAAAAAAACCTATGTCACTATCGATTGTGATGGATTTAAAGAACTAGGACTAGCTGTAGATGTAGAGTTTTCCAGAAAAAAAATACTCCCTGTAAAAGCTGATAATACAATTGACAATTCTACCATTGGTAAAACAAATATTAAGAAAAAGGTAACGACTAGTTTTGAAGTTGTTGCTACTGATTGGAATGATATTTTGGTAGAAGTTACGCTCCCTAGGTTTCAGGTGCCCAAACTAAAAAACACCATTTTTGAGTTAAATACTGCCATCTTTGATTTTAGTGACACTCGAAATTCACCAAATATGCAATGGCCTACTGATGATTATCAACAAACCTATTTGATTTCTGGTGAAGAAGATTTATGGCGAGGTGTATATGTAGAATCTGTTACAATAGTCCTTCCTCCACAATTTCAAAGAAAAGGAAGTGACAAACGCATTTCCTTTGGGGCAGAAAAAATGTTGATTGACAACAATGGAGTTTCAGGAACTTTTAAGGGCGAAAATATACTTCCTCTTAATACAGGAAATGCAGATGGATGGCAATTCTCGGTAGATAGGATTCAGTTAAGCTTCGTCGCAGGAGATTTATCGGGAGCCGGTTTTGGTGGTGCAATGGTATTGCCCGTTACTACAGAAACTGTTTCTGGTACACATACAAAAATAACTAAAGACGAAAACGGAAAAGAAAAAAGTGAATTAATAGCTCTCGACTACGAATCTAACAGTACTACCGTATTAGTATATAATGCGCTAATTGATCCTGTTAACGAAGAGTATGTGCTTAATGCCAGTCCGGCAAACAATATTGCATTTGATATTTTTAAAGCCAAAGCCACGCTCACCGAAAACAGTTATATAGAACTCCGGCTTAGTGAAGGAAAATTTAGACCCAAAGCTCTTTTACATGGTAATATGGCGATTAAAGGATCTAATGATGGCTCTACCTCTGCTACAGCAACTGCAGATTTTGAAGGGATTACTTTTCAAGATTTCCAATTACAGACGATAAGCCCAATTATCAAAATTGGTCATGCAGGCTATACAGGTGAAGTTAAGGTAGCCAATTTTCCTGTAACCATATCAGAAATTGGGATTAGAGCAAAAGATAATATTGCAGCATTAGATTTTACTATTGCAATTAACCTGATGGATAATGCCGGCTTTAGTGGTAATGCAAGCTTATCTATTGAGGGAGATCTAAAACAAGGTGATGGGTTTGAAAAATGGAAATTTAAACGAGTAAAACTTCGGCGCGTGGAGATTGCAGCCGATATGGGCTTCAAAATAGAAGGTTTTGTAGAATTTAGAGACGATGATCCTGTATATGGTGATGGATTTGCTGGAATGGTCAAAGCCACTTTTACAGGAGGAATTGCTGTGACCATTAGTGCTACCTTTGGAAAAACAGATTATAGATATTGGTATATAGATGGATTGGTCGAAGGATTAACTATTCCTATTCCTCCAGTATTTGCAATTACCGGATTTGGCGGTGGTGCCTCCTATCGAATGAAAAAAGATGGATTTAGTTCTAATATAGGGATAGGGTCTTCTGGGCTCAATTATGTACCAGATAGAGACTCTGGATTGACAGTAAAAGCCATGATGCTATTCTCTATAACCAAAGGAGAAAGTTTGGTCAACGGTGGGTTTGGTTTCGAAATGGCTTTCAATAGGCATGGAGGAATCAATAGGGTTAGCCTTTATGGAGAAGCTCACTTACTACAAATCCCTGGTTTTGATGATGCAGGAGATGAAATATCAGAAAATTTTGGTGGGATCGTAGAAAATGAATCAGGAATGCCAGATGCTGTAGAGAATCAACTCAAAGAAACCGATCTTATCGGAGCATCCAAAGCTATTTATCCTGCAGTAATGGCGGGTCAAAAAGGCCTCAATGCCTATATGGCCATAGAATTTGATTTTACAGCAAAAACATTTCATGGCACTTTTGAACTATACATTGATATAATCGGTGGTGTATTTAAAGGAGTAGGACCAGGAGGACGTGCTGCCTGGGCGGTAATACATTTTGGACCAGGAGAATGGTACATTCATATTGGTACTCCGACGGATCCAATCGGAGTTAAAATCGGAATAGGAAGTGTCGCATTAACATCTAAAAGTTATTTTATGATGGGGGATTATATGCCTCCATCCCCTCCTCCTCCTCCACAGGTAGCAAAGATACTTGGATTAGACGCAAGTACTCTCGATTATATGAGGGATGAAAATGCACTAGCGGGTGGTCGTGGAGTAGCCTTTGGCGCAAGTCTGGAGTTTGACACTGGAGATATGAACTTCTTAATGTTTTATGCCCGATTTAATGCAGGTTTCGGTTTTGATATTATGGTCAAAGATTATGGAGATGCTATGTGTAAAGGTAGTGGTCAAATAGGTGTAAATGGTTGGTATGCCAACGGGCAAAGTTATGTGTATCTACAAGGTTCTATGGGAATTAGTTTTAAGCTTTTCGGTAAACGAAGAAGAATTCCGATTATAGAAGCAGGAGCAGCTACATTAATGCAAGCAAAACTACCTAATCCAGTTTGGTTTAGAGGATATCTTGGAGGGTATTATAATCTATTGGGAGGACTGGTAAAAGGAAGTTTCAGGTTTGAGATGCAGTTTGGTAAAGAATGTGAACTTATTAGTGGAGGATCTCCTCTCGGGGATATCAAAATCATTGCTGATATATCTCCTCGTGATAAAATCAAAGAAGTAGATGTATTTGCAGTACCTCAGGTCGCATTTAATATGAAAATAGGTAGTTCTATAAAAGTTGAAGATGAAGAATATAAAGTACACTATTATCGTTTTAAGCTAGATGATTTTTGGATAAAAGACGATAAAGGTTCAATCCTGGTGGGTGAACAAACATTGAATAGTAGTAATGATCTTTTAAGTTTTACATCTAGTGAAATTCTACCTCCAAAAACTACTATGAGTTTATATGTATCAGTAACCTTCGAAGAGAAAGTTAATGGAAAATGGATACCCGTTGTTTATAATGGTGAAATACTAAAAGAAGAGGAAAACACCACATTTACGACAGGAACAGCCCCGGATTATATTCCAAAAACTAATATTGCATATTCATATCCTGTAATTGGACAAAAATATTTCTTTCCAAAAGAATATAATAAAGGATATGTAAAGCTAAAAAGAGGACAAGCCTATTTATTTAACTTGGATGCTGGATGGTCTCAGCGTTCCTATTTTACAGATGAATATGATATGGCTATTGAGAGTTCTGTATCTTATAATGCAGGAGATAAAAAAGTGATGATTCCTTTACCAGACATCGAAAATACTAAAGAATATTCGTTGAAACTACTTACACTACCCCCTAGTGCAACTTCGAGTACGGTAAAAGAAAAGTATACAACTGCCGGGGATGGCGAAAATACAGTCGAAATAAAAAATGTAAGTATTGATGGGCTCACCACAAATCCTGAAACTATAGAGATGTTGTCCTATGAGTTTAACACTAGTAAATTCAATAGTTTTAGTGAAAAAATCAAAGGGAAAAAATATAGGAATACCTTTAGAGAAACACTTACCATGAGGATTCATAAACTGAGAATGGTGGTAAAAAATTCGGAACCTTTTGATGAAATTGATCTTACAGGAAATCAATATACTGAGCAGAAACCATTAATTCGGGCAGAAGCGGTATTAGATGATAATTATTATAAAAATGAAATCTATCCTTTGATTTATAAAGGGTACCCTCTTAAACCAGAATTTACAGTTGATAGGGATGAATCGATATTAGGAGTGCCCCCAACAAAAGGAATGGATGAATTGACTTGGTATCAAACATATTTAGAAGCGGCTCCGGATAGTCATTTCTTAAAAGAGCGAATGCCATATAGTTATAATCTACCGTATTATTATCATGAAGATTTTATTGATATTGTATATAATATCGTTAATGCAAATTTGACCAATCCAAATCCAAAATACGATTATATTATAAATGCTAAATTTCCGCATATCAAAAAAGGGAAATACCCTGCAAGATATCAATATGTATTACCTGGGGGTATTACAGGCACAAGTAGTAATGTTAATTACATTAATCCAGATTAGTTTTGAAATAGAATAAAAATAGAAACAGTATCAGGCTTGAGCATCTCGAAACCCGTATCAAAACCGAAAGTTGAAAAACATAAAAATGAACAAAAAAATAGGAATAGTAATAATCATACTTCTCTTCGTACAAAAGTTCTCTTTTGCTCAATCCAAAGAACAATTACCTGAAGTAAAAGTTATAGCAAGAACACAAGAAGATAGAATCTTGTTGCGCTGGACCCTAAACACCCCTATAGCATGGCGTAAAGGAAATCGCTATGGGTACACACTAGAGCGGTATACCATTTCTCGAGATCGAAAAACATTACCCACTCCTGAAAAATTGATCATCGGTCAAAAGTTCATGCCTGTCTCTATGATGGAATGGGAAGGTATTGCAGAAAGCAGTGATAATGGTGCTATTATGGCACAGGCATTATGGGGAGAAAGTTTTGTGGTCGAGGGAGGAGCAGGCCTTGCTTCTATTATAAACCGTGCAGAAGAACAACAGCAACGTTTTGCTTTTGGATTATATGCCGCAGACCAAGACTTTGAAATCGCTAAAAAAGCAGGATTGGGATATATTGATACCAATGTAAAACCTAATGAAAAATACCTGTACAAAGTAATTTCTAATATTCCCGAATTTGAATTAAAAACCAAAGAAGGAGGAGTATATATTGGAATTATTGATTATGAACCTCTACCAGAACCTGTAGACTTTGTTGGAGTTTTTCAGAATGGAAATACCTTATTAAGCTGGGATTCTAAATTGTTGAAAAACACATATAATAGTTATATCATCGAACGCTCTGAAAACGGAAGTACTTTTAAGAGGTTAGGAGATATTCCTTATGCTGCAATCAATAAAGAAAAATCAGAAAATGATCGCACTCTCTATATTGATTCTATTTCAAATAATAAGAATTATACATATAGAATTAAAGGAGTCTCTTCTTTTGGTGAAATAGGCCCTGCTTCTAATGTAGTTTCTGGAGAAGGGAAAAAAGTATTGAAATTTGTTCCGCACCTAAAAACAAAACATATCACATCTGAAAGTGACGTAGAACTCACTTGGACTTTCCCAGAAGAGGGAAATCATGACATTACAGGATTTACATTAAAACGGTCTGATACAGATCGTGGAGCATATAAACCGGTAGTGTCCAATATTCCTCCAACTGCGAGAAAAGTGAGGTATACTAAATTAAGAGCTACCAATTATTTTAAAATAACCGCAAATGGTAAAAATAATAATCAACGAGATTCCTTTTCTATGCTGGTGCAACCCATAGATTCTATCCCGCCAGAAAAACCTATAGGCTTAGAAGGAAAAGTAGATAGTACAGGTGTTGTACAACTACAATGGAAGCCTAATACCGAAGAGGATCTTATGGGGTATAGGGTATACCGGGGAAATCTACAACACGAAGAATATTCTCAATTAACAGAATCTCCTCATGAAAATTACACATTTATAGATACTGTAAAAGTAAAAAGTTTAAATACTAAAGTATATTATAAAATTATAGCTGTAGATCAACGGTATAACATGTCTGAACCTTCAGAAACATTGGAATTGGTAAAACCAGATGTGATCCCTCCTACTTCACCTGTTTTTAAATCGTATAACATCAAAGATGGAGTAGTAACTCTGGAGTGGGCCAATAGTTCTAGTGAAGATGTAGAAGCTCATTATATCTATAGAAAAGGAAAAGGGGATCTAGATTGGAGTCTGATATTTCAAAGTCCAAAATTTAAAAATACAACCTATAATGATATCAAAGTAGAACAAGGAAAATACTATAGTTATACGATACTTGCCAGAGACCAAAGTGGTCTAGAGTCTACTCCTGCTCCGCCGGTATCTGTTATTGTTCCAAAAACAACATTAAAGTCTGTTGTAAAAGGGTTTTATGCAACCATAAATGAAATTGACAAAACCATCGTATTAACCTGGAACTATAAAGGAGCAGAAATTGCCGAGTTTGAATTATACAGAGCTTATAACGAAAATCCTTCGTCACTTTATAGAGTATTGCCCGCGGGAATAAAACGATTTGTGGATACTGGGCTTACGATTAATTCTAATTATACCTATATTATTAGAGCCATATTTAATGATGGCACCTATTCTAAGTATAGTACAACCAAAGTAAAGTACTAAGATTATGAAAAAGAAAATATTTTTTTTGTTGCTAGTATTAATATCCATTACAGGATTATCGCAAACATATACTGCAACAGTAAATTATTCTAAAGCTCAATGCCATGCAGGATCACTAGATTGGAGTTTTGGAGGAGATAGTACAACTATAGATTCTGGTGGAATAACTAGTGGTAATAGTTCCAGAACATATACTACTATTCCTAACTATAATAGTTTCTATGTATCTTATGACTCAGGTTGTGAGCCTCTCAGACCAACCGATCCTGACTGTTCCAGAAATGGTTCTAAAAGCAAAACAGCTTCCGAACTATTATTGGGTCAGATATTGAGTGCTGGTGGTTGTGGAGGATCTGTAAGAGTCAATGGTATACTCCCCAACATCACAAGCATACAAAGACAAGGTTCTGGAGATGAGTTGTGTATGGGAGAAAACATTAATATGCTTGCGTTTCCACCAGGATTTCCTAAGGAAGCTTATAATTGGCAATATTCTCTAGATGGCATTACTTGGAAAGATACGGGGGTACAAAATCGCCAATTAACGACAACTATACAACAAATAATGGCTCCTACTCCACCACCGAGTGTTGCTACAGATATTCACTTTAGATTAGGTCGTAATACTAATGTTCCCTTTTCAGGAACATATATTGCAAAATATTCTCCATGCACCCCTGTTCTAACTAGTGTAGATCCACAAAACACATCTTGCCCAGATAGTACCGATGGTTGGTTTAAACTATGGTTTAATGAACAAGTACCTGCCGGAGGTGGATATATGGATCTTCAATTATTTAATGTCACCTTAGATCCTAATGGTGTTTTTGTAGCACAGAAATTTCAGTATTCTTTTAATGCCTCTGGTTCAGTATTCTTTTATGATTGGAAACCTGGAAACATTGTACCCCCTGGAGATTATACGATAAAATATCAATATAGAAATGCAAACGGTGATCCAAGGGGTACCGGAGGAACTATTCCTATTACAATTAATGCATCAACAGCGGTTACTTTCAATACTGATCACACCAATCCTTCCTGTACCGTAGGTCAAGGACCTACTAATGATGGGAGTATTATTATTAACAATGTTTCTAATGGAACACCTCCTTACTTTTATGAAATCAATGGTGATGGCAATTGGATTTCCTTTACAGGAACCAGTGTGAGTATTCCCAAAAGCTCAGGAAATTATGATATCAAAGTACGGGATGTAAATCAATGTCCTGGCACATCGGGAGGAAATAGTGTTATAACCGAAATCATTGATCCTGCTGCTTCTGCTATTGTTATTACCAAAACAGATGAGGCATCTACTACTTATAATGGAGCTAATAATGGGTATGCCAATGCAACCATAACAGGAGGAACTCCTCTTAGTAATGGGTCTTATACTTTTAGCTGGGAAAATTCATCAGGAGCAAATGTGACGGGTGGATCCGGAGTGGCACAATCAGGGCCTGATCGATATGAAATCAATCTTCCAAATCTATCAGCAGATACCTATACCTTAACTATTACCGATGATAAAGGATGCTCGACAACCAGTGATTTTGTAATTAATGAACCTCCTATATTAGAATTTATAACAACCGAAAAAAATGATGTTAGCTGTGGAGATAATGATCAAACTAATAATGATGGTATAATCAAAGCTACTGTACAGGGTGGGCTACCCGATTATCAATATCAGGTATTGCTTAGAAATAATACCGGTACTTTTGAACCTTTTGGGAGTCCTGTAATACTAGGGACTGCTCAGGAATTCGTAGCTTCTGGATTATCTGGTGGTATATATCGTGTGCAAGTCAAAGATAACCTGCAGGATGCTAGCAACACTAATCCATTATTAATCTCAGGTGATATCGAGATTATACAGCCTGATCCTTTTTTTATTCAAAACATAGATACTACCGAAGCATTATGTATAGGACAAGCTTCTGGGAGTATTTCTCTAGATATCATTGGAGGAACAGGAGCTTACACGATTAACATGGCAAAAGATGGAGATCCAGGATTCAACAAAGTAATCAATGCTATCCCAAATAACAGTACGGATTTTGTGATCAATGATCTTAGTCAGGGAGTCTACACCCTTACTGTACAAGATCAAAACGGATGTGATATCATAAATCCAATATTAGAAAGAATTATAACCATATCTGATCCATCAGTACTATGGAATATCTATCTGGGTTCAAATACAATGTTATGCAAAGGACAATCTCATACTGTAGATGCAACCATAGCAGATCCCTTAGCAACATACCTCTGGGAAGCCGATAATGGATTTAGCGCAACCACACCAAAGGTCACCTTATCAGAAACAGGATTATACACCATTACTGCAACCACAGGATTAGGGTGCCAAATCAATAGCAGCATACAAATTACAACTACACAAACCCCTATTACACCAGAATTTGTTGTACCCTCAGATATTTTTGTAGATGAATCTTTTGTAATTGTCGACGTAAGTAACCCTTCTCCTATTACAGTAGAATGGATCATTCCTAATAATGCAGAGATAATAGAGTCTACCAGAGAATATGCAGAAATCAAATTCACAGAAAAAGGAAGCTTTGATATCACACTACTAACTACCAATGCAATTGGATGTCAAGAATCATATACCAAAAATATAACAATAAGAGAACGTGCTTTTAAAGAGGAAACAGAAGGAAAAGAAAAACTAAAAACATATAAAATTTTCCCTAATCCTACTCGTGGAAACTTTATTGCCGAACTAACCTTTAAAGAACGAACTCCTATTGACATAAAGCTGTTTAATGTAACTAATAATAGTGTCCTGTATAGATATCAAAATGATGGTGCGTCAGAATACAATATCCCTTTCAATTTAGAAGGTAATTTATCATCAGGAATCTATTTTCTATTACTAGAAATTCCAGGAAAAACTCATGTTAGAAAAGTAGTAATAGAATAAAGTGAAAATATCAAACAATAACTGAATGATTATTTTCCAAATTAGTGAGAAGTGTAGTCTTATCAAAAAAAACGCCGCAAAAATTGCGGCGTTTACTATCTTAAAAGATTAGTTATTCATTTTCTGATAATGGAATAGGAAGTATATTAAATACTTGATCTCCAGCTCTATCAACAGGTAATGTATTAGATAAACTATATCTTCTTAAATCAAACATTCTATGGTTTTCTGCCCATAAAGAATATCTTCTCTGATTTAACATCTCAGTAGTTAAAGCATCTGCAGTTACTGCTCCCGAGTAATTTGGTAAACCTGCTGCATTCCTAATAACATCTAATGCAGTTACTGCATCTGCAAGATTATTAGCTAATATACTTGCTTCTGCATAAACCAAAATTAACTCTTCATTTCTAATAATATCTATTGGCGTAACATTAGTAGCATATAACCTAGTCTCATGAGTCCCTGTAAGACCATCTTGAACACTAGGATCAGGTCTAACAGCAGTTTTTGTAGTAACTCTTGTATCTCCTGCTTCTGCATCATTAATCCAACTATCATGCACTATAATTTGATCTCCATTGTTTGGTTCTGTTGCAGATACCGACGCTACTCTAAATACAGGGTTGGCACGGTCATTTCCTCCTCCTAATCCAAAGACGTACTTTGGTCCAGTAGTCAAACCAGCGGTAAGGCTAAAAAATGAACTCGATAATAATGTTAAAGAACTGCCTCCATCTCCGGCATAAACAGCTGCTATTGCTGCTACCGCTCTATTAAATGAAGCAAATGTACTTGGTGTATCAAAATCAGCAAATCCACTACTTAAAGTAAATGCAAAAGTGCTTCCTGCGTTACTTAAATCTGTATTCGCTTCATCTAATAAACTTCTCACTGCAGCTAATGCTGCATCAAATCCTAAAACCGGACCTAAATTATCTGGATCAGAAATATCTACTCTAGCGGTTCCATAAGATTTCAAGATCTGAATTAATTCATAAGCCTTCACTGTTTTTGCATATCCCAAATATCCAGACTTTTCTTCTTCTGAAACTGCATTAGTATTGGCTACAGCCTCTATCAAAAGACTAGCATTTTTGACACATCTGTAGCTTCCATTCCATTGTGTTGTACTATAAAAAGAATTATTATCTAAGGCCACTCCATCTTTTCCTAATAAATTTCCTGTATTTCTAGGATCAGCATCAAATAAATAAAGTTCGCGTGCCATAGTACCACTCGCTGTAACTTCTACACCTAATCCATTTCTTGAAGTAGATTCTACTCCTGTTGCAAGTTCATTTAATTGTTTTTTTGATGCACCATTAGTAACTCCTACAACACTTGGGCCATTTGGGTCTACAACTTCGTCTATAGTACATGAAGTTATTAATAAAGCAAAAAGTGCTCCGATAATAGTATACTTCATCTTAATTTTAAATATATTTTTCATCATGTGCTTGTATTAAAAATTAACATTTAAATGAAAGTAAAATTGCTGTGAACTAGGGAATGGAGTTACCTCAATTCCACTTGATAATCCTGCTCCTCCATTTACTGAAACTTCTGGATCATAACTACTATAATCTGTAATGGTAAACAGATTTCTAGCAGATACTCCTAATTTTATACCTTCAACAGACTCTCCTAACCAATTACTAACTGTTTTTGAAGGAAGTCTATAGTATATTGCAGCTTCTCTTAATCTTAAATAACCAGCTGGTTCAACAAATCGTAAAGCATCAGCAGTTGAAGCCAAACGTGCCTGTCCTTCTGCAGTTTCTAAATCTGGAGACGTTCCTCCTAAATCTGTTAAAAATCTCGATAAGTTTAAGTTATTACCTCCCTTTTTCCACTGCAAAAGAAATGAAACATCCCATTGCTTAAGTATCGTTAATTGATTATTAAAAGCCATCTGAAAATCAGGCTCTACATTCCCTACTTGGGTTAACGTCCCATTAACATTTCCTACTAACTGTGTTACTGGTTTTCCTTCTTCAATATAAAAAGTACCTAAACCTGTACCAAAACCAGCTCCTGGTTGTGCAAATGCAGGAACATCTAATCGGGTAATCTCTGATCTGTTTAGATAAAATTGCACTCCTGTATTCCAACGGAAATTATCTCCATCAAATACATCTCCTCTCACAGCTAATTCTACACCTTCATTCTTAAGATCTGCCAAATTTGTAGTTTCTGTAGTAAAACCAGAGGAAGCAGGTAGTGATCTAGAAAGAATCAGATCTTTCACGTTTTTATGATAATATGTTGCCTCTAAAGAAACTCTGCTATTCAGCAATCCAAGATCAAAACCAACCTCGAATTCTGAAGCAGTTTCTGGCTCTACATCTGGATCCCCTTTTAAACCAGCAACAGATGTTCCTCCATTACCTCCAGTATTTGAAGATCCTAAACTTGTAAATGTAGCTCCAAAAGCAGCTGGGTTTCCAGTTTCTCCATACGCAGCTCTAACTTTAAATTGATTAATCGCTTCTACAGTCCAAAAATCTAAATTTGCAATGTTTACTGCCAAAGAAGCTTTTGGAAATCCATATAACTTATTAGGATCTCCATTTCTTGAAGATTTATCTAATCTATATCCTAAAGTCGCTATAAATTGATCTTTATAATTTCCTTCTACCTGAGCAAAATATCCAAAATCTTTTTCACTTGAAAAGAACTGGTCTATTACCTGGTTTACCGATTGATCTACATTGGTTTGTCCTCCTGTTAAATCAGAACCCCGACTATTTACCAAATTAGATTTCTGATTTAAATAAGTAATACCAAATTGTGTAGTCAAATCCAAATCACCATTAAGTGAGGTATTGTTCCAAACGGCTATCGCCTGAGCATTGAACTGTGTGAAATTGTTTTTTCCTTGTGCAACAAACCCTTCTTGATTTCCAACTTGAGCTTGGTGTGTTTCTGGCACATACACATAGGTTTCATTTGCCAAATAATCAACCCCTCCATTAAGAATAAGTCGAATTCTATTATTCTCTCTGGTAAACAGTTTAGTATTCAATTTGAATCCTTGTATGATTCTGTTATTTGAATCTTCATTTTTTGCCTGATCTCTTACAAAAATTGGATTCCCAGGATAATTAGGGTTATTTGGATAGTTACCATCAGCATCAGGATATAAACTATTCCATGGACGAGTAAATGCTAATGTATATCCATAACTTAATCCTCCTTCGTTTTCATTTCCTGTAAAACTTCTACTAGAATTACTTCTTACATAGTTTGTAGTAGAAGTAAAATCAAATACATCAGAAATACGATGATCTATGTTAGTTCTTAACGATAATCTATCAAATCCTGTGTTTTTGATAATCCCTTCTTCATCTCTATAGGATCCTCCTACATAAAACTTGGTCTTCTCATTACCTCCTGTAGCATTTATTCTGGTATCGGTTATAAAACCTGTATTACCATAAATTTCATCTTCATAATCATAAAGCCCTCCATTAGAAGCTATAGTAGCATTATATTTATCTCTTTCTGCTGCATTAAAAGTAGATTCTACAGATGCTGCAGTCCAGGGTCTTAATCCCAATTTATTTTGAATAACATTAACTCCTGTATCCTGGCTAAAGCTTATTTTTGTTTTACCACCTTTTCCTCTTTTGGTAGTAATAATAACAACACCGGCATTACCACGTTGTCCATAAATAGCAGCTGCAGAAGATCCTTTTAAAACCTCAATGTTTTCAATATCATTAGGATCCAAATCCGCTAGTCTATTTCCAGAATTTTCTTCATTCCCTCTGTTTCCTCCTGAGGCAAATCGTAATCCAGATGGAATTTCTACATTATTTATATATACTCCATCTACAATAACCAAAGGCTGATTGTTACCGTTTATAGAAGAAACTCCTCTTAATCTCAATGCGAATCCTCCTCCAGGTGCACCTGAAGATGAAGTAATATTTACACCTGTAACTTTACCATATAAAGCTCCATCTACAGTAGTTTGCCCTGTATTTCCAACTAATTCTTCTGAAGAAACCGTTGAAACGGCATTAGCTAAGTTCGCTCTTTTTATAGATGAACCTAGTCCTGTTACTACCACTTCTTCTAATGATTCTGTAGACTCGGCTACTTGAATCGTAATATTTCCTGCAGTTGCTACAGGCACCGTTTTTTCTGCAAATCCTAATGCAAATACTTTTAAATTTACTGGCAAACTACTTACGGTAATACTAAAGTTACCATCAATGTCACTAGAGGTACCATTATCTGTTCCTTCTTCAATAATATTCATAAAAGGAGCTCCTTCGCCAGTGCCCTCAACGACCACTTTTCCCGTAATGGTCTCCTGAGCCAACAACAAAGTCGGAACAAAAATTAGTAATAGCAAAATCTTCATTTTGCAAAAATGATTGTGTTTTTTCATAATGATCTGTTTAAATGTTTGGTTAAATCTATTAAAAGATATTGATAAAACAATGTTAAAACTAACAATTGTTCGCATAAAAATGACCAAAATAGCACCTATACCAATTAAAATATTATAAAATACATGGCAATTTTAAATATTTCAAACTCTTAACAAAATTGTTTTATAATTAACAATTTTCATAATATACCTAAAGATTCTCAAAACAATCAAAATCTATTACCTGTTCACAGTTAAACTTCTTATTTTTGCAGCCTTAATATATAACATATGTATAGAAGTCATTCGTGTGGTGAACTACGCGCCTCAGATATCAAAAAAGAAGTCACCTTATCTGGATGGGTGCAAAAGACTCGTGATAAAGGATTTATGATATGGGTTGATCTTAGAGATCGTTACGGAATCACTCAATTAATATTTGATGAAGAACGTACCCCAGCACCGGTGGTCAAAAAAGCTAAGACCTTAGGACGAGAGTTCGTTATCCAAGTAAAAGGAACAGTAATTGAGCGTGAATCAAAAAATCAAAAAATCCCTACAGGAGAAATTGAAATCCTGGTAAATGAATTAACCATTCTTAATGAATCTATCGTCCCTCCCTTTACTATAGAAGATCAAACGGATGGAGGAGAAGATATTAGAATGAAATATAGGTATCTTGATATACGTCGTAATCCTGTGAAAAATAGCTTGATGTTTAGACATCAAGTAGGGATGCAAGTAAGGAATTATCTTTCGAATGAAGGGTTTATCGAAGTTGAAACTCCGTATTTAATTAAATCCACCCCCGAAGGAGCTCGTGACTTTGTTGTTCCATCCAGAATGAATGAAGGACAATTCTACGCATTACCACAATCACCACAAACTTTTAAGCAACTACTTATGGTTGGTGGAATGGATAAATATTTTCAGATTGTAAAATGTTTTAGAGATGAAGACTTAAGAGCAGACAGACAACCCGAATTCACACAAATAGATTGTGAAATGGCATTTATTGAGCAAGAAGATATTTTAAACATATTCGAAGGACTTACCCGATATTTACTATTAGAAATAAAAGGAGTAAATATTGGTGATTTCCCAAGAATGACCTATGATGAGGCCATGCGAACTTATGGTAATGATAAACCAGATATAAGGTTTGAAATGAAGTTTGGTGAGCTTAATGATATTGCTCAACACAAAGATTTTAATGTATTTAATACCGCAGAATTGGTTGTTGGTATTGCCGTTCCTGGCGGAGCATCATATACCAGAAAAGAGATTGATAAGCTTATCGATTGGGTAAAACGCCCTCAAGTTGGTGCACTAGGAATGGTATATGTAAAATGTAATGAAGATGGGACATATAAATCCTCTGTAGATAAGTTTTACGATCAGGATGATCTGGCTAAATGGGCAGAGGCAACCGGAGCTAAAGCAGGAGATTTAATCTGTGTACTTTCTGGTCCTACAAACAAAGTAAGAGCACAACTAAGCGCTCTTAGAATGGAACTTGCCGAACGACTAGGATTAAGAAACCCAGAAGAATTTGCTCCTTTATGGGTAGTTGATTTTCCATTATTAGAATGGGATGAGGAAACAGAACGTTATCATGCTATGCACCACCCTTTTACCTCTCCAAAACCAGAAGATATTGCTTTATTGGATACCAGACCAGGAGATGTTCGTGCTAATGCATATGATCTTGTTTTAAATGGAAATGAAATTGGAGGTGGTTCTATTCGTATTCATGATGCAGCAACGCAAGCATTAATGTTTGATCATTTAGGATTCACTCCAGAAGAAGCAAAGGCTCAGTTCGGATTTTTAATGGATGCTTTCCAATATGGAGCTCCTCCTCATGGTGGCATTGCTTTTGGGTTTGATAGATTAGTCGCTATTCTTGGAGGTCAGGAAACAATTCGAGATTTTATTGCTTTTCCGAAAAATAATAGTGGGCGAGATATTATGATTGATGCACCATCTAATATTGATAGCGAACAGCTCAAGGAATTAAATATAAAACTTGATTTATAATATAAAATCCCGCCACGAGCGGGATTTTTATTACCTTTAAACTAGTTAAGTCAAGTACATATGTCTCCCCAAAAGAAAAAGACGCTACTTTATAAGGTACTGAAATGGAGATATCGCCATATTTCTGATAAGACCTTTATTCTTATTCTTAGCATTCTTGTCGGGTTTACAGCAGGTCTTGTTTCTTTATTACTAAAAAATATTACCCATCTAATTCAGGTTGTTTTAGAAAGTGATATCATTTCGTGGCAAGCTTCTTTTTATTTTATTATCCCAATAATAGGTCTACTAATTGTTTATATATTCACAAAATATATATTTAAAAGAGACGTAAAATCAGCTATCCCACTTATTTTACATTCGCTTTCCAAAAAAAATGGGGTTATACGACCTATTCATGGGTATTTACCTCTCATTTTAGCACCAATCACAGTGGGTTTTGGTGGTTCGGTAGGACTTTTGGGCCCGGCAATTAGTTCTGGATCAGCATTAAGTTCTAGTTTTAGTACTTTATTTCATGTTAATCGAAAAACCAGAGTATTACTTATCGGTTGTGCATCTGCTGGTGCTATTTCTGCTGTATTTAAATCTCCTCTGGCAGGGTTAGTTTTTGCAGTAGAAGTATTTAGTTTAGATCTCACATTAACGTCTCTACTACCATTACTTTTTGCTTCGGTATCATCAATAATTACCTCCTATTTTTTTTTAGGCGACGAAGTCTTATTTAGATTTAATGTTTTAGAAAAATTTGATATCTACGACACTCCCTTTTACATTATTTTAGGAATCGGAACCGCATTTGCTTCTATATACTTTACTAAGATGTATTTTGGAATATTACATTTTTTTGATCGGTTTTCTAAAAAGATTCATAGGTTATTAATTGGTGGGCTTGCTATCGGAATCATGTTATATTTTATCCCCCCACTCTATGGTGAAGGTCTTGGCTTTATAAATGGTTTATTACACGGTGATCATCTAACTGCTATTGGCAAAACTCCTTTTGACGCTATGACTAGTAACATATGGATTGTCATAGCTTTATTAACAGGTATTACCATTTTTAAGGCGGTTGCCATGACCGCTACTTTTGCTGCAGGAGGTTCTGGAGGAATATTCATCCCAACAATGGTGATGGGTAGTGCATTGGGCAATGTAGTATCTAAAGTAATTAATAATCTAGGAATGGGGTTTCATGTTTCTGAAGCCAATTTTACATTACTAGGAATGGCTGGGCTTATTGCCGGGGTATTACATGCTCCTCTTACCTCTATATTTCTTATTGCAGAAATCACCTCTAGTTATGAGTTATTTGTTCCTTTAATGATTACTACTTCAATATCATTTATAATTTCAAAAAATAAAATAGAACATAATATTTACACCCGAGAACTTGCAAAACAAGGTCATTTATTGACCCATGATAAGGATCAAACCGTTTTGACTCTAATGAATCTCGAAGACTGTATAGAAACTAATTTTATTCCCGTAAAACCAAATTACACCCTAAAACAACTTCTAAGTGAAGCTGTAGCAAAATCAAACAGAAATCTATTTCCTGTTACTAACGAATCTGATCATCTCATAGGAATGGTTTCATTAGATGATATTAGAGATATTATGTTTGATATTACCTTATATCACAAAATAACAGTTGATACCTTGATGATTCAAACCTCGGTTGCAATAATTTATGAGCATGACAATGCAAAAACAGTAATGAAAAAATTTCAGGATACCGGAGCCTGGAATTTACCTGTGATTAAAAATGGTAAGTATTTTGGCTTTATTTCAAAATCAAAACTTCTTACTGCATATCGTAGAAAGTTGATTAATTTTACACGATAAACCCTCAATCCGTCTTCTATACATCATAACACTATTAAAAACTAACGTTACTATTGCAAGAGGGTCTTAATTTTTAATGAATTTATTTTTGCAATACCATAAAAACATTTATACTCATGAAATATATTATTAGAATACTTTTTATAGCTATTATCATCCTGATATGTGTTGGATATTACTTCAAAAACTCGGGAGATCATAGTACCGGTGATAAATTAGTTGGGATTGGTATATTAGCTTCTTCTTTCATTTTAATGCCTATTTTTATCTATCACAGATGGAAAAATAAAAAAGTTAAAGACTACATGCTTACCGAGGAAAACCTAAAGAAAATGAGGGAGTATGAGGCAAATACAGAAAATAACAACCGATAAATTTTCAAAATATTCATACTTTGATAACAATTCATAAAAAATTTAAAACTACCTTTATTATTTAAATACTTATTATCTTATTACAATGGAAGGAACAGTAAAATTTTTTAACGAATCAAAAGGTTACGGATTTATTACCAACGACGAAACAGGAAAAGACATTTTTGTTCATGCTTCAGGAATTGATGGCGAAGCATTAAATGAAGGTGACAAAGTAGAGTATAATGAAGAAGAAGGAAGAAAAGGGCTTACTGCAGCTAATGTGCGTATCATTCACGGATAGAACGCACACTCCTAAGTTTCAAAAGCACTACTGATCGTAGTGTTTTTTTTATTTCTTAATTGATCCTTAATGTAAAAATTTAATTTAGTTAAGGTTTCGTTTTTCAATAAAAAACCGAGTCATCAATTCTCTACATTCTTCTTCTAAAATACCGCCTATAATTTCAGTCTTTGGGTGAAGTTTTGTTCCCATTGCAGCACACCCTCTTCGTTCATCAACTGCACCATAAACTATTTTTTTAATCTGACTCCAATATAAAGCTCCAGCACACATCTGGCAAGGCTCTAGGGTTACATATAATGTACATTCTTTAAGATATTTGCCTCCTAAAAAATTTGCTGCTGCTGTTATTGCCTGCATTTCGGCGTGAGCCGTAACATCATTTAATAATTCTGTAAGGTTATGAGCTCTGGCTATAATTCGATCTTCAATTACAATAACCGCTCCTACCGGAACTTCATTCTTCTCATACGCCAATTCTGCTTCCTGAAGTGCTTTCTTCATAAAGTAAGAATCATCTAATGGGTCTAACATTACTATAATTTAAGATTATACACAAATTTAAACAAATTGGTAAGAAATCCGATTCCTAGTAAATAATCCTCGAAGCATTTAACTGAAAAAGTTTATTTCCTATTTAAAAACTTAAAGGTTATCAAATAAGAAATATCTGTAAAAACATTAGTTTTGAATACACTTAGCCTCTTTTAATCTATTTCACCTAAAACAAATAGTGTTAGTTGACAATCAACCTTTGTGTGCCCAACTTTTGCGTACCATTATACGTTGTAATAAAATAGACGCCAGATACATAATCAATAACATCTAGATAGATGATATTATTTGGAGAAAAAGATGACGACCCTCTTTTAGTAATTCTTTTTCCAAAAATATCTTGTATTTCATAAGACGTAATGGTGGTATTATGAGTTTTAATCGTTACAACATCTATTGCAGGATTAGGATAGATTTCAACAATAGGGACTTGGGGTTTTAACTCAGACATTTGCAAGGATAAATTGTTGTTTTTTGTGGTGCTCTCTAAGATAAAGGTAGTAGCTTCTATATGATTAAAGCTACCTCCAGAGGCTAAAATCTTACCTCCAGAACTTAGTTTGTAATGGCCTCTACCATACTGACAACAAATCCCATCACCATGGCTATCTTTAATAGTAAATGTATACCTTCCTTCTTTAAGACATTCTGTAATCTCTACAGATCCATTATAGGGCCCTCCAGAAGCTACAATCTTATTGTCCTGATCCTTAATTTGCCAACGAGTTTCTTCTGGATATTGGTCAGTTTTTATGGCTAATTGCACTTCTTTACAATTTTTGCCATTATCATAAGCTTCTTGTAATGCATCTATAGGCTCAAAAATATCAGTTGTGATCCAAACATTAAGATCTAAGGATAGTTTCCCATAAGAATTATCTGTATCGGCAGGATCAGCAACTCTCAGGTAGGCAGACCCAGAGCTGATTCCATCACTTAAGCAACGAGAATCAGCCCCCGGTCTTTTTGCTCCTTGCAAAGCAGCCATTAGTTTATCTGCTAGGCTACCTCTAGTTCTTAAAAAGGCTTTTTCCATGTCTTTAATAACATCTTGAGAGATTAGAGTATTTCCTGCTATTGCATAATTAGTCCCTGTAATGTGCATCCATTTTTCATCTATTTTTTTTCCTGAAAAAGCAGCACTTCTAGACTGTCCATTGTTTAAATCTACGATGGCATATTGAGTATAGTCAGGGTAATCTCCATTTTCAGAAAGCCATTTGGTTATTTGTTTTGGAGAATCGCCAGCTTCCATACGCGCAGTAGCACGTTTCTGATTCACAGGAAGCCAAAACGCTTGTGTGTTGATAGCTCCAACACCCAAAACAATGACACTTACATCTCTAGCCCCATCTTCTGCTTTTATACAAGTTGCCCCAGCACTTCCTATTTCTCCAGTGACAGGGTCAACAGCAACGATCGAAAAGGTGTGCTGCGCATGCACCTTTAAATTTATAAATAAGGCAATACAAAAAAGGAATAATAATCTTAGTATAGGTTTCATAATTTGGTTATGGTTTTAAGAAATTAATACTGAAGTGGTTTAAAAATTTTCAATCCTAATGAAGAACAGTAATTTTTATAGCGAATTGCAAAAAAATAAATCACTTCAGTATATATTTAGAACAAAGAACCTTAAAAGCACTAATTAACCAATCTTTTTTTTGTTAAAAAAAATAAATATAATGTTAAAAACCTTGTGTAATTATTGCCTGTATCTTTGGACATGTTTAAAAAATATGAACAGAAAATCATAACAATATCGAAATATTGGAATTATTCGAAGGAAGGTCATGGTTCTTAAAATATTTATTTATAGAAAATAGGGCTTTAAAACATGCTATCGCTAATAAAAAGTATATAAAGAACCATTACAAAATAGTACTTTTGTGCTATGCAACAATCACTTTTATCTAATATCAAATATCCATCCGATCTAAGAAAACTATCTCATGATCAGTTACCAAAGCTAGCCAGAGAACTTCGGGATTTTGTGATCAATATTGTTGCTGCCAAAGAAGGTCATCTCGGAGCAAGTTTAGGAGTGATAGAGCTTACTATTGCTCTGCATTATATTTTTGACACCCCTAATGATCTCCTTGTTTGGGATGTGGGACATCAGGCTTATCCTCATAAAATCCTTACAGGAAGAAAAGATATATTTCATACCAATCGGCAGTTGGATGGTATAAGTGGGTTTCCTAAACGTAGTGAAAGTGATTATGATACTTTTGGAGTTGGGCATTCTTCTACTTCTATTTCGGCTGTATTAGGTATGGCAATTGCATCTAAATTAAAAGGAGATATCACAAAGCAACATGTTGCAGTCATTGGTGATGCTTCTATTGCTAGCGGAATGGCCTTTGAAGGGCTTAATCATGCCGGAGTAACCGATACCAATATGCTTGTTATCCTTAATGATAATGCTATCGGAATTGACCCCAGTGTAGGTGCTTTGAAAGAATACCTTACTAAAGCCAAGATCGGAGTTAGACCCAGAAAAAATAATATTATCGAAGCATTGAATTTTAATTACTTTGGCCCTATTGACGGACATGACTTACCTATGCTTCTCAAAACTTTAGAAAAACTAAAAACTACTAAAGGCCCAAAACTTTTACATATTATTACCACCAAAGGAAAAGGTTTAAAACAAGCTGAAGAAGACCAGGTAAAATACCATGCTCCGGGTAAATTTGACGCTTCGACCGGAGATTTAATTTCAAAGGATAATACAGGATTACCACCTAAATATCAGGATGTTTTTGGATTTACTATTCTTGAACTAGCTAGAAAAAATAAGAAGATTATAGGTATAACACCTGCAATGCCCACGGGGAGTTCTTTAAAATACATGATGGAAGAAATGCCAGATCGGGCTTTTGATGTCGGTATTGCAGAGCAACATGCGGTTACCCTTGCTGCCGGAATGGCAACACAAGGATTAGTACCTTTTTGCACCATATATTCTACTTTTTTACAGCGTGCTTATGATCAGGTAATCCACGATGTAGCCTTACAAAACTTACCTGTGATTTTTTGTATTGATCGTGCCGGTATTGTTGGTGCAGATGGCGCAACACACCATGGTGTTTTTGATATTGCTTATCTTAATTGTATTCCAAATATGATCATTGCAGCTCCTGCGAATGCTATTGAGCTAAGACATGTGCTCTATACCGCTTCTTTAGGATTGGATCATCCTATAGCGATACGCTACCCCAGAGGCAGAGGGCATATTATCGATTGGGAAGTTCCTATGCAAAAACTAGAAATTGGTAAAGCAACCAGCCTAAAAAAAGGTTCTAAAATCGCAGTGATTTCTACAGGTACTATTACGCATAATGTTACCGAAGCCATTAAGACTATAGAGGAAAAAATTGGCCATTACCATTTTGGTTTTATAAAACCTTTAGATATTGATCTACTAAAACAAATAGTACAGCACTATAACACCATTATTACTGTTGAAGACGGAGTTATCAAGGGTGGTTTTGGGAGTTCTATACTCGACTTTGTCAATCAGCATCATTTTAAGAACAACATTATTACTTTAGGTATTCCTGATCAATTTATTCATCATGGTACTGTAGACGAATTACAAGAAATTTGTGGTATTTCTACCTTGGGGATTCTTAACGTGATAAAAGAATATATCTAATCAGTATCACTTATTTTTAATTTGATTTTTTGATTATACTACATATGATAGTAAATTAAGTAATTAGAATTCATCACTATTTTTAGGGCATTCATCACAAAAGCCCGTTTTCATTTTATCATTTCTATAATTCTAAGTTTTTTTGCGCCCAAAATTATAAATTATAGAAATGAAAAAACTAAATCTGCTTATCCTTGTCTTTGCCACTATTTTTATAGCCTGCAATAAAGATGATGATGCATCTAATGAAGAAACGTCTTCAAACAAAGAATTAATTGTTGGAAAATGGGATGTAACCAGCATTATAGTTGACGGCATAACTCTTGACGCAGATGATTGCGAATTAAACAGTACTATTCACATAAAAGAAGATGGAACCTATGAAGAACAAATCTATGGAGGTTTTGTTGGAAGTTGTATGCCAGACGATTTAGATAAGGGAACCTGGGAACTATCAGAAAACATTCTAACGCTAACATTAGACGAACTAGGTAATGCAATCCGTCTTACTTTTAATCATACCATTTTAGAACTTACAGAAACCACTTTAAAATATGAATTTGAAGACGAAGATATTCTTGATGATGGCACGGTTGATCCTTTTAAAGAAGTCTGGACTTTCACTCGAATGAAATAGTATTTATATAAATGTTTTCTTGAAATTTTATCCTTAACACCATTATTATCATGAAAAAACTAATTTTATTTATCCTACTTATAGTAACAACTTTTATTTCCTGCTCAAAAGATGATGACACTTCTAATGAAGAAACGTCTGATTTAATTGGTACTTGGGAATTAATTCATGAACAGCAAAGTAATTTACCTGAAAACACACTAAGTGACTGCGAAAAAACATCAACAATAGAGTTTAAGTCTAACAAAACATATATTGAAAAAACTTTTGCTATAGCAAACGGCAATTGTGTTAGTGATGGTGAATATAATGGATCCTGGTCAGAATCTGGTGACCAATTGACATTACAATATACTGATGAAGGAGAAAGTATAACAGATATTTCAAAATTTGGTATCGCTAATAACGAACTTACATTAATTTATAATGACGAAGGAATTTTGCTGACCTATATTTATAAAAAGAAATAAAAGGTTATTTTTTTATTGATACTCTTTAAAAAACCTATCTACATTAAAAACAGATAGGTTTTTTATATCTGTAATCCTTTTATTTTCTGAAATTTCAACAACGCATTACCATCGGTGAGACTCGCCACATAGTTACTTATCCCAATAAGACGAGTATAGAGATCTGCATTTGTATAGTCAAAATGAATCCCTTCGGCTCTCAAGATTAACTTATCATAATTAGAACTCTCTCCTTTATTAAAGTTATCTGTCGCCACACAATAGCGATCTAAAAGCGTAGCAAGAATCTCATATCCTGCAATCTCCTTTTCTGTTACTTCCTGACTTTGATAAATCTTGGCAATGCTTATTTTTATAATGTCATCGATTTGAGCTTCGTATTTACTTTTGTCTATTAATGCCATATCAAAAGTCCCTGATAATATAGCCTCTTCATGTTCGATAAAAACACTTGCTGCTTCTCCTATCAAAGTATTAATAGCTAGTGCTCTAAGATAACTTAATCGATCTGCTGTAGTAGTGAGTTTATTATATTTTGAAGTATTGATAGTATCTTTTACCAATTTGATCAAGTATTCTAAAGCATATTCTTCTTCTATCAATCCCAGGTTAATACCATCTTCAAAATCGATAATAGTATAACAAATATCATCTGCTGCCTCTACCAAAAAAGTTAATGGGTGACGACTATAAGTAACCTCATCACCTATCTTATATTGCAATAACCCCACTTCTTCTGCTACCTCTTTAAAAAAAGAAGTATCGTTCTGAAAATATCCGAATTTTTTATGAGCAATATGTGTCGTTGGTTTTTTAGGTAGCGACTCTTTAGGGTATTTCATAAACGCTCCCAGTGTTGCATAGGATAATCTAAGACCTCCTTCTATCCCTTCACGGGATTCTGTAAGAATTTTAAACCCATTAGCATTCCCCTCAAAATCAATCAGATCCTGATACTGTTTGGGAGTAAGTTGATCTTTATATCGGTTACCGCTTCCTGTTTTGAAGTATTCTCCTATAGCCTTCTCTCCAGAATGCCCAAAGGGTGGATTACCAATATCATGTGCTAATGCAGCAGCAGCAACGATAGCACCAAAATCATTAAACTGATATCCATGAACAGCAGCAAGATGCGGATGTTTCTCTAAGATTTTCTTACCTACTACTCTACCTAAAGAACGTCCCACTACAGATACTTCTAGACTATGTGTTAATCGTGTATGCACAAAGCTGGTTTTGGATAACGGAATAACCTGTGTTTTATCCTGTAAACTTCTAAAGGCCGATGAGAAGATAATACGATCATAATCGACTTCAAAACCTAATCGGGTTTCGTCTTGCTCTTTACGTAATCTTTTATTTCTATCTCCTTGTCGTTTTAAGGACAGGAGTTGTTCCCAATTCATCATATTTCTAAGAAAATTCGAATATACAAAAAAGGGAAGCATCCTAAGAAAACTTCCCTTTTGCCCTATATAAATCTAGGTCTATGACCCACACATTAAACAATCGTCTCCTTCGCCTTCTTTAGATTGTGCAATGATTGCACGAAGTTCTTCTGGAGTAAGAGCTGTTCCTTCTGGTGCAACAGCTTCTTGTTTTGGTTCTGTTTTGGTTGCTTGCGCTTCCATTACTTGTGCTGCAGCTACGGCTACTTGCTCTGGTTTAGGCTCTTCTTTAGTTTCCTTTTTAAGCGTAAACTTAATTGCATCTACCGCAGATTTTGTTCTTAGGTAATACATACCTGTTTTTAATCCGCTTTTCCATGCATAAAAATGCATTGAAGTTAATTTGGCCATAGTAGCTCCTTCTAAGAACAAGTTTAAAGATTGAGACTGATCGATAAAATATCCTCTATGACGAGACATATCTATAATATCTTTCATACTCATTTCCCAAACAGTTTTATACAGCTCTTTTAGATCTTGCGGAATGATATCTATATTTTGTATTGATCCATTTGCACGCATGATAGCATCCTTAAGCTCGTCATTCCATAACCCTAATCTTACCAGATCTTCTAATAAGTGTTTATTTACGACAATAAATTCTCCAGATAATACACGTCTGGTATAGATGTTACTTGTGTAGGGTTCGAATGCTTCATTGTTTCCTAAAATCTGAGAAGTAGATGCTGTAGGCATTGGTGCAACCAATAATGAGTTACGTACTCCGTTTTTAAGTACTTGCTTACGAAGTTTTGCCCAGTCCCAACGACCACTTAATTCTTCATCTTTTATTCCCCATAGGTTGTATTGAAAATCTCCTTTAGATATTGGAGAACCTTCATAAGTTTGATATGGCCCATCTGCTTTTGCTTCTTCCATCGATGCTGTTACTGCGGCAAAATACAGTGTTTCAAAAATCTCCTGATTTAATTTCTTAGCTTCATCACTAGTGAATGGTAAGCGCAATTGGATAAATGCATCTGCTAACCCTTGTACTCCTAGTCCAATAGGACGATGACGTATATTAGAATTTTCTGCTTCTTTTACCGGGTAGTAATTACGATCAATTACTCTGTTCAGATTCTTAGTCACCCGTTTTGTAATCTTAAAGAGTTCTTTATGATCAAACTCTCCGTTTTTCACAAACATTGGTAATGCAATAGATGCCAGGTTACATACCGCTACCTCGTCTGGGCTAGTATATTCTAATATCTCTGTACACAAATTAGATGATCGTATGGTTCCCAGATTTTGCTGATTAGATTTGCGATTTGCAGCATCTTTATACAACATATAAGGTGTACCGGTTTCGATTTGAGATTCTAATATTTTTTCCCAAAGCTCACGTGCTTTAATCGTTCTACGTCCTTTACCTGCTGCTTCAAATTTTAAATATTCTTTTTCAAACTCATCACTATGTATATCAAATAAACCTGGGCATTCGTTAGGGCACATTAATGTCCATTCTGCATCATCCTGTACTCGTTTCATAAACAAATCTGGCACCCACATAGCGTAGAACAAATCTCGTGCACGCATTTCTTCTTTACCGTGATTCTTTTTAAGATCCAGGAAATCAAAAATATCAGCATGCCATGGCTCTACATATATTGCAAACGATCCTTTTCGTTTTCCTCCTCCTTGGTCAACATAGCGGGCAGTATCGTTATATACTCTAAGCATGGGTACGATACCATTAGAAGTACCATTGGTTCCTGCAATATAAGATCCTGTAGCACGTACATTATGAATAGATAATCCTATTCCTCCAGCCGACTGTGAAATCTTAGCCGTTTGTTTTAGTGTATCATAAATCCCATCAATACTATCATCTTTCATTGTTAACAAAAAACAAGATGACATCTGTGGTTTTGGAGTTCCCGAATTAAATAATGTAGGTGTAGCGTGTGTAAAATACTTTTTAGACATTAATTCATAAGTCTCTATGGCTGCATCTAAATCATTAAGGTGGATTCCTATAGAAACTCTCATAAGCATATGTTGTGGTCGCTCTGCAATCTTACCATTAATTTTTAATAAGTAAGAACGCTCTAGTGTTTTAAAACCAAAATAATCATAACCAAAATCACGATTATAAATAATTGTAGAATCTAACTTCTCTTTATTAGCTACAATTACATCATATACATCATCTGCTATCAGCGGTGCTTCTTTTCCTGTTCTTGGATTTACATACTCATAAAGATCTGTAATTACTTCAGAAAAAGTTTTCTTTGTATTTTTATGTAGATTAGAAACAGAGATACGAGCGGCAAGCTTCGCATAATCAGGGTGTGTTATAGTCATTGTTGCTGCTATTTCTGCAGCCAAATTATCCAACTCACTAGTTGTTACTCCATCATACAACCCTTCTATCACTCTCATTGCTACCTTTACAGGATCAACTAGTGGATTAAGTCCATAACATAACTTTCTTACCCTCGCGGTAATCTTGTCAAACATAATTGGTTCTTTACGCCCATCTCTTTTTACTACATACATACTTTTTTTTGGTTTTTAAATTTTCTTCTTAATGAAGAAGTTGATGATAATTCGTGTTACTAATTTTATACTTTGAAGGTCAAAAAATTATATTTCATCTCCTTGAAATTGGATACTAAAAAGAAATCTCTACATCCAAAAATCAGAGTAATTCTATAGATAAAAAATAATAATATGACTTTCGTCCCTTTTGTTTTTTTGTGTGGCTTTTGATAAAGCTTTATCAAACTGAGCTAATCTGAATTAAACAGAAGAAATGTTTTTGACTAGCTCAGAATGAATATATCTTTATTGTTAAGCATTTTGGATCCAACTCTTGTTGGAATAATAATCGTAAGAAATTTAATATTCTTTTCGATTAAAAATCTGCATCAAAACTTATTTTATTGTCTTCGGTATCTTTATTAAGCACTCCAGCTTTTTGATATTCTGAAACTCTTTTCTCAAAGAAATTAGTTTTTCCTTGTAAAGAAATCATATCCATAAAATCAAATGGATTTGCTGTTTCGTATTCTTTTTCACATCCTAATTCTACCAATAATCTATCGGTAACAAATTCTAGATATTGAGTCATTAACTTAGAGTTCATACCTATCAAACTTACCGGAAGAGATTCTGTTATAAATTCTCTCTCTATATCTAATGCGTCTATCAGGATTTTTCTAATTCTATCTTTTGGCACTTTATTTATCAAATGTTTGTTATGAAGATGAACTGCAAAATCGCAATGTACTCCTTCATCTCTTGAAATTAGTTCATTAGAAAATGTAAGTCCTGGCATTAATCCACGCTTTTTTAACCAGAATATAGAGCAGAACGCTCCTGAAAAGAAGATCCCTTCTACCGCAGCAAAGGCAATTAAACGTTCTGCAAAAGAATCAGATTCTATCCATTGTAATGCCCAGTCTGCTTTTTTCTTAATTGCAGGAAAATTCTCTAATGCATTAAACAGTACATCCTTTTCTTTCTCATCCTTTACATAAGTATCGATCAATAAAGAGTATGTTTCTGAATGAATGTTTTCCATCATGATCTGGAAACCATAGAAAAATTTTGCCTCACTATACTGTACTTCGTTTATAAAATTTTCTGCAAGATTTTCATTAACAATACCATCAGATGCAGCAAAAAATGCTAAAATATGTTTGATAAAATATTGTTCGTCCTCAGTAAGTTTGGTTGCCCAATCCGTAATATCCTGATGCAAATCGATCTCTTCTGCTGTCCAAAAACTAGCCTCGGATTTCTTATACCATTCCCAAATATCGTGGTGTTGGATAGGAAAAATTACGAATCGATCTTTGTTTTCTTGCAAAATAGGTTCTACGGCGCTCATTCTTTTTTTTTTAGCTGTTTTTTTTAGAGAATTTCTTATTTCCTAAGGGTATTACAAAGATCAAAAAATAGGTTAAAAGTTCTACGGAAAGTTAACAAACGTTTTCAACAAAGTTTTCAACACGAAGTGAATTTGCAACAAAAATGATCTTTCACAAAAACACACTTAACACTTTGTTAATCAAAATATTAAGTGTTTTTCAAAAAATACGGGCAATGTGAACATCATCTTCAAAAATCTCTTATTTTTCACTTGCTAACCGAGGTTTTTCAACAGAAAAACAAAGAAGAGAAAACGTACCTGTTTACGGTAAACCCGTAAGCCAAAAAAACTCTTTTTTTAACAAAAAAAAGAACAAAAAAGGAGTGTTATTTACATCTAAAAATATAAAGAAGGGGTTTATTTTTTCAATTTTGCTGCCACGTTTTCGAGTTCTATATACCAGTCTTCTCCAAATTTTCTAATTAAGGCTTCTTTAACAAATTTATAGATTGGTACTTGAAATTCTTTACCCAATGTACAGGCATCATCACAGATTTCCCATTTGTGATAATTTACGGCAGAAAACTCGGTGTACTCTTGCACTCTAACTGGGTATAAATGACAAGATACTGGTTTTTTCCAATCAACTTCACCTTGGTTATAGGCTTCTTCGATAGCACACATAGCTGTCCCTTTTCCATCAAAAATCACATATGCGCAATCCGCTCCATCAATTAGAGGTGTTTCTAATTCTCCATTAGCCGTTTTAACATGGGTTCCGTAATGCTCGATAGCCTCGACACCTTCTTTTCTCAAATAAGGTTTAATGATAGGGTATATCTCTTTAAGTTTATGAGTTTCTGACTCTTCTAAAGGTGCTCCTGCCTCACCATCAATGCAGCAGACTCCTTTGCATGCAGAGAGATTACATACAAAGTCTTTTTCAATAATATCCTCAGAAACTATGGTTTTTCCTAATTGAAACATGGCGCTAAGATAATTCTTATACAAGAGATTTTTTACAATTTATTCACCTTTTTATAATACCTTTATTTAATAAAGTCTATTTATATTTGCTCAAATTTTTGAAACTATTTTACTATGAACTTTGACCTTAAAGAAATATTGACTGCGAGTATGGTTCTATTTGCTGTAATAGATATCATAGGAAGTATTCCGATTATTTTAGATCTTCGTAAAAAAGTAGGCCATGTACAAAGTGAAAAGGCTTCTATTGTAGCAGCAATTTTAATGGTTCTGTTCTTATTTGTAGGAAAAGAAATTCTGAGCCTAATTGGTATAGATGTTAACTCTTTTGCTGTTGCAGGTTCTTTCATTATTTTCTTTTTAGCTATAGAAATGATATTAGGTATTCAATTATATAAAGATGATGCTCCCGAAACTGCTGCTGTAGTTCCACTTGCTTTCCCTCTTATTGCAGGAGCAGGTACTATGACATCGATTTTATCTTTACGAGCAGAGTATCATACAGTTAATATAATAATAGCGATACTAATTAATATTATCTTTGTATATATTGTTCTAAAATCCTCTGGAAAAATAGAAAAAGTACTTGGTAAGCAAGGAATTAATGTGATACGGAAAATATTTGGAGTAATTTTGCTGGCTATTGCAGTTAAATTATTTACGGCAAATATTAAAGAGCTATTAACCACTATTTAGTTTTAAAACAAATGAAATATTTTATATACCTACTAATTACTATTGCTACAGGTTTAATCATTTATAATATAACCTATCTAGATTTTGATGATTTATTGATTGGTGATAGTAAAACGGCTCTTATTGGTGTTTTTTCTTCTGCTTGTGTAGTTTTGTTAATGGCAATCTTATTGGTTTCTAGAAATATTCAAAAGAAAAAAAGAGGGAGCTAAGCTTTGTTTCTAATAGCAATAAAACACTACTCACATTTAAAATACAAAGAAGCAGGCGATAATCACTGGTGGAATTGAAATTACCATTAGGATCATAAAAAAGTTATGTAGTTTTCTAAACAACAATGCTTTCTTTAAAGATTTCTTAAGTTTTAAATCTTCAGAACTATGGATATGTTCTCTTATTATATCACCAGAAACATAAGAGGTATCAACTAATATATCGTGCTTTAAAAAAATAGAAGCACTATTATCTAACAACCTAAAAGCAACTGCTATAATAAAGAAAAAAAGTGGAGAGCATATTGCAATAGCTACTAGATATTCTTCAAATTCTGACATATATATATTAGATATAAGTTATTCTTCTTTAGAAAGTGATAATACTTTATTAATCATTGCATCATCTTTATTTATAATTCTTTCAAAAGCCCCAGTTCCAAATAATTGTTGCGCCATTATTGCTTTCAAATATTTTTTTAATTGATCTTCATAATTCTTCAACTCAATTTCTATCCCTCTTTGCCTAGAATACTTTAAAAAATCTTCAGCAAAAGTATCATCTATATTAATTTTTTCATCGAACTCATTTTCAGATAAATCATTATAATACAACCTGTTTTTATCTAGTTCTTCAAATACATATCCTCCCATACGGCCAGAACGTAACATATAATCTAATGTTTCACCAACACGTGTTGTATCTTTACTAACAAATATATCTGGTATAATACCTCCACCTCCATAAACAATTTTGCCTCCAGGAGTTTTAAATTTTAAAGAATCTGCAACCTGAATACTATCTGCATTCTGCAATTCTCCATTTTTATATCGCTCCATATACTCATTAAAATATTCTTTATTTCCGTTGGTATATGGTTTTTGTATCGACCGCCCGGTAGGTGTATAATATCTTGAAATTGTTAATCGTATTGCACTACCATCTCCTAATGCCATTTCTCTTTGCACGAGACCTTTTCCGTAAGAACGTCTACCAACGATAGCTCCTCTATCATTATCTTGAATTGCTCCTGCAAAAATTTCACTGGCAGAGGCAGAGTTTTCGTTGATTAACACATAAACTTTTCCTTGTTCGAAACTTCCTTTATTGGTAGCAAAGTTATTTTCGATAGCTCCTTTTTTATTTTTGGTAAACATAATCAGCACATCATCCTTCAAAAATTCGTCTGCCATTTTTAGCGCCGGTGCGATAAACCCTCCTCCGTTATCACGAAGATCAATCACCATATTTTCGGCTCCTTCATCTATTAGTTTATCTAATGCTGTTTTAAATTCTTTGTACGTTGTTTCTGCAAAACGATTTACTTTTACATATCCCAATTTATCATCCAACATATAGACTGCGTCTACACTTTGTATAGGCACACGCCCTCTTTTTACAACTACATCAAATATTCCTTTGCCTTTTCTATATACTCTAAGTTGTACCTGGCTATTTAGCTCTCCTTTTAATCTATTTGCTAATCCATCTCTTATTAAACGTTCTCCATACAAAGTATCACTATCTGCCATTAATATTCTATCTCCTGCCTTAATTCCCGATTTTTCACTCGGTCCTCCTTTTATAGTATTAATTACAGATATTGTATCTCTATAGGGATAATAACTCACCCCTATACCAATAAAATCTCCTTGCATATTTTCTGTAATCCCCTCAAGTTCTTCTGATGGGATATATATCGAATGAGGATCCAGATTTTCTAATATTCTGTTTACCGTAACTTCTACAATACTATCGGTATTGATTTCATCTACATACTCATAATCTATATAATCAATAAGCCTATTTAGTTTTTCTTTTTTGGGGTTATAAGAAAATAGCTTTGCCGAAGGGTTGCTAAAATCAAGTTTACTCCCCAAAAATACTCCGGCCCCTACAGCCAAACCCAAAAACAAAGGCAAGTATTTTTTTGAATATCCCATTATTCTTCTAAATCCGTAATCTGTTCTATTTCTACTCCAGCTTTAGCAAGAAACTGCAAACCAGAGTCATCTTTATAACCTATTTGATACACTATGCGTTTTATTCCTGCCTGGTGAATCAATTTACTACACTCCTTACATGGTGATAATGTAATATATAATGTTGCTCCTCTACATGATTGAGTAGAAGAAGCTACTTTAGAAATCGCATTTGCTTCTGCATGCAATACATACCACTTTGTATATCCTTCTTCGTCTTCACATGGATTCTCAAAACCTGTTGGGGTTCCATTAAATCCATCTGAAATAATCATTCTATCCTTTACAATAACCGCACCAACTTTTTTTCTTTCACAATGAGATAATTTCCCCCATTCTCTTGCAATCCTTAGATAGGCTTTATCGTACTTCAGTTGTTTTTTTTTTGACATAAAATAGAATGACTAGTGTATTGATAACAATCAAAGTACGAATATATTATTACGATGTGGCAAATACAACCTTAATCACTACTTATTCACCAAATTTTATTTGCAATAAGCATGGGGATTACCATCCCTATTACAATAGAAGAAACAACAAGTATCCAATCTCGTTTTGAAAATCGAAAAAAGGTCTGAAATATAAAGCTAACTATAAGAACTAATAAAACAATAACAATCTGTGCAGCTTCAACCCCTAATGCAAACTCAATTAAGGGTAAAATTCTTGTGCCACCGCTAGAGTATTTAAAGAATATCGAAAACCCTAATCCGTGAATTAATCCAAAAAAAAGAGTTACTCCGTATAAGATTCCTATTTTACTATTTTTTGAAGTATTCTTTACAGTAAATACATTAAACAATCCTGTAATCAAAATGGTTACAGGAATCAAGAATTCTACCAATTTCGAATTTACTGATACTACATCATATGCTGCCAGGAATAAAGACAATGTATGTCCTACTGTAAATATGGTAACCAGTAATAAAATACGTTTCCAGTTATCAAAAGTATACCCTACTGTTAGCGCAATTAAAAATAAAATATGGTCATAAGCATGCCAATCTAGCACGTGACCAAAACCCAGCTTTATATAAAGCCAAAACTCTGACATAATTTTAGGTTTTGAGGTGTGGGACTAATGTACAACTAAATACAAGAACGAAGAAATACATGAAAAATTCTTATCAAAAGTTTAAGAAATTCTAAAACACAACCAACTACCCCAATCAAAAAAAACAGGAACATACTTCTGGGTTTTTCTTTTATTTATCAAATTTTTTCTTTCGAAGAGTATTTTCAATATTTAGTTTTCATATATCTATTAGGTCTCAGTTTCATTTTTCGGAACTAACACAAAAATGTTTTTGATAGCGATACTACTCTAGTATTGTGTAGATCTAATTATTAAATTTCTTTTAAAGAAAAAACATAAAATGTACAAAGGCACCTTTTTAACGAGTGCCTTTGCGGGTATTAAATAAACTATTATTTACGAGTGTTACTCACAATAACGTCTTGTGATCTCTATTTCTCCATTAGTTCTAATATTTCTCACCCATCCGCGAGTTATTGATCTGTCTGCACTAATATACATACCTACCTGAGTCGTTTTAACACCAGTTCTTGGATCATTAAAAGCATTAGAATTCTGCCAGTTAAATACATAGTTACCTTCAGAATTTAATCTTCCGTAGATAGTAAAACTAATGTAATCAAATTGACCTTGAGCTCGTACTCTTCCATTCGCTGTACTTACAGTAAAAAAACCATAACCAAAACCGCCATCACACTCATTGATCTCATATCGTCCATCAATTGAAGAAGCTCGAGTAATCGACCGCTCTGATTTAGTATGGTTTGTTTCTAATTGGTTTAGAATACTCTTTTCGGTTTCAATTACACTTGCTGCTGGTTCTACAGATTCGGTTTCGTCTTTGTCGCAGGCAATAAAAGAAAATAGAGATAAAACAAAGATTGAGCAATACATTAATTTTTTCATTTTAGAAAGGTTTTAAGGGTTAAAAAATTTAATTAAATCGTAATTAATTACCGGGCAAAAGTATGGCCCTAAAGAAGAATTAGTATTGCACTTTTTTGCTCTTCTTAATGTACTTTTTCTCACTTAACTAAACTTTAGCAAAGCATTAAGAGTTATTTTGTAGGTGAGTCTAGAACATCCATTTGTATTAAACCTCTTACATTTTTCAGACTTCACTAACTATATTAAATTGAAGTTTATCAATTTCACTGAAAACAGGGTATCAATCATATAACTATAACAATAATTTACGTATTCATTCAAATAAACCCCCATATACATGAAAACTATATTGTATTCCTTATTAGTTCTTTTATTTTTATCCTGTAGTTCTAAAGATGATGATACTCCTATTAACGGAAATACCGATTCATACAGACTTAAAGATCAAGCCATAACAGCGATTCAAAATGAGTCTAAAAAAATTACTCTGGGAAATATTAAAAATTCATCTGGCAACACACTAACATATACAGTAACTCCAGATTCTAAAATTACTTTTACATCAGAAAAAAATAGTATTGAATATACATCTGATCAAGTAGGTGTCGAAACTCTTAATGTAACTGCTACAGATGGTATAAATACTCCTATAACTGCCAAAATAAATATTACTGTAAAAGAAGCAGAAAGCACTAGTTTTGATCTAATCGAAGGCTATGATTTTTATGATCCGAAATCTGATCCTAACTTTCCTACTGTTTTATTACCCGGTGAATCATATACAAGCCCTCACTATAAAACAACGGTAAGACGATTATCTAATCCATCACAAGATGGGGCTGGCGCAAGCTTTATGGTTAATGAATATTCTAGAAAGCAGTCTTTTAATATTGATGACACAAAAATTTTAATTTATGCTGAAGATGGGTTTTATCATGTATATAATATAGATGGGAGTCATTACAAAAAACTACAAGGTCCTGCTTCAGATTGTGAAATAGACTGGCACCTTACGGACCCTAATAAAGTTATTTACACAGATTTGAACGGAATTGGTCTTAAATTTTATGAACATAATATAGTAACCGATGAAGTTAAAACAATAATAGATCTTACAAATGTTGCTTCTATTAATGGTAATACTAGTTTAACCTCGGTAAAACAGATATGGCCTGATGCTGATGCTGCCTGGACAAAAGCCGAAGGAACCAGTTCTAAAGATGGAAGGTATCGAGGTTTGATGATAGAAAAAGTAGTCGGTAATGACCTTTATTTTTTGGGGTTAATCGTTTATGATCAACAAGAGAATGCTATTGTAGGCTACTTGGACAAAGCAGATTATGGAGATAAACCAGACCATGTGAGTATGTCTCCCTCTGGTGATTATATAGTTCCTTCTAGCACACAAAATGGTGTAGGAACACGTGCCTATACAAGAGATTTTTCTTCTTATGTGCAATTGCATAGAACCTCTGAGCATTCTGATTTAGGAATTCTCCCTAATGGGCATGATGTATACATCGCTGCAGATTACCAGGACAATGAAGGTCAAATCTTTATGTACGACATACAAGCGAATCAAAAAACAGAGTTTAACCATTTGTACCAATATAATTCTGGTGGTGACAAACCAATTAGTGCTGCCAATCATTACTCTTTAAAAGCTTTCAATAAACCAGGGTGGGCACTATTATCTACCTATTCAAGTGCGAACCCACTAAATGGTTGGGCACAAAATAAACTCATAGCCATAGAATTAAAACAAGGTGGAAGAATATTAAATATCTCGAACACTTACGGAGATCATACAAAATTCCCAGGTAAAAATTACTGGGCAGAAACAAAAGGATCTGTAAACAGAGACTTTACCAAAATAATATTTACAAGCACATGGTTTGCCGGAAGAGATGAAGACAGTAATGCATACATCATTGAACTAGAACCAAATCAGATTCCTGATTTATAAAAATAATGTAAGCTGCAAACTGTAATTTTTATATTAAGAAAGTATATCTCTATTTTTGAAATCATGTTTTATCGCCAATCTTAAATTGGCGATAAAAAGAGAACTAATACCAATCAAAATCACAATACTCGCTATTGAAAGTGCAACGAAATAGTGTTCGAAAAAAATAAAATCAAGCCAAATAACTAACCCTTTATAAAAAATCAATACTTCTGTGAGAGCAAACCCAAAAAGATAGATGTAATATCCTTTTTTAGGAATCTTAATAAGTTTAAAATAGTCTAAGAATACAAATAAACCAATACTTACTACTCCCAGAAAAGTCCAGTGTAAATAAGCAATGGTAAAATCCACAATAGTAGTAGCCAGGTTTGCAACATATGGAAAAGCAGAAGCTATCTGTAGCAAAAACTTAATTAGTAATAGAATACCTACTGTTCTCAATAGTTTTTTTTGAAAACCAGAAAACACAGTACTCAATACCATTCTTGATTTCATTAGTAGTTTAATAAATATCAAAAATGCTATACACTGAAGTAGACTACCTACTCCTCCTAAAATATAATAAATACTTGCCGGTTTAGTCCATAATACCGAAAGGAAAAAACTTAAAATAATCCCAAGATTAATTGCCCAGAAGAAGCCATTAAAATCATTATTAGAGATACTTACTTTTTGATCTTCAAGAATAAAAATCAGTAACCCAAATAAAGCTAGTATCATCCATCCGTTATACTGAAAATGCAAATAAAAATAAATAGCTAGTCTATACCAGATAGAATCTGCTCCTAATGTACTCATTATCGCCCCTAATGCCCAGGGGCCAATACTAGAAATAACCATATACCACAAAGAAATTTTTATACATTTATAGGATTTTGTATTCTTAAACTTCTCGGGTATATTTTTAATAAAAAACCAGGTAAACCAATACGAAGCGAAAAGAAAAAGTGTAGAAAAAGTTATCGAGAATAATGCATATCCTTGAAAAGGAAAGCTAAACAACATTCCTAATAAAGTAAATTGGGTAAACCAGAAAATATTTCTATATCCCTTACCAACATTGCTCTTCCTTAAATACAATTTGTAAAGCAACGTTGTTAAACCAATATACACCCATCCTAATAATGCAATATGAGAGTGAGTATGTACAATATATCTATAGTCGACAGATATATCAAAAACATACAAAAATCTTAAAAAAACACCAAGTGCAGCTGCCAATAAAAAAAAGGCGAGTGATATCATGGTGTCTCGTTTTGAATTTATCATGCAACAGTCTCTTCAGTACAATAAATCTAGCGTTAAAAATCTTTTTTCTTAGATTTTCTATAGATGTTGAATGTAGGTAAAAATACCCAAATAGAAAGTGCAATACAAGATAAAATCACTCCTAAATTAGTTCCAAAGAATTTCTGAAAAACAGCACCAGTATATCCTAGTAAAGCAGAAATATCAAGTTTCAATAAGATCAAAATCCTGGATAAATCAATAGGGTTAAATAAGGTTACTCCTATTGAAAATTTATCTAATGGATATGATTCAAACATGATTAATGACATTAAAAAAAGACCGTCGTAGATTACTGCCATAAATAACCAAAGTAAAATAGCATAACTAAACCCTTTTATCTTATTTTCATTATACAGTGCAATGTTAAATGCCAGTGCAGTAAAAATTAATGTCAAAAATGTACCTGTAATGAGAAGTAATAAAAATTCCCAAATCGTATTCGATTGAAAGAGACCATACATAGCAAATGGTAATCCTAATCCTATTATCAAACTCATAGAAAGAGAAAGTGCTACTCCCAGGTATTGTCCAAGAAATATAGATGATCTTTTAATGGGTTGTGCCAAAAGCAATTCTGTAAATTCTTTAGAATTATAATAATACATTACTCCAAAAATAGTTCCGATAAGAGGAACAAGAATGATAATCACATTCATCAAAGTGATTACGGCTTTAGACAAATCATTATTTAGGAATAATAATACAAATCCCAATGCTAAATAAAAAAGCAAGTATACATAACTCCATCGGCTACGGATAAGGTCGTAAAAACTATATTTTAAAATCTTAAGCATTGTTTTCTTTTAGCAGATTAGCAATCGCATGTTCGAAATCGGTTTCCTTCGTCTTTTCTTTTAAAGTGTTAATATTTCCTTTGAAATACACTTTACCTTCAAGAAGAAAAACAATTTCATCAGCAACCTCTTCAACAAAACTCATGATGTGAGAAGTAATCAAAACTGTTTTTCCTTTTATTTTTTCTTTTTGTATTATTTTTTTTAACTCTAACAAAGCAATAGGATCAAGTCCTGTGGTAGGTTCATCTAGAATGATTAATGGGCTATCAAACATTAATGTTAATACTAAATTTACTTTTTGTTTTGTCCCTCCAGACAAGTTACTTAATTTCTTATCCAGAAAAGGGGTTAATTGAAAAGAGGTTATCAATGCAGCATCATCACCCGGTTTATTTCGCAAATCTTTGATCATCCTAATCAACTCTTTCACAGTTAAGTTTGCAGGAAAATTAGCTATCTGTGGTAAATAATCTATTTGCTGACGATATTTCCAGCTTTTCTTAATTGGGGTGTCATCAATAAAAATATCACCCTTATTTGGGATAACCATCCCAAGAATAGATTTAATTAATGTCGTTTTACCAGAACCATTGGGTCCTAGTATTGCAAATATCCCGCCTTCAGTAATACCTAGATCGACTCCTTTAAGGACCTGATTCTTTCCAAAACTCTTATGTAAATTATCAATTTTAATCATTCTTGCTTTTCATTAGCGGATAATTATCAAGTAAATTATCAGGCGTAAATACAGGGGAGACTTTTTCAGAAAAATCAATCATATCAATAAACAAACTCCTCATTAAGATAATCGTTTCTGGGGTTCGGTTTACAATATATGAGAATAGTTTTACTGGTCTGTAGGGTACATCTCCAATACCATCTTTATCCAAATCATATCCTGTATACCCACTCCAATAATTCTTATCAAATTTGTTATCATTAAGTTTACTGTTATAAGAAACATCAAATGAATTATACATAAAATTATTGTTGCTAAATATATTTGTATAACATGCGCCACGTACTTTGATGGCCCAACCGTTTTTTATAAAACTGTTTTTGGTATACCTAATTCGATTAGAGCCTTCGATATTAATTCCTATTGTATTTTCTTTAAAAATATTCCCTGTTATTTCTGCATCATTGATCTCTTTCAACAAAAGACCATAGGATGCTGTTCCCCAGTTTTCTTTAAACGTATTAGTCAACATTTTTATCTTCTTAGAGAACATTACAGCAACACCTGCCCCATTATTCTCAAACGTATTGTTTTCATACAGATCATTATTAGAAAACATAAAATGCAACCCATACCGTAAGTTATTAGAACTTATATTATTTTTTATTCTACAATCATTAGCAAACTCAAGATAAATCCCGTCTCTTACATGTGTAATGATGTTATTTTCTATATCTATATTTTGAGAATACCATAGTTGTATACCATTACCCGAATTGTACTCTTCTACTGCATCACCTATAATCTTATTATGAAAAATTCTGCCGTCTCTTGATTTTTCTATATAAATTCCAAAAAATAGCTTTTCTAACACTAAATTTTGTATTAAAAAGTTTTTGCTTTTCACCACTCGAACAGCCGCATAATCTTCTGTATAACTAGTACCCACATTAATAATGAATAACCCATCTACAGTAACATTATCAGAAACCACTTTTATAATTCCTCCTTTTAACTCTCCATCAATTATGGGATAGTTTTCACCCAGTAATGTCAAAGGTTTATCAATCACAATATCAAATTCATTATACTTTCCTTTTTTTACCACTACTGTATCAAGTGCTGTGGCTATAGCTATACCTTCTTTAATTGTTTTTATTTCACAGGAATTACAGACCTTTATAGTCTTGCCCAGAAGTAATACGGGTAGAAGAAAGATTGCCAGAAATAGTATTTTTCTGATTTGAAACATCTATTTATTTTTTTGTTTTCCCTGTAGGTTAGATTTCTGCACAAACTAACCAACATAGAATTAGAACAGTTTCCGATCTTCATCGGGATAAGGTATTTTTATCTGGTAGTCACCTAATAAATATATTCCTGTTTTTAATGTTTTAGGTGTTTTAAAAGTTCTTCCCAGGTAAATACATCTCCCCCTTTTTCAGATTTCACTTTTTTTGCACTCGACTCATTCTCAAATGAAGTTAAAAATGCTCCCATGGGACTTGATATATTTTTACTTATCAAAAAAGTAGCTTGTGTCGCATCAATTAATTCTTCTGGAGCATCGTAGTGATTAGAAAGGTAAAGTGACACCTCTTCTTTATCTATCTCAGCAGCATAATTTACCATACATTCTACAGCATCAAACTTGAACACCTTGCCTTTTTTTGTTACAATCTCTGCTCCATGAATTTTATCGACAATGGTCATTCGACAATAATGACAATTATCCTCTCCATAGTGTATTGTTTCTGGTTGAACATTACATGAGCCAAAAAACACGATCATCAAAATAAAAAAGACGATATTGTTAACGTTATGTTTTTTCATTTTTATTGGGCTTTTAAAGTTTTTTCACGTTTTCCTACGAAATAAGAAATAAAGGTCAAGGCCATTCCAACAGCTAAAAAATAGGCTCCCAGTTGAGGGTATGAATGCGCTCTAAAATTTAAAATATCTTTAGTTCCGAATAAAGGAGGTTGAAACCCCATAACAGTCCCGTCAGGATTAGTAAATTTCATTATTGCTTTTGGATCCAAATTATGGCCATAATCGTGTTCCCAAAGGTAAAAATCATAGATTCCTGCCAAAGCTAAAAGAGCCATTACAATAAACCAGCCCAAAAACCATTTATAGTTTGTTTTAAAAGCTAATACAGTGCCTAAAACAGCCATTACTATAATCACGACAGGAAAAATCCTGAATTCTGGAATCGATTCGGGAATATATTTCATCCCAACATAATGATTCATCAAATTGATATTCTTAATATCATGAGGATGCATGTCGGCGAAATCATTTATATAGATATCCATTCCTAATGGGGTTGGATATTGAGGAGCTTCTAATGTAATATTCCAAAGAGGAAATACAAACAGAAATAAAGGCAGCAATACTCCTACAAGCATTAATAATCTTGATTTCTTCTTCATGATAACAATCTTTTTAAGTTGATTTAAAAGCGAGAGGGGTTTTGTCCTCTCGCTTTTTTGGAAATATAACTAATCTATCTCCTTCCTGGTAGCATCAGAAATTAATCTTCTCCTAGAGACCAAGAAAGTTCTATATTAGATGATGCTGGTGATACCCTTACATATCCTTGCATCTCTTGATGTAATGCCGAACAAAAATCGGTACAATAGAATGGCCATACTCCTACTTGTTTAGGTTCCCAAACAAAAGTTTCTGTTTGTCCAGGCATTATTAACAGCTCAGAAGTATTGGCTCCGATCATACTCACTCCATGTGGCACATCATAATCTTGTTCTAAATTTGTGACATGAAAATAGACCTTGTCTCCTACTTTAATCCCTTCTATATTATCTGGAGTAAAATGGCTTCGAATCATAGTCATATATACGTGTACTTCTTTTCCGTCACGTTCTACTCTTACATTTTCATTATTTTTAACAGCATACTTATGTTCGTTTTCTTCTAACTTATAGATCTTTTTAGAGCGAGGTTTTATTAGATCTGCTGTGATGCCGGCAGCATAATGTGGCTCTCCAATAGTTGGGAAATCTAATAGTAATTCCATTTTTTCGCCTGTGATATCATATAACTGTGCTGATTGCGTAACCTCTGGTCCGGTTGGTAAATAACGGTCTTTGGTTATCTTGTTCATCGCCAGTGCATATTTCCCAAATGGTTTTCTAGAGTTTCCTCCGGGAATCATCAAGTGACCTACAGAATAGTACGTAGGTTTTCTATCTACTACTTCCCAACTTCCTAGTTTCCATTTTACTACTTCGGAAGAAATAAAGAAAGTGGTATATCCATTTCCTTTACCATCAAACTCGGTATGTAATGGTCCTAGACCAGCTTGAGAAACAACACCTGCCAGTGCATCTTCAAATTTAATAATCGGAATTCCGTATGCATCACCATCAAACTGTTTATTTTCGATAGCCTTAATCATCTTACTAAACGAGTGCACTGTAAGGTCGGCCGAAAGTTTACCATTACCCACGATATATTCTCCCGACGGGTCTACATCACAACCATGTGGTGATTTTGGTGTTGGTAAAAAGTATACCAACCCTGGGCATTCTGCAGGATCTAATACTTTTACCTCTTTTTTCATTGTAGAAGTAGCCGTATGTGTTTTCTCATCATATACATTATGCGCATAATTAGCCGGCATCGTCTTAAATTTTCCCTGTTTAATATATTCTTCTGCTTTTTTCCAATTGATTGCAGCGATGAAGTCTTTATCATTTTGAGATGCATTTACTTCTAATAAAGAATTTGCTTCTTCTGTATTATATGTAGTAAAAAAGAACCAACCATGTGAAGCTCCTCTACCTGGATGCGCTAGATCATAATTAAAACCTGGCAGTAAAATCTGAAAAGCCATTTCCATATTTCCATGATCAGGATCTACACTAATAAAAGATACAGCTCCTTTAAATTTTCCTTTGTATTCTTTGATAGCGATATCTTCCTGTGGTACTGGCACAGAAAAACGAGTTCCTGCTACTACATACTCTGTATTTTCTGTTACAAAAGAAGAACTATGATTACCGGCACTATTAGGTACTTCAATTATTTCTGTAGTCTCAAAAGTACTTAGATCAATTTTTGCAATTCTTGGAGTATTGTTTCCGTTAATAAAAACCCACCGTCCATCGACTTCTCCATTGGTTTGTGATATATCAGGGTGGTGAGCATCGTCCCAAGGAACAAAACCATAAGAGGTATTGAGCATTGGTTTTGTTTCTTCATTATATCCCCAGGCTTTTTCTGCATCTTGTGAAAAAACCGGAATTACTTTAAATAGTCTTCCTGACGGAAGTCCATATACTGATAATTGTCCGCTAAATCCTCCTGAGACGAATGCATAAAACTCATCATGCTCTCCGGGAGCGACGTAGACTTTTTCTGCGGCATTAGAGCCCAAAGCTCCATCCGTTATTTTTTTATCTTTATTAACATTGGCACAACTACTTATTATTAAACTAAGTACTGCTGTTAAAAAGAGTATTTTAGATATTTGTTTCATCTGGTTTATATTTATTGTTGTAGAGGTCAAATCTGTGCTGATCCAGATCAGTTTTTATTCATTTATTAATTAGATGGAGGAAGTAATACTTTATCAATAACATGTACTATTCCGTTACCAGCAGGAATACTTGCTATAATTTTGGCTTCTCCGATAAAAACATCACTATCGTCTTTAGTTACTTTTACATCGACACCATTGGATTGACCTAGTTTCTTAAATTTTTTCAAAAAATCTTTTGAATAATTACCAGGAGTTACATGGTATTTTAGAATATTCGCTAATGCATCTTTATTTTCTGGTTTCAAAAGATTTTCTACTGTTCCGGCTGGTAATGCATCAAACGCTTCATTAGTAGGAGCGAATACCATTAAGGGTCCTGCATTTACTAAGGCATTTTCTAAACCAGCAGCCTGAACAGCTGCTACCAATGTAGTATGATCTTTAGAACCAATAGCAATATTAAGTACATTAGGCGTCGCTTCATCATCCTGAATAAATGCTTGTCCTTGTTTCTCTTCGGTTCCTTCTGTAACTGCGCTTTTAGTAGCTGAATCTACTTGTTCTTTCTTTGTTTCAGTTTTACAACTTAGCAGGAAAGTAAAGCATAGTAAAATCAAAAAAGTTACTTTAATTGTTTTCATGCGTTTATATTGATTATGTTAAATGGTCAGACGAGTACTGATATAGATCAATGGGGTTACATAGCTCCTGATTTTCATCGGGACAAGTAGTTCGTTTCGTTATTTTTACCTATTAAATAATAGTTTCTTTTAAAATATCTCTACGACATTTTCTTATCGTATAGCTATCATCTATACTTGGTTTATTATTTTTATTTCAGTGTCCTGAAGTACTCTAAAATAGCTCTGGCTTCTTCCTCTTTTAAGCTTTGATTAGCCATAGGAGAACCATTATGTTCTTTTAATAGTTCTTGAGCCAATGGGTCTTCTTTAATCATTTTTTCAGGATCTAGAATCATATTCATCACCCATTCTGGAGTTCTTCTTTTTAAAATGTCAACAGGAGCTGGTCCTATAAACTTCTTATGAGTTTTATGACAAGCAGTACATTTTGTTTTAAAGAGCTCGGCTCCCTGAGCAGCCATTTTCTCATCGATGGTGGCATCTAACACCAAACTCTTGATTGGCCCTACTCCCTTATTTGTAAGATCAACTTTTTTTGATGCAGGAACGCCGGTAGAAACAGGTTTGGTTTCTTTTTTTTGAGTTGTTGTACTCTTTCCTATTTTAATTTGTTCTTCCTTTTTTTCTTCTTTTCCTCCGCAACTTATCAATAAAGTAACAGCAAATAAGAGTATCAATTTGTCTAGTCTAATCATTTTAATAGATTTAAGATTATTGTTCAAAAATTCATTTCTTAAGAGAAATATTATTTTGATTATATAAGACAAAATTAGGTATGGGACGGGGACATAAATATGATAAAAGTCATATTTTCGGACAAATTAGTCTTTTATTTTTTTGTTTTCAGAAAATTCTTAAATAGTAAGGGGGGGGTAAAAGACCATATTCTTTTTTAATTAATGCGCCAGCTCAATAATTTTATCTACAGTTTCCTTATTGTTTACTCCCAACCCTTCTTGTTGATGTACTAGCTCTCCTCCCTGATCAAAAACGCTTATGATATTAGAGTGTGAAAAATCCATTGGTGATATTTTTTTGTAATTAACAGCCAGAACTGCTGCAAATTCTCTGGTATCTGATTTAGTACCTCTAAGAAACAGCCATTGATCAGATTCCATTTCGTTCTCAATCGAGAATTTTTTAAGCCTCTCGGGGGTATCCGTCTCTGGGTCAATACTTACCAATAAGAGTTTAACATTCTCTTTTTTAGATTCTGGAATTTGAGTCTCTATATCTCTCATATCGGCAACCAATCTCGGGCAAGCTGCTTTACAGGAGGTATAAATCATTACCATTACAAGAACATCTCCTTTTAGTTCCTTGAGTTCTATTTTTTTATTATCCTGGGTGGTCCAGATAGCGGGTAAATTGTAGATCGAAAGTTCAGAAATAGAAGTATTGTGTTCTTTGGATGTGGGTTCTGACACAGCTACTTCTTCTTGTTTTTTTTCTTTATTACAAGAGCCCAACACAATAATTGCTCCTAATAGTAAAATTTTTATGATATTCATTTTAATCATATTTGATGATTTAACATACATTATGTTTGAGTTTTATCTTATGAATCTAAGGAGTTATATCAATATCTTTTACGCAACGAAATCCCAAATTCTTTACTGCATAATTTGCTTTCATACTACCTCTAAAAGCATAACGCATAAATGCTGCATAATTCATTAAATCTGAAGCTCCAACTGCTGCACTGCCGCAAAACAGATTACTATCTTTATCTACATCTTTTCTAGATTCTCCCGATATTAGTACAGAATTAAAATCCAATGTCCATTCCCACACCAATCCATGTAAATCATATATACCCCAGTAATTTTTAAAAGTAGAGCCTATACTATTGTTAAAAGATTTAGGGGTTTCATACCATTCTAAAATATATTGATTATAGGTTTCTTTTTTTCTTGCATCTATGGTCTTATCATCTGCCATTGCAGCATATTCCCACTCATCAATAGTTGGTAGTCTTTTTCCCAAACACTCACAATATTTTTTGGCAGCAAACCAAGAAACTCCCGTTATAGGAGAATTAGGTTTCAATTGATCACTTAGCGTATTATCATCTTTCCAAAGTACCAGGTAATTTTTATCTGCAAACAAACGCTTTACGTGACTACGTTTCCATTGTGGATATTTCTTAACAAATGCTAAAAACTCACTATTTGATACAGGGTAAACATCCATCAAAAAATCATTGACTTTTACAGCGGTAGAATCAACTCCATATAAAGGAATATAAACCCCTCCTTTAACAGTAACCATATTTTCTGTTTGTGCTATAACACTATTTAATGTACATACTATACACATAGCAAAAAAGAAAACTATTTTTAAAGGAGAGGTTGTCATTTATTTCAATTTTTAATGTGCGTTTCTTCTACTAGCAACTATTGAAGGTGTAACTTCTTTTTTAGAATTTCCCCAACTGTTATATATATAAGTAAGCACATTGGCCACTTCTTCATCGGTTAAATCCTGTTTAGTCATCACACTATTATATTTTACACCATTTACAGTTATTTCACCTGTTTTTCCATGTAAAATAATATCAATCGCACGGTTTAGATCAGCATTTAAATAATCTGATTTAGCCAGAGGCGGAAAAGCATTAGGAATTCCTTGCCCTTCGGCTTGATGACATGCAAAACAAGTTCTCATATAGGTGGCTTTACCAAACTCCATTTTTTCTTGAAGTGATTTTGCCGTTTCTTCGATTTGTACAACATCCTTATCAGCCGGCATTTCCTGGATTCCACTTCCTTCGGGTTGGTACACTCCTTCTTCCTCTTTACCCGAATAGATTTTCTTGTTCTCTTCGCCTTGCACTTTGAGCATTCCTAAAGCACCTTTATTAAAGGCTCTAAAAATAGAGTGATCTACTAAAATGAAGGTTCCCGGAACATCAACTTTAAATTCTACAATAGCTGCACCTCCTGCGGGGACAAGAGTAGTTTGTACATTGGTATTAATAAGATCACCGCCTTCTACCCTAACGACATCAAAAATTTCACCAATAACATGAAAAGATGATACAAGATTTGGTCCTCCATTACCAACATATAATCTAACGGTTTCTCCAACATTTGCTGTAATAGCATTATCACCTGTTAACGAACCAACTTTTCCATTAAAAACCACATAATCTGCATCTTCATCTACAGCTTTTTTCATATCAAAAGGCTGTAATCCTCTATCTCCGTTTTCTCCTTTGGTATAAAAATCTCCTTGCATTACATAATATTCTTTATCTACCGGAGGAAGACCTTCTTCTGGCTCAACAAGTATTAATCCATACATCCCATTAGCGATGTGCATTCCTACCGGAGCTGTTGCACAGTGGTATACGTATAAGCCCGGGTTTAACACTTTAAAAGAAAACTGAGCTTCGTGTCCGGGAGCTACAAAAGAAGAAGTTGCACCACCCCCTGGGCCGGTTACGGCGTGTAAATCTATATTATGGGGTAGTTTGTTATCTGGGTGATTTTTTAAGTGAAACTCTACTTCATCCCCAACTTTTGTTCTTATAAAACTTCCTGGTACCGAACCTCCAAATGTCCAATACACATATTTTACTCCATCTGTCATCTCTCCTTCTTCTTCTAGAACCTCCATATTCACGATAAGTTTCTTCGCTTTTCTTCTTCCTGTAGGTCCAGGAACATTAGGAGGTGAAGTTAATTCGGCAATCATTTCCTGACTTACAGGAATACCTTCTGGCCCCAGGTAATTCTTTACCTCTGCTTCCTTATTTTGTGAGCAGGCAGATAGGATCATTAATAGGACGCCTAAAAACAATCCTGTACTAGATAACAATACAAATGATTTTTTTGATTTCATATTCTTACTATTTAACTTTTAATAAAAGACTTTTTTGTCTTTTATTTTGTAAAAATAAGAATTACTACAGCACATGAAATATGATAAATATCATATTTTCGGACTAATTAATCTTTTATTAAAATCTAAGTAAAAAAGTTTTACAATTATTTAATTCGGATATTTTTATCCTAATTAAATAATTGCTAATTTTGCAGTGTAACTAATTTTTGAATAGAATGTTTTCGAAAGCCTGCGAATACGGAATTAAAGCTGCCATTTTTATTGCCTTAAAATCTTATCAAGGAGAGCGGGTAAGTCTCAAAGATATCGCTGCCAAAATTAATTCGCCAGAAGCATTTACTGCAAAGATTCTTCAAAAACTAGCTAAAAACAATATAGTTAATTCTGTAAAAGGTGCCGCTGGCGGTTTCGAAATAGAAAAACATAAAATAGCATCTATACAACTTGCAGAAATTGTTGATGCCATAGATGGGGATAGTATTTATATTGGCTGTGGTTTGGGTCTTAATAAATGCTCAGAAGATCATCCATGCCCTGTTCATCATAAATTCGCTGCTGTAAGAGAAGAATTAAAGAAAATGTTGGAATCCACCAACCTCGAAGAATTAGCTCTTGGGATCAAATCTGGAGCTTCATATTTAAGAACCTAAAAAAATTTACTATTAAATAGGATAAAATTGTCCGAATTAAATTTTTAACTACTATCTCATGAAAAAAGAAAAAAAATTATGGCTGGGACTTGCAGCAGTATTAATACTCTCCTTTAGTGTATTAGGGTATTATGGTTACGAGATTTATCAAAAAGCACCACCTATACCCGACAAAATTATTTCGCCCAGTGGCAATATTATTTTTACTAATTCTCAGATTAAAGATGGGCAAAACATTTGGCAAAGTATTGGCGGGCAGGAAATAGGATCAGTTTGGGGACATGGTGCTTATGTCGCTCCAGATTGGACAGCAGACTGGCTTCATCGAGAGGCACTATTTATCTTAGATATTTACGCACAAAGAGATTTTAATACAAGCTATAAGCTCATAAATGCAGAGCAACAAGCTGCTTTAAAGGTGCGATTACAAAAAGACCTACGAGCTAATACGTATAATGAAACAAATAAATCGATCACCATTTCAGAAGAAAGGATTCGGGCAATACAGTATTTAAGCAATTACTATAAAGGTTTGTTTACCGATGATCCCAAATTTGATCAATTACGATCAGACTATGCTATTCCAAAAAATACTATTAAAAATGAAGAACGCATGCAAAAAATGAATGCATTTTTCTTTTGGGCGACCTGGGCAACAGTTACACAAAGACCAGACGAGAATATTTCTTATACTCATAACTGGCCTGCAGAAGAATTAGTGGGTAATGTGCCTACCAAGAGTTTATTTACCTGGTCGGGAGTGAGTATTGTTCTTTTGATCATGTCTATCGGAATAATGGTATTCTATCATGTGAAATCGGGAGAAGATGAACATATTCCTGCTCCTGTGGAAGATCCTTTATTAAGACAAGGAATAACTCCTTCTATGCACCTGGTAAAAAAATATTTTTGGGTAGTAAGCCTTCTTATGGTTGTACAAATGTTGTTAGGTATTGTTACTGCACATTATGGTGTAGAAGGAGATGGTTTTTATGGTATTCCTTTGGATCAGATTCTCCCCTACTCGGTTACTCGTAGCTGGCATACTCAATTAGCTATCTTTTGGATAGCTACTGCATGGTTAGCAACAGGATTGTATATTGCTCCCTCAATATCTGGTAAAGATCCAAAATTTCAGGTATTTGGTGTTAATTTTCTATTTATTGCTCTTTTAATTATTGTAGCAGGTTCGATGTTTGGACAATGGCTTGGGGTAATGCAAAAACTAAATCTCGTAGAAAACTTTTGGTTTGGTCATCAAGGGTATGAATATGTTGATCTGGGTCGGTTTTGGCAAATTTTTCTACTTATAGGGTTATTTTTATGGTTAGCCTTAATGGCCAGACCACTATTGCCTGTATTGAAGAAAAAAACCGAAGAAAAAAATCTCATTATCATGTTTTTGATATCCTGTATTGCCATAGCTATGTTCTACGGAGCAGGACTTATGTGGGGTAGGCAAACCAATTTGGCAATAGCCGAATATTGGAGATGGTGGGTTGTACATCTATGGGTAGAAGGCTTTTTTGAGGTTTTTGCTACTGTGGTTATCGCCTTTTTATTTGTACGATTAGGACTTCTAAAAACAAAAACTGCAATACACAATGTATTGTTTGCCACTATAATATTTTTATCTGGTGGAATTTTAGGAACTTTTCATCATATTTATTTTTCAGGAACTCCTACTGCTGTAATGGCTTTGGGAGCTACATTTAGTGCACTAGAAATTGTACCTCTTACACTTATTGGTTACGAAGCATATCACAATTATAAATTGTCTAAAGCAACACGTTGGCTTAAAGATTATAAGTGGCCCATATATTTTATGGTTGCTGTAGCCTTTTGGAATTTTCTTGGGGCAGGTATTTTTGGTTTTATCATCAACCCGCCGATTGCATTATATTATGTACAGGGATTAAATACTACACCTCTTCATAGTCATACTGCTTTATATGGAGTATACGGGACCTTAGGAATCGGATTAATGTTATTTGTGCTAAGAAGCCTTTATAGAGATGTACCCTGGAACGAAAAATTACTAAAAATCTCTTTTTGGTCTTTAAATATAGGGTTATTAGCTATGGCACTATTAAGCTTATTACCTATGGGTGTATGGCAAGCACTTGAAAGTATAGAGCATGGAATGTGGTATGCTCGTTCTGCCGAATTTATGCAACATCCAGGAATGATCATCCTAAAATGGTTACGATCTATAGGGGATATCATTTTTGCAATTGGTATGGTCGCCATTTGTTGGTTTGTATTTGATTTAACATTAAAAAATAAAAAAATCTTAAATAAATAAATTATGGATACACTAATAAAAACTAAGGTAGGGCAATTCGTTGCTAAAGATTATCGAACTGCTACCGTTTTTTCAAAATATGGAATTGATTTTTGCTGTAGAGGAGATAGAACATTGGAAGAGGTTTGCAACAAAAACGGAATTGAAGTTGAAACCCTTCTAGAGAATTTGAACGACGTTTTAACTCAAAAAGATGATATTGCTATTGATTATCAATCCTGGCCACTTGATCTATTAGCAGATTATATAGAAAAGAAACATCACCGCTATGTAGAGGAAAAGATCCCTATACTACGTCAGTATTTAGAAAAACTCTGCAAAGTACATGGAGGGCGTCATCCAGAGTTGTTAGAAATTCATACTCTATTTAGTGAAGCCTCTGGTGAACTTGCACAACATATGAAAAAAGAAGAAATTATACTATTTCCTTTTGTTAGAAAAATGGTAAAAAATCTGGAACAAAATCATAACGTGCAACCTCCTCATTTTGGAACTGTAGAAAATCCTATTTCGATGATGATGCAGGAACACGATAACGAAGGAGTACGGTTTCGTAAAATTTCAGGGTTATCAAATAATTATACTCCTCCCGAAGATGCTTGTAATACCTATAATGTTACTTTTTCAATGTTAGAAGAATTTGAAAAGGATTTACATTTACATATCCATCTAGAGAATAATATTTTATTTCCAAAAGCAATAGAAATGGAAAAGAGGATTGTAGAAGGACCAAAGTCTTCTGTTGAAGATTAATACCATTTAAAAAACTTCCGGAAAAACGATTTTCCGGAAGTTTTTTATAAATAAGCAAGATCTATTTAATCAAAATCTTTTTCTAACGTAAGTGAGTCTTCGACTATATTCACAAGATCATTAATAATAGCTTCTCCTTTATTTTTATTATACCAAACTTGTAGAGATTTTTTAAAAGTGTCATCTATTTTTCCGTTTTCCTTTTTGTAAGCCAGAACCATATTAGTAGCTACTTGTGATCTTGGACCCCATGTATTTAAGACGTTACCATTATTATCTACTATCACTAGTTTAGGTATAGAGCGCGTTCCATTTGTTAAAAAAAGATCCATAAACTCAGGATTATCATCCCGTAATAAAATTTTCAAATCAATTGCGGGTGAAGCTTCTGCTATTTTATTTAAAACAGGAATGGTTTGTGCTCCATCTGCACACCAACTTTCTATAAGAATAAACCAGATTTGTTTTTCCTTCATATCTCGAAAAACTTGTTTGGATTGCTCTGGTATGACAAGAGTCTTATCAAGTCTTCGCATTCTACTTGCGTTTAATTTGGTAAAATCTATACGTTGTTGGGTTTGTTCTGCTCCTGTTGTATTTTCTTCTGCAACAAGACGATTCATTAGTTCAACATATGCAGTATAGGAAATCCCTTTGGCTATACTTCCTTTAATTAATTCATTCGTCATATCATACTATTTTAGAGGGGTTCTGTATTTCTGTAATTTCTGGAAAAGCACTATTATCTATATTAAAATACCCTCCCTTATTTTCTTTTCTTTCTAAAGATTGCCCTATAATCAAGTGCGCAATATTAATCATGTTTCGTAATTCACATAATGCTGTATTTACCTTCGAATCTCTATAAAGCTCTTCTACTTCTCTATACACTAAATCTAAATGTTCTTTAGCTTTCATCAAACGGTAGTTACTACGTACAATACCTACATAATCTCTCATTAAAGCTTGTAGTTGCCTGGTATTATGTTTTATAATAATATGTTCTTTATTAACATGGGTTCCCTGATCATTCCAATCAGGAATAGCTAGTGAATCAGATTGCATAGGATTAAAACAAAGGTATTGATAGCTGTTATGCGCATACACTAAAGCTTCTAACAAAGAGTTTGAAGCCAGTCTATTTGCACCATGTAAACCTGTTCTCGAACATTCTCCGCAGGCAAATAAATTTTGAATAGATGTCATTCCATTTTTATCAACTTCAATACCACCACATAAATAATGAGATGCAGGAACCACTGGAATCCAATCTTTTTCTATGTTAATATGATTGGCTATGCATTTTTTATAAATTGTAGGGAAATGTTTTTTAAAACCCTCTACCTCAAGATGAGTACAGTCTAAATACACACAGGAATCTCCGGATTTTTTAAGTTCACTATCTATGCTTTTTGAGACAATATCCCGGGAAGCAAGTTCTCCTCTTTCATCATAATCTAACATAAATCTATGTCCATTCTTATTTCGTAGATATGCGCCAAAACCTCTTACTGCTTCAGAAATTAGGAAAGATTGCCCATCTTTCTCCTCGTATAATGCCGTTGGATGAAACTGAACAAATTCCATATCTTTAATTCTCGCCTTTGCTCTGTATGCCATTGCAATACCATCGCCTGTTGCTATAACCGGATTAGTAGTATGCCCATATATTTTGCCAATGCCTCCTGTTGCTAATAATGTTACTGTAGCTTTTATCGTTTTTATTTCTCCTGTTTTTTGATTCAGAACATAGGCTCCATAGCAAGAAATATTTTCGTGCCCTTGTATTTGTAATTGATGTTCTGTGATCAGATCGATCGCAAAATGATGACTTAATATACTAACGTTAGGCAATTGATGAATACGAGTTAGTAATGCTGTTTCTATTTCGCGACCTGTAATATCTTTATGATGAACAATCCGGTATTCTGAATGCCCTCCTTCTTTACCTAGATCTAAGTTCCCGTTATAATCTAAATCAAAATTAGCTCCCCATTTAATTAAATCATTAAGTCTTTTGGGACCTTCTTTAACGACCATTTTAACAATTTCCGGATCGCACAAACCGTCACCTGCAACCAAAGTATCTTGTATATGTTTTTGAAAAGAGTCTTCTTCGGTATCTAATACAACAGCTACACCTCCCTGAGCATATTTTGTATTAGATTCGTCATCATCTGCCTTTGTGACTATACAAACTTTTTTATTCTTAAATTTTTCTGCTATTTTAACTGCAAAAGTTAATCCAGCTGCACCTGATCCAATTACTAAATAATCTACCGATATCATCATCCTTTTATTTGGAAAGTTCTAACATTCGAACAATTGGAGTTAATGCTTTTTGCCTTACATTTTCGGCTACATTTATTTCGGGGGTTTCATTAAGTAGGCAATCATATAATTTCTGAAGTGTGTTTACCTTCATATAACTACACTCACTACAAGCACACGTATTATCTTCTTCGGCAGGAGCAGGAATCAAGATTGTATCTGGTACTTCCTTTTTCATTTCATGTAAAATACCTGCCTCTGTAGCTACTATAAATTTCTCTTTTGGATGTTCTTTTACATAGTTTATCATTCCGGCAGTAGAACCTATATACTTTGCGGTTTTCAAAATATGCTCTTCAGATTCTGGATGAGCTATAATTACCGACCCCGGATTGTCTTGATACAAATCCAATAATTTATCAATACAGAATGCTTCGTGTACTATACAACTACCGTCCCAAAGCAACATATCTCTACTGGTTTGTTTTATGATGTATTTACCCAGATTCTTATCTGGGGCAAAAATAATAGGGGTATCCTTTGGTATCGATTCTACAATTTTAAGTGCATTAGAAGAGGTACAAACCAAATCGCTCATTGCTTTAATTTCTGCCGAACAATTGATATAGGTAATCACAATATGATCAGGGTGTGATGCTACAAAAGAACCAAATGCATCTGGGGGGCATGAATCAGCCAAAGAGCACCCGGCAGTTAAATCTGGTAAAACCACTTTTTTTGTTGGATTAAGAATTTTTGCAGTTTCTGCCATAAAGTGCACACCTGCAAAAACAATAATATCTGCATCAATTTCTGCTGCTTTTTGAGATAATCCCAAACTATCTCCAACATAATCAGCAACTTCCTGTATTTCTGGTCGTTGGTAATAATGCGCAAGGATTACAGCATTTTTATCTTTCTTTACTTTTCTTATTTTTTCTTTTAACTCCACTTTTACTATAGTATTCATTACATCGCGAAAAATAGAGGTCTTTGAATATGAATACTATGACAAAAGTCATAATTAAAGACAAAAAAGTCTTTTTTGTGTTATTTCATCTTACAGCTCATTTATACATCATAAAAAAGGCCTCTCTTTCGAGTGGCCTTTCATCAAAAAAAGAGAGGTTTAAAACTCAATTTCAAAAAATAAACTGCTTTCAAGGTTATCCGTAGTAACGTCTTCTCCTTTTAGTACTTCTTGAGATTCGTTTAATAATTTCAAGTTAATTTTCCAATACCCTGTCATGGTTAGTGATAATTTTCCATTGTACATTTTTGATGTGCCATCATAGCTCAAATCTTCATTATTTGGCGAGCTATGATTACCCATACTAGGCATTCGAGGATCTACCGTAATTTTATAGTTTTCTACTACAGGAAAAGTCATCATATTTTCCATTTTAAAAAGCATCGCACTAAAATCATTTACTGCAACTTTTGGATCTACCGGCCCGGTCATAGTCAAAATATAGCGGGTACCATCACTACCCATGAATGTATTTACTTTTTGTTTACCATCTGCCGGTGATATTACATCTATGGTTTTCTTTGTCGTGAATTCTTCTCCATTAATTTTATAGGTAATGGTAAGATCCCAGTATTCATCTGCATTGCCTGGCATTTGAAAAACCAAGAACCCTTTAGAAACCGTCTTGTCTTCGGTAACAGTCAAGGTAGATTTTGGGCAAGAGTGCTCCATTTGTGTCATATGCATCATAGGCATCCAAGAAATTTCGGATTGAGAGACATAGTTTTTTGTTGCCATATCTTTAATACGTATATACACCTCATTATATCCAATACTAAAATCGTTCTTCTTAGAATACAATTCTATAGAATGATTGTTAGCATCAAAAGAAGTTACCAGGTTAAATCCTTCCATAGGATTTACTATCATTTCGTCATCATCAGAACTACATGAGACAAAAATGGTTGAAAGTATGATTACTGTAAAAATTAATTTTATGGTTTTCATTTGTTTATTTTTAATTATGTTTTTTTAATTGATTTTGTATGAAAATGTGATGAAGAAATTACGCCCCATTCGAGGAACATTTTTCCAATCTGTATACGTTGAATAGTATTCATCAAAAATATTTTCTACACCTGCCTTGGCATATACCACATCGTTATTTAGGTAAAAGGTTTTTCCCAGAGTTAGAGAAAAAATGATATAGGCCGATGTTTTATCTTCGCCAAATTCAGGATTAAAATTTGTTTGATCTCCAGCACCTTTCATGGTCACTTCTCCTGAAAAACTCCTTTTATTATACTGAATCCCGGATCGATACGATATAGGACTTATAAAAGGTAAATTACGATTGGTATCATCTTTCCCCTGATGGTAGGATACCGAAGCAGACCAGGTAAGTTCTGGGATGATTTTGTATTCTGTACTCAAAGACACATTAATCAAATCAGCATACTCTAGATTTTCATATATTTTTACTCCATCAGCACCAATTGTCATAGTACTAAGCGATTCATTTACCTCACCAATAATGTAATTAGGCATTCGAAAAATATTTCCTTCCAGAGCAATTTTTAATTTGGATTTTTCTAACGAAATTTTAGCATTAGCCTCTATAGATTGTTCATTTTTTAAGTTAGGGTCACCAATATAATCGTGATTATCAAAACTGTTAAAAAGATAAAATCCATATCCTTCTGATACTGATGGTGCTCGTTCTCCATAAGACAGTCCAGCATTGATATGAATAGGCTCTAAATGTTTATGATATTGCAGCGAAGCACTTTTAAGAAAACGTGTTTTGGATTCTTCCATCTCTGGATAAAAGATTCTGAGACTGTTAAGTCCAAAATCATCAGCTACATTATTGTTTTGCACAGCTAATCTCGCAGATAGCTTCAAAGAACTTTTTTTAAAACTGATCTTATCTTCAGCATATAAACCTGTATTCCAAGTTCGTACATCAGGCCAAGTAAGCATAAACATAGGGTTCTCATTGGGATTATTGGGGTACATTGTCATTTCTGCAAGAGATTTATTGTAAAATCCGTCCCATTTCATCAAAAAGTGCTGTTTTTTGGTTTTCAAATTCACTTCAGAGAAAAACCCATATGTATCACTCCATCCCGGCATATCCATTCGAATAGGTACATCTGGTCTTTGAGAATCATCCATCACATGAGTAACTTTATTAAAGTACACTTTCGACTTCCAATCGCTAAATACACCTATAGTATTTTGTTCGAAACCTATAGATGCAATAATTGCACGTGCCAAAGAAACATCCATGGGTAATGCAGGATAACCTACATCTCGTGCTTCATCATAAATAGCAGTTGCTGTAAGTGCCTTGTTTTTATCAATCTTATATCCTCCGTTTACAGAAACATTATACTTTGTATATTGAGAAAAATTGATTTCTTCTCCATTTCCTGCGGTATAGTTTTCCGCTTTGCGATAAATGATATCTCCATCTACATAAAAATCAGAATTTGAATAATTGGCTTCTGCCCCCAGAACCACTAATTGGTTATTGGTTTCGAATCCATCTTCTAAACTTGCTTTGAATCCTGTTTCTCTAAAATTGCTTTTATCTAATTCCAGATCTATTGCGCCTCCTATACAGTTTCCGTATTCTGACCCTTGTTGTCCCGATGCAACATGGGCTTTAGCAAGGTTGGAGACATCTACATAAGAGGTAATAGGGTCCATTTTATCTGTACACGCACCAAAGATTCGCATCCCATCAATAGTAACAGAAAGTCTTTCTGATGTCATATTATTTAGCGCAGGTTCCCAAGCATAGGCTCCTCGTTTTATCATACCCACTTTTTGTGAAAGCTCCAGGTATTCATCTAACGACGATAATGGTTTGGGTTGTTTTTGATAATCCAATTCTTTTCTGGCAGATATCAAAATCACTTCTTCCAGATTGATCGGCATAATAGTATCTGGCTCTTTGTTTAGGATTTCTTCCTGGGCATTAACCCAACAGGGGGTAATTTGAAAAAGCAGGATATACCATAGCATATTTACCCTTTTAAACGGTGCCCTCAAAACCCTATACAAAGAGGTCACACCAATACTAGTTTTCATTAGAATATATTTTATAAATAATTCAACATATAAATAAGTTTATGCACATGTATTTGAGGTATATCATACCTTCAAAACAAATACACTGATAGAACTCATTTAAGCTTTTATTTTTTGCTGCAAATTTTTCTTATTTACCCTAATTTTGACTTTTTTTCGTAACGTAGCTATGTCTATGCTTCTCTAAAAAGGATTCATTATGGCAAAAAATCTTAAATTTTCGCTTAAAAACAAAAAGTTCAAATAAGTTCATATTGAATTATCCAAACTCTGGAGGTGGAGAAATATCTGTAATAAGTAATTTGGAAATTATTTCTTGTGTAGTTTTATAATTGTTCTCAACTGTGTTTTCTGGTTCATTTTTTAAATCAAAATCAAGTAATAGTTGAAAAAAAACAATATGTTGAATCTCATTCTTAGATTTTTTGTCTTTGAATGGATTATTCTCTGAGTCGGATTCTTTGGCTAATTGTTTTTTTAAATAGCATTTACCATCACACTTTAATCTAGGTCTGTCTTTATTTATACAGAGGTTTTTTACGATGTAATCATAATTCATGATATACTCTCCTACAGGCCAAAGAGGCTTGATAAGCATCAGGAGAGCAACGAATAGAATTACCGTACTTTTCATGTGGCAAATATAGTCCCTATTACAGTAAGAAAAATATGATAAAAGTCACAAAAAAGACAAAACGATCTTTTTTATTATATTTGATCTAAAAAAAAGCTATTATGCTATCTAACGCTTGTAAATATGCTATAAGGGCAATACTTTATCTAGCCATACATTCTGATGAAACTCATAAAATAGGAGTAAAAAAAATTGCTGAAGAATTAGAGACACCTCAACCTTTTTTAGCCAAATTATTAAGGCAATTAACC